>CAVWHZ010000011.1:0-268447 GCA_963754915.1 uncultured delta proteobacterium | reverse complement strand
AAGCACCACGGGGAACGCTCCCGTTCCGCCTTTTGAAAAAACGATATCGGGCATGATGCGATAGAGCTGCCACAGCGCCTGCCAAAAGCCTATAAAAAATTTTGGGACGTCCAAAATATTTTCGAGTGAAAAATATCGGCGAACTTTTCCGGCTGATATCGGCCGAATACGTATGCCATGATTTGTAAAGAATGGCGCATACGCATCGCGCGGCCCGAGATAAAAAAACTGGGTTTGCGCCCCGAGATCTGCCACTTTCTTTTGCAGAACATCTGCGACGGCAAGCAACGGGTAGATATGCCCGCCGCTTCCGCCGCCGGTTAAAACAACATTAAATGGTTCTTGGCGTGCCATAGCCTTAGTTAAACATATTTCGAGACGTTTACCGCGATGCCCATCATGGAAAGGAAGATTGCAAGAGCTGTCCCGCCGTAACTCACAAAGGGTAGAGGAACTCCCGTGAGCGGTATAAGACCGGAAATAGAGGCCATATTAACGAATGCTTGCAAAGCAATCACCATACCGAAGCCGACGAGGATGAGGCGGCCAAACTGATCCCCCATCCGTTTTGCAAGCCAGAACATCCGCAGCGACAGAAGAGCGAAGAGTACGGCGAGCATGGAAGCTCCCACAAACCCCAACTCTTCGCCTGCCACGGCAAAAATGGAATCGTCGATGGGCGTTGGCAAATAATTTGCCTTTGTCGCCGACTGCCCGTAACCGACGCCGAAAAACCCCCCGGAACCGATGGCGATAAGACCCTGGTTCACTTGATAGTTTTGCCCTTGTATGTCGGCGGTTTTATCCAGATATCCCAAAATGCGCGCCCGGCGATACGGCGTTATATAAATAACGAGAGCTATGATGGCAACGCCGAGAGCGATCATTCCGAAAATATATTTATATGGCGCGCCACTGACGAAATATACGGTAAGGCCTGCCCCCAATAGAATGACGACCGTGCTTGTCGCCGGCTGAAGAATGAGAAGTGCCATGATAAGCCCCGATATGAGCAGGAACGGTATAAGGCCGGACTGAAAATCGGTTGCCCGCTTCAGTTTTGTGTTTGAGAGCCAAGCGGCAAGATAAAGAATGAAGATGAGCTTCATAAGCTCCGCGGGTTGAAAGCTAAGAGGCCCGAGCCGCAGCCACCGGCTTGATCCGCCGGTTGTCGTTCCGAGCGGTGTAAAAACGGCGATGAGCGTTATGATGCCAAGCAAAAGCAGAATGAACGATACCTTCTTCCATCTCTGGTATGGCATAAAATATGCGACAAGGAATCCAACGATGCCAAACGAGAGTCCGAAATATATTTGGTGTTTTAAATAATAATAGGTGTCATTGAACTGGGTCTTGCCGAGGTCCGATGATGCCGATGCAAGCATGGCGAGGCCGAAAACAACCAAGAGGGCGATGACGGCGAGCAAAAAATAATCCGGCTTGCTCGCGATCCTTCGTGGTCCGCGCGTAGCCATTATTTCGGAACGGAATGCCGCAAGGCTTTTCCCGAGAACGCCCCTTTAAATTCGCCGCCCTCCACCGCCACGGAACCATTCACGATCGTAAACTGTATTTCATGGCCCTTGAAACACGTAAGATCGGCGAAGTTACCTTCCTTTATCTGCCCCCTATGTGCAAGATTGAACTTTTGTGCCGGTTCTATGGTCAGTTTACGTACCGCATCCGCAAGCGACATGATATTTCGCTCCTCGACAAGCGCCAGGAACTTGGTAAACGTTGATGTCGTGCGTTCCGACTTCAATTGCTTTTCTTTTCCGTACGCAAAGCTCGGCGCATTTGATGCAATGAAACTTCGTTTGCTTGCGAGCGCCTTTACGATCAGTGGCTCGTTGAGATTTTTGTAAAGGACCGAGCCGCGCATCGTGAGCGTCTGCATAAGTTTGAGGAGTGCCTTCCGGGCATCGTCGAAGCCATACATGTGTTTTACTTCTTTAAGAGATTTTCCAACAAGGAAATCATTGTCCGGAGCCTGCGCAATAACAAAGCGATCCTCATTCATACGAGGCATGTCTTTTAAAATGCGCGGCATCAGCCACTCATCCTTTAGGCTTGCCATCATGGCTTCAAAACCACCGGTGCGGACCCATGTCGGCAAAAAGGTATAGATCGGCGACATCGTAAACGATGATGGATAAACATCAAAATGGAAGTTGACGTCCTCCGGAAGCGCATTGATCGCGGCGAGTGCCCTTTCGTATTGTTTTTCAAAGCCGGAGACAGGGACGAAGTGATTGACAAGTGTTTTTGTTCCGGTCTCTTTCGAAAGTTTTATCGTCTCGCTTACGGAATCCGCAATGCCGGCCTCGGCGTCGCGCAGATGCGTCGCGTAAACACCCTGAAATTTCTTTACGATGTCGGCAAGATTTTTTAGCTCGCCGTAGGGCGTTTTGTTGGTGTGGATGTACCCCAAACCGCTCGACATTCCGAAACCGCCTTCGGCAAGCGCAGCCGTGAGTGTCGTTCGAAAAACATCGAATTCGCTTTTGGTAAGATCTCGGATGGCATCGTTCACGATGGCACGGCGGATTGTGGCGTGCCCCGCAAGGGTTCCGAAGTTTATGGCAAGTGAGCGCTTGGCGACTACGTCGAGAAATTCGCCCATCGTGTGCCAATTGACGTTCATGCGATCCGTTCTCCCCCATTTGCGGAGCGATTCAAGACCGCCATACAAAAGTGGCGCAAGTGATGCGCCGCACATGCCGCCGAAGATAGTGGTCACTCCCTGCTTAAGGAAATCCGCTTGGCTTGGATATTCAAGGAGTGTAAGATAATGGTCCGAATCGGTATTTACGTCAATGAATCCCGGGCTTAAATAGGCGCCCTGGCCATCCAGGACCACGTCGGCATTCTTGTTTGGGAAATTGCCGATCGCGGAAATGCGGTCACCGCTCACAAAAACGTCGGACCGGTCGGGAAATTCCCGATTGCCGCCAATAACCTGAACGTTCTTGACCAAGAGCGTCATATCTATCAATTATATCATCCTTTTGCTTTGCTAATTCTTAGGGTATCGCCTTCAGACCAGATTTCTACGGTGCCGTCGCGGTCAGTGCGAAATACCTTGGCATTTGTTGATGAAGCGAGTCGAGCGAGCGTTTCCTTACCAGGATGACCGTAGGTATTATGGGCGCCCACCTCTATAACAGCCGCTCTTGGATATACCGTCCGGAGAAAAGCGTCGCCGGAGGAATACTTTGAGCCGTGATGTGGCACTTTGAGGATATCGACGCGGATGTCATCATGGTTGGCAAGCAAGAGGTCTTCTACATTGAAGCCGATGTCCGCAGTAAGAAGCTCTTTCCAACCCGGCGTCTTCACAAGTTCGACGAGGCCGGTATCGTTGAGCTCCGCACTTTCATCAAACTCTTTGTCGGGGGAAAGAATATCTATTTCGTTATTGCCGGAGTGAATGCTATCCCCCATGCCAAGCGTAATGAGAGGAATATGCTTCTCTTTTATTTTTACGAGAAGCTCGGGCCAGGCGCTTACGCCCGGGCTATCATCGCGTCCGTTATATATGAAGGCACCTATACGGTAGTGCTCGAGAATATAATTATATCCGTTGAAGTGATCGAGTTGCGGGTGCGAGATCACCGCAAGATCGATATATGTATCGTCTGGCAAAAGAACGTCGTTGAGGCTTTTCATAACCGAATTGTCCGGACCGGCGTCGGTCATTATCTTTACGCCGTTTGAAAAAATAACGAGTTCAGAATCTCCCTGCCCGACGTCCAGAAAATAAGCGCGTGCCGGCTGTGGTAGTGCGTTTGCGATGATGAAATACCATCCCGCACAATCGCAAGCGATGAGACAGAAAAGAATGACGAAGCGTGCGGGTTCTAATGTGCGATCGTCATTTTTCTTTTTATTCGCTCTCATAATAATAGAAGGCGAAAATAGCGGTGAGCGAGAAATATAAAAGTGCTGCGGTGGCATATCTGAATGTGATCGGAAGCGGAATGACGATGATCGAGAAAAGTTTTATGACAGCCAATTGGTACCACAAAAGAACTTCTCCGATTTTGGCAAGAAAAAGAGCGCCGAAGAACGATACAAAACTTACCGCTGCGAGCAGAAACCCAAAAAGCACGGTTATCGGCGTAGCAAAAAATACTAAAACATTCGAAGCGATCGCTGTGAGCGGAAATGTACCGTCGTTGTTCGCAATGCTTGGCACCATGGGAATAAGCACGGCGAGAGTCGTAACAACACCGTCGCGCCACGAAAGAAATCCGGGTCTTTCGTATTGCCACCAATATTTGATTGGGTTTTCGAGATACGCGACGCCAAGGAGGCCAAGTACAGAAAGCTGGAATCCCAGATCACCGAGCAAGAGTAATGGATCGAATGCCAGCATGATAGCAGCCGTAAGCATGAGCGCATTTTTCATGCGATAGGTGCGGCCAAGCTGCTTTGCAATGAGTGCCAACCCGACCATAATGCCTGCGCGGATTACTGATGCTTCAAGCCCAGCCATAAGGATGAAGGCTGTGATGAGGCAAAGATTCACGGTAAAGATCACGCGGCGGGAGAAGAAGGACTTGAGCATGCTGCCTGCGATGCTAACGACCGCCGCGATCTTACATCCATACATCGAGAGAATGTAAGATGTACCGGAAAGTTGCATCTCGCTCTTCAATTCCGGGCTTATTCCACCCGATCCCCCAAATGCAACACCACCCAAAAGTCCGGCTTCATCCCGCGGCAGAAGCTCGCCGAATTTTTGAAATAAGGAATACTTCAAATCGATAAGCTGTTCGCGCAGCCAAAAACCGCGAGCCGCTCCAAGAATCTTGATCTTCGGCGTCGCCATCAGCGGATTTTCGCCCGGTGCATCGGGCATGTTTAAAATCCCCTGCAACTGCAAAAGGTCGCCATAACGATAGTCACTTCCGGGTGGAGCGAGAATGGTTATTACGTGCGACCGTTGCGGTGCTATATCGAAAACTTCATATTTTACGGATTCTTTCGGCTCGTCAACGACAAGAGCTGATATGGAAATCTGCTGTCCATATGGAAGCGTGAGCGCCAATGCGTCCCATGTGAGGTAGATATGATAATACAATGCCCCGAGACAAATGGTTGTGATGAAAATGCAAATCTCGCGCCAAAGAAAAATATTCTTTCCATATCGAGCAGCAATAAAACCGCCGAGGGCGATAAAAATGGTTATGGCGAGATTCCAGCCCAATCCAGCAACCAAAATTCCCACAACGAATGACGTTGCGATGCCGAATGCGATATCCGCAACGGAAAGTTTTTGCGGCATTTCTCCAGCATATGCCGCAATAGATTAAAGGAACATTAAAAAAAGTCAGCTCTTCTTCTTTCGCCACTCTTCGATATCTTTGTGATTTCCTGAAAGCAACACCTTTGGCACGGACCATTTCTTTCCTTGCGCAGGAATAAAATCCTCTGGGCGCGTATAGGTCGGAAATGATCCGTTAATTTCTTCTAAAGATTCTTCTTTGCCCAGAAATCCGGGGATGTGCCGACTCACGGCTTCCACGAGCACTAACGCGGGCAACTCACCGCCGCTCAACACATAGTCGCCGATCGAAATTTCTTCATCCACGATGTGCTGCGCCACACGCTCATCAACCCCTTCATAACGGCCGCAGATCAAGATCAAATCGTCATACCTCGACAAACGCCTTGCAATTTTTGCATCGAATTTTTTCCCGCGAGTGGAAAATAAAATAACCTGAGGTTTTTTGCCGGATCGAAGTTTTGCTTTTATCTTTTTCACGGCATCATGGATGGGTTGGACCATTATCACCATGCCAGGTCCCCCGCCGAAGGGCCGGTCGTCCACTTTTTTATGTTTGTTCTTGGTAAATGTTCGGATGTCATATGTTTGCGTGGAAACTATTTTTTTCTGCGCGGCGCGCTTAAAAAGCGACTCCTTGAGATACGAATCGAACATATCCGGGAAAATGGTAAGAATGTGAAATCGCATTATGCTGCCGTGTCGCCATCTGACTGTTTCTTCAAAGATTCACTGATGGCTTTGCGCAGTGCATCTATGTCAACCGCCTGGCGCGGAAATTGCTTTTTCGGTTTTGCGGGCTTCACAACAGCGTCGAGCGGTGTTTCGGCAATCGGCTCTTTCGGAACCGTCTGCTTCTCTTGAGGCAGCGGCGCCGTCGGAGGCATTGGATTTGACGCCCGTGGCCGTTCTATAGGCCGCGAACGCGGCGCCTGGCGATTATCCGACGGACGGAGCGTCGAGAGCGGCCGCTCGTTGCGGCGGCTCATTTTATCGTCAATTGCGGCATCGCTTTGGGTCACCCACTCGTCGGCGATCCTGCTCTCCACAACGCTGCGTGGAGTTCCATAGTGCTGTTGAGTGTTTGCGATGATAATGTCGCGGTGCGAAACAAGCGGCACTTTTATTGGTGGCAGGGTCGTTGCGGAAAACGGCCGCGATGCAACGCCGTCGATCATAAGCTTCAGGTAAACGTTCGCCTTCGCGAGGTTTACGAGATCTTGTTGCAAAAATTCTGGCATAAATTCCATTTCCAGAAATTCCGCGTCCGAAGCGCCAATGCGGAATGTGATGATGGTTCCCACATTACCGAACACGGCGTCACGCACCTTGGTGTTCCCTTCGGGACCAACGAGCTGGCCGATATATTGATGGGCCAAAACCAAACTTAAGCGATATTTACGGGCTTCGGAAAGAATATTAGCGAACGACGCGGTTGCGAAGTTTTGGAACTCATCGACGTAGAGGAAAAAATCGCGCCGTTTTTCTTCGGGAATATCGACGCGAGACATGGCAGCAAGCTGGAGACGAGTAATGATCATGGCACCCAATAGCGCGGAATTATCCTCGCCCATTTTTCCCTTGGAGAGGTTGGCAATAAATATCTTGCCGCTATCCATGATGTCGCGCATATTGATGGTGGAGCGCGATTGGCCTAAAATATTCCTGATGAGCGGGTTTGAAACGAACTGCCCAACCTTATTCTGAATGGCGGCGAGGGCCTCCGTTTCAAGTTTTTGTGAATAGCGAGCGAACTCGTTCTGCCAGAATGCCTTGATGATCGGGTCTTTCAAGTTGTCTACAATTTTTTTTCTATACGGCGGCTCAGAGAACATACGAAGAACGCCGAGGAGCGTCGATCCCGGATATTCCAAGAGCGCAAGAAGGGTATTGTTTAAAATATATTCCATGCGCGCCGACCATGCATCCACCCAGATTTTTTTGAAAACACCCATAATGCCGGACGCAACAAGATGCCGAAATTCGGTTCCCACTTGCTCCATCGGATTGAACGCAATGGGATGTTCCATGTCCGACGGATCAAAATAGATCACATCATCAAGGCGATCCTCTGGAATGAAATCCAGAAGTTTTTCAGCAAATTCTCCGTGCGGATCTACGATCGCAATTCCCCTACCCGCTTTGATATCCGCAACCGCCATATTTTCGAGGAGCGTTGTCTTGCCAACGCCGGTCTTTCCAACGATATAGACATGGCGCCGACGGTCATCAAGCTTGATGCCAAATTTTTGCTCCTGGTTGCCGCGATAGTTATGGAAGCCGAGCGGCGTGATGTCTTTGTTTGGGTTGCTTGGCATATAAAAATATTATTCTTCGATCTGGTCTTCGAGGACCGGAAGCGTTGCCGGCGGGCTGCCTTTGCGCGATTCGATCTTCTCGAGCTCGGTCGTCGAAACAACTCCGAGCGGGAAGTGAAAAATGGTAGCAAGCTCTTCGATGTTCAGAATCGGACGTGGACCCGTGGAGAATGTTCTTATAATGTTCATAAAGCATGCGTTTGCGGTAGTGAAGACGAGTCTTTTTGAAAAATCCTTTCACGGCATAGCCAGCGGTGGTTGTGGATTTTTCCGGCTTCAACTGATTCAGGTTTTGGGTATTGAACTGGCGGACAAAACCGTGGAGCGCCATGACATAATTGGAATCTGTCGGAGCAACATCCCGCTGCGAGATCACGATAAAACGCGTGGTCACCTCAAAAGAGAGCTTTGCAATCTTCTTCTGGATGGCATCGGCTATCTCCTTATCGTGCGGACTCACCAGGAATCGCATCATTTTCGCTCCTGTTTTTTATCTTCGCTTGACGCGAGGCCTGGATGTTCAAAAGGGGCGCGAAGCGCTTCTTCCATAGTGATGCCGAGGTCAAACTTGAATCTGCTTTTCTTTTTTTCATCGTCAATATGAAGCAGCTTGTTCAAATATTCAATGCCAGCCTCGAAAACTTCTTCGCCGGCAGGCCGCACAAGCACTTGGTACCAGATCTGTTCCCCTTCCTTTAATTTGGACATGATCTCCATAATGCCACCGATTGGATCGACACGGCGTTCTTCGACGGCTTCCTCGAACATCGGATACGTTCTGATCGGAATATAATTCGGTTTGCGAAGCACCTCTTCAAAACCCGACAGGTCAAAGCTGCGGTTCGGAATGATCTTCGGCATCTCGTCGAGGTAATCTTCCACCTCAGTGATCTCGGCCTCAGGATATTGCCCGTAAATGGCGGACTCCATCATATTTCTAAACTCGCCCGGCAGGCGAAGATAAAAATGGGTTTCTCCTGCACGGCCGACAAGTTCGTAGGACATCCAGTATTCGTCCATGCCTTGGATATGGCGCTGGATCCAGCTGTAACCATAGGAAAACGGCGCGTGCGAGGCGGCAAAGATCTGCTCCATCGATTTCGGCGTTTTTAAAATGTTCTTGGGAACTTTGATCTCGAGGAGGGTCCAATGCATCCGATGCAACCACTCATGATGCAAATGCAAATGCCACGCCTCCCATGCAACGATGAGCGCGATAATAGGGGTGGCGATCCACCAGACCGCTTCCCAAACCGTCCATATGCTGCCAAGAATACCCAGGATAAAGCTCGGCAACGGTGGCAATGAAAAAAAATTAGACATAAATCACTACCTTAAGCATACCAAAATTTTCAAAGAGAAACCTAACGGGAAACTTTAGGATTCCCGGACCCGATACCTGCCGTCCGGTAAGCGTTCGAAGTAATTCTTGTTCTGCAGATTGATAAGGATAGTGTTCTGCTTGAAGAAGCGCTCCTTATTGACGTGTGCGACGACGTCGGTCGGACGCAAAGGCCCGCGGCCCTTCAAAACCTTGGCGATCACCTGGCGTGCCGTGCCCGGCTCATATCCATGCTCCCGAAGCCCATACATACCTCGGCCGACGAGCACAAAGCGTTCGTCCTTAATGAGTTCGTTATGGACGGTCGGCGCGAGCGCCTCCTGTTCATCAAAACCGACCGCATTGATATGTTTTGCGATATCTTCGAAGTGGAGCGGTTTGCCCTTTTTCTTGAGGACGAGATAGATCTTGTCGCGCACGGTTGACGGGCTGATTACCGGCCAATCACGAAGGCCCATATCACCGTACGGGTTCTTGTGAATCTGCTTCGAAACGCCGAGATAGTTTTCCGCAATGCTGTGGTTGACCGACTTCGCCTTAAGGAATGAGGCGAGTTGGACGCCATACGATTCTGCGAAAACTTTATCCTTGCGAGATTTAAGGAAGTTTACCCAACCATCCACAAAGCTTTGGGCATTTTTCAAATCTTTTTCGCTTACATAATAAAATGGATAATAACGTTCGTCTTCGCGATAAACATTAAAAACGCCTGAGGCTTCAGCGAGAAAATCGAGGTGCGCTTCGCGAACACCGCTTGCGAGCGAGGAAGCGAACTGGGCAACGTCAGCCTTCCGGGCAACACCACCGCGAATCAGAATAAATTTTTTGATCTTTTCGAGGATTACCGCAGCCTCCGGATTTTCAATCACGTTAGTTTTAATGAGCGAGATGGCGCCATTCTCGATCTGCCGTACGCGTTCCCGGGTAACATTAAGCCGATCTCCGATAGCGGCCAGGGTTTCCCCTTCGCCGGCCTTTTCTAGCCCAAAACGGGCCGAAATAACCTCCCTTTGGCGGGGGTTAAGGCCCACGAGGGCAGTGTTGACGATTTTGGAGATAGACGCCATGAATAATTTATTTCCTGGTTAGTATAAACCATACTAAACTATTTTGCAAGTCCCGTCAACTTATGGTCTATTGTCGATCCTCCTTCGGAACCACGAGGACCAATGCCGGGCTCGCGATAAAGATCGACGAATAAATACCAGTCGTGACACCTACGAGGAGCGTGAGCACGAAATATTGGAGATTGGTGGGACCGACAAAATAGAGCGCGAGCAGGACCAGAATGAGCGTGAGTGATGTGTTTATTGAGCGCGCAAGTGTCTGATTAACGCTGTCATTAATGATCTTTTCGAAAGCCACTTTACCCCGCTGAGCAAGCAGGTTCTCACGGATACGATCAAAAACCACGATCGTGTCGTGCACCGAGAAGCCCATCACAACAAGCAGGGCAACGATAAAATTACTGTCGATCTGAACGTTCTGCGTATGCCCGAGAAACGCGAGGAGCCCTGCCGGAATCGAAACGTCGTGAAAGAGCGTGAGGAGCGTTATCCATCCGTATTTCCATGAACTGATCGGCCGCGAAGCTTTGCGGAACGCAAATGCGATATAAAGCGAAATACCCACGAGCACCAGAATAATCGCGATAATGGCGTTGTTCTTAAGGCCGGCGCCGACTGAGGGGCTGATGGACTCGAAGTTCAATTCCTGGAACGACGGCCAGGTGTTCTTCAGTAGTGTGAGATACTGTTGGTGCGTTGCTTCGCTTATCGTATCAAAGCGCGCCAAAAATTCTTGGTTGTTTGCGTCATAACTAACGGATGCGCCCTGAAGGTGCAGCGTGTTCACAAAAGTGTTCTGGACATCAACAAGCGCCGGGTTCGAAGCCGGAACCTTGAACTCCCAGAGCGATCCCCCTTTGAACTCGGCGCTCTCTTTAAATCCATAAACGACGATGGCGAGAACGGCCAGGCCGACGAGCAGGGTGGAAAGCGCAAACCAGATCTTTTTATGGCCGACGATATTAAACATTTGTTTGTGGTTTTTTATCTTTCAGGAAAACACGCAGGAAAAGCCGCGTGGTCGTTATGGCGCTGAACAAGCTCACGATGACGCCGATGAGGAGCGTAAGCGCGAAGCCGCGCACAAAGCTCGATG
Source organism: uncultured delta proteobacterium (assembly GCA_963754915.1). Classification (GTDB taxonomy): domain Bacteria; phylum Myxococcota; class Myxococcia; order Myxococcales; family Anaeromyxobacteraceae; genus DATJZG01. The sequence continues at coordinate 257,334 of CAVWHZ010000011.1, read as the reverse complement.
TCAAGTAATAGAGAATAACCGCAGTAATGATGGTCGAGGTATTGGAATCCCGAATGGACGGCCATGCGCGACGAAAACCTTCTTCGAGCGCTGAAGTTTTTGGCAGTCCTCTTTTTAGCTCTTCTTTGATGCGCTCGAAAATAAGGATGTTTGCGTCAACGGCCATGCCGATCGTGAGAATAAAGCCTGCGAGACCGGCAAGCGTCATGGTCACATTGAAAATTTTGAATATCCCAAGCGTGATGGCGATATAAATGACGAGTGCCATCGCGGCGAAAAGGCCGAGTAGGCGGTAGTAAAAGAGCATGAATAAAATCACAAGAATGGTGCCGATGATGCCGGCGAGGATAACCTTCTTCAGTGAATTGGTTCCGAGGCTCGCACTCACCGTCTGCTGATTGATGAGCGTAATAGGTGCCGGCAAAGCTCCTGCGTTGAACCGTCCGACGAGCTGCTGCGCGTCGGCAACCGTGAAGCTGCCGCGTGATCACGGCCGAACCACCGGTGATCGCGCTCTGTACGGTCGGAGCTTCTATCAATTGGTTGTCGAGGAATATCGCGAGCGGCTTTCCGACATTCGCCGCCGTTATCTCACCGAATATTTTTGTTCCGTCAGTATTGAAATTGATCTGCACCTGCGGCTGGCCGGTCGTCTGGTTAAAAATGAGCGATGCCCCCGTAATGTACTGGCCGGTAAGGTTTGTATACACATACTGCGTCCCCGATGCCGTTTGCTCGACCTCGCGAAAATCGAGGAGCGGCGTCTGCCCGATCTGATTGATCGCATCGCTTATGTTACTCACGCCGGCGAGATCGACAAAAAGCTGCGCTTGGTTACCCGTCTGCGAGGTATAAATGTCCGGTTCGCTCACCCCGTAGAGGTTGATACGCTTTTCAATAACGTCGCGCAGGCCGGCCACGACCGAATTCTGGTCGGTCGAAGAAACGTTCGAAAGGTCCACTTGGTAGACCAGGTGACTGCCTCCCACAAGGTCCAACCCGAGGCGCCATGGCATCCATTGGGAGCCGATCCACTTTGGGTAAACGAAAAATCCCGAGGCGATAGCCACGAGAACGATAAGCGATAAGAAGAGACCAGGGTGTCGCCTCATTGGGAATCACTATAGCAGATTGCCAAAGAAATGCAAAAGAGATATACTCTCCGGCAGACAGTGCGCATAACAATCGAGGAGCGCTCATGAAAAATGATGATCCGCATTCTGAACTGGCTTTTTTCCGCCACTATGCCCTTGCGATAGAACGATGGGAAGAATTGTACGGTGAAATCCAATGCGCGGTCATCGCCTGCAGCGAAGAACGTGAATTCACCGTGATCCAAAGGCACTACCGTGCAGCCGAAGATCATGCACGAGGAATCCAAGAACAAATTAAATTTCTTCTCTTCCTTCTTCCCCCCGAACGCGAAAATAGCTCCGGGCAGGACGATCTGCACATCCAGAAAAAGCGCGCGCTCGTTAGCTTCCTCGAGCGCTCGTGCGATCTCGCCATGTGCCACCTTATGAACGTGTATCGCCCATGGCTTCGCGAAGAGCACCTTCGCCAGGCACGCGAGGAAATCCCTGACGCCTCAAGCTAAAACCTTCGAGGCGTCTTTTTTTTGTGCGCAGGCGTGGACGATGTTCGAACGATTCTTGCGCAAAAAGAAAACCGCCTCGCTTGAAAAGCGCGACGGTATCTGCAGATTGGTGACGGTGACCCTAGGATACAGGATCTTTTTCGGGCTTCCACTCGCGCTCGGGATCAGGAAGAAAGGTTTGAGCTACTCCACCCAAGTTGCAACCCCACCAAATGGTTACGACCAACCATCCGCCAGGGACCTTTGTCCGATGAATCTCGCCTTCCAAGTTGTCCTGCCCAAAAGGACTCTTCAATTTTTCCCACATAAATCCCTCCTGTATTACTGGATATGATTGTATATCATTTCTTATATATTGTCAAGTAGTGAGGTCTTGTGCGCGGGACAGGATTTGAACCTGCAAGCCCTTACGGGCGCTACCACCTCAAGGTAGTGCGTCTGCCAGTTTCGCCACCCGCGCATATTTGAATCTCAATCATACTACAGAATCACTGATAAAATTTCAATTTGTGCCTGATCCCTTGACCTGGCAACCGTTTTTGTTATACTGGGCAGTAGCACTTCGGCCGGATTATATGATCGGCTGGAGACATGTTCCCTCTAGGAGCCCGCATGAAAAAAAGCATTTTGCTTTTCCTCTGGGCTGCGTTTGTTGTGTCTGCCACGGTGACAGCGGTGACGCTTGGCACACATGCAAACCAGTCCGATCATGCAATGACCGCCTCCGTGCATGCCATGGCGCACGCACCTCCCCTCGTTACCGTTCAGTATCAGGTGTTTTTCCGGCGGCAAAAAACTTGACTTTTGCCACTGTTTTTGTATAATATCTTCGGCACCTTAGAATCGGGTGGCCAGAAGGAGGTTGCTATGGCTCATAGCGATCTTGCAGGGAAGAAGTGCGAACACGGAATGTGCCAGCACGGTTTTTGTCTTGATCACAGTCCCCAGTGGGAAAACGTCGGTCCTGCTCGCCAGGAACCGAACCCGAGCTTCTTCGGCAAGAAGAAGACCTACTGGACAGAGCGTCATTGTGGCAAAGCGATGGCCCAATACAGGGTCGTGCAAACGCAGCGATGCAAACAATGCGGGAGGCAAGAGGATCACGTTACGAATTACAACCTCGCGCTCTGCCTGTGTTGTGGCTACCACTTCGACAACATTTTATACGACATGTGAGGTTGTTTCAACCGGGGCTGCTGGATTTTTCCAGCGGCCCCTTACTTTTCTTCGGGGGTTTGACGCCGAGTATGTTTGGAAACTCAACGTCCTTTTTCATCACAACTTCCAGTGAACATCTTCCATTCAAGTGCTTGAATGGCTCATCGCAGTCCGTGAAAGATTTTGTCCTGCGGCGGATCATCCAAGCATTCAACCATCGTTGCGCCGACGTGAACTTTTCGAATCCCTTGATACTTTTCAGGCGTCCCTGGATATGCGAGTTGAACGACTCGATGAGATTGTTGGTGTTCGGGCATTTTGCCATCCGGTAGTTGAAGGCGAACAGCTCGTAGATGCGGCTGTTGATTTCAAGTAAAATCTGCCTCAAAAGCGGGTCATGCCGCCAGTCGAAGTAGATGCGCTGGAATATGGCATTGCGCTTGGCAGGATGATGCTTGGGATCGAATGCCTGATATACCTGCGAGAAAAATCTGGCATATGTATTTTCGGTTCTGACTTTCAAGCGTTGACGCAGATTTTCGAGGTAGTGGTTCTGGCATATTTGTATCTTTGCATTCGGGAAGTATTTCTTCATCGCCAAGGGCAACGCCGCCACCTCGTCGCATATCGCAATCGTCAAAGGGTATTTGCACGTTTTCAAGAGACGAAAGAATTTCAGAAATGAGTTTTCATCTTCCGCGAAGGTGAGAATGCCAACCACGATGTCGTGGGTCAGGTAGTCGATGCCGTAGATGAATGGTATTTTCTTGGGGTATCCCTTCACCTTCACATATTTTCCATCAATGCAGAGGCGGCCAGACCACCGAAGGCCGCAGTCCAAACTCAGTCGAGTATTGTCGGGCAAGGCGTCCATCTCACGCTTCACGATTGTGTGCACCTGCGCTGCCGACAAACCGATCTCGTCGCCCAGCTTCCGCAACGGAATGCCGTCGATATATTGTATCCACAATGCCGTCGGCTTCTTCCGATGGTCAACCGAAAAAGAATGTTTTCCTTTCTTGCAGAAGAACCGCTTCAACCCATTCCTCGAACCCCGCTTCACCGTCCGAAAGCTGCCGCAGATTTTGCAATCTGGATTGCGACGTTTTTTTGTGTATCATCCCTTCATTTTCGCACAACTAACTGGTTAGTTTGATGGTTTCGCCAAACACAGCAACAAAAAAATGCACTTTCGTGCACCTGAAACTGAACGGTCTCCCTCCCCTCAATTTGCTTGCATGGCGCACGAGCCAAGCAACCGGTCCCGATCTGACTCCGGACGCCCTACACGAACATCCGTTCTATTTCGTGAAGGCGCCTGCCGGCCAAATTCCCTCCGGCATCTTTCGAGTCATCTATGCGGCTCGCTATACACAAAACCACATACCGGCCAGCGCCCAGTTTTCGAGGAGGATCTAACGGGAAGCTTGCCCCAACAACAGACCCCAGTTCCAAACAGGAACTGGGGTGTTTTTATAGCGAGACGTCGAGCTTCTGGCGGATACTTGCCCCGGAGATTTTGCGGACAAAATAGAGCTTTGAGCGATGCACTTTTTTAGGGCTTGAAACAACCTCCACTTTTACGATCGAGGGCGAATGGACCGGATACACCTTCTCCACGCCAACGCCGGCGAGCATCGTGCGGACGGTGAACGTCGCTCCCGGCTCTGACCCGTGCTTGCGCGCGATAACGAGCCCGGTCGAACGGGGTCTTTCCTTCGTAGACCCGTACCTTCGCGCCCGGGCTTTATCTTTTTTAGAATTTCTTCTGAGATCATTTTGATGATGAAATGTATTATTGCACAAGTGTTTTTATTTTTCCAATGAGGTCATCGATGGAAACCTTCACCTTCACGAAATACTCCCTCGCGCCGAGCTGCCGCGCCTTCTCGATGTCCGAATCCTGCGCAAGATTGCTCACGATCACGACCGGAATCTTGTCGAGCCCCGGCGTGATGGAAACATCTGCAGCACCTCAAACCCGGTTACCTTCGGCATGATGAGATCGAGGATGATGAGCGACGGCGGCTCCCGTCTTCAACATCTGATCGCCTCTTCGCCATCAAACGCCTGCACCACGTAAAGCCCTCTTTTTCAAGACGCGCCTTCATGAGCGACGACAGAAATGGTCGTCCTCGATCACCATAATCTTTTTTGCCTCCATCTGCCATGCTTTATTCTACCATATCTACTAAAGAGCTTTTTAGTTGTCCCAATTACCTACCTCGCTTCCGCAAGCGATCGATTCGCTGGCCAAAGAGAGATAGTTCGACAGATATCAATTTTGTAGTAGTTTAATTGATCCACGCACAGCTTCCGCTACGCGTGCCTTGTTACGACTTAGCCCATGTCACCGATCTTAAGTTTATCCCACCGAAGTGAGATTTCACCTATTACCGGCTCCCTTGGCTTGACGGGCAGTGAGTACAGGACTCGAGAACGTATTCACCGCAGCGTGGCTGATCTGCGATTACTAGCGATTCCGGCTTCATGAGGGCAGGTTGCAGCCCTCAATCCGAACTGGGGCCGAGTTTGATGGGATTAGCTCCCCCTTACGGGTTGGCAACCCATTGTCCCGACCATTGTAACACGAGTGTAGCCCAAGGTATCAAAGGGCCATGCGGATTTGACGTCATCCCCTCCTTCCTCCCAGCCCAAAAATCGATGAATCATTTGATGCCTCACGAATCTATTATGGGCTGGGCAGTTTCGCGTGACACTTGTAACACGCAATAGGGGTTGCGCTCGTTACCCCACTTAAGGGAACACTTCAAAGCACGAGCTGACGACAACCATGCAGCACCTGCGTATACTGTCCTTGTGAGAAGGGCAATGTTTCCACCAGCCGTCATATACATTTCAAACCCTGGTAAGGTTCCTCGCTTACTGTCGAATTAAACCTCATGTTCCACCGCTTGTGCGAGTCCCCGTCTATTCCTTTGAGTTTTAATCTTGCGATCGTACTTCCCAGGCGGCCTGTTTAACGCGTTAGCTACGCCACTCCGAGGGTCGATACTCGAAACAGCAAACAGGCATCGTTTAGGGCGTGGACTACAAGGGTATCTAATCCTTTTTGCTCCCCACGCTTTCGCATCTCAGAGTCAGGAAGGTCCCAGTGCACTGCCTTCGCCTTTGGTGTTCCGCACGATATCAACGGATTTCACCCCTACACCGTGCGTTCCATGCACCTCTAACCTCCTCTAGTTCTGCCGTATCTCCTGCACTTCCACCGTTAGGCGGTGGGCTTTAACAGAAGACGCGCAAAACCTCCTACATGCGCTTTACGCCCAATAAATCCGGATAACGCTTGAGGTCTACGTTTTACCGCTGGTGCTGGCACGTAGTTACCCACCTCTTTCCGTAGCACACTCATTTGCATTGTTACGCTACTACCGCAGTTTACGACCCGAAGGCCTTCATCCTGCACGCGGCGTCGCTCGATCAGGCTTTCGCCCATTGTCGAATATTCTCGACTGCTGCCTCCCGTAGGAGTACGAGCCGTGTCTCAGTCTCGTCGTTGGGGGTCAGGCTCTCACCTCCCCTACCGGTCATAGCCTTGGTAAGCCGTTACCTTACCAACTAGCTGATCGGGCCTAGGCCGATCTCAAAGCGTCTTGCGACTTTCGTCTTGCGGCAATATCGGGAATTACCTCGCCTTTCGGCGAGCTATGCCCGACTTCGAGGTACGTACCAAGGTGTTACTAACTCGTTCGCCGCTACTTATCAACATCCGTTGCTCTTGATGTAATCGCAACTCTTCAAAAAATAAAGCCGCTCGACTTGCATGCCTTATCCACGCCGCCAGCGTTCATCCTGGACCAGGATCAAATCCTCTTAAAAAATTTGAACCGTGCGGTATTTTTTTTGCTTCTTAATACCGCGAAAAAGAATAAATTGGGACAACTAAAAAACTCTCATTTTTGGTTGTTATATTCATATATCAAAGATCAGGCGCCTCACGGGAGGCGCAACGACTACCAGTGTAGCAAAATACGGCAGCGTGTCAACCCCACGGTTATGCCTGTTCTTTCAACTCGCGGAAGCGCGAAACGGTCGAAACAGTCAGGTCTTGTGGGATGTTCTCGGTGCCCATCATAATGTCGTACACCGCTTTTGCCATCGTCTGCGCTTTTTGATATGACCGATCGTTCGAAAGCGCATCAAAGACGTCAGCCGCGGCAACAACACTTACAATATCCCTTGCTTCTTTGGGAAGATCTTTCAAGGCAATGACGCCGTACGGATCGATCGTTTTAAGTTCGTGGTGCGCACCGATAACTTCTCTTATGAACGGAATTTTTCTTGCTTCGGCGAGACGAGGATCGCTTTCCAGCCGTTCCACGCCCATCGTCGCATGGCTCTTCATTATTTCCCAATCTTTTCCCGATAACTTATTTTTATTCCGGAGTATTTCGAGCGGCACATCCATTTTGCCGATATCATGCAAAAGCGCTCCGGCACCAATCGAAATCAGCTGATCATCTCTCCCGCGTTCGAGGGCAAGATCCATAGCGACAGCCGAAACCCGCGTGACATGCAAACCCGTTGCCTCGTCACGTTCCATAAATTCTTTCATCACCTCGCCCAACTTAAGTTGTTCGACATATCGGCCCAGAATTTCAAGAACTTCTTTTTCGTAACGCAAACGAAGATGAGGGCCGCTCACCATGCGGTCCTCAATCCTGAACTCTTTCTGAGCGATCCTTTCCGCTATCGAGGGAGTTGGCTGACGGGAAATGGGGACCTCGAAACTGGCCATTGCCCTCATTATAGCACCCGGCGATGATAAAGCCAGTTTGACGAAACAGCGAACTCCGCATATAATAGAACAACTATGAAAACCGATACGCATCCCACCTATTTCAAAAATGCCAAGGTGATCTGTGCCTGCGGCAATTCTTTCACGACCGGCGCGACAAAAGCGGAGATTCGCGTTGAGATCTGCTCGAAATGCCATCCATTCTATACCGGAGAAGAAAAATTGATCGACACAGCCGGTCGCGTTGAGAAGTTTAAGACGCGCCGTTCGAAAGCGGTTGAACCAAAACCAAAGAAAGTTCGCGCGAAGAAACAGGCATAAAAAAATAAATTGGCAAAGAAAAAAGGCGGACCACGTGGGTTCCGCCTTTTAAATTGATGTCGAACTGTGCCTGTCGGTTTCTGCAATTTGCTATCTTGTTTTTTGAACGCGCATCTGCACGGCAAGAATATATCTTGCGAAAGGGACATCTGCCCCTCCTTTTTCGGATGTACATCTGCACATCCGTTCAGAAAAACAAAATTGCTTTTCACATCTGCCAACGTGCGTTATCGACGATCGGATGAGACAAAAGAGAGAAAGAACGGTCTCATACTCCGATGTAAATGTACTCGTACGGCTGAATATGTTCCTGTCCGGATAAGCCTAGAAATTGACTCACCGAAGAGCTAGCCGTAAGGATGTGGACCCTCTGCGGAGAACTTGCTCCGATTCCGCGGGCGACGACCCGCACACCACCCCGCTCATCAGGTATCAAGACATAGGCAGCTTTGTCGGAATATTTGACGCGAATCTCTCTGCCAAATTTCCAATCGACATAGCCTGCCTTGATCGCCGTAAGGTGAGCTTTGCGCTGCGCCCAGATCTTGACCACGCCTGTTTTTATCGCGTCACCCTTAAACCCGTATGCGGATGGGTCGTTCATGAGTTGACGGATAAAAGCACTTTCCACGCCCTCTCCCTTGTGGATGGTCGCAAGAGCAATTTGCTTCTGCTCTTTGGCAGCTTGCTGTTTTGCTACCGAATCTGCGCTTGGCAAATCGGCGGTTGTTGCTGCTTTCTGCGGTGGAGAGTGGGTTGCGCTCTTGTACGTCAGCCCAATAAAGCCGGCAATGAACAAAGCCAACACCGCTCCAATGATGATCAATTCTCTTCTCGTCATGACGCCTTCTCCATTCCCAAAGTTTTGGTCATCTTTTTTTCAGTAATCAATTGCTCGATCATTGGCCGGGATGTTGCATTAGCCAGCCATTGCTCTGCTTCTCTGCGAAGATTTTTTAATCCTCGGCGAATGATAAGCCCAGAGTTCGGATTGTTGCCGTAGCGAAATGGCAATTGATATCTGCCATCGTTCAAAACGCCGATCTGAATTCGGTACTCATATTTTTCGAGAGATACCGCTATCCATTTCGTATCTATCACGATCGTGTTCAGTGGAACTTTCGCCTTGCGAACCCAGATGCGCACAACAATCAATACGATTGCGAGCATCACGAGAGCGCTGCCAACGTAGAACCCTTGAGGGTCCGTTGTCCATGGCGCATCACCCAGCATGCGCGTGGTGATGTTTGCAACAGCAATGAAGTGCTCCATCTTTGCTTTTTCCTTCCTTCCTCGATGAGGAAAATGGGAGGGCGGAACCATGCCGGCTTCCGCCCATTGAGTTTACTTTCCAGTTGCAGGCCCTATGACCCGCAGGATGACTCGCCGGTTTTCGGGTTTTAATTCTGAAGCCGGTTTGTCGTAGGCAACGGATACCGGTTGGTCGAGTTGCCCCATCACTCCGTCTCCGTTGATCTTCTGAAATGCTTTTTTGACCGCCAATGCCCTTCTGCGACCGAGTGCGGCATTGTAATTGCCTGACCCGATCGTACAGGTGTGGCCTTCGATTTGGAGATGATAGCTCGGATGCTGCGTGAGCCAGTCACCAAATTCCTTGATCTTCGCGTTATAGGACGGTTTAACGTCCGACCTGTCGAAGTCAAATAAAATGGTGAATTCCGGTATCTCGTCAACCACTGCCGATAATTGCGTCGGCGGGGGCGGAGGAGGTTGTGGTGGTGGTGCTTGCGCAACCGCCGGGGCTATCGCAGGTGCAGCAGCTGGTTGAGGAACAGGTGCTGGCGCTGGTGCTTCCGCTTTTTCTTCCGGAGCTTCGTTCGATCCGTCATTGAGACAAATCGCATCGACTTCCGGTAGTTCCTCTTTGCGGACGCTATTCTTGCCAATGATGCCACCGACCGCCGCTGCCCATGCATCGGATGCTTCGGGATCTCTCACCTGAGAGGATGCCCCGCTGCTTCCGATTGAGAAGCCCTTGGTAACCCCCACTGCAACTGCACGGTAGTGAACCGCGCAACGCCTGGTGTTGGTCTGCCGTTTCGCCTCCGCTAATGCGAAAGCAATGACTTGAAGTCTCGGCGTAGATGACTTTCCTACAACAGTGAATTCACCCAAGACCTGGTCTTCTTTATAGCCCGCATCTTCGGGCCACCAGTTGATCAGGTGGATCGGATCGCTGTTTTCCTCGATTTTTGCAAGGACCGTGGAGTTGATCTTTCTCACTCCTTTGTTGTTCTTGGCCTCACCCAAATCTTGGATAGGAAATGTCGATAATGGCCGATACAGATGCCAGTCACCGTGATTCATGGCGAAACCGGGAAACGGACCGGGCGCTCCTACCACGCCAGGCAATGCCTGGACAAATTGGCGGGAACCACCCGAGCCCTGATTGACGGTCACCTGCGCATTCGCTGCAGAACCGCTGTTCGCAGAAGAACCTCCACCCGAATTATCCTTCCCTTTCTGGTCTCCCTGCGCGAACGCAACGAGACACAGACAAAAAGAGAAAAACACAACCGCAAAAATCTTTTTTTGCATGAATGCCTCCTAGGCATGGTGTGGAGGCGACGATTATCCATCGCCGCCTCCGGATCTTTCAGTGGCCTCCTGTTTTGGCAGACGACCACATGGTTGAGCTCGACTGCACAGTGTTCCCGTTGTAGGTGGTCTTTGTCGTCCCACACATACTTTGGGAACCCCAGGCGGACTTGTCGCCGCTCGCTTTATATCCGGTACTTCCCTGAGCAACTGCGCCGGCGTAAAAATTTTGACCTGAACCGCCGCCGAGGGTACTCCCCGTGCCGACAGCTCCATTGCCATCAACTTCCACGTTGCCGCTCCTGTTGCCCTCTTTGCCAGATCCGAGGCGAGCCTCGGAAGAGCCGGATGATGTGACGCCGGAAGAATTTGCATTCGCCGTGTCATTCACCCATCCAGTGGTTTTTCCGGTCGAGTTAGCACTCCCCGAAATTTTCGGGTCGTGCAAAGCGGTGACCTTGCCTTTGTAATTGGCATTTGTCTCGTTGGATCCTGCCGCAAAGTTATTGTTGTCGCCGGTGCCACCCCAATTTGCCTGCCCAACAGAACCCTGTACGGTGTCTTTGTTGTGGAAGCCTCTTGATTGCGCACTCGAATTGATGCTCGCGGCCGAATTGGTCGTGAACCCATTGCTGTCTGTGGAGTCGGACCCCCCAGCCTTGGCGTTGGCGCTCGCGATCCCACCAGCCTTGCATGGCCCCTTCGCGCTGAAGGAACCTGTTGCCATGCCGCCGGACGAACCGCCGACCGCGTCATTTCCATGCGATTTGTCGGCTGCCGCCGTGGCTGTTCCCTTGACGTGAACCCAGTTATTTTCCTGAGCGCATGCAGCGGAAACGATCCAGGCACATGCCGCGATCACAAAGACGAAGCGAACTTTCATAGTGTTCTCCTTTGTTGAATTTCAGCCTTTTATGGTGTTGGTAAAGAACTACGTACGTGGTACATTCTATCACATTCCTGCTAAAAAAGCAAGTCCCTGTATGTGCCCCGGCGCTTGCCTTGGCCCAGGGCCTCGGCATCGACCTCGGCGGGGCGCAGAAGGAGCAGCCGAAGAAGGCGGAGCCGCAGAAGGCCGCCCCGGCGCCGGCGGCGAAGCCCGCGGCACCCATGACGCTCGACGCCATCAACGTCGCCGGTCGCAGCGCCGGGCGCCAGCGGATGGACGCGGCCAAGCGGCTCTACGACGACAAGGCCTGGGAGTCGGCCGCGGTGGGCTTCGACGAGATCCTGCGGGACCGCAGCATCGCCGCCGAGCACGACGAGGCGCGCTACCGCCTGGCGCAGTCGCTCGAGAAGCTCGGTCTCTACTACTCGGCCTTCTCGCGCTACGAGGAGATCCTGGCGAAGGGGCCGCAGGGCTCGAAGTTCTACTACAACGCGCTCGACGGGCTCTTCTCGGCCGCGCGCCACATGGCCAACGACCGCGTGGTGCTCGCCGGGACCGCCCGGCTCGCCGGCGAGAAGATGCCGGCCGAGTACCAGGACCGCCTGAACCTCCTGCTCGCCCGCTACCACTACGAGCGAGGGCGCGCCCTGCTCGACGCCGGCCAGGCTCCCGAGGCCCACCGCGAGCTCGACGAGGCGCGACGCCTCGCCGCGCAGGTCCGGCCCGGCGCCACCTCGGCCGCGCTCGCCGCGGACGCCGGGAACCCCACCGAGAACCTGGCGGCGCGCGCCCGCTTCGTCGACGGCACCGCCCTCTACGCGCTCGGGAACCAGCCCGACGCACTCGAGGCCTTCAAGGAAGTGGTCCGCCTCACCAACCCGCGCAAGACCTCCCAGAGCGACGCGCGGGTCCGCGAGCTCGCCTTCCTGCAGCTCGCCCGCATCCACTACGAGCACAAGCAGAACCGCTACGCCATCTGGTACTTCGGCAAGATGCCGTGGGGCGAGCCGCTCTGGCTCCAGGGGCTCTGGGAGTCGTCCTACGCTCACTACCGCATCGGAGACTACGAGAAGGCGCTCGGGAACCTGCTCACGCTGCACTCGCCGTTCTTCGTCGACGAGTACTTCCCCGAGTCCTACATCCTGAAGGCGGTCATCTACTTCGAGAACTGCCGCTATCCCGAGGCGCGCTCCATCCTCGAGGACTTCACCCGGCGCTACGAGCCCGTCTACCAGGAGCTCGTGCGCCTCACCGCGCGCAAGGTGCCGCCGTCCACCTTCTACGAGGAGATCGAGCAGGGGCAGAAGGCCGGCGACGCCGATCGCGGCTCGCTCATGCGCAAGGTGATGAAGATCGCGCTCACCGACGATGCCATCGACCGCCTGAACGACTCCATCCAGCAGCTGGAGAAGGAGATGGACGAGGGCGTGGCCGGCCGGGGACGCTTCGGCCGCACCGCGCTCGGGGAGGACCTCCTGCAGCGCCTCAAGGCCGACCGGGCGCGCCTGGTGGAGGAGGCGGGCGCGCGGGCGCGGCAGAAGCTCGAGAGCGAGCGGGACGACCTGAAGCGGTTGCTCGAGCAGGCGCTGCGCATCAAGAATCGAGGTGTCGCGCAAGGAGCGCGAGGCGCTGGAGGCGTCGCTCGCCAAGGGCGCTCCCGTGAACGTCCTGCGCCCCTACAAGTACACGACGGCCGTCTCCGACGAGCACGAGTACTGGCCCTACGAGGGCGAGTCGTGGCGCGACGAGCTCGGCACGTACTCCTACACCCTCACCAGGGGTTGCCGGGAAGGCCCGGGGAGACTGACCTCCCCGTAGCCGAGGCGTCCCCGAGGAGTCGAGCCTTGTGCAACGTGAGGAAGCTCTGCGCCGCCATCGCCGCGCTCGCCCTGGCAGGGGCGGCGAATGCCCAGGACCGCAGGCCGGCGCCCGACCCCGGGCTCGGAAAGAAGAAGTCGGTCGCTCCGGACTCGTCGCTCGCCGGTAGCCTCGAGTCGGCGAAGCCGCAGCGGCGAGAAGAGGCCGCCCCGACGCTCGGGTACGAGACCTTCCGCTACCGCGTCGAGGTCGCCGTCTCCGGCAAGCGGCGCGAGGAGATCGCGGACCTGAAGAAGCTCATCTCCCTCGGCGGCGCCCCGGCCGAGATGCCCTCCTGGCTGTTTAGGCTCGGAGAGCTCTACTGGGAGGAGTCGCAGCACTACTTCTTCGAGGCGAACCGGCGCGACGACGAGCTGCTGGCGCTCGGCAAGAGTCCCCCGGCGGCGGAGATGCAGCGGCTCACCCGGGAGAAGAAGGATCTGGAGGCGCGCTCGCACGGCTTCCAGGACGAGGCCGTGGGCCAGTACAAGGAGATCGTCCAGCGCTACCCGCGGTACCCGCGCATCGACGAGGTCCTCTTCTTCCTCGGCGAGAACCTGTGGCGCCAGGGGAACCAGAAGGAGGCGCTCGCGGCCTACAAGCTGCTCGTCACCCAGCACCAGAAGTCTCGCTACGTGCCCGACGCCTGGATGGCGTTCGGGGAGTACTACTTCAACTCCGCCGAGAAGGGCGACCGCCGCCAGAGCCTGCAGAACGCGCTCAAGGCCTACCAGCGGGCAGCCTCGTACACCGAGAGCTCGGTGTACGGCTACGCGCTCTACAAGCAGGCCTGGGTCTACTACAACCTCGGGGAGTGGAACGAGGCGCTCGAGCTCTTCCGGGCCGTGGTGCTCTTCGGGGAGCTCCCCACCACCACGCTCGCCTCCGACAAGCGCCTCGCGCTCGTGCGCGAGGCCCGCAAGGACTACGTGCGCACCTACAGCCACGTGGGCTCGCCGGAGACGGCGCTCGAGGACTTCAAGAAGGTCGGCGGCGAGTCGGGCTGGTGGGACATGCTGAAGGGGCTCGCCGAGCTCTACTACCAGGAGGGCAAGGACCGAGACGCCATCCTCGTCCACCGGCAGCTCATCCAGCAGCGGCCGCTCTCGGCCGAGGCGCCGCTGTACCAGGCGCGCATCGTCACCTGCGCCGGGCGGCTCGGTCGCAAGGAGCTCGCCGTCCAGCAGGCCCGCGTCTTCGTGAAGATGCTGAAGGAGGTCGAGGAGTCCGGCACCGTCGGCGACGAGAAGGGGAAGAAGCAGCTCGAGGAGGCGCGGGTCGCCGCGGAGAACACGCTGCGAACGCTCGCGGTCCAGTATCACAACGAGTGGAAGAAGACGCGCGATGACCCGGTCGCGATCCTGTCGGCCGAGGTCTACGAGGACTACCTGGCGGTGTTCCCGGACAGCGCTCAGGCCTACGAGATGCGCTTCTTCTTCGCCGAGCTGCTCTACGCCCTCGAGAAGTACCAGCGCGCAGGAGAGGAGTACACGCGCGTGGCGCTCGGGGACGCCAAGCTCGTCGACGCCGGCCAGAAGCCCGGCAAGCACATGGCCGACTCGCTCGAGTTCGCCGTCCACGCCTTCGACGTGGTGGCGAAGAAGTTCGAGGAGACCGAGAAGCGCCCGGCCGCCGACCCCCGGACCAAGCTCGCCATCCCCGGCCCCAAGCAGCAGCTGCTCGACGCCTCGCTGCGCTACCGGAAGTACGCCCCCAAGGGCGACAAGGCAGTGGAGGTGACGTACCGCGCCGCCAACATCTACTACCGGTACAACCACCTCGGCGAGGCCTCCGACCTCTTCACCGAGGTCGCGCTCAACCACCCCCGCCACGAGCTGGCCGGCTACGCCGCCAACCTGTCGCTCGACACCTACAACCTGCTCGGCGACTGGAAGAACGTGAGCGGCTGGGCGAAGCGCTTCTACGCCGACGCCGAGCTCACCCGCAGTCACCCGGGCCTGGCAGAGGACCTCGCCCGCGTCATCGAGCAGAGCGCCTTCAAGGTCGTCGAGGAGCAGGAGAAGGCGCAGCAGTACCGGCAGGCGGCCGACGCGTACCTGGCGTTCGCCCGCGACTGGCCGAAGTCCCACCTCGCCCCCGCGGCCCTGTACAACGCCTCGGTCGACCTCTCGCTCGCGCGGCAGCTCGACCGGGCTGCCCGGGTTCGCGAGGAGCTCGTTACCCGCTACCCCGGCGACGCGGTCGTCCCCAAGGTGCTCTGGGCGAACGGCGCAGACCACGAGGCGGTCGCCGACTTCGACAAGGCGGCCACCTTCTACGAGCGCTACTTCGAGGGCTGGCGCAAGGAGCACGCCGCCGCGGCGGCGCCGGCCCGCGCGGTCCGGGGCAAGAAGGCGAAGGGCAAGGCGGCGCCGCCTCCCGCGGAGGCGCCCGCCGCCGGCGACTACGAGGAGGCCAAGGCGCGCGACGCCCTCTACAACGCCGGGGTCTTCCGCGAGGGGCTTCGCGACCTGCCGCGCGCCGAGGCCGACCGCCTGGCCTGGGTGGCGAGCTGGCCCGCCGCGCCCGAGGCGAAGAAGGTGTTCCTCTCGCTCGCCGACATCTACGCGAAGGAGAAGGCTCCGGCGAAGGAGCTGAAGCTCCTCGAGGACTACCAGCGCCGCTACGCGCAGGACCCGACCGACTGGATCGTTGCCGAGGGGCGCATCGCCCGCGCCATGGAGAGGGCCGGGAACGCCGCCGGGGCAAGGCGCGCCTGGGCGGCCGCGCTCGACCACTTCAAGAAGCACCGGTCGCAGGTCGGCGAGCGGGCGCTCCCGGTGGTGGCGTGGGCGAGCTACCTCGACCTCGACGACGACTTCGAGCGCTACGACCGCGTCACCCTCGACGTGAAGCCGAGGTACCTGAAGGCACAGCTGGAGGTGAAGGCGCGCAAGCTCGCCGAGCTCCAGAAGCAGTACACCGAGGTGGTGAACCTCAAGCAGGCGGAGGCCGCCGTCTGCGCCCTCTACCGGATCGGAGACGGCTACCGCCGCTTCGCCCGCTCGCTGCAGGGGGCCCCGGTCCCCGCGGAGCTGAAGGCGCTGAGGCGCCAGGACGTCGTCGACGAGTACAAGGCACAGCTCTCGCAACTCGCCGAGGCACCGCAGAAGAAGGCGGCCGAGGGCTTCGAGTACGCGCTCGCGAAGGCCCGCGAGTACGGGATGTGGAACGACTGCTCCCGGCAGGCCGCCGAGGCGCTCGCGCGGCTCGACCCCGACAAGCACGCCCCGCCGCTCGAGATCGTGCCCCCGCTTTTCGCACCGGCACCGGGCGCGGCAGGCGGCCACGGGCTCTTGCTCTCCCTGCAGGCCGCCGGCGCCCCGACGCCGGCGGAGGCCGTGGCCGAGGCACTTCCTCCGCTCCGAGCCGCCGCGACCACCGGCGCCGAGGCGCCCGTGGCTGCGCCGCCGGCCTCGCCTCCGCGCGAGACCGCCTCCCGCCCGCGCGGGCAGCGGGCCGCCGCGACGCTGCCCCGGGGGCCGGCCCCCGCCGGCGAGAAGGCGGACGACGAGGACCTCCTGCCATGAGCTACCGCCCCGAAGCCGCGATCGCCTCGCTCTCGCTCGTCCTCCTCGCCGGCTGTGCCTCGACGGTGAGCGCCGCCCGGCCCGCCGCCGAGCCACGTCCCCGCCGCGCGCCCCCGCCGCGCCGGCACCGGCGGCCCCGGTCGCCGCCGGCCCGTCGCCGCGCGGCCAGCGCCTCTTCGGCGAGGCCGTGTCCTCCCTCGAGGACCAGAAGAAGCTCAAGGTGCCCACCGACTGGCCCCTGCTCGAGCGCAAGTGGCGCGCCTCGGCCGTCGAGGGAGTGCCCGAGGCCTGGTTCAACGTGGGCGTGGCGCTCGAGGAGCAGGGGAAGGTCGCGGAGGCGCGCGGAGCCTACGAGGCCGCGCTCTCGCTCCGCCCCGGATTCCGCCAGGCGGCGGTGAACCTGGCCTTCCTGCAGGCTGCCGGGGCGGATCCCCGCGACGCGGCGCGAACCTACGCGGACCTCCTCGCGCGCTTCCCCGAGGATGCGCTCGTGCGCGTGCGGCTCGCCGAGATCTACCGGGAGGCCGGGCAGCTCGACGAGGCCTGGCGGCTCGCCCGCGAGGCCCTGCAGCGCGACCCGGCCGCCGCCTCCGCCTACCCGGTCATGATGCGGGTGGCGCTCGAGCGCGGGAACCTCGACCTCGTCGAGCTCATCGGCGTGCGAGCACGCAAGCTCGACGCCTCCGGCGCCGAGATCTCCACGCTGCTCGGGATGGCCCAGGAGAAGCGGCGCGACGAGCCGGCGGCGCTGGCGCTCTACCGAAAGGCGGTCTCGGAGCAGCCCGAGTACCTCCCGCCGCGCTATCGCCTCCTCGAGCTCGCCATCGCCGCGCGCAGCTGGGACGCCGCCGCCGACCAGGCGCGCGCCATCCTCAAGCTGAGCCCGGGCGATGCCCGCGTTCACCTGGCCCTCGGCGTGGCGCTGCGCAACCAGGGGAAGCCGGACGAGGCACTCGCAGAGTACGAGCGCGCCGCCGCCCTGTCGGGCGACCGGATGGCAGAGGTGCACCTGGCGCGCGGCGTGGCGCTCGCCAAGGGAAAGAACAGCTGCGACCCGGCCGTGGCCGAGCTCGAGCGCTACGAGGCGGCCGTCGGCCCGACGGCGGCGGTCGACTCCCCGGCGCCCGCTC
Source organism: uncultured delta proteobacterium (assembly GCA_963754915.1). Classification (GTDB taxonomy): domain Bacteria; phylum Myxococcota; class Myxococcia; order Myxococcales; family Anaeromyxobacteraceae; genus DATJZG01. Next base: position 239,534 of record CAVWHZ010000011.1, on the reverse strand, counting down.
TCCGGAGGGAATGCGTGCAGATGCTGGCCTCGGCGCGCCAGGCGGAGGAGGCCGCGCGCCAGATGCAGGTCGACGCCGAGCGGAAGGCGGCGGAGCAGGCGGCGGGCGCGGCGGGGAAGCCGGCGGCATCGCCCTCCAAGGAGGGGGCCACACCCGCTGTGCCGCGGTAGGTGGGTGTGGGACGCGGGGCCGCGCCGAAGTTTCGAGGCCCGGCAACGCGGTGATAAGCTCGCTTGCACGGAGCAGAAAAATGCGCGCAATCGCGATCGTCCTGGTCCTGGGTATTCCGCTATTAGTGAATGCCCAGGAGAAGAAGCCGGCGCCGCCCCAGGCGGACCCGAAGGTGCAGTACGAGAAGAAGACCGTCATCGACTTCGAGGACGACACCATCCAGGGCGACCTGACCCGGCCCGACGGCGAGTACGTCGAGGCCCGCAAGCGCGTCGCCCACTCCAACCTCATCCAGGTGCGAGAGAACTGGCGCGAGAAGGTGCTCCAGGCACCCGACGACCTCTAGACCGATGCCCGTCCCGCTCACGCTCAAGGTGTACCGCGGGGAGGACCTCCTCCGGACGGAGCAGTTCGCCCGCGACATCATCAAGATCGGGCGACTGTCGTCTGCGCACCTCTGCCTCGAGGACGATCGGATCTCCCGGATCCACGCGGTGATCGAGGTCGCCCACGGGTCGGTCTCCATCATCGACATGGGCAGCGCCGAGGGAACCTTCGTGAACGGCAAGCGCGTGAGCCGCGGGCCGATCCGGGGCGGCGACGAGATCGCGCTCGGCGGCCTGCGCATCCTCGTCGAGGACCCGCAGGCCGCGCGCCCGGCAAACGGCGCGGCGGCGGCTCCCCCGGCAGCGGCGCCCTCGCCGGCTGCCGCTCCCGCCCGCTCGCCCCCGGCAGAGGCGACCCTGCCCGAAGCGGCGGCCCCGCACCCCGATGCTGCCCCGGTTTCCTCCCCCGCGACGGCAGAAGGCGCGCCGGCTCGCGCGGCACTCGTCGAGGAATCGCCGCAGCCCCCGCCCGCCTCCGCCGATACGCCAGCGGCGCGGGCGGCGGCGCCGGCCGCGCGCGCGGCCGCGATTCCCCGCGCCGCTCGCCGCGCCCCCGAGCCCGAGGCGACGGGCAACGCCGACCGCGGCGTCGAGGTTCGAGTGCTCTGGGGCGACACCCTGCTCGACGCCGGGACCTTCGTGAAGCCGCGGCGCCCGGTGACCATCGGCAGCGACGAGAAGGTGGACTTCGTCCTCGGCGGGGCAGATCTGCCCGCCGACCGCTTCCCCATCCTCCGCTACCGCGATGGCGCGTACCGGTTCCAGTTCGCCAAGGGCATGTCGGGGGCGGTGGAGCGCGGTGGCCAGGAGATCCCCTTCGCCCGGCTCGTGAAGGAGCGCAAGGCGACTGCCGACGACGGGGGCGACGGCGTCTGGTCGGTCCCCGTGCCCCCCGATGGGCTGGTCTGGGCCGGCCTCGGTTCCGGGATCCGCGTCGAGGCCTTCCCGGTGAGCCCGGAGAAGATGACGCCCGCTCCCTGGTGGGAGCGCATCAACTACCAGTTCTTGAACCTCTTCCTCGTGCTGCTCTTCCTGCAGGGCGCCTTCGTGGTGGCCGCCAACAACTCCTCGCGCGACGTCGACACGGTGGCCGACGACCTCTTCAAGAACCCGCAGCGGATGGCCAAGTTCATCATCAAGCCGCCGTCCGAGCAGCCGAAGTCGAACCCGTACCTCGAGAAGCTCCAGCGCGAGCTCCGCAAGGAGCAGTCGGGCGAGATGGCCGAGCGCCACAAGGGCACCGAGGGGCAGATGGGCAAGAAGGACTCGCCGCGCACCAACGGGCGCAGCGCGCCGCGGGCCATCGATCCCAACGCCAAGGACATCGTGAAGAACTCGGGTCTCGTCGGCCTCATCGGACGGGGGAAGGGCGGGGGGCTCTCCACCATCTTCGGCCAGGGCGGCCTGGGCGGCGACCTGAAGGGCGCCATCGGCAACATGTTCGGGCCGGTGGTGGGCGACAGCTACGGCGTCGGCGGGCTGGGGCTGAAGGGCACCGGCAGCGGCGGCGGCGGACAGGGCGAGACCATCGGGATCGGTGGCGTCGGCACCAAGGGGCGCGGCGGCGGCCTCGGCGGCTACGGCACCGGCGTCGGCGGGCTCGGGCGCAAGGCCGAGCGCGACGTCTCCATCCAGACCGGCCAGGTGGCGGTGCTGGGCGCCATCGACAAGGAGCTCATCCGCCGCGTCATCCAGGAGCACGCGAGCCAGATCCGGTACTGCTACGAGCAGGAGCTGCAGAGGGACCCGAAGCTCGAGGGGAAGGTCGTCATCCGGTGGATCATCAACGCGGACGGGCACGTCTCCAGCCCGCAGGTGGACGGCGGGGGAACCACGCTCGCGAGCGACCAGGTGCACCGGTGCATGATGGACCGCATCCAGAGCTGGGAGTTCCCGAAGCCCAAGGGCGGGGGCATCGCCGTCATCACCTACCCGTGGATCCTCCGCGCCTCGGGCGGAGCGGGAGGGTAGGGGCCGTGCAGAAGGTCATCGTCGCCTGTGCGCTCGCGGCGCTCCTGCCCGGATGGGCGGCTTCCCAGGAGGCCGCGCCCCAGCTCGAGGAGAATCCCCGCGCCCCCCGGTTCAGCGAGGTGGAGCGAGGCTTCTTCGCGGGGGTCGAGGCGGGCTTCCTGGGGATCCTGAAGACCCCCGTGGCCGACCCGACGCGCCACCCCTACGCCTGCCTGCCCGGCTCGTCCTGCTCGGGAGGCTTCGCGAGCGGACTCGCCATCTCGGTGGACCTCGGTTACGACTTCTCCTCCCGCTTTGCCGGCTCGCTATTGCTCCTGCAGGGCTTCGAGACCGCGAGCAAGTCCTACGGCTCCTTCCAGCTCACGGCGGCGGGCGCCGACCTGCGCTGGGCCTTCGTCGGCACACGCGACGTCAACGGCGTGGAGCGCTTCTTCGCATACCTCCGGGGGCGTGGCGCCTACGTCTGGACGTACCCCCAGGGGCTCTTCGGCACGACCGACGTGATGGCCGGGGGCGGCCTCGGCATCGAGTACTACACCCGGCTGCGCCACTTCTCGGTGGGGCTGGCCGTCGACGGCTACTACTTCTTCCAGGCGAAGGTGCCTGCCTTCGACGCGCTCGCGACCCTCCGCTACACCTTCTAGCGGTGAGCACCTCACTGGACGACCTGATCCGGCCGCAGCTCGACGCGCTCGAGGCGGCCCCCGGCGACCCCGGTGCCCTGGAGGCCCTCGACGGCCTCTACCGGCGGGGCGCGCGCCTTCCGGATCTTCTCGCGCTCCTCGAGCGCCAGGCGCGCGTCGCGGCGGAGCCGGCGGCGTCGGCGTCGCTGTACCGGCGCGCCGCCCGGCTCGCGGCCGGCGACCTCTCCGACCCGGCCCGGGCCGAGGAGCTCCTGCTCCGGGCGCTGGCGCTCCAGCCCCGGGACGCCGGAGCGCTGCGGGCGCTCGCCGAGGTGCGCGAGGCGCGCGGCGACCTCCCGGGCCTCGCGGAGGCGCTCGAGCAGGAGGCCGACCGAACAGCCGACCACGCGGCGGCGGCGACCCGGTACCTGGCGCTCGGGCGGATCTGCGAGGAGAGGCTCGGGAGGCGAGACCGGGCCGCGCTCTTCTACGGCAGGGCCGTGCGCCTCGACCCGTCTCTCGCCGAGGCCCGGCGCCGGGCGCTCGCCTGCCTCGTCGAGATGGGCCGCTACGGCCAGGCAAAGCGCCAGCTCGACGCCTGGCGCGACGGCGGCGGTGACCGCGCCGAGCTCGCCGAGGCCTACGCCCGCCTGGGCTCGGTGCTTTCCGACGAGCCGCTCGACCACGGCCTCGCCGTCGAGGTCCTCATCGACGCGCTCGTCCTCGACCGCGGAGCGCCCGCGGCCGCCGAGACCCTCGCCAAGCTCAAGGCCGCACCGCGCGCCTGGAGGCAGCACTCCCAGGCCACCGCCGAGGCCGCGGGGGCGGCGCGCGACCGGCGCGAGGCAGCGCGGCTCTGGCTCAGGCTCGCGGCGATCCACGTCGCCTACGACCTCGACGGAGCGGCCAAGGTCCGCGACGCCTTCGACCGGGCATGGGCGGCGAGTCCCGGGATGCCCCAGGCGCTCGACTTCCTGGAGCGCTGGCACGCCGAGCGCCAGGACTGGGAGGGCCTGCGCCACGAGCTCTCGAGGCTCTCCGGCGAGACCCGGGACCTCGCCGCGGCCGTAGCCGTGAGCCTGCGGCTCGCCCACGTCGCCCTCGTCCGCTTCGGCGACGGGGCGGGCGCGCTCGCCGCCCTCGAACGAGCCCTGGAGCTCGACCCCTCGAGCGAGACCGCCGCGCTGCAGGCCTTCGAGATGCACGTGGACGCCGGGCGCGCCGACGAGGCCCTCTCGGTCCTGGAGCGGCACCTCGCAGCCACGCCGCGCAAGTCGCAGCACGCGGCGCTGCGCCTGCGCGCCGCCGAGATGGCGCTCGGCGCCGGCGACGGCCCGCGGGCGCGGCGGCAGCTCGAGGCCGCCCTGCGCGAGGAGCCGGGCTACGCCGCCGCCGCCCGCGCGCTCGCGCCCATGCTGGAGGAGGCGGCCGAGTGGAGCCGGCTCGTCGAGACCCTCGAGGTGCAGGCGGCAGACGACCGCCGGCCGGCCGGGCGCGCCGCCCTGCTCGAGCGCGCCGCCGAGGTGCAGTCGGAGCGCATGGGGGAGCCGCGCGAGGCCTTGCGGACGCTCGCCCGCGCGCTCGTCGCCGAGCCCTCCCGCGCATCGGTCCGCAAGGCCATGGAGGTGGCAGCGGCGCGGGCAGGCGCGTTCCTGGAGCTCGCCCGGGCCTTTCGCGCCGGCGCCGGCGCCGCCGGCGACGACCTGAAGACTCGCAAGATGCTCCTTCGCCGCGTGGCGGAGATCCACGAGCACGACCTCTCGCAACCCGAGGAAGCCGTCCGGGTGTGGCAGCAGGTCGTCGAGCTCGACCCCGCCGACCGCGGTGCCGCCTCGGCCCTGGAGGCGTCGCTCGCTCGCGCGGGCCAGCACGCCGAGGTCGCCGCCGAGCTCTCCCGCCGGCTCACCGCTGCCCACGGCGCCGAGCGCCTCGAGATCGCCGGGAAGCTCGCGCGCCTGCACCTCGAGGCCGGCGAGGCCGAGAGGGCCGCCGCCGCCTGGCGCGAGGTGCTCGCCGAGGCCGGAACGGACCCGGAGGCCCTGCGAGGGCTGGCGGCATCGCTCCGCGCCCAGGGCGGGCGCCGCTCGGCCGAGGAGCTCTCGCAGGTCCTGGGCCGCCTGGCCGCCCAGGGCGCCCCCGACCGGGTCGAGCTGGAGGCGGAGCGGGCCACGCTGCTGCTCGAGCCCCTCGAGCGGCTCGGCGACGCCGCGCACGCCTGGCTGTCCTTGCTCGAGTCCGGCGGGCTGTCCCCGGCCCACGCCGCGCAGGCGCTCCGCGCTCTGGAGGGCCTGCTCGGCCGCGGCGTCGAGCCGGTCCGGATCGCGCGCGCGCTGGCGCCGCTCCACGCCGCGGCCGGCGACGCCGCCCGGCACGTGGCCATGCTGGAGCTCCTCGCCCGCGACGGCGGCGCCGCCCCGGACGAGAGGGCCCGCATGTGGCTCGACGCCGCCGCCATCCGCCTCGAGCGGCTCGGCGACCTGCGCGGCGCCCTCGACGCCGCCTCCTCCGCGCTGCGGCAGAGCCCCGCCCACCCGGAGGCGCGCCGCAGGGTGGAGGAGCTCGCCACACGGGCCCGGGCCTTCAGCGAGCTGTACGGCTTGCTTGCCGAGGCGGCCGACCGGCTCGAGGACCGCCCCGCCGACGAGCGCAGCGTCCGCCTCCGGGCCGCTCGCCTCGCCGAGGAGGAGCTGGGCTCGAACGAGCAGGCGGCGGCGCAGCTGCGCCGCGCGCGCCGGCTCGCCCCCGCCGAACCCGACATCCTGGCGTCGCTGACGAGGCTCGCCATGGCCGGCGAGCGGTGGGAGGAGGCGACCGAGCTCTTGCGAGAGCGGGCGCCCCTCGTGGCCGGCCCGGAACGCCTCGCGCTGCTCACCCAGCTCGGGGACCTCCTCGTCGAGCGGCTGCGCGTCGCGCCCGCCGCGGCCGACGTCTACCGCCAGGCGCTGGAGCTCGCACCCCCGGAGCAGCGCCCGCGCCTGCTCGCGAGGCTCGCACGCGCACTCGAGTCCTCCGGCGACCGCCACGGGCAGGCTCAGGTGCTCGCCGAGCTCGCCTCCTTGCCGCGCCCCCCTTCCGAGCCAGCGGTCGCCCCGCCTCCCGCGCCGCCGGCCGACCCGGTGACCGCGCTCTCCCGCGCCCGGGCCGCGCTCGACCAGGACCCGTCCGACGCCGGCGCCTTCGCCGAGATCGAGCGGCTCGCCCTCGCGCTCGATCGCCCCGCCGACCTGGCCTGGGCGCTGGAGCGGCGGCGCGCCGGCGGAGCCCAGGGCGACCCGGACGTCGCCTTCCGGCTGGCCGAGCTGAAGCGCACTCGGCTCGACGACCCCGCCGGCGCCCTGCGCCTGCACGCCGGCGTGCTGCGGGCCGATCCCGCCCACGCCGGGTCGAGGGCAGCGCTGCTCGAGCTCGCCCGGGTACCGGGCCCCATCGGCCGGGAGGCGCTCGCCATGGCCGACGCGCTCCTGCAGGCGCTCGGCGACGTCCCGGCCCGCGTGGCGGTTCGCGAGGCGCGCCTCGGCAACGTCGACGACCCGGTCGAGCGCGCGCGCCTGCATGGCGAGATCCGCACCATCCTGGAGGTGGACCTCGGCGATGCCGGTCGGGCTCTCGACGCCGCACGCGGCGCCTTCTCGGAGGGCGGCAAGGCGCGCGAGGAGGCCCTCGCCGACGTGCCCCGCCTCGCCGAGAAGGCGCAGCGGTACGAGGTGCTCGCCGAGCTGTGCGAGCTCGCGGCCGCGGAGACTGGGGGCGGTCGGGCCGTGGAGCTCCTGCGTCGGGCGGCGCGGGTCCGCGACGGGTGGCTCGCCGATGCCGCGGGTGCCGAGGCGGCCTGGCGCCGCCTGCTGGCGGTGGCCCCGGGGGACGTCGAGTCCCTCGAGGCGCTCGACCGGATCCTCTCCCGGGAGCGCAAGGTGGAGGAGCTCGTCCCCGTGCTGGAAGCGCTCGCCGCCGCACGCCGGCCGGAGCCGGCGAGGCGCCTCGAGGTCCTGCTGCGCCGCGCCGTGCTGCTCGAGGGCGCCGAGGACCCGCGAGCGGCGGTGGAGTCGTACTCGCGAATCCTGGAGGAATACCCCCGCGACGCGGCCGCGCTGGCTGGCCTCGCCCGGGTGCTGAACCGCCCGGGGGCGCGCGACGCGGCGGCGCGCCTGCTCGAGCGAATCCACCGGGCCGCAGGCGACGCCGCCCCGCTGCTCGACGTCCTCGAGATGCGTCTCGAGGGGGCCGAGGCGGCGGAGCGCCCGGCCCTGCTCGGCGAGATCGCAACGCTGCGGGAGCGGCTCGGCCAGCCCGACGGGGCCTTCGAGGCGAAGGCGGCCCAGTACCGCGAGCTCGCCCGCGACACCGCCGAGGAGCCCGGGATCCGCGCCGACCTCGACCGGCTTGCCACGCAGGCCGGCGCGTTCGAGGGGCTCGCGGGGATCCTCGAGGAGGCGCTGCAGGCGGGCCTTCCCGCCCCCGCCGCCACCGAGGTCCGGCGCCGGCTGGCGGCCGTCTACGCCGAGAGGCTCGCCAACCCGGCTCGCGCGGCGCACCTGCTCGAGGAACTCGCTGCCGACGCCTATCGCCCGGAGGTACTGTCCGCCCTGGGGCGACTCTACCGCCGCACGGAGTCGTGGAGAGAGCTCACCGGCGTCTTGCGGCGGCAGGCGGAGCGGGCCGAGGACCCCCGCAACCGCCGGGACCTCCTCTACGAGACCGCCGCCGTCCTGGAGGAGCGACTTTCCGATCGAGAGGGCGCCATGGAAGCGTACCGCCAAATCCTGGCCGTGGATCCAGAGGACTCCACGGCGCTCCACCGGCTGGGGCGCCTGCTCGGCGTCGCCGAGCGATGGGACGAGGTGGTCGACGTCCTCGTGCGCGAGGCAGAGGCAGTGGAGCGGCGACCGGACATGGCCGCCGAGGCCGCCGAGCTGCGCTACCGCATCGGCAGGGTCCGCCAGCAGCGGCTGGGCGACGCGGCCGGCGCGCTCGAGGCGTACCGCGCGGTGCTGGAGCGCGTCCCGCGCCACCCGGCGACCCTGGCCGCGCTGGAGGAGCTCGCCCGAGGCTCGGGCGCGCCGGCCGGCGAGGCGGCGCGCGTCCTCGAGCCCATCTACGAGCACGAGGGCGAGCACCACCGGCTGGTGGAGGCGCTCGAGGCCCGCCTGCCCGGGCTTCCGGGCCCGGTCGAGCGGGCGGCCCTGCTTCGCCGGGTCGCCGACATCTACGCGGGGCCGCTCAAGAGCACCGAGATGGCCTTCCTGTCCGCCGGCCGCGCCCTGCGGGAGGATCCCGGGTCGCTCGAGTCGATGGACCTGGCCGAGCGCTACGCCCGGGCCGCCGGGGTCGAGGAGGAGCTCGCGGCCCTGTTCGCCGAGAACGCCGACCGGGCCGTCGAGCCGCAGGCGCGAGCCGAGTACCACCGCCGCCTGGGCAGGCTCTCCGCCGCGGACCCGGTAGTGGCTGCCGAGGAGTGGCAGAAGCTGCTCGAGATCGTCCCCGACGACGGCGAGGCCCTCGAGGGGCTCACCGCGCTGCAGCGGAGCGGCGGCGACGCCGGGTCGCTCGTGCAGGTGCTCCGCCGCCGGCTCGCCATCGAGGAGGACGACGCCCGCCGCGCCGCGCTCCTCTCCGAGCTCGCGGATGCGCAGGACCGGGCTGGCGACGCCGCCGGCGCGGTCGCGACGCTCCGCCGGCTGCTCGAGGCCCGTTCCCAGGACCGCGCGGTCCTCTCCCGGCTCGACGCCCTGTGCCAGCGCGGTGAGCGCTGGCCTGAGCTCGCCGAGGTGCTGGGTCGCGAGATCGCCGCCGCGGACGCCGCCCGGGACGAGGGGGCCGCAGTCGACCTGCGCGAGCGCCTGGCCGGGTTGCGCGAGATCCGGCTGCTCGACCGGGAGGGCGCCCTCGCCCTGTCCGAGGAGATCCTGGCCCGGCGGCCCGACCACGCCGCCGCGCTCGAGCGCCTCGAGGCCATGCTCGCCCGCGACCCCGCGAACGGCCGAGCCGCGCAGGCCCTGGAGCGGGCCTACGCCGCCACCGGGCGCTGGGATCTCCACGCCGTCGCGCTCGAGGTCCGGGCCTCCGGGCGTCCCGACCCGCTCGAGCGCAAGGCGCTCTTCGCTCAGCTCGCCGAGGTCCGGGAGCAGAGGCTCGGCAGCCCGGAGCTCGCCTTCATGGCGCTCGCGAAGGCATTCCGGGACGACCCGTCCGACCCGGCGCTCCGCTCTCACCTCGACCGCCTCGGCGCCGCCACCGGGCAGCAGGAGGAGCTCGCCGCGCTCTACCACGAGCAGCTCGACCGGCTGGGGCCGGGGGGCGCCGCCGTGGCGCTGCGCTTGGGCGCCCTCCACGAGGGGCCGCTCGGCCGACCCGCCGAGGCCGCTCCCTTCTACGAGCGCGCCCGCAAGCTCGACCCGGGCGCGGTCGCGCCGGCGCTCGCCGCCCTCGAGAGGCTCTACCGGGACCTGGCGCAGTGGCCGGAGCTCGCCGAGGTGCTCTCGGCGCAGGCGGCGCGCGAGACCAGGACCGAGGAGAGGGTGGGCCTGCTCTTCCGGCTGGGCCAGGTGTGGGAGGAGAAGCTCGACGCCCCGGAGCGGGCCGTGGCCGCCCACGAGGCGGTTCTGCAGGCGAGCCCCGGGCACCTGCCGTCGCTGCGGGCGCTCGAGCGCCTCTACGAGCAGGCCGGGCGCACCGACGCTCTCTACCAGGCGCTCGCGGCGGAGCGGAAGGCCGCGGAGCCGTCCGCCCGGGAGCGAATCACCGCGCGCATGGCCGAGGCCGCCGGGGCGCTCGGCCGCGACGCCGAGGCGGTGGACCTGTGGCGCGAGGTCCTGCGGGAGAAGCCCCGCAGCGAGCAGGCGCTCGCGGCGCTCGAGGGCCTCCTCGAGAAGCTGGAGCGCTGGCCGGAGGTCGCGGACGTGCTGCGCTCCCGCGTGGCCATCGCGCAGGACCGCCGCGAGGTCGCCCAGCTGCAGGAGAAGCTCGGAAGGGTGCTGGGCGCGCGGCTCGGCGACTCGGCGCAGGCCATCCGGTCCTTCCAGGCCGTGCTGGAGAGCGACCCCCGCAACCGGCGGGCGCTCGAGTCCCTGAAGGAGCTCCACGCCGCGCAGGGAGACCGCGACGCCCTCGTCCAGGTCAACCGGCGCCTCATCCCGCTGCAGGAGGACGCCGCCGGCGTGAAGCGCGTCCGGCTCGAGCTGGCCCAGCTCCTGCTCGCGGGCGGGCAGCGCCAGGAGGCGGTGGAGCAGGGGAAGCGCGCCTTCGACCTCGAGCCGCACACTGCCCTCGACCTCTCGGCGCTCGAGGCGGTCTTCCAGGCCGCCGGCGCCGTGGCCGAGGGGACGCGCGCCGCCGAGGCGCGGGCGGGCCTGCTCGCCGCGGAGGGCAAGACCGCCGAGGCCGTGGCCGCCTGGCAGTCGGCTGCCGGGATGTGGCAGTCGGCCGGTCGCGCCGACGCGGCCGCCGCCGCGCTCGAGAAGGCGCTCGCCCTCGACCCGGGCGACCGCGCCACCTTCGACCAGCTCCGGGCCCTCCACGCCGAGAGCGGGGACTGGCGCTCCTACGCGCGTGCCACCGACCTCTTCTTGCAGCGCGTCCAGGACCACGTGGCCCGCGCGAAGCTCCTGGAGGAGCTCGGCGAGGTCCACGAGGCACGGCTGGGCCAGAAGGAGATGGGCTTCCTCGCCTTCAGCCGCGCGTTCCAGGAGGACCCGGGCAGCGACCGGGCCCGCGCGGCGGTGGAGCGGCTCGCCGCCGAGACCGAGGCCTTCGAGGAGCTGGCGGAGATCTACGACCAGGTGTGCGAGGGCCTGCCCGGCCCGCAGCGGGCCCGGCTGCTCATGCGCCTGGGCCAGATAAGGGACGAGAAGCTCGACGACGCCGAGGGGGCCGAGTCGGCGCTGCGGCGGGCGCTCGAGAGCGACCCGGCGAGCCTGGAGGCGCTCGACGCGCTGAAGGGGCTGTTCACGCGGCGCGGGCGTGCCCGCGACCTCGTCATCGCGCTGGAGCAGAAGCTCGAGGCGGTGGCCGGGCTCGAGGACAAGAAGGCGGCGCTGCTGGAGATCGCCCGCGTCCACGACGGCGAGCTGCACGACGCGGAGGAGGCCGTGGCGGCGCTGCGCCGGGTGCTGGAGCTCGACGGCGGAGACGCCCAGGCGCTCGAGGCCCTCGCCACCCTGTTCAGGCGGGAGGGGCGGTTCGGCGACCTGGCCCACGTGCTCGCCCGGGCGCGCGACCTGGCGCCGGACGCCGCCTCGCGGGTGGCGTGGCAGCTGCAGCTCGCCGCCGTTTACGAGACGGACCTCTGCGACGACGAAGCGGCGGTGGAGGCCTACCGGTCCGTCCTCGGGATGGACGACCGCGAGCCGCAGGCGCTCGCAGGCCTGGAGCGGCTCTACACCAAGCTCGACCGCTTCGCCGAGCTCAACCGCGTCTACGAGAAGCAGGCGGACAACGCCGCCGAGACCGCCGAGAAGGTGCGGATCCTCGGCAAGAGCGCCGGGATCTGGGAGGAGAAGCTCGGCAACCCGCAGAAGGCCATCGAGCGCTACGAGCAGATCCTGCGGCTCGACGGCGCCCACCTGCCCGCGGTGAAGAGCCTGGAGCGGCTCTACCGGCAGGAGGGGCTGTGGGAGAAGCTCATCAGCGTCACCTCGCACCACCTCTCCTTCGCCGACCGCCGCGAGCAGATCCTGCTGCTCGTCGCCATCGGCGACGTCTTCTGGAACCAGCTGCAGCGGGTGGACCGCGCCGAGGCCACCTTCCGGCGCGCGCTGGAAGTGGACCCGGAGTCCCGCGAGGCGGTGGCGGCCCTCGGCCGCCTCTACGAGCGGAGCGGCAACTGGAACCTGGCCCTCGACATGCTGCGCAAGGAGGCGCGGCTCGCTGCGGCGAGCCCCGACGCGGTCGACCTCCACTGCCGCATGGGGCGCATCCACGAGGATATGCTGCTCGACTCCGCGGCCGCCAAGCTCGAGTACGAGCGGGCGCTCGACCTGGAGCCCGGGCACCTGCCCTCCATCCGGGCGATGAAGGGCATCCGCGAGCGGGAGGGCGCCCGCGAGGAGTACCTGCAGCTGCTGCTCGCCGAGGCCCGCTACGCGGAGGACGACCCCACCCAGGCGGCGCTTCTCACCGAGGCCGCGCGCATCCACCAGGACGAGCGCAACGACCGCGACGCCGCCACGCGCCTCTACGAGGAGGCGCTCCGCCGGGTGGCGGACCACCTGCCTGCCGCGCAGCCGCTCTCCGAGATCTACCAGGCCCAGGGGGCGTGGGCCGACGCGGCGAGGGTCCTCGAGGTGGTGGTGGCACGGCTTTCCCAGGACGGCGACGGGCGGGAGCTGTGCCGCCAGTCGTACCGCCTGGGCTACGTGTGCGAGAAGCTCGGCGAGCCCGACCGGGCGCTCGCGGCCTACCGGCGCGCCTACGAGATCGACTCCACCTACCTGCCGGCCCTGGAAGGCCTCGGGACGCTGCTCGTGCACCGGCAGGCCTGGGACGAGGCGCTGCGCATCTTCCAGTCGATCCTCATCCACCATCGCGACGGGCTCACCGACCTCGAGGTGGTGGAGACCTACTGGCAGATCGGCGAGATCCACGAGAAGCAGGGACAGCCGGAGCGCGCCGCCAAGAGCTTCGAGAAGGCGCTGGAGATGGACCAGAACCACGAGCCGTCGCGCCGCAGCCTGGTGCGCGTGCTCGAGGCCCAGGGAGACTTCGAGGCGGCCGTGGAGCAGCGCCAGAGGCTCGCGCCGCTGCTCGAGGGCAGGGCCCGGTTCGAGCAGCACCTCGCCATCGGCGAGATCTCACGCGACCGGCTGCGGGACCCGTACCAGGCCATCGACGCGTTCCTCAGCGCGGCCCGGGTGGACGCGGGCGACCTGCGGGTGACCGAGGCTCTGCTCGGCCTCTACCGCGAGACCCGCCAGGGGCAGAAGGCGGCCGACGTGATGGCCCGCATGCTCGAGGCGCCCGAGGTGAAGGGCGACCCGGCGCGGGCGGCGCGGTTGCACCTCGGCCTCGGCGAGCTCTACCGGGACGAGATCCAGGACGAGGCGAAGGCGCTCGAGCACATGGAGAAGGCGCTCGACGCCAACCCTCGGCTGGTCCACGCGTTCAGCGCCATCGAGGCCATCCTCGGCGGTCAGAAGCGCTGGCCCGAGCTGGAGAAGGCCTACGTGCGGATGATCCAGCGGCTCCCCAAGGCCCCGGAGTTCGCGGCGGCCCGGCTCGCCCTCTGGAAGGAGCTCGGCGAGCTCTATCGCCGCGCGCTCGCGAACCCGGACGGCGCCCGAACCGCCTACGAGGTGGTGGTCCGCACCGACCCGGACGACGCGTCGGCGGCCGAGACCTACGCCGAGCTCTCCGGGAGCCAGCCCGGCCACGAGGCCGAGGCAGTGGAGGCCTGGCGGAAGCTCCTCCTCGCTCAACCAGACACCCGGCCAAGGCGGTCTCGAAGCTCGTCACTCTCTTCGCGGCGCGCAAGGACTATGACCGCGCCTACAGCGCGGCGCAGGTCCTCGCCCACCTGCTCGGCGCCGCCGGCGCCGAGGAGCTGGAGGTGGTCTCGAAGCTTCGGCGCTTTGCCCGGGAGACCGCCGGCCGGTCGCTCGACGACGAGCTGTGGAAGAAGCTCCTGCACGAGCGGCTGCGCACCGGGCCGCTCCCCGCCATCCTGGCGCTCGTGGCCCGCGAGGCGGCGCCGCTCTTCGTGCAGGCCCCGAAGGACCTGGGCCTGAACCCGAAGAAGGACGAGATCGACGTGGCCTCGTCGATGCTGTTCCTTGCGAGCACCCTCAAGTACGTCTCGCGGACGCTCGGGGTGGAGGGGCTTCGGCTGTTCCGGGCTCCCGAGAGCCCCGGCCGGCTGGGCTTTGCCAACACCGAGCCGCCGGGAATCGTCGCCGGCGAGGAGATGTTCCGGGAGAGGCCCAAGAAGGAGCTCTGGTTCTCCGTGGCCAAGGCAGCATCCTTCGTGCGGCCCGAGCTCCGGCTGGGTCGCCTCATGCCGCACGACCAGCTCGACGCCGTCTTCCAGGCCGCCTGCAGCCTCGGGACCTCCCGGTTCGTGGTGACGGCTGCCCCCCATCTGGTGCAGAAGCTGAAGAACCAGCTCGAGAAGCTCTTGCCCGAGCGGACGCGCGCGCAGACACTGAAGAAGCTCGCCCGCGAGTACTGCACCCTCCAGCAGCCGGGCGACGTGCGGGCCTACATGGACGCGGTGGAGCTGACATCCAACCGGGTCGGGGCGCTCCTGGCCGGGGACCTGGAGGTTGCGAGCCGCATGGCACTACAGGAGAAGGCGCAGGTGTCGAAGCTGAAGGACGAGGCCAAGGTGCGCGACCTCGTGGTCTTCTGCGTGTCCGAGGACTGGGCGGCGCTCCGGGAGGCCCTCGGCCTCACGGTAGCGGTGAGGTGAGGGAGACGGCCATGCGGTTCACCTGCGACAGCTGCAGCGCCCAGTACATGATCTCCGACGAGAAGGTCGGGCCCAACGGCGTCAAGGTGCGTTGCAAGAAGTGCGGGCACGTCATCGTCGGTGCGGCATCCCCCGCCCGAGCCGGAGCCGGTCGCGGCGCCGCCCGAGGCCCCCCCAGAAGCGGCGCCGCGCGGGGACGGCCTCGACGAGGAGCTCGGCCAGGCCTTCGACAAGGTGATGTCGGGGGGCGGATCGGACGCGCCGGCGCCCGCCGCCCGAGGAGCCGGCCCCTCCCGCGGAGCCCTCTCGGGCCCCCGCCGCGATGCCCACCGAGTGGTACGTGGCCATCGACGACCAGCAGGTGGGACCCATGCCCCCCGAGGGCGTGAAGGCGCGATGGGAGGCGGGAGAGGTCGGCCCGGACACGCTGGTGTGGAGCTCCGGCCAGGCCGACTGGGCTCCGCTCTCCTCGGTCGCCGAGCTCGCCCGGTTCCTGTCGCCGGTGCCTCGCCCCGAGCGGAGCGCGCGCGCGCCCGAGCCCGTGGCGGAGCCGCAGCGCGCCCCGGAGGCCCCCGCCGCCGAGCCCGCCCGCGGCGCCGAGGCCGACGGTGGGTGGAAGCCCGCAGCGGCCCGGGCGCTTGCCGCGCTCGCGAGCGAGGAGATCGTCGCGGCAGCGCCGACGCCCGCCGCGGCGACGCCCCAGGGCGCCACGGGGAAGGGATCGATCCTCGAGTCCATGAACCTGCCCGACTCGGGCGGCGTGGACCCCACCGGCGCCTTCCCGCTCCCCATCAAGGGGCTCGAGACGACCGAGGAGAAGAAGCTCTCGGCCGTTGCCCGCAGCACCGCCGAGATCCGGCTGAAGCGAAGCGCCAACCGGACCATCGTGGTCGCGGCGGTGGTGCTCGGGCCTCGTCGTCTGCGGGTCGGCGGCCGGACTCTGGTGGTACTTCGACCACAAGCTCGAGTCCCGCGAGCCGGCGGTGGCCGCCGTCGCGGCGCCGCCTCCTGCCCCGCTGCCGCCGCCGGTGGCCGCGCCGGCGCCGCCCGTGCCCGGCACGCAGCCCGTCCCCGCGGCGGCGGAGAGCTCCGCGACGCCCGCGGCCGCCGGCCGAGGCCGCGCCCGGCCCCGCGGCCCCACCCCCGGCAACCGCCGCCGAGGCCGCCGCGGCGCCAGCCCCCAGCCCTCGGCCGCACCCGCGGTCGCGCCGCCCCCGGAGCCGGCCTCGGTCGCGAAGGCACCTTCAAAGGCCCAGGCGAAGAAGAAGGCCAAGGGGGAGCCCAAGGTCTCGTCGACCCGGAAGGCCTCCACCACGCACGTGGCCGCGGCCGCACCGGAGCCCGTCCCTGCGAGCTCGCACAAGAAGACCGGAGACCCGCTCCTCGATGCCTCGGACGTCGACGCGGACTTCGAGCGGGAGCTTTCGGGCACCTCGAAGGCGACGAAGCGCTCCGTCTACGTCCCGCCGGCACCCGGGAGCGAGCTGCCCGAGCGCCTCAACGAGGCCCAGATCAACGAGGGCGTGGCGAGCCGCATCGACGCGCTGAAGCAGTGCCTGGAGCAGCAGACCGCGGCGCAGCCCGACGCCCACGGCACGCTCAAGATGCGGTGGGTCATCCAGGGCGACGGCACCGTCGGCGGCGTCAAGGCCATGAGCCCTGAGTTCTCTGGCCAGCCCATCTCCGGCTGCATCGCCAACGTGGTGAAGACCATCCGCTTCCCGCGCTCGCGCACCTCGGGCCAGGAGGTGGTCTTCCCGTTCCGGTTCTAGCGCCCCGGCGGGCCGGCCGAGCGAGACCAATCCGTGGGAACCGATCCCAAGCCCGCCCGCGGCGACGTCGACGGCTACCGCCCGGTGGAGGAGATGGACCTCGGCGACCTCGAGATCCTGAGGCTCATCCTCCGCGGCGGGTCGGTCATCGACTGGCGGACGGCTCCACTTCCGCGACGCCGACGAGGTCGATCACTTCCTGCGCCTCAACCTCTTCGACCTCGGCAACCCCCGCGACGAGCGACGGCTGCGGGCCGTCCTGGCGCAGGCGGTCGAGTACCTCCGCTCGGCCTTCGGCTACCGGGTGGCGGACCCGGTCTCCAGCCCGGCAGACGTGCGTCAGCTCTTCCTCATCGCGAGCGGGAGCGCCGGAACCGAAGCGCTACCGCCGCATCGCCTGCGTGGTGCTGAAGTGCATGCACGTGGTCCATCACCTGGAGGCGCGCGAGCTCCTCTTCCGCACTCCGCTCCGGGAGGCGGACCTCGCCGAGCGGGTCGACCGCCGGGTGATGGCGGTGGCGCGCCACATGGTCGGACGCCGGTTTCCCGGTGGTCGAGTTCCACGGAAACCTGAAGACGCGGGCCTCGCTCATGACGAAGCTGCTCGTGAAGCGAGAGACCGTGGCGGCGCAGGTCTTCGACCGCGTCCGCTACCGGATCGTGACCCGCACGAAGGACCAGATCCCCTCGGTGCTCCGCCACCTCTGCGACGCGCCTCTTCCCCTTCAACTTCGTGGTGCCCCGGCCAGACGCTCAACTCGCCTGCTGAGGTTCCGACACGTCGTCGGGTCAAGCACCCGCGCGCGGACGAGCTCGTCGAGCCACCTGCAGGCGCCGCTCGATCTCGAGGCGAGCGAGCGGGCGAAGCCAGAACGAGTTCAGCGGCAGGGGATACCGGGCCCTGAACTTCGTGGTCGACATCCCGGTTCGCATCGACGACATGCTCCCCCCGGAGCCCCCTCAGGGGGCGGAGGACCTCGGGCGGGTCGTGTTCTCGCTGGTGGAGTTCCAGGTGATGGACGAGGATACGGCGAGGCACAACGAGCAGGGCCCGGCCCAGCCACGACCGCTACAAGAAGCGGCAGCTGAAGCAGGTGCTGCGCCGCTTGTCGCGGGGCCTGGTGGTCCCGAAGAAGGCGCAGCGCAAGGTCTGAGGGCGGTGCCTCCCCCGGGCCAGCGGAAGGGGAGACCGATGCGCGAGTCCACCAAGGAGAGCCCGGCCGACCGCGGCCAGGTCCTCATGCCCGGTCGCTGCCAGATCTGCGGCGCCGAGGGGCAGACCATCGCGGTCCCCGGGGCGCCAGAGCCCAATACCTTCTGCGCCCGGTGCGCCATCGAGTACGGCCAGGGAATCGCCGACGACGACGTCGGGGAGTGAGCGACCTAGCCCACCGCGGCGGCGAAGCTGACCGAGTCCCTGCCATCGGTCCACTGCCCGTGGTGGAGCAGCCTTGCCCCCGACCCCGGCCATGCGCATCGCCGCGTAGATGGGCGCCGTCCCGCAGAGGCGCCGGCGCGCCTCGTCGCGCACGGCGTCCCGGTGAAACCCGGCGGCGTCGCCGCGGCTCACGAAGGACATGGTCTCGCGGTCCCGGGCTGCGAGCGTGGCGAGCTCGTCCGCCGACGGAGGCGCGGCATCCCCGAACTGCGGGCCGACGTGCGCCAGGTCGGCTCCGGCGACGTAGCAGACCGTTCGGCCGGCCACGGCGCGGCGGAGCGCCGCGAGGAACGGGTCCGTGGAGCGGGCGGGGTCGGCGAGCTGCGAGATGGACGAGCACAGCACGGGCACCGCCCGGACCTCCCGGCCGGCGAAGACGTGCTGGATCCAGACCATCGGCAGCTCGCAGCTGTGCTCGCCCTTGTGGCAGAGCTCGTCGCCAAAGACCTCGTCCTCGCCGAGCTCGGACGCGAGCCGGTCGACGAGCGCCAGGTCGGTGGCGATGGTGCCGAGCGGCGTCGCGTAGGGCTGGCGGGTGAGCGTGAACAGGCGCTGCGGCGAGGCGTGGGCCGTGCCGAAGACCACGAACAGGTCGGCGTCGCAGGCCTCGGCCGCTGCCCGCCAGGCGTGCGCATAGCCCGGCCCGCCGCGCGCGTAGTCGATGTGGGGGGAGACGACGAGTCTCACCGGGCCAGCGCCTCGGCGGGGCAGGGCGCCGGGGCCGTCCGCGTGGGTGAAGTAGGCGTCGAGCTGGGCGCTCAGCGCCTTCGGGTCTCCCGGGTAGGCCGAGCCGGCGCAGGAACTCGGCCGGGCCGGGGCGCGGCGGTAGTCGGCGATCGCCTTGTCGCGCAGGCCGGCGTAGGCCGGCCCCTCGAGGATGCCCACGTCCCGGGCCTGGCGGATGAGGCCCTCCACGAGGTCGCGCTCGGGGGAGGCGCCGATGCGCCCGAGCGCGCGGTGGATGTCGTCGAGGGAGTGTTTGCCGTCGCAGTGGGCGAGCACCACCCAGGCGGGAGCGGAGACCACCGGGTTGCGAGGGAGCACGCCGAGCGGGTCGCGCAGGAGGACGCCCTGCGTCCCGTCCTGCAACGTGACCGGCCGCGGGTCGAGGGGCGCGAGCCGGGGGCGCTCGAGATCCGGCGGCGTCACCGCTTCTTCTGCCGCTTTCGCCCCTGCTTTCGGGCCTTGCGCTCCTGCTTGCGCTTCTTCTTGCGGGCCTCGCGGTCCTTGGCGCTCTCGGAGGAAATGGGTTCCGGGGCGTAGCCCATGAGCCTCGCCCGGGCGAGCGCGCCCGCCGGCATGCGCGGCTGGACCCCCTTGGGGAGGCCCGCCATCTGGCCGGCGAGCGTGGCCGGATCGGGGACTCGGCCCTCGAGCATCTCCTGTACGGCGGCAGCGTCGTCCCCGAGGATGTCCTCCATCCCTTGGCCCTTCGCCTTGCGCAGCGACACGAGCTGGCGAATGCCCGGAAGGCGCGACAGCAGGCCCGGCGCCGACCCGACCGCCTTCATCACGCCGCGCATCCCGTGGTAGTGCTTGAGGAGGTCCTTCACGTCCTTCTCGGAGCGCCCAGAGCCACGCGCCACGCGCTTGATGCGGGACTCGCCGAGCGAATCGGGACGCGCCCGCTCCGCCGGCGTCATCGAGCCCACCATGGCGACGATGCGCGTCAACGACGCGTCGTCGAACTGGAAGCCCTCGGGCATCTCCCCGAAGATCGGGAACTTCTCCATCAGGTCCCCGAGGGGGCCCATCTTGCGGATGACCTGGATCTGGTTCACGAAGTCGCCGAGCGAGAAGTCTCCGGAGAGGATCTTCTGCGCGTCCTTCTCGGCCTGCTCCTCGTCGACATGGGCCTCGAAGTCCTTCATCAGGCCCACGACGTCGCCGAACCCGAGGATGCGGCTCGCGAGGCCCTCCGGACGGAACTCCTCGAGCCGGTCGAGCTGCTCGCCCATGCCGAGGAACTTGATGGGCTTGCCGGTGACCTCCTTGATCGAGAGCGCCGCGCCGCCCCGGGCGTCGCCGTCGAGTTTCGTGAGGATGAATCCGTCGATGCCGATGCGCCGGTCGAACTCGGCGGCGGTGCGCACCGCGTCCTGGCCGATCATGGCGTCGCAGACGAGAAGGGTGTTGCCGGGGTGGACGGCCGCCTTGACCTGTTCGAGCTCGGTCATGAGAGCGTCGTCGATGGCGAGGCGGCCGGCGGTGTCGTAGATGACCACGTCGGCCCGGTCGCGGACGGCGGCCTCGCTCGCGCGTCGGCAGAGCTCCGGCGGCGTGAGTCCGGGCTCGTGGAACACCTGGACGCCGAGCCGCTCCCCGAGCTGCCGCAGCTGGTCGACCGCGGCAGGGCGCTGGAGGTCGGCGGCCACGAGCAGGGTCTTCTTGCCCTCCTTCAGGAACCGGTTGGCGAGCTTGGCGGCGGTGGTGGTCTTGCCCGACCCCTGCAGGCCCACGACCATGACGCCGGTAGGCCCCCGCTCGGCCACCGCGAGCGACGTGTCCACGGGACCCATGAGGGCCTCGAGCTCGTCGTGGCAGATCTTGATGAAGTGGTCCTGGGGAGTGGCGCGCAGCGTGCCCTTCCCCGTCCTGACCTTGGTGTCGACGACCTCGCCCACGGCCTTCTCGCGGACGCGGGCCACGAAGCGCTTGACCACGTCGAAGGCGACGTCGGCCTCGAGGAGCGCCACGCGGATGTCGCGCAGCGCGTCGTCCACCACCTCGGCCGTGATCTCGGTGCGGCCCTTCAGCCTGTTGCGGGCGGCCTTGAATCCTTTGGCGACGGTCTCTAGCATCGGTGGTGGACCTTCCGGAAGGGTGGCTTATAACACGGGAATGGCCGCGCGGCTGACCTCGGACGGACCCCGGATGTTCACGGTGGAAGAGGCGAACGAGCTCGTCCCCACCCTCCAGCTGGAGTTCGGGCGCCTCGTCCGGCTCCGCGCCCAGGCGTCGGCGCTCGTGGAGGCCCTGGGCGGGCCCGACGAGGCCATGGCGCTGCTCGAGGCGGACGCCGACGTCGGCAGGGGCCTCGCCGAGCAGGCGGCGCAGTTCCGAGTGGTCGTCGGCGAGATCAACGGAGTCGTGGAGCGGGTGAACGAGCTCGGCTGCCTCGTCAAGGACCTGGACATGGGGCTCGTCGACTTCTTCTCCATGCGCGGCGACGAGCCGGTGTTCCTCTGCTGGCAGTTCGGCGAGCCCGTCGTCGGGCACTGGCACCCGGTCGACGAGGGGTTTGCGGGGAGGCAGCCGCTCGAGGAGGTCGAGGTCGAGCCTCCCGAGTTCCTAAACTGACGGCGCCCGGGTTGGCGTCCCCGGGTTACCCGGCTACCCATTGCTGCGCCCAGCCCGGCAGGAGGATGCCCGGGACGGGGTCACGATCGGTGTGATAAGAGGCTCCGGGGGGGGAGCCTCATGCGCAGAATGGTCGCCGTCGCCGCGGCGCTCGCGGGGATCTCGTGCGGGGGCTCGGGTCTCGCGCCACTCACCCAGGATGACTCCGGCAACTTCACGGGGCTCTGGGCCGGGACCGCGGTCGCCACCGTGAGTGGGCAGCCCGGAACGCCAGTGGCAGCCGAGATGGAGATCACGAGGCTCGACTCGAACAAGCTCGGGCTCTCCGACATCTGTCCCGACGGCAGCGGCGCGACCGCAACCGTCACCGCGCCCGCCTCGTTTGCCGTCGATCGCCTCGTGTGCCCACCGATCTCGGAGTCCGGGTGCTCCGCGGTGACCATCGTCCTGAACGGCACGGGGACGCTCGCGAGCGGGACCCTCACGATCGACTTCGCCGGCAGCGAGAGCGGCTGCGGGCAGTCCTATTCGTTCCAGCTGACGTTCACGGCGCAGCCCGGATCGCCCGTCCCGGGGATCGCCACGCTGAGCCCGAGCTCCGCCGTCGAGGGCGGTCCGGCCTTCACGCTGACGGTCACCGGTTCCGACTTCGTGTCCGGCGCGTTCGTCGAGTGGAACGGGAGCCCGCGTGCAACGACGTTCGTCTCGAGCACGGAGCTGCAGGCCGCGATCGGCGCGGCCGACATCGCGACTGGCGGGTCGGTGTCGGTGACGGTGACGAACCCGCCCCCTGGGGGCGGGACGTCCTCCGCCCTCGCCTTCGACGTCGTCATCCCGAATCCCGTGCCGGCGATCGAGTCCATCGTGCCGGCGCTGGCGCCCGCCGGAGGGCTGGGATTCATGCTCACCGTGGTCGGCTCCGGCTTCTCGACGTCGACCGTCGTGCAGTGGAACGGGGACCCGCGAGCGACCACCGTCGTGTCGAGCTCCGAGCTCCACGCCGCCATCCTCGCCTCGGACATCGCCAGCGCCGGTTCGGCCGCGGTGACCGTGTACACTCCGCCACCGGGCGGCGGGACCGCGAGCGGCCCCGCGTTCGCGATCGCTTCGCCCGCGGGGACCGCTTCCCAGGCCCTCGCCTTCCACGTCGACACCGCCCACTCGGGCTACGCGACCTTTGGTCGCCCGCTCGCGTTCCCCGCGACCTCGGCCTGGACCGTCCAGCTGCCCGGAGCGGTCTCCTACCCGCTGATCGCTGGCGGCAAGGTCTTCGTGCTCACGGCCGGGTCCGCGTCCGGCGGGCAGGGCACACAGCTCTTCGCCCTGGACGAGAGCACGGGAAAGACGGTCTGGGGACCGGTGGCGATCGGCGGCACCTACTGGGTGTCGGGCCATACCTACGACAGCGGCAAGGTCTTCGTGCTCAACTTCGACGGCTTGCTCCTCTCGTTCGACGCGGCGACCGGAGAGCCGGGCTGGAGCGCCTTGCTCCCGAACCAGTACGTCTTCGAGTCGCCGCCGACCGCGTCCGCCGGGATCGTCTACGTGGCGGGAGCGGGATCCGGGGGAACCGTCTACGCCGTCGACGAGACGAACGGAAACGTCCTGTGGTCGAACCTCGTGAACGGCGACCAGAGCTCGCCGACGGTCTCCATCGACGGGGTGTTCGTCTCCTACACGTGCCAGGTCTACAAGTTCGACCTCGCGACGGGCTCGATTCTCTGGCACTACGCCGGTCCCGGCGATGGCGGGGGCGGGACGACGGCTGCCTACGCGAACGGGTCCCTGTACGTCCGGGATCCAGCATGCGCACCCGCCGCCGGAACGATCTTCGACGCGGCCTCCGGCAACCAGACCGGGACCTTTCCCATGTCCAGCGTCTCGGCAATCCCGGCGTTCAGCAGCACGGCTGCGTTCTTCCTGAACGACGGGACGTTGCGGGGGATGGACTTCGCGGCACAGCAGGTCTCCTGGAGCTTCGCCGGCGATGGCCACCTCGTGTCGGCTCCGATCGCGATCGACAGCGTGGTGGTCGCAGGATCCGCGTCGGGGACGGTCTACGCGCTCGACGCGGCGACCGGTCGCGAGCTGTGGAGCGGAGCCGCAGGTGCGGCCATCTCCCCCACCGAGGAGCTAGGCATCCTGGCCCCCAAGACGGGCATCGGCGCGGGCGAGGGATTCCTCGTCGTACCCGCAGGGCAGACGCTCACCGCCTGGTACCTCCTCGGGCAGTGAGCGACGGCGGCCCCGGCGGCGGCCGCGACTCTCGAGCCGCGGCGCGGGGGCCCCAAGCCAGGCCGCTTCCGATTCGCCACCCCAGGTCCGGGATCGGAAGACTCGGCCGCAAGCATTGGGGCCGCCCGGGATCGAACCGGGACTCCGCTTTCGGCGGAAGCGGATTTTAAGTCCGCCGCGTCTGCCAGTTCCGCCACGGCCCCGGGGACAGGGTAGCCGACCGCGAAGCGCGGCGCCGACCATTTCGCCCGTCGCCGGGCGCGCCCCATGGTGAAGGCAGACGCTTGCCACCGAGCCCTCGCCGAGGGGAGGGCGGCCAGCGTCTCGCTCTAGGGGGTGGGATGCGCGGCCGGCGGCGGTGGGCCGCAGCCTTGCTGTCTCGGGTCCGCGGTGAGGGGCGCGCCGTCGCGGAGGAGGCGAAGGTTGACCGCTGCGCGGACGTAGCCTCCGTCGAGCTCGAGTGCCCGGACGAAGGCCGCCTCGGCCTCGTGGAGCCGGCAGCGCGCTGCGAGGGCGAATCCCAGGTTGTTGTGCGCGCGGGCGTTGCGGGGCGACTTCTGGACCACGTCCTTCCAGAAGCGCAACGCGTCGCCGTACACGCGGTTTCGCGCGACCGTGGCTCCGCAGAGCAAGCCGAGGAGTCCGACGACGGCAACGCGCCTGTAGCCCCCGGCGCGGAAGGGGGCCGCGAGCCATCGACCGGCGATCCACGCGGGGCCGACCAGTGCTAGGTAGAGCTGCCGGTCGTTGGCTGGTTCGGGGCGCGGCAGCACCCAGCCGGAGACGGGGAGCCAGACGAGGAACCAGAGCAATGCGAACCCCTCCGGTCTGCCGCGGCGCAGCAGGGCGAGCCCCGCCGCCAGCGAGGCGACGAGCAGCGCGGCCTCCAGGGCAACGATCAGCGTCGGCACCTCGACGACCGGGAGGTCGGGGTCGGCATCCAGCCGATCGATCCGCACGACCTGGCCGGCGAGCCAGGCGAGGGCTTCCACGTGCGTGAAGACGTTCGGGCCCTCCGGCCGGATCGCGAGGCTCCTCGCGGCCATGTTCCGGTAGGTGGGGCTCCCGACAAGCGCGGCCAGCGCGAGGATCGCGATGGCCCAGTGCCCGGCCGTGGCGGCGACGGCCCGCTTCCAGCGGAAGGGGCGGGGGCCGAACGCTGCCTCGACGAGGACGAGTGCCAGCGGGAGGACTACAGCCGTCTCCTTCACCAGGAGGGAGGCGACGAGCAAGAGTGGCGAGACCGCGTGTGCGAGCCGGGGACGCGACCGCGCACGCCCGGCGACCCAGGTGAGGATGCTTGCCAGGGCGAACGTGGCGGCGAGCGACGAGGAGCGTCCAGACACGTACGTGACCGCCTCGGTCTGGACGGGGTGGAGGGCGAAGAGGAGCGCGCCGAGGCCGGCCGCCCCGGAGACTCGCGGGCCGAGGCGACGCAAGAGCGCCCAGACGAGGATCGCGTTCGCCGCGTGCAGGGCAAGGTTGACGGCGTGGAACCCGGTGATGCCCAGGCCGCTCGCGTGGTTGACCGCGAAGGAGAGCTTGAGGAGCGGCCGGATCCCGGGCATCGAGGCCCACCAGGCCGAAAGTGACTGGACTCGGGGGTCGTCCACGATGACCGCCCCGTCGTCGAACTGGAACTCGCCGTCGAAGGCATTGGCGTAGGCGACGGCCACGGCCCCGAGTATCAACCACGGGGCCCCCGAGGGCCGCCGGGCCCCCCTCTCTCGCTTCCCGGTCGCGCCAGCGACCTCAGCCACCGCGGGAGGCCTCGTCGAAGGAGGCCTCGAGCATTCTCGCCACCGTCCACCAGCGGTCCGGCGCTCCCAGGAGGACGATCACGACCTCGGTGCCCTCGCGCTCGGCGCGGGCCACGACGCACTTCCCGGCCGCCGGCGTGAAGCCGCTCTTCACGCCGTTAGCCCCGCGAGCCCGCCCGAGCAGGGCGTTGCCCGTCACGACGGGAATCTTGCGGCCGGAGCGCGTTCTCACCTCGGTGCGCTCGAGGGCAACGATGCGCCGGAACTCGGGCCGGGCGAGAGCCTCGCGCGTGAGGATCCACATGTCTCGTGCGGAGGAGAGGTGCCCCTGGGCGTCGTGGCCGCACGGGTTCTGGAAGTGGGTGGATGAGAGCGCGAGCTCTTTCGCCCGGCGATTCATGCGCTCGACGAAGGCGGAGGCGCTGCCGGCGGCGTGCTCGGCGAGCGCCAGGCAGGCGTCGTTCGCGGACGAGACCAGGGCGGCCGTGAGCGCGTCGAGCACCCGGACCTCCTCGCCGGCCCGCAACCCGAGACGCGTGCCGGTGGCGGCGGCTGCCCGGGAGCTCACCCGGATCCACTCGTCCGGCGGGGCGCCCTCTTCGAGCACGAGCAAGGCCGTCATGATCTTGGTGAGGGAGGCCGGCGGGAGCGCCGCGTCGGGCGCGTGTGCCCACACGACCTGGCCGTTCACCGCGACGACGTAGGAGGCGCCGGCGTTCGGGAAGCGATCGACGGCCGTCGACTCGGCGGCCGAGGGTGCCGAGGCGAGGAGCGAGAGAAGTGCCGTCGCCGGTCGAAGGCGCACTAGAACCCGAACAGGCCCTTCACCTTCTTGGTCGCGTCCTCCGCCTTCTTCTGCGCGTCGTCCTGCGGGGTCGCGGGCGCCGGCTTCGGCTTGGCGGAGCGCGTCTGCTCGGCGTAGCGCACGCAGAAGTCGCGCATCGCCGGCTCCATCCCTGTGTAGCTCACGCCCGCGCAGTCCCGCTGGGCGAGCGTGCGGGCCTCGTCGGGGCAGTAGGAGTAGACGAAGTTCACGTCGTCCTTCCTGGCGGGGTCGCTGACGGAGCCCCGGGACGAGAGCTGCTTCGCGGCCGACGCACAGCAAGAGGGCCGAAGCCCCTCGAGCTTCGTGCCACACATCTTCTCGGCCTGGCTGCGCTCGTCCGGCGAGCGATGCATGAGGACGGTCCAGCCCGGGCACGTGTTCGCGCGGGCGCAGAAGTCGGCCTGGCGATCCTTGCAGGCCGGAGAGTAGGCGAAGGTCATCGTGGCCATCTGCTTCACCGCGTCGTCGCACGCCTTGGCTGCCGACGAGGCCATCGACGCCTGGAGCTCGGTCGACTGCTTCTTCATGGCCTCCACCGTGCGCTTGGTCTCCCCCGCGTCGCAGGGATCCCCGAGGCTCTTCCCCTGCATCTTCATCACCATGTCGCCGCGGCTCGAATGCATGGTCATGCGGCCCGAGTAGGTCGTGCCTTGGTGGACGATGTCGCCCTCGCCGGTCATCGGCTCCTTGCCCTCGCAGGCCATCTTCCACGTCATGTGCGGCCCGTCATGCTTGACGTCGGTCACCTTGCAGTTGTCGTCGCGCCCGGACTTGGGCGGCTGGGACCAATCCTTCTTGGGCGCGCAGAACTTGGACGTGGTGGGGGGCATGGAGAAGCCCTGCATCTGCATCTCCACCGTTTGCTCCCAGAGAACCCCCGGCTCCGCTGCAGGAGCCTGCTCGGCGACGGCCCGGCCGCCAACGAGCCCCAGTGCCGCGATGAGGCCCGGGACCACGCGAAGATGCCTAGGCATTTGTGCCTCCCTCGACCCAGCGGCAAGGCGCGGGTCGTTCGGCGACGAATGATACGCCGAGACGGGTGGTCCCCACCGCTGCGCCGACACCGGCCCCGTCTCGGCACCCTTGTGGGTGCCGAGGCCGCAAGGCGGAGGGCTGCTAGCGAGCGTACCGCGACTGGAAGTGAGCGCGCAGCCGCGGGTTTCTCCGCAGGAGGTCGAGGGCCAGGTCGGCGTGGCCGGGCACGTACCCGTTGCCGATGAGCAGTGCCGCGTCCTTGCCGACGCCCTCGGCTCCGAGCGCAGCGCTCGTGAAGCTCGTCGCCATGGAGAAGAAGATCACGGTGCCGCCGTCGCGCACCGCCAGCACCGACGAGAGCTCGGTGCCGGCGACGCTCGCGCAGTTCACGACGAGGTCGAAGAGGCCGCCGGTGGCCTCGACCCGCTCGAGGGTATCCATCCCGCTCGTGGCGTCGAGCAGGAGGGTGCGGCCGACGAGCCCGATCTCGGAGAGCGCCTGCAACGCGGCGGGGGAGCGATCGGCGGCCACGACCTCGCCCGACCCGGCCAGGCTCTCCTTCGCCTGGGCGCACACGAGGGCCCCGGACTTGCCGGCGCCGATGACCAGGATGCGATCGCCGGGGCGGGCGTGGCGGGCCACCAGCGCCGGGGCGCCGCAGACGTCGAGCGCCGCGAGCGCCAGCTTCTCCGGCATGTCCGAAGGGAGTCGAGCCCAGAGCCCCGTGGCGAAGAGAACGGCCTTGCCGCGGACCTCGATGCGCTCCACCTCGGGGTGGACCGCCAGGATCTCGTCGACGCGGAGCGGCGTCAGCGTGAGCGAGACGAGCGTGGCGATGCGCTCGCCGACGAGGAGGTCCTCGGCGGCGGGGTGGCGCGGTCCCACCTGCTCGACGCGCCCGATGAGCATTCCTCCCGAGCCCGTGACGGGGTTGTGCATCTTGCCCCGCTCGCGGACGATCCGGGACACCTCGGCGCCAATCGCGTCCGGGGACTTGCCGACGGCCGATTCGAGCTGGCGAAAGCTGGCGGAGTCGATGTTGAGAGCCTCGACCTCGATGGCGAGCTCGTCGTCGCCGAGCGGCAGGTCCGGGTCGAGCACGTCCGCCCGCTGAGGAAGGACGCCCTTCGGCGACACCACGCGACGCAGTCCGTAGGGATCCACTCTGTCTCCTCGGGAGCGCGGTTGACTCCACCGCCAGTTCGAACATACCAGAACCCGGCCCCGGCCCCGTTGATCCGGAGCGCGTCCCGCGATGCTACGATTGGCGCCCCGATGCGCTACCGAGTCTCCATGCCCGCCCCTCACTCGCACCTCTACGAGGTCGAGGCCGAGCTCGACCACCCCGGTTCGGCCGTCACCCTGGCGATGCCCGTCTGGACTCCCGGAAGCTACCTGGTGCGCGAATTCGCCCGACACCTCGAGGGCCTGGAGGCGTTTGACGGGGAGGGCAGGCGCCTGCCCGTGGCGCGGGTCGACAAGCACCGCTTCCGAGTCGAGGCGGGGGGCGCGGTGCGCGCGCGGGTGCACTACCGCGTCTACGCGAACGAGCTCACCGTCCGGACCGCCCATCTCGACGGGCGCCACGGCTACTTCAACGGCGCAAACCTCTTCCTGTACGCCGAGGGGCGCCTCTCGGAGCCGGCCGAGCTGGTGGTGGCCCCGCCCCAGGGCTGGCACGTCACCACCGCCCTCGAGGGCGGGCCGATGCGCTTCGAGGCGCGGGACTACGACGAGCTCGCCGACTCACCGGTGGAGGTCGGGACCCACGAGGTGGAGACCTTCGACGCGCTGGGAAAGCGGCACGAGGTCGCGCTGGTGGGGCGGGGCTTCATCGACGTCCCTCTCTTCGTCGCCGACCTGCGGCGCGTCGTGGAGCACTTCGGGGAGATGATGGGCGGCCTCCCCTATGAACGCTACCTGTTCATCGTCCACGTGACGGAGAAGCGGCGCGGGGGCCTGGAGCACGCGCGCAGCACCACGCTCAACGTGGCTCGCACAGCGTTCTTCCCTCGCGAGGCCTACGAGGAGACGCTGGCGCTTGCGGCCCATGAGTTCTTTCACGCCTGGAACGTGAAGAGGTTGAGGCCCGCTGCGCTCGTCCCCTACGACTACGCCCGCGAGCAGTACACGCGGCTCCTCTGGTGGTTCGAGGGGGTGACGAGCTACTACGATCGCCTCGTGCTCGTCCGCGCAGGGATCGGGGATCCGGCGCGCTATCTGAAGCACCTCGGGGAGGAGTGGACGGCCCTCGAGCGCCAGGCGGGCGCCTTGAAGATGAGCCTGGAGGAGGCGAGCCTCACCGCGTGGGTGAAGCACTACCGCCCGGACGAGAACACGCCCAACAGCGCCGTCTCCTACTACCAGAAGGGCGAGCTCGTCGCCTTCGCCCTCGACATGGCCCTGCGGCGCCGCGGGAAGTCCCTCGACGAGCTGTTGCGGCTGCTCTACCGACAGCACCTCCACGGTGGCGTTCCGGAGGATGGGGTGGAGCGGGCCGCCAGCGAGCTTGCCGGCGAGGGCGTGGCGCGAGGCTTCTTCGATCGCTTCGTCCGCGGGGTGGCGCAGCTGGAGGTCGACCTGGACGTCGTCGGACTTCGCCTCGGTCGCCGGGCGGCGCAGTCGCTCGAGGACCGCGGTGGCGCTCCTCCGCGCAGGAACGGGAACGGTCCGTTGCCGGGCTGGCTCGGCGCCGACCTCGCGGCGGGGCCCAGGCTCTTCGTGCGGTCTGTCCGGGAGGGCGGGCCCGCGCACCGCGCCGGGCTCTACGCCGAGGACGAGGTCCTTGCCGAATCGGGCTTCCGCGTCGACCGCGCCGCCCTCTGGGAGCGGATGCGCGCGGTCGGTCCCGGCGGGTCGCTGCGGCTCACGGTCTTCCGACGCGACGAACTCGTCGAGGTGACGGTGCCCCTGGAAGAAGCTCCAGAGGACACGGTGTGGCTCGAGCCTGTGGACGAGCCCACCTCGGCGCAGCGGGAAGCGTTCCAGGCCTGGGCCACCGCGGCGCTGCCAGGGCGGTGACCGCGCTCCATCCGGCCCCGGCCGATCGGCGCCGGCCGCGGGTCGCGCGCGACCCGGGGGTCGGGGGTTCCGAGCGCCGGCCCCGTCGATCGTCCGTGGTTCCCAGCGGTTATCGCCCTTCCTCCGGGGGCGTGCCTTGCACCAGAAGTGTATCAATGACGGCTGCAAGCCTGCTCTCGCTCATCGCCTGTGCGCTGTGCATGTACGTGGCGGTGCTGTCGACGCGCATACGCCGCGTCCCCGGGTGGTCGGAGCAGGGATGGTTCGCGGTCATCGCGCTGTGCGGGGCCGTTTTCACGGCGGGCAACATCCCGAGCACCTGGCCCGTCTTCGGCAACCCGGCGGTGGTCTGGTCCTCGCGCGTCCAGGTCTTCGTGGGCGGGCTCGAGGCGGCGCTCTGGCTCCGCTACACCAACCTCGTCCTCCTTCGACGGCAGCGCCGATGGGAGTGGGCGCTGTCCGGCGTCGTCGTGGCGATTAGCCTAATCGCGCTCCTCTCGGTAGCCGTGTTCGACGGGCGGGTGGCGAGGTCCGTCCATGGCGGTATCACCTACGTCTACACGCCGGCCACGCAGTTCGGCGACCTCGCCCTGGCCGTCATCCTGGCAACCCTGTTCGTGCCGCTCGTCCGGTACCTGGCCGCCTGGCGCGCCGGGGTTCGCTATGCCGGCGTGCATGCCGCGGGGATGGTCGGGCTGATCGCCCTGACCGGGAGCGACGCGCTCGTCGTTGCCGGAGTCGTCGACCTCCCGCTTCTCGCCGACCTGGGAACACTCTTCCCGCTGAGCATCGTGGGGCTCGTGCTGAGCGAGCGATTCGTCGAGGACTCGAAGAAGCTGGAGGGGTTCCACCAGCGACTCGAGGGGCTCGTGGGGGAGCGAACCCTGCAGCTCGCGAACCGCGAGGCGGCCCTGCTGCGAGCCGAGAAGCTCGCGGCCCTCGGCCGCCTTGCCGCGGGCGTGGCGCACGAGATCGCGGGCCCGGTGGCGGCCGCGACCGCCAACCTCCAGTACCTCGCCGAGGGCCTGCGCGACGGGCGGGTCCCGGTCGATGGCTTCGAGGCGGTCGAGGAGTCGATCGAGTCTCTGCAACGCGTGGCCAGCACGGTGCGGCACCTTTACGATGCCGGCAGGATCACGGGACGGGCCAATCCGGGTGACGACATCGTGGACCTGGGCGAGGCCGCGGCGCTCGCCGCCGCCGAGGCGCGCGCCCGGCTGGAGATCGACGTGCCGGTCGACGTCCGGGTCGACGAGGGGCTCACCGCCCGGGCCGAGGCCCGGGTCGTGCACGAGGTGCTCGTCAACGTCCTCAAGAACGCGATGCAGGCAGTGAAGGACGCGCGGGACGTCGGACAGGTGCTGGTGTGGGGCGTGCGAGCGGGCGAGCGCATCCGGCTGAACGTCGAGGACAACGGGGTCGGCATGCCGGCGGACGCTCTGCGGCAGGCCTTCGAGCCGTTCTTCAGCACCCGACCACAGGGGGCGGGCTCCGGGATGGGGCTCGCGGTCTCTCGCGGGCTCGTCACCAGCCTGGGCGGCGACCTCAGCATCGAGAGCTCCCCGGGCAGGGGCACCTGCGTGGTGCTGGAGCTGCCCGCGGCGCCAACGGGCGAAGCCCCTGCCGTCGCCGAAGCCAGCTAGCGAAGTCCGCTGGCCGAGGCAGGGAAGCGGCGATACAACTCCGGCCCATGTCGCCTACAGACCACGCCAAGACCTTCTTCGAGCGACGGGCGGCCGTCGCCGCCGCCATGCGCCCCCTCGGGGGCGGCGTCATGCTCCTGCCCGCCGCCGAGGAGCGGATCCGCAACGCCGACTCCGAGTACCTGTTCCGCCAGGACTCGGACTACGCGTGGCTCACCGGCTTCGAGGAGCCGGAAGGGGCGTCCCTCCTCTTCGCGGATCCACCCGCGGGGAAGCCCGCCTTCGTGATGTTCGTGCGCCCGAAAGACCCGGAGAAGGAGATCTGGACGGGCCTGCGAGCGGGGGTCGAGGGCGCCAGGGAGGGCTTCGGGGCGGACGCGGCTCACCCGGTCGCGGAGGTCGACCTGAAGCTCGCGGAGTACCTGGCGCAGGGAGGGCCACTCTGGTACCGGCTGGGATTCTCGCCCGACTGGGATGCGCGCGTGGCACGCATCCTCAACCAGGTCCGGGCCAAGTCCCGGAGCGGCGTTCGCGCCCCCGACCCGATACGCGACCCGGGCGGGATCCTTCACGAGCTCCGGCTCGTGAAGTCTGCAGACGAGGTCGACAAGCTGCGGCGCGCCGCCGAGATCACCGCGGAGGCGCACATGTCGGCGATGCGGGATGGGCGGCCAGGGGCGCGCGAGTACCAGGTCCAATCGGAGATTGAGTACGCATTCCGGCGCCGTGGTGGGTCTGGCCCCGGCTACGGGACCATCGTGGCGAGCGGCTCGAACGCGGTGATCCTTCACTACCGTGCGGGCGACGCGGAGTTGCGCGACGGAGAGCTCTGCCTGGTGGACGCCGGCGCCGAGTTCGGGCTCTACACAGCCGATGTGACCCGCACCTTCCCGGTGTCGGGCGAGTTCTCGAAGGCTCAGCGCCGCGTGTACGACGTCGTCCTCGACGCCGAGCTCGCCGGGATCGGAGCGGTGAAGCCGGGCGCGACCATCGACGGCATCCACGAGATCGTCGTGCGGAAGCTCTCCGAGGGAATGATCGCGCTCGGCCTGCTCGCGGGAACGGCCGAGGAGCGAATCGCCGACGGTTCGTACAAGAAGTACTACATGCACCGGACCAGCCACTGGCTCGGCCTGGACGTCCACGACGTCGGCGCCTACTACGTCGACGGCAAGTCGCGAACGCTGGCGGCCGGGATGGTGCTCACCGTGGAGCCAGGCCTCTACGTCGCGGCGGACGACGCGAGTGCGCCGGCGGAGCTGCGCGGGATCGGCGTGCGCATCGAGGACGACGTGCTCGTCACGGCGGCAGGCCACGAGGTGCTCACCGCCGCGGTTCCCAAGCTCCCACAAGAGGTCGAGCTTTGCTGCGTCCGGTGAACGGATTTCGCAGCAAGGGCCGTTGTAGCGAGGGATAGGGCCCTCGGGCTTGGTCCTTGACACCCTCGAGGGACTCCAGTAGATACGCCGCGTTACGTGGGGGCGCTTCCCGAGTGCACCCGCTCGCCTTTCAAGTCGGGGAGTGGCTCAGCCTGGTAGAGCACTTGGTTCGGGACCAAGGGGTCGCAGGTTCGAATCCTGTCTCCCCGACCACTTGAAGGCCTCGGAGTTGCTGGCGAAAGCCCTGGCTCCGGGGCCTTCGTTTTTTTGCAGAGCCCCCTTGGTCCCCACCGGTTCCCCACGGAAACGGGGCTCGATGGATAGAACTGGGCCGGTCGCGTTGAAGGTGAGTGCGCGTTCGAGCGCCTGGCGGTAGTCCGCGAGCTCGCTGTGATCGTAAACTGCAGCCGTTATCTCGGGGCTCGAGTGGCCAAGGGCCTTCTGCACGGTTCCGAGATCCACTCCAGCCTTGCGCAGGAGTGTCGCATTCGAGTGACGCAGATCGTAGAACCTCACCGGCCGAGGAACGGGCGTCGCCCAGAGCTTCATTTGGCAGTGCGGGCACTCGCGCTGCGTGGCATCAGGGTGGCGCCAGGTGAAGTTCGTCGGCGCGCCTTCCACCCCGCGCGTATACCTGGCCTTGCAGCGGCGGCAGGTGTGATCGTACCCCTCGACCACGCCAGCCTTGGCGCAGGCACGCCGTAGGTGATCTACGAGTTGCCGGCGCGTCTCGGGGTCGAAGACATCGCCGTTCGAGCGCGGAAAGACGAGGTGGTTCGGTGAGATGCGCATGGCGGCGCTGAGCACTGGGCGCAGCTCCGTCGGGATGATCACGGTGCGCGCCTCGTAGTCCTTCGGCCAGGGATTTCCCCAGGACCGGCGAATCGTGAGCACCCACTCCTCAGTGTCGACGTCCTCCTTCCATAGCCCCATAGCCTCGCCAGGCCGCGTGCCAGCATAAAGGCAAACGGCCGCAGCCCAGCGCCAGGGCGATCCGAGCTTCGGTTCGGGGAAGCTCGACAGAACCGGGGCGACCTCCTCCCGCTTGAGGACTTCGTAATGCCGCTTTGGAACTCGCCTACGCTTCACCCAGCGCACGGGATTCTCCGAGGTCCACAGATGGAACTTCGGGTCGCGGGCAAACTCGAAAATGCGGAACGCTGCTCCACGCAGGTGGTTGAGGCTCCTTGGCGCGAGTTCGTGCGCGTCCTCTTTCGCGGATAGAAGCCGGTCAAGTTGATCCGCGAAAGCGCCGCCGGCGGCCGGCATGAGAACAAACGGGCGAAGGTCGGCCAAATGCCTCTGGAGGAAGACCTGAAAATCGTGAGTGGACGCGGCGCGCCTGCGTTGGCCATCCCGGTCCCACCACCGGTCCCATATGTCGCCAAAGGTGACATGGCCCTGAGTCGGAAGCGGCTCGAGCCCGTGCCGCTGCCGCTCGGCTTGGCGTTCCATGTCGTCGGCCCAGCGACGCGCCTGCTCAAGGGTCCGGCAACCCTTCGCGATGCGCGGCCCGACCCAACGCCCCGTGGCGTCCCGCCACTTCGCGACGAGGTGCCTTTTGCCATTCTTCTGCACCTTCCAGCGAGCGCTTGCCATGGGCCACTCTTACCCTCATCCCCTGTCGGTCCGCACGTCCGGTCTGGGGTCTAAGCGCTGACCACTTGACGGCCGCCAGCCATCTCGAAAGGCGCGTACGACCTGCGGATCGAAATTCACACGCCTACCGATGCGCGGGAGGGCAGGGAGCGCCCCATCCCGCTCAAGGTTTCGTACAGTGGACTCGCTCACGTTTAGGAAGTACGCGACCTCGGCAAACGACCAGCTGCGGTCGTAGGTCAGCGGCGAGCCGGGCAGACGGCCGGCTGCCCTCCTGGTCGCTCTCGCATCGCTCATTCCAATCTCCAAGCGCACGCTTCATCTTGCGTTCGTGAACTGCCGGTCGCTCTCAACCCGGGCTACTCCAAAGAACTCGACGACTTCGTATGACTATCATATGGCATACGAATGCCAACGATCGGTAGGATACTACCCAAGAGGGTGACGCCACCCGATGCGGCTACCACCGGCGCGTTCAACTCCAGTCATCGGCCACGGCACCTTAAGGAGCACGGTCGCCACCGCCGTCCGGACAGCACCTGCGCAAGGTCATTGACGAGTAGGCGCAGAACGAGGAAACGGAGAGAGAGCGACCCTCGTCTAGGCACATTCTAGAGACGATGGCTCGGACGTCTCGCTGCTGAGTGGGCCGAACGCGACCGTGAAGTGGCCGTGTCGGTCCGGCGGGGTAGAGTCCTACTCGAACCAAGAGGCTCATCTGGGGACCAAAGCCTTCAACGCTCTCTATCGTCGCCTCTCTCGCGCGGGGTTCAGCCCGGAGTTTGTTCGGAGCGCTCTGCTTCCGGACTGGTGGTCCAAGGACTGCGAGAAGGACCCGCAGCTCCTCGCCGACCTAGCCTTCAGGGTCGCGCGTTTCCTGAACGCCCCGGTCTCCGCGGTCGAGCGCGACGCGAAGCTTACTGCCCCCGTGTACGCCGGTGCACGGTTGCGCCACATACGGAACATCGATGCCGATCGTCTCGGCCCTACGATCCACGCCGGCCTTAGCGTAGCTGCCGCGGTTGTGCGGTCACTCCGGAACCCCCAACCCGTTCGGCTGCTGTCGAACGAAGCGGGTTCCTGGGCCGCAGACCTGCTAGCTAGAAACGCGAGCATCAGCCTCACGGCTGTCGTCTCGGATTCTCTGGACGCGTGGGATTCCCGTCGTTCACGTCGAGATCCTGCCCAATCCTAAGTTCCAGGGGCTTGCGTGCGTCGTAGAAGGTCGGCCGGTGATCCTCCTTGGCCACGCGAATGACGAGCCCGCTCGATTGCTTATCCATGCCGCCCACGAGGCTGGCCACGTGGCTCATCGGCACTGCGCTTCGGATGGTCCGGTCGTGGACGAGGAAGACGAGGTCGCCGAACCGGATCCTTCGGGTATCGAACCGACAGCTGAGTTGTTCGCGTGGTCGCTTCTGGGGTGCGGCCGTGCTCCTCCGGAATTGCGCGGTAGGGACTTCAGGTCGCTTGCGAACGAAGCAAGCGCTCTGGAACGAGAAACGCACATCGATGCTGGCGTCCTCCTGTGGGCCCACGCTAACCGGACCAAAAGGTTCCCGGAATCGCAGATGGCGCTAAAGGCACTGTATCGACACGTCGGCGGCCGCCAGGCGCTACGGCATCTCTTCGACGAGCACGTCGACGTCGAATCAGCGAGCGAAACCGACCGAGCGCTTCTCAGATGCGTCTTCTTGGACCCCGAACGCGATGGCCGTCCTGTTTGACACCGATGCGTTCTGTAAGCTCGGTGCCGCTGGCCTGCTCGAAGCAGTAGCCGAACGCCTGGGCAGCCGACTCGAGGACTGTGCACGCCTTCCAGCGTTGCCACACATGCTCGCGCGCGGCGGGCTCCGGAAGCGCTACGGAGATGCGATCTGCGAGGCGCTCAAGACGAGCGCCACCACCCTTCAGGTTGCACCCACCGCCTCGGACTCAACGCGGGAGCTCTTCCGCAATCTGCCGAGCGTCGATCCGGGCGAAGCCCAGCTCCTCGCGCTCTGCATCGAACGCGGAGACACCCTCGTCACGAGCGACAAGCGCGCATTGCGCGCAGCCGCGACCGTGCCAGAACTCGCTCGGCGGCTCACGGGACGAGTTGTGGTGCTGGAGGCCGTGCTGCTTGAACTCTGTGCGATCAACGGCGAGGCGAGCGTGCGCGCAGCTTGCAGTGGGGCGGCGAGTTTCGATTCGATGTTTGTCGTGTGCTTCTCTCCGGGCAACGCGGACGTTGCAGGGAGTTTGAGATCCTACCTCGAGGATGCGAGACGGACGCTCGCGCCGATCGATCTTTGGGACGGACAGGAGTGAGGACACATGCGCTTCGGGCCCGACCACTACGTCCCGGTATTGAAACTCAAGCGCGGTGAGAAGCAGGCGTTGGCCACCCTGCCGCCGAACATTTCCTCAAGCGTCACGCCGCTGCTTGAAGTCGTCGAGATGAAACCGGAGGACACGCTCGACAAGCACCTCACTCGAGGCTTCGCGAAGCTAGCGACGTCAGTGGGTGCCTGCGCACCCTACTTCCTGGATCTGCGTGAGATCGAACCTGCTGGAGCAGGCGGTGCCAGAAGAGCGTTCGCGAAGGCCCTTCAGGCCGGGCTACCGTTCGTTCCGGTGACGGGTTTGTCCCGGACCGTGGATGTCGCCGCAGCGCTCCAGTTCGCAACAAACGGGATCGCGCTTCGTCTCACTCGTGAGGAGTTCGAGAGCGGCGCCATTCCAAGAGACCTGCTGTCGTTTGTCACCGCTCGCCAACTCAGCCCCGGCACCACGGATCTCCTCGTCGACTTGGGGCTTCTCGACCAGATGGTTGAGGCTGGCGTCGAGCAGATGATCGCGCAGGTCCTACCTCGGATCCCGATGCCAACTCAGTGGCGTACGCTCACATTGCTCGGCTTCGCGTTCCCCAAGAGCATGCGCGTAGCCGCCGCGAACTCGGTTACGTTCGTCGACCGGCTTGAGTGGACCGCCTGGAAAAAAGTCTGCTACGGCCGCCGACGATCGTTCTCGCGCCTTCCGACGTTTGGGGACGGCGCGATCCAGCACCCCTCCGGCGTTGAGGGTTTCGATCCCAAGATTATGAGCGTTTCGGCTACCATCCGGTACGCCCTGGACGATCAGTGGGCGCTTATCAAGGGAGTCAGCACCGACCTAGTGCTCCCGAGCGTTCAATTCCCCAAGCTCGCGGCCAAGCTTGTATCAGGCCCGGCTTCGTCAATCTTCGCAGGTGGCGTCCACTGTCCCTTCTGCGCCAACATGGTTCAGGCCAACGCGGGGGCGCCGGGTTACGGGTCAGCGGAGAAGTGGCGTCTCCTCGGGACGGGTCACCACATCGTTCGGACGGTTAGTCAGCTGCGTTCGTTGACCTGGCCTTGAGCCGTTCCCGCACGACCACTGCGATCTCCTCGATCGAGTAGAGCTCGCACACGCGGTCCCAGATCCGGTGCCGGGGGCTCCTCCGAAGGCCGCGAGCACTGTCCTTCCTCTCCAGCAGCGCGAGGGCATCGTCCCGCCACACGAACTCAACGAGTGTCCGCGGTTTCCGGGACGGGTTGCTCCGTCCCCGCTGCTCAGTCCGAAATCCACTCGCGCCGATGGTCAGGATCTCCCACCATTCCGGTACCAAGCGCTTAGCCTTAGCGAAGTGTCTCGAGTCTACGACCAGAGTCGCGCGATCGAAAACTTCGCTGTACACGGGAACCTGCCTAGGGAGCCGGTTCAGGTCGTCTCTCGCGGCCTTAATCTCGTATCCGTGCAGGCGCCCGTTTACTACCACGACATCGGCCCGCACCCGTCTCCGAAGAAGTCCGAGCTCCTCGAGCACCACCATGTCGCGCTCGCCCGCGTGCTTCCGTTCGAGCCATAGCTTCAAGAGGGCTCGAACCTCGCGGTCGCAGGCTGGAAGAGTCTCGGATTCGAGATCGTCCGATCGAGGGGGCTGCATCGGACTTCTGATTAGATCATTCCGTGCCGACATGTCGAGGTCCGTGCACGCGAGCGGGTCGCGAAGCTCAGGCTGGTTCACCGGTTTACTGCGTCGAACTCAGGGATGCCTCTCATACACAGCACATTGTTATGACACTTCCAACCACGCCCGGTGGGCCGCCGCGCGTCGGGGAAGGCCTGGTCTCCTCGGCAGTTGTCCGCGTCACGCGAGCGCGTGCGGTGCGCTCTACCTTTCGGCTAGGCCGGGAGAGCCCGGTTTGGTGACGCTGCATCGCCAACGACCACTTATACCCCAACGATGGCTGAGGCTGGAGCACCGGCAAGCACCGGCGGCACAGGGCTGCATGCCGTTGAAATCACGAGGGCCGTGGACGGCCCTCGAGGGGCATCGGGAGCACCTGGAGCACAGGATGTCTCACCGTTTGGTACGCCGGTGGTACGCGGCCCGGTAGCCCCGGACAGGCGCGCCCTTCCGTCCGCCGTCCCCTCGTTCCTGGAAGCGTGCGAGAAACTTGCTGGCGAGGCTACGGCGCGCGGCGACTTCAACCGGGCGCGCGACCTTATGGAGATAGGCGTACGCGTCACAGCGCTCCCCACGGCGACGAACGAGGCTGGCGCGCCGAGCGGCCGCATAGGCGATGGAGGATCGGCACTTGGGAGTTTGCGGCTCCGTCGATAGCCGGGAGACCCGGGAGAAGATCGTGAGGCGGCAGGAATGCGGGATACGCCTGGTGGGTCATTGGCCGCCTGCGGCTCGCATACCTGTGAGCGCGGCCGCGACTCCGGAAAGTGGTGACACCACAGGGATTCGAACTCAAGCAAAGCAAAGGCGAAAGCTAACTCGGCGATGACGTTCACCAATTCGAGCGAAAGTCTTCTCCAGCAGACGAATCCTTACACTTGGGCACCGAGCATGAGTCCGCGGGGCCGAGCTCCTAACAACCGACCTCGTGGCACCAGGGTGGCACCAGAAGGAGTGGCGCGAGCTGAGGCGACGGCAAGCGACCCTTGGCGGGCTATGGCGCAGGCCAATTCGGTGCTCAACGGAGGCGGCGGCTGACATAGGAACATCGCCCGCGGCTCGCTCATGAGTATCCGGAACTGGTGATGGGAGCGGGTGAACGGGGTGGGTCGAGGCCCGTTGAATCGGGACGAGAATCGTTCCGGCTGATCAGCTTGTGCTGAAGCCCGAGCAGGTCGAGTTTTACGTAGTTCGGGCGGTCGCGCCGGGAGAGCCCCTTCACCTCCGCAGCGCATGCTCCGGCGAGCATCGCGCCGGTGGCGACCGCGATGAACGGAGCGGCGACGCCGACGCCTTCGTACGCCACGCGGCTGCACTCGTCACGAACCTCGAGCGGTAGGTGGCTCGCGCCCGAGCTTACTGGGGGGCTCTCGCGCGCCGGATAGCGGGCGGAAAGGGTTGGGTCGCCAGCGCCGTGTCTGGTGAAAAGAACATGCCCGGCGTCGAACGCGCTCCCGCCAACCGCGCCGTTGAGAAGCGTTTTGGCCCGCGTCCGGTCGAGCACCCGACGCGTCTCTGGGTTATCGACCCCACACACGAAGAATCGCCGCGCGACGGTCAACTCGAGACTGCCAGAGGCGATCGTCGCTCGAAAGCCCGCGACGGCGAGCCCGAGCCGCCGAGAGACCTCAGCGAGCGCCACGGCCTTCGGTGCGCACTTTCGGACGTGCTCGCGGTGGATCAGGCAGGTCGTCTCGAGATTCGGCTCGTCGTAGGTCTCGCGATCGAAGATCTGGAGGCTCGCCGTCCAGTTCGAGAGCCACAGCGCATACGCGACAGCCGACCCGATTGCGCCAGCGCCAAGAAGGCCGACGGGCCCGAGATCGAGCGGCGCCGGTTCGTGGGATGTTGGCGCCTCGGGATCAACGCGGTGGTCGCGTACGGAGAAGGTCCATGCTTCGTGACGTGCCTTTCCGAGCACCGAACTCGCGAAGACCTGGGCGAACGTGCACGCCACTGCGAACGCGCATGCCGGGGCTTCGGCAGACACAAGGGGGGGCAACTCGATGTTGACGCCCGCGACCCATCCCGCTGCATCAGCCAAGTGACCAATACCTGGTTCACTAGCGCCGATTCGAAGAACAGGTCCAGCGCCCGGACTTCCAGAGGACCACCCAATCCGTTCGGGACTTCCGAACGCCCGAGCAGCGGCGTGGATCGTGCTTCCCAGATCGCCGCCTTCGGCGGGGACCCCTGGCCACCGCGGATCGCCCTGCAGCACGACCGGCCCGCTGAAGCAGCGCAGCGCGAGGGTGGTCGCGATGTGGGCCATGACGGCGCGTTTGGCAGGCTCGATGTGTCCCGAGAGAACAAGGTTGAACGGAAGTGCTCGCGCATCCGCGCTACTCGCCAGCGATGGCGCACGCGTCATCTCGTTGATCAGCTTGTCGATGCGGGAGACCCTCATGTCGTTCACTCGATGAGGAATCTATCGATGACCTGCGCGACGGAGAGGCGCCTCCACGTCGAAGTCCCGAGGTACTCGTGAACGCCTGCGCTTTGAACGTCGGGAGCAGTCGAGGCGAAGCTCGGAAGAACGATCGCGAGGAGCCCGATTCGGAACTCGATGGGGTGAGCTTCATCCGTCGGCGACATGTCGACCCAGTCTTTGGGGTGGCAGTGAACGTCGGCAACGATTGACTCCCCGTGAGCTCGGAGCGTCGAGAATAGATTCGCAACACACTCGCGACTTGCGCGGTGATGTAGCGGACCAGCGCTTACGGGACCGAGGTCGTCAAGAAAGAAGACGGAACGGACATGCCACACGTCCTGCAACCGGTCCCCGGCCCACACGCAGGCCGACTCGCGGACTCCGCCGCTCCTTTCCTTCAGGCCTTGCCATGTCAGGTCCCACTGCGGCCGTCGGATGCGGATCTTCGGTGGGATTGGGGTCACGGGCCTCGTCCGGTGTAGTCGGGGCCCGACAGCAGCCGCTGGAGGTAATTGAAGACATCCATCAGCGTGGACCGCTCCGCATTCCACGGGTTCATGGTGTGATCCGAGAGCCAGTTAGTGTGATGCGCGAGCCCCTCCCTGGTGAGGGGCATGCAGATAAAGCAATGAGGGGGCGGTTTCAGTACCTCGAGGAACCGCCCGTTACCCTTCGGCCACGCCTTCGGAGTAGAGGGGCTCCCCTGAGCGTCGACGAAGACGACAGACGGTGCGCGCCGAGGATAGTCGTCGCAAAGAAGGCGCGCCGTGTAGGGCTCGCCATCACGTGCCGTCAGGTCGAACTCGACCCGGTCGCCATCGCGGCGAACGCGCCAGCCGTTGGCGACCTCTAGGGCGTCCCACGGGTGGGCCGCCAAGAACTCGGCGAGCGTCACGGCCTACCCCTTCGCCACCTCGTCGAAGAGCGCGAGCGTCAACACGACCGTGGCCCCTAGGGTGCCCACCTTCACGTGTTCCTTGACGTCCCCGCCGTTGAGCTGGAGGACGTAGCGGGACGCGTCGCCCGCGTTCAGCTCGAACGCCTTTATGGCCTGAACCTTGATCGCCTGCAGCTCCTCGCTGGCGGAGATGAGCTCCATGAAGTCGTTTTTCCCCGCGTACTTGACGGTTACCGAGACCTTGTCGTGCACGGCGTCTTCCTTTCTAACGACCGGTCATGTGAGGCCTCCTGGGCTCAACCGCCGGTCCTACCCACTATTGGGACAACCGTGACAACCGGCTCTTACGTCAGTGGTTTCCGATAGTTGTCCCGCAAGTCCGGTCGGCGGCCGGCCGATGTCACGGTTTCGCGTATACAGGTAGGGGCATGAGCGGGCCGCGCCAACAGCTCGACATCGTGCGCTTCGCCGGGGACTCCGACGAAGACCTGCTGGGTTACATGGCGATGAAGGAC
Source organism: uncultured delta proteobacterium (assembly GCA_963754915.1). Lineage (GTDB taxonomy): Bacteria > Myxococcota > Myxococcia > Myxococcales > Anaeromyxobacteraceae > DATJZG01. The sequence goes on along the minus strand of CAVWHZ010000011.1, from coordinate 197,223 downwards.
GACCCGTCGTGCCGGGCGGCCGCGGGAGCGTTCTATGAGCGGCACAAGGAGTTTCTGTTCGCGGTGTTGAAAAAGCGGCGCGCCGGCGACGTCCTCGGGGGTGACGAAGGCATCGTAGACCTCGTGCAGAACACTTTCTGGACCGCGTATCAGAAGGCGGACACGTACCGTCCGTGCGGAAGCGCTGACCCCGATCGGCAGCGCCGCGCGTCTCGCGCGTGGCTCTGTGGGATCTCTCGGAACCTGATTCGCGAGGCGCTGGCCGGCCCCGTTAGCGTCGTTGCCGACGTGGCGCTTGATGATTGCATCGACTTCGGCAGTGAGGTGCACGAATGCGCGGATGCCGATCTCGCTCTCGTCGCCGCCGTTAGCGAGGCCCTCGACGAGCTCTCGGAGCGGGAGTTGGAGGTGGTATGGACCACGATGATGTTCTTCAAGCCGGGAGAGAAGAACCAGCGGCTCCCGAACAGCGTCGCCCAGAATCTGGCGAATAAGCTCTCGACCACCCCTGAGAACATTCGCGCCATCCGGAAGCGCGCTTTCGACAAGCTGCGGGCCTGCCTGGTTCTGTGGTCCAAGGCGAAGAGGAGGTGATGCGATGACCGCCGGAAAGAAACACGGAAGGCATGTCAACCTGGGAGAGCTCGTTCAGAGCGCGCTCCTCAAGAAGGGACTTCGCCTTCCGGTGACGGAAGAGGAAGTCGCTGCTGCAGAAGAGGAACTCGCGAAGAATGATGTGAAACTGCCCGCGGAGCTCGCGGAGACGCCGGACCTCCTGTCTCCGCCGCCTCCCGTGAGGCCGCGAAGCCTAACTCACATAGGCGAGCCGCCGGACCTCGAGCAGGAAATGGCGAGAGCAGCTCGCGAAGGCGGGCAAATCACCCCCGAAACTGAAGAGAAGATGAGACTTGACCGCCTCGCAGCCGAATCCGAGTCGGACGACAGCGAAGAATGAGCCGGTGGTTGCCAGAGGCGCGCGAGCAAGAGCTCTCAGAGCTTGCCGAATCTGTCCTGGACTATCACGGCAAGCGCATTGAGCCTCTCGCGATAGCGCAAGCCAAGGGCGTTACCACGAGCTTCAACGACTACGGAACAGGGTTTGACGGGATGCTTGAGGCTCGACGCGGTCGTTTCCATATCTACTGTAACCTTCGCGGTCTCGAGGAACGCGATGCGCCACGAGCTCGATTCACGCTTGCACACGAGCTCGGGCATTTCTTCATCGACGAGCATCGACAGGCGCTTCTGTCCGGAAGAGTGCCGGCGCATAAATCGATCTGCGAGTACAGGTCCGACCGCCTCGTCGAGGCAGAAGCCGACGCGTTCGCTTCGAGTCTGCTGATGCCGTGGTCGCGGTTTCGGCCCGCTGCTGCGAAGGGGAAACGCGGACTCTACGTCGTCCTAGAACTGGCGAGTATCTTTCGGACCTCGCTCACCGCGACCGCGCTCCGTTACGTTCGGGCAGACCTGTTCCCCTGCGTTCTCGTCATGTGGGGGGCCGATGGATACGCGTGGAAATCGATCTCGCGGAGCGCGTATGTGGCGGGCCTGCGCAAGACCATCGAATCGATGGATCGGTTGCCCCGAGATTCGCCGACCTCGCGTGTTCTCAAGGGCGCCACCGGCGTCCTGGAAGCCGGAACGACGAAATCGGCCTGGTTCCCGTTCGTGAGCGAGTCATCCGAGCTCAACCCGATCTACCGCGAACAGGCGATTACGCTCGGCAGGTTCGGTGCCATAACCTTGGTCTTTCCTGACGCCTAGCACTACCTGATCACATTCGAGAGGGTCCACGGGGCGGATTCCTCGGGCCGATGGTCCTACGGCAGAGCGGGCAAGTGCTGCAACTGCCGGCGAACTTCAGGCAGGGTCCAGGGGTCCAGGGCGTTCTGCTCCGGGGGGAAAAGCGCTTCGCGGAGCGCGAGGAACCCATGCGTGGCGGTGAAATCCTCGCCAACCACCGCCCTCGAAGTGGTCAAGACCGATCTCGTGTTTCATCTCCTGGTAGTCGCGCTCGACGCGCCACCGGAGCTTCGCCAGTCGAACGAGGTTTTTCACGGACGTGCGGGCTCGCAGCGTCGCGAGCCAGACCTTGGTCGGCTGCCTCTCATCGGGCGGCCACTCGTACAAGAGCCACTGCTCATCGCCGGGTGACTCGCCGTGGGATGCCGGGCTGCAAGAAGCCGAGAAGGACCTAATCAAAGTTTCTGTTGAATGACCGAAACGCGGATGTTCATCGCGGAGGCTCGGCGAAAGCACCGATGCAGGAGTCGGTCCGCCTCCTTGACCTCTCACTGCGACGCGAGAGCTGCCAATCCGTATTCAGCCCACTGTTTGGGGAGGTCCCGGCCGGCCTCATTGCTGAACGGCGCCGGGCACGGATTCCTTATCGCCGGGACTTGGCGCAAGGCCACCGAGGCGTGCAAGGCGTATTTCGACCTCCTCGACCGCACGGTGCGGGACTTCAAGGCGGCCCACCCTTAGTCGGCGCGGGATGAGGTGCAGACTCCGGGGGTGTACTGGGCTGCGTCACCGTCAATGTGCCGTGGGCACCGCCGTGCCCGGCAGCTGTGCCACTGAGTTTGCACGTCACGCCGACCTTGCGTCCGTCGGCATAAACCCACTCGACGTCACAATGGCGCTCGGCTGCTACAAATGTCATCAGGAGATTCATGTCTTGAGCGCTGCGAGCCTGTTCTTTCCCATTACGAATACCCTGAGCAACAGCCACCGCAATTCCAAGGGCGCCAAGCACGAAGAACAAAACGACATGAGCGCGGTTGTTTGTGGAGACATAGCCTCCAAGCACAGCCAGTCCGGCTGAGACCGCGGCCGAGAGGATCACGAGAGCAAGAGTCCACGAGTCCATGGTCGGTCGCCTCCCAGGTCCCGTTGCCCTATCATCTCGATCTGACGTCAGCCAGGACGACCATGGACAAGTACGCCGACAAATTCGCCGAGCTCCATGGAACTGGATGGGCTGACCTACGACCTCCGGGCATTTGTCTCTGCGGCGCGATCAATCGCAGCGTATGTGCACAAGGATGCCAAGGCCAAGGGAGTAAATGCGCTCCAAAAATACGATGGGTTGGCCTCGCGCGACCCGGCGCTGAAGTTTTTTCGAGACGTGCGCAACGTGAATTTACACGCGGGACCTGTCCATCCTCGAAAGGGAGTGAAGCCGCTCAGGATTCATGCCGTTACCGTCGTGAAGAAACCGGACGGGACCGAGCTGCGTAGCCCTCCATCGAACGTGGTCACAGTGAACGTCATCACGTACACGCTCGATGACTGGCCAGGACCCAGCGAGGGCGAGGTAATCGAAGCCTGCGAATCGTATCTGACCGGCTTGAAGCGGCTTGTAGATGATGCTGTCTCAGCAGGGATAACCGCTCGCGGCATGACCCAAGAGCCGTCAGATCACGGCGCCTGAGAAGGTCGCTACGCCAACAACGGCAGCAGGGCCGACACCCGGCGCTCGATCTCTTTCCCTATATCGGATGCTGCGAGCGCCTCCCGCACGATTCGCCGCTGTAGCTCGAACCGCTTGCCTTCGGGGAGCTCAAGGGTTTTGATGAGGCGCTCTGCTTTCTCGGCGAGTTCGACCAAACGCTCGTGAAGCTCGTTCGTCGGCTCGTAAATCGGGATACGAACCTGCCACACGTACTTGTCGTAGTCGCGAGGGTTGTGCTCGCCACGAGCCTGAAGCGGCCGGACTCGCATCGTCAATGTGTCGCTATTCAGGATGGCCACAAGAAAGCGCGCCTCCGCGATGTTGGCGGCGGTTCCCCAGTACAACTTGTGGTCAATGACGCAGTCGGCTGGTGCTATAGCGGCCGCGAGGTACATGCCGCTCTTGGAGTACACGACTCTGGGCGTCTGGAGCGGAAACTGCGCCGCGAGACCGTGTCGGTAGTCAACGCGTTCGATCAAGGTGAGGCGCTCGGAACTCCTGTGCTCATCCCACACGCCCTCGGCCCCTCTCCACCATTTCTCCAGCCCCGGATAGGAATCAATTCGGTCGTCGGCGCCGTGGAGCAGCCTGCGCCCATCCCAGGGAATCACCGCTGTAAGTGGCGTAAGGACTCGGTAGGGCAGGATCGATTCACCTACCAAGACCGGTCGAACGAACTGCCGCTCTACGTTCCCCTCACGCGCGGGAAAGTCTTTCCAGGGCTTCTTCTCGTTCCGGCTGCGGCGGCTCACCACTGAGACGCGTCCTCCGCCTGCCCCGAGCGGTCCAGCGGATTGGCGTTCAACGAAGAACAGATAACGCGGGACGATCGTCGCACCTTGCGTAAATCGTGAATGGTACGGCGATCCCTTGCCGTCGGAGACGTCCCTGGCTCCTTGCACTTCACCAGTAGATCGCTCGATGAGGCGCATGGCCTCATCGCTGGATACGTTGGGGTGCGCTAGCCGCCCAGACCACTGCTCAACCTCGGACGAGAGCGGCACCGGTGTGGCCAACCGGCCGAAGATTACAGAACATGGCACCGGGAAGAAGGTTGGCTTGACAGCGTGGAGATCCCACGCGCGATGGAATGCGATCGTTAATGGTTTCTGGTGCTGCGGCAGCGCGTACTCCCCGGTCCGGAATCCAGCAAATTGGCGGCCGCGAAGGGCCGACCAGGGCATTACGAACCCGAACCGTCCGCCATCGTGTAGGTAACGTTCCATACACCGGAGGATGAATAGAGCAGATAGGTCTTGGTTCGTGGCCACTGAGGCCCCGGCCCAAAGGCCCCGCTCCTCACTGAGCTTCCGGAACTCCCCCTGCATGGCGGGCGTCATAAACCTATAGGAAAGCCAAGGTGGATTCCCGAGCAGGACATCGACGCGGTTGTCCGAGCGAGTAAGCCAGACCGGGCGCGCCAGGTTGCGCACGTAGTACCCCCAGATGTGGTTGGCGCCCTGATCGTGGAGAGAGCACAGCTTCCTGAACGTCTCGGTTATCTCCGCCTGATCGTCGGCGTGCACCGCGTATGTTCTGAAGACCGCTGAGAGTGACGGGACCGGCGCCGCGCGAGCGCGCCGCATCGTGGCGCGCTCGGCGAGTTCGGAGACGAGGCGATCGAAACGCCCTGCGTCGGAGAGCGTGCGCTCAGGGAAGCGTAGATCCGAGAAGCCAAGCTGGAGGTCTCCACCAGCCGTGGGGACGACCAAAGCGTTTCGGCTGAACAGCGAGTGCTCTTGGCCCCACTGGATGCTATCCCCGAGATAGACAGGGACGGATAGGGGCGGACGGTCTTCAGCCCGTAGTCGTTCCGCTCCGATTGCAAGGAGGTACGTTACGCGGGCAAACGTCACGGCAACGGGGTGGATGTCCATCCCGAGCACGTGGCTCGGCAACTCGGCAAGGGCCGTCGCGTTGTCGATACCCGTCCTCTCGGCTGCGGCGAGGTAGCGACGGACCGCGTGAAACAGAAACGTCCCTGAGCCGCAGGCCGGATCGAGCACTCGCTGGTTGAGGGGCTCCGTCACTACCTGGTCGACAATGCTGCTGGCGAGCCAGTCCGGCGTGTAGTACTCGCCAAGCTTCTTGCGCTGCGAGGCCGAGATCACGCTCTCGTAGAGCACCTTCAAGACATCGTGCTGAACGTTACGCCAGGCGAACCGCGCGAGGCGGCGGGCGAGCGTCTTCACAAAAGTCTCGCCCTCGGGGAACTCAACGACCCAGTCAAAGAAATCCGCTTCGACCACTCCGAAGACCTGCGCATGCGCAAACAACTCGCCACCGAGGAGGGCGGCAGGAGAAACGGGCTCCTGTCCTGAGCCGAGTCCCAGTACTGCATGCGCGATGATCCCGGCTGTCGCGACCAGAAGCGTGTGTTCGACGAACAGCTCGTCGGTGTCAGTAAAGCCGGTTCCGAAGGCCGTGGTCAGGAGACGTGCCCAAAGCTCTCGCTTCAGCTTTACCGTCGGAAGGTCGTGGTGTCGTGCGTACACCGAGACAAGGTCGGAGTAATCAAGGGCGTGGGCTGGGCTCGTTGCGCCGAGCCGGCGGTCGATTTCTGTCGGCGTCGGCGTGATCTGTTCGGCTGTGGCAAGGACACCCTCAAGCCAGACCACGAGGGTGTCGACATCAGGCTTCGCAGAATCGAGTACGAGTTGCGAGACCTCCTGAAGTGCGCCGTCGTTAAGGTGGTACAGGTGCCACTCTGCCCCGTCCGTCAAGACACCAACGTAGCGCTGGCGCATCGCCTCCGTGCGCGCCACGACGTAGCCGGCGAGCTGCTCCACCGCGTCCTCACGGACGTTCCCTTTCCGGAGGTCCTTTTTGACCTCGAACACGCAAAACCCAGCCTCAACATCGATGCGCTTGCGGTCCCCAGCCTGTTGCTCAAGGACGATCGTGAGGTCCTTGAGATCGCCCTCTTCAAGATCGAGAGGCGCGCTCAGAAGAAGGGCGTGAAGCTCGCTTTGGACGTTGGCCTCGGTGCGCTGCGGCGTCCGCTGCGCCATGCTGCGCACCAAGGCATCCAGATCCACCCTACCGCTCGGCATTGCGAGACGTTACCGCATGTTGTCTGTCTTGTGGGCGCGGTGGGGGCCGTGCCGAACCCTGCTGCGGGTCAGGGGAGTAGGTTGAAGTCGATGTCGAGTGATACGTGGGCCGGCAGCGCTGCACTCGCGCCCGTCCGCCGCCGCGATGAGCTCCGCACCGCTGCTGTTCGTCTGGGCGAGCTCGTCATCGAAGTCGAAGGGAAATGGTCCGGCGGGCGTAACGACCGCCCGGGACACCACCGCCTCGTAGACGCCGCCGGACTCTGTCCTGCCGCCCCGCACTTCCGAAGGCCCTGGATCTTCACACTTCGCGGGGCGATTTTGCACCGCAGTGGAGGGCTCGGGGGCCGACGTCGACAGGTCGACCTGCTCCGCCTCGCAGTCGATCGGCGGTTGCCGTTTCAAGTCGTCGGCGAGCAACGTCGCGCCGGCCGAGCGGGGGATCTCCCTGGACTCCCGATCGAGCAGCACGCGCCGGAAGAGCTCTGGGAACGCATTTCGGCTGAGCGCCATTTCGCGGCAGGCCTCAGCTGGCGTCGGCTCCGGTTGCCTAGGCGCTGCGGCTCAGACCGCCACAAAAGGGACGTGAGCGCAAGCAGTTCAGGCGCGGAGGTGGGCTATACTATTCGCCCGCCAAAGCGGGGAAACACCCATCTCCTCTGAGAGCAAATGAGCGACTCCTTCTCCAGCGGCGCAAGGGCCTCTCGCCTGACCCGAGTCGTTCTTAGGAACTACCGGAGCATAGCTGCGTGCGACGTCGCCCTTGGGTCGCTCACCTTTCTCCTCGGTCCGAACGGTGCGGGTAAGAGCAACTTTCTTGATGGCCTGCGGCTGGTAACCGACGCACTGCGGACTTCGCTCGACCATGCCCTGCGCGACCGCGGGGGCGTTGCCGAGGTGCGCCGCCAATCGAGTGGGCACCCCACGAACTTCGGTATCCGCCTCGACCTCATGCTCGCCGACGGGATGCCCGGTCACTTTTCCTTCGAAATCGGCGCCCGCGCCGGCGGCGCATACGTGGTCCAAACCGAGGAGTGCGTCGTGGGGGGCGATCGGTACCGAGTGCGGCAGGGGGAGGTGGACGTGCGGCCTGCCCTGGTATTTCCACCCGCTACGGACGATCGGCTCTACCTGGTCAACGCCGCCGGCCTTCCTCCGTTTCGGCCGGTCTTCGATTTGCTCTCGACCATGGGATTCTACAATCTGAACCCCGACCGCATCCGTGCGCTGCAGCCGCCGGACAAAGGAGAGTTGCTTACGCGCGACGGAAGCAATCTGGCGAGTGTACTCGGTCGGCTACGAAAGGTGGACCAGGGTAAGGCGAAGTCGCGCGTGGAGGAATACCTTTCAAAGATCGTCCCAGGCATCGAGTCGGTCGATCAAGTGACGGTCGGCCATATGGAGACGCTCGAATTCCGGCAGCGCGTCGAGGGAGCCGAACACCCATGGCGCTTCAACGCCATCAACATGTCAGACGGAACTCTTCGAGCTCTAGGCATCCTAGTCGCACTCTTCCAAGCCAGGATGGACCATCGGATACCAATAGTCGGCATCGAGGAGCCCGAGGCGGCGCTGCATCCCGCCGCAGCGGGGCTGCTTCTGGACGCGCTCCGCGAGGGGTCGCGACAGGCTCAGGTGATCATCACGAGCCACAGCCCTGAACTCCTCGACGACGAGGACGTGGAGGCATCGCAATTATTCGCGGTGGTGGCCCGCGAAGGGACAACCCACATTGCGCCGGTCGACGACGCTAGCCGCTCAGCTCTGCGCGATCACCTCTACACAGCTGGGGAAATGCTGCGGGCGGACCAGCTTGCGCCGGACCTAACGGCAATCCCTGACCCTTCCCAACTCCACCTGTTCGAGGCGGACTCACCGTGAAGGTCGCCGTAATCGTAGAGGGGCATGGCGAGCGGGAGGCGGTACCACTGCTGCTAAGGCGCATCGCGAGGTGGCTTGATCCCGCTCTCCAATTGACCATCGTTCCTCCGCTACGCATCCCGAAGGGGCACATTGTAAAGGAAACCGAGCTGAAGAGAGCGGTCGAGCTGGTCGCGCGCAAAGCTGGACCCGGCGCACCCATCCTCATTCTGGTTGATAGCGATGACGACGCAGCCTGCAGCCTGGGGCCGCAGCTTCTTGACTGGGCGAAGATGACGCGCGACGACCGCGAGATCGCTGTTGTGATTGCAGTGCGCGAATACGAAGCTTGGTTCCTCGCGTCGGCCCGCTCACTCGCGGGGCGGCGCGGGTTACCCAAGAGTCTCGACCGGGTCGTCCGGCCCGAGCTCCATCGCGATCCGAAGGGCTGGCTGAGTCGCCAGATGCCCAACGGGTACAGTGAGACTCTTGACCAGCCAGCGCTCACCGCTGCGATGGATCTCGACGATGCTCGCAGCGCAGATTCGTTTGACAAGATGGTCAGGGATGTCGCGCGACTCCTTGGACGGGCCGCGCCGCCAAGGCCTGTAGGGAGCGCCGCGCCGGTTTCCCCCTAATATGTACCCCGCGGGGGGGGGGCCTCCTCGGGACAATGAGGTCGCTGTTCCGGACGCAGCGGGAGCGCGTCGAAGTTGCCGCCCCGAAGCGGACATCGACCGGAGGCGCCGGCCATCATCCCGAATCGGTAAGCTGCCGCGGTCACGGACGGGTTAGACTTCCGGACCATGGCCGCTGTCATCTCGTCGGTCCTCTCGTCGCTTGTCACGAGCAGCGCACTCATTGGACTGGCCGTGTACGTATTTCACGTGTGGGCCGGCGCCAGGATCAAGGGCGAGGTCGATACTCAGTACGCGAAGAGGATCGAAACGCACAAGGAAGAGTTGCGCGCCCAGACGGAAACGGAACTGGAAACACTCCGCGCCGAGATTGAGCGGGATCGGGCCCTGCGGACCTTCGCAACCAGTGCCTTTGCATCTGCTCACACAGCGGCCTCTGAACGGAGGTTGCAGGCCGTCCAGGAAATCTGGGACGCGACCGTAAAGACCAGAAGAGTGGCAAACAAACTGATGCTGCTCGTCGACATTCTCACACGCGAGGAGATCGCCGCGGCTCTTGGTGACCCGAGGATGGAAGAACGAATCGGACACCCGACTGACCAGGAGATGCTCGAGATATTTACCTCTCCAGGCAGTCAGGTCGAGTCTATGCGGCCATTTGTCGACGAGCCGCTTTGGGCCATGTTTTTCGGGTACCGCGCGCTTCTCGGGCGCATCCTCGCAATGTTGCAGCTAGGCAGAACGAGGGGCCAGCTCCAGTTCTGGCTTGATGAGAAGCACACGCACGCGATTCTCGCGTCCCTACTGGACGCGCCCGAGCTTCGGCATATCGAGCAGATGAAAGTCGGCGGAATCGCCGAAGCGCAGGGGTTCATTGAACGGAGGATCGTGGAAGCGGCGCGAAAGGCGGTCTCCGGAGAGGCCGCCAGCGTTGTAGCGATGGAGCACGCGAGAGTGATCCTAGACCTGGCGGGGAAGGCAGCCAAGCCGGCAAGCTGACAAAGGTCGGTTAGGGCGCTACTGGACCCTGCAGATCTGCGTCGGTAGCCCTTCGTTAAGCTTCACATCGCCAAGAACGCCTGGCACCCGAACGAGAAGAAAGACCTCACAGGAGAGGGGAAGTTGCAGCCGCTGCTCGGCTGGGCCGAGAAACACATCCCCAACGAACAACTCGGGGTCCGGATAAAGCTGCGTTAGCCCAACAGTGTTGAGGGTGATGTCTCGTTTCTTGTAGGTCCATTCTTCCAGAGCATGTCCTCGCAGATTGAACTTCACTGACCACTCGACCAAAGTGGTACCTTCGGGCAATCGCTGGTGCGTTCCAACCCAGATCTGAGCCGCGAGCCTCAAGTCGGTGCTGGCACGAAACGTCGGCCCCCGCAGTTCCACGTAGAGGACTTCGTGAGGCGCGGCCCAGTTGAGGTCGCCAGGTCGCAAGCCAGTGTCCAGCCACCCGCTGAATGTATTGCCCGACACCAATGTCCCGCAACGGAGCTCCGCGACAGCGCGGAGAAGTTGCCGCTTTAGTAGCCAGTACACCACTAACCCAGTGGCCAACGGCACGGCGGCCGCACCCAATGCTGTTGATAGAGCGGCGGCGATTGTCTGCCCGTGAGTACGTAACTCGCTGGCGAGCACCTGGAACAAGCCCATATTGATGAGGACTGCTACCAGCGGCGCCAGTACCAGTTTCGTCCACCAGCGCCAACCAGTGTCGCCGATTTCCGCCATGTGCTCCTCCCGACGACACTCCGCAGATCGTTCTAGTGGACGGCCGCGATTCCGAGCGTGCAGTAAGATAGGCGGTAAGGGCGCATGCAGCGGCCAGGCGCCCTTAACCTATTGGTTGGTGCCCGGAGCGATTGTGTATGTGTACCCGTACTTCCAACCGGCGCCGCCCGGACCTCCCTGGTAGCCAGCGGCCAGCATTTGCTTTTCCCAGGCGCGTGCGGCTGCCTCGGTAGCGAATGGCGCCGTGACCCTCCAGTCCCTAGGGTTGCCGTGATCAGCCCTGCGTTGAATTGGGTCATCGGTGAGACCTACGTACATCTTCGCCATGTCGACCTCTTTCTGCGCCGGACGGCGCAGATAAGCTTCTAGCAGGCTACTCTGACAGTACGGGGTACTTGGCCGGTCGGCATCCCCACCGGGCAACCGCCGTGGACGCTCGTCATCGTGGGAGCATTCGGCCAAGGTGTTCTCACGAAAAGTGCGGACCGGAGGTCGCATGCGGCCACCAACGCGGCACAAGCGCGAGCGCGAGCCGGAAGTGCGGATCTCGGTCACAGCCGCGAACCTAGTCGCGCCCGGGTCCACGGCGATCGCCTCGAGGTTACCTGCCGGGAAGAGGGCGGGACTCCGGCACACTCGAGCCGAGCACGGAGCTGGATCATCGCGTACGTACGATTCTGCCGCTCGGCTGTGCGCCTGCCGCCAGCGCCGCATTGTCCGCCTTCGTTGACGCCTTGCGACGCTCGAGGGGAGCTTTGAGGAAGAGGGCGACGAGCGCGAGCGCGGCGCACAACTTCGCCATGAAGCGAAGGCGTAGGCCGAAGCCGTCAAGCCACGTCGGGCACCATGCGCGCATGAACTCCCGATGGAGTTCCGTCAGGTAGACGATTGCTGCGGGGTCCGCGCCGGAGTCTCGAGCATCACGCAGTGCTGCCTCGTAGGCCGCGCGCAGCGCACCATATCGGAGCCGTTCGTGGTGTCGGCGAGCGAAATGAACCGCCACGCCGGTTGCAAAGAGGCCGATGAGAAGCTTTCCCAGGTGGTCGTAGACGAGCATTGAGTACCTCTTTCCAGTTTCACAAGGATAGCGCGGGACTGATGGAGTGTTCAGTATTAGCGCGACTGACACCCGAATAAGTCATGGCTAGTTTAAACGTGATGATATGACATACGCATGGCGGTCAAGGCCGCCGACGGCCGAATGCCAGCACGTCGACTCATCGTTGCCATGCCGAAGGGCGGTTCTGGAAAGACCGCGACCGCCATCGCGTTTGCCTGGGCGTTACAGCGCGCAGGGCAAAGGGTTCTGCTTGTCGATCTTGATCCCCAGGGAAACGCTACAGGAGCGCTCGGCGTGGACGAGAGCGGCTCCTACGGGGCACTGGAGTTCCTGCTGCGGCCTCGGATTCCCTTTGCTCCGCGATGTGCGGCTAAGGGGCTCGATTTCATTCCGGCATCGCCCTGGAAAGCAGGGGCCGATCTCGAGATCCAGAAGGCGAACAGGCTGACCGGGCCGTTCGCGGTTCGTGAGGCCTTGGGGCGGATTGAGGAGAAGTACGACTACATCATCTGCGACTGTGCGCCGGGTCTCGGGCCAGTGACCTACAACGCCCTCGCGGCTGGCCCGATCCTAGTGCCGGTCGAAATGACGCGCCTGGCCGTCTCGGTCGTCTCCGACCTGGACCAGGTCGTGAGCAGGCTACGGCGTGGTGTAGCGCCAGCTTTCGTCCTCGGGTACCTGCCGACACGCTACGTCGAGGGCCAGACCGAGTCTCGCGAGGCATTGGCCGCGCTGACAAGGCTCTGGCGGAGTCGCGTACTCGGAAGCCGGATCCCGCTCGCGACGGCGATCGCAAGAGCGTTGGCCGAAGCGGAGTCACCCTTCAGCTCCCGCTACCGCCGTTCGAAGGGACCCGACGCCTACCTAGCCGCCGTCGGGGAAGTAATTCAACTGCTGGAGACCCACCATGAACGATCCGTTCAAGAAGTCGATCGCCGATAAACTCGCCGAGAAAGGAACGCAGCGCAGTGAAGTGGATAACGGGGAGACGCTCAGGTCCGCGGAGGCCCAAGCCCCGGACAACGTACTGAAACACATCCTCCAGGGGCAACAACTCGCGAACATCCATGTGAGCCAGATCGAACCGGCACCCGACGGGCAAGCTCGTCAGGACTTTAACGAAGAGCGCCTGCGAGCTCTTGCGGAAAGCCTGAGGCGCTCTGGCGTTCGCGAGCCGATAATCGTGACGCCTCACGGAGCAGAGCCCGGGCGGTTTCAGATCGTTGCAGGTGAACGGCGCTGGCGAGCGGCGCAGCTGGCTGGGCTGGCCGAGATTCCCTGCATCGTCGATCCCGGCCTCGTGGAGCGGAAGGACAAGGTCCTCGCCCAGGCCGAAGAGAACCTCCATCGCGAGAACCTGAACGCGGTGGAAGAGGGGGCCGTGCTGGCTCAACTGATGGAGGCGCGAGGCGTCGACGTGAAGGAGGCGGGTGAGCTGATTGGGAAGACCTATCGTCAGGCGCGCCGTCTTCACCAACTCCACACCGCCGCAGCGCCGATCAAGCGCGCGGTGGTCCGTGGGCAGCTCGATGCCCGGACGGCGCTGGAGATGGTCCGCATCCACAATCGCTTCGCGCGTGAGGACTCCAGCGCCTCCGGGGGTGTGGCCTTGCGTCGTATTGAACGGCTCATCGATCGCTTCGTCGCCGAGCAGTGGAGCGTTCGCAAGCTGGAACAGTACGCAGCGCGCTTGGAGGGCCGCCAAGGAGAGTCCGACGACTCGGATGGGAAAGGCCACAAGAACGCCGAGGCAACTGCAACGACCGTCGGAAGCGACGTGTCGACGGCCGACGGCGACCCTGCCGCGGCCAGCACGCCAGCGCTGGAGCGGAGAGGTCGGCTACTCGTGCTCAACGTGGAGCGGATCGAGAAGAACGACCTAAAGCCGGGGGAGAAGGGTTCCCTCATTGCGGTTCTAGAAAGCCTGCTGCTCCAGATCCGCCGCGCCTAAGCCGTTAAGCCCGCGCAACGGGAACCGGGAAGTTGGTCCACGTGGACCAAGACCACGAAAATCGCGTTTTGGTCCACGTGGACCAAAACCCAGACTCTGTTGAGTCGGTCCACGCGGACCAACTCGCAGAAAACCTCGGGCCTGGTAGCGAGAATGCCGCGGCGAACCCTGTCACGATGGCTGTCCTCTCACTTGGACAGGATTGCTGGCACGATTGGTGACACGGCTGATGACAGGATTCGTCGGCGCAAGTACCGAATTCGATTGTGGCTGCCCCGCCGTCCGCCCAGCGGGCAGTGCGCCGGCGTGACGGGCGCCATCCGCCAGACCTCCCTCCCCCAACCACGGGGAGGGAGGTCTGGCGAATGGCACCCTATTGACTGAAGGAGAAGGCGGACGGCGGGGCAGGCATTGAGATGAAGATGGACCCATACGGGGAGTGGGGTCAAAGTAATGTGTAGGTGAGTGTAGCGAGGAGTGGGAGTGTTTGAAGACAGTTCTGATGGTGGCGGTGGCGTGCTTGGACGGTCGCTTTCGACGGGGAGGCGCGGTGAGAAGAGGAACCAAGCGGCGTTGAGAGAGCACGCGGAGAAGGCGGGGAACTGGCGGACTGGCGGTCGGGGAATGACGCGGTGGAGGCGACTACGAGGCGCGGCAGAGGACAGGGGGCAGAGCAACCGATGATGGACGTCGGGGCTCGGAAGCCGGCGAACGCGGGAGCGGCGAAGTGGGGGGGAGCCAGAGACGAGGGACACTCGGACAGGCGTCCTGACGGCAGGCGACGGCGGCGGCTGCAAACTTCCCGCGTTCGAACGTGTTCTCTGCCTTAGAGTCGTAGATGCGGGGCCGACGAGCAGGCTTCCGTCGGAGGAGACACCGCCTCGAGTTTGCTGCCGGGCATCGAACAGTACCTGGTGGGAACCGGACACATCGATTCCTTACAGGTTAGGAGCGCCCTGGGCTATCAGCGACGCTGGGGATGCTCGTTCGAACAGGCCGTCGTGGACCTTGGGTTCATGACCGAGAACGACATCCTGCTCGAGGTCGCGAAGTACCTCGGTGTCCCATACATCCGCATCGAGCCCAGGACGGTTCCCCGCGATACACGTCGGCGCCTCCCGGAACGGCTCGTTCGTGTACGGAAGGTCCTCCCTCTCGTAGTCAACGGTGAGCCAGGCCACTGGTCTCTTGTCGTGGCGATGACGGACCCGCGTGACCTTGCGACGCTGGACGAGGTGCGGTTCGCAGCTGGCATCCCGATCCAGCCCGTTCTCGCGAGCGAGACCCAAATTGACGAGGCGATTGGATGCACTTCGGAGGCCCCTCCAAACGGCGCAAGGAAGGCCCAGCGAAGCGTAGAAGAGGTCTGCGCGCGACCCTCTGGTGGCGTGACCGCGGGCCGGACGTCTCTCGTAGACGCGGGAGCCACAGAAGCGAGGAAGAGGAGTCGCGGCTGCGCCGCTAGCAAGCCCGGTGCGCCGTCGGCCCCCGACGGCGCGACGATCGGGTGCGCGCTGTGCGCGCCTTGGAAGCGAGGACCGCGCCAGCCCCGTGCCGCCCGATGAGGCCCGGGCGGCACGTGTCCGTCACGGCCCTCGCCCGGTCGCACGCCCCGTATCCGTCAACTCCGCCAGGACGCCCCCCGGGGGATCGGAATGGTGACCCGCCGGCCGGAGGAGTCGGGTGGGGGCGCGCGCCCTGCCACGGGGAGGTGAGCGGGCGGGGTAGCGAGGGACCCGACCCCGGGGAGGCGCAAATGGACAGGAGCGAAGTTCGCGAGCGGATGATGATGAACGGCCCGACGGTGCTTTCGGACGAGGAGTTACTCGTCCTCGTCGGGGCGGCGTCGCTCGCCGGCGAGGTGATGGCGCGGCTCGCTTGGTTGTCGGCTGGCGAGCTCGTGAAGATGGGGCTTGCCGAGGGAAAGGCTGCGGCCGTGGTCGCGGCCTTCGAGCTCGGGCGACGTGGCGCGTGGGCGCCCCCGCAACGAGGCGAGCGGTGCCTCGACCCGCGCACGGTCCACGAGCTCATGCGGGGGCTCGCGCACATCCCGGTGGAGGAGTTCCACGTCGTGCTCCTCGACGTCCGGGGAAGGCTCATCCGGACGGAGAAGGTGGCCCAGGGGTCCGTGTCCCAGTGCCCGGTGAGCCCCCGCGAGGTCTTCCGGGTGGCAGTGCGCGAGGCGGCGCACGGCGTCGTGTTCGTCCACAACCACCCCAGCGGGAATCCGGCCCCAAGCCCGGAGGACGCAGACCTGACCGACAGGTTGCGGGCTGGAGCGGAGATCGTCGGGGTCTCGGCGCGGGACCACGTCATCGTGGCAGCGGACGGGTACTTCAGTTTCGTCGAGGCGGGACGTTGGCGGTGACTTCACCGGGGCGCGCGGCCGCGGTGAGGGCCGCGCTCCCAGGAGACATGGCCATGCTGAAGATCTCTGTCGCAGATGTGCTCGTCAGGTACCGCAGCGTCGAGGTCCCGGAAAGCTGCCCTGCGTGTGGCGGTCGGCTCGAGGAGGGAAGGAAGAATCGGTCGGGAGTGCGGGAGCTGAACCTCGCCTCCGCCAACTACTACGGCGCCTTTCGCGCCGAGGAAGGTGGGGCCTTTCACGTCGACCCGCCGAGCCATGAGGAGATGCCCCCCGACGCCGTGTGGCTCGTCTACGCCTACGAGTGCTCCGCCTGCGGCCAAGTGCTCGCGACCGGCGCCCTGGACGTGAACGGAGGCTGAGCAACCATTCCGCAACGCCCCGGCGGCCCTGGACTGCGGGCGGCGCCGAGGGTGCGCCGCCGGCCGACGGCGGCGCGATGTCGGCCGCCTTTCAGGCGGCCTCCATGCGGCTCGCGCGCCAGCAAGAAGCCGCTGTCACGCGAGCTCGCCAGCTCAGGGGGGAGTGAGGGGGCGTGGCGATAGAGGCCCGCCCCGAGCCAAGGGAGCGAGACCGTGAACGACGCCGAACGCCAGAACGTAAGTGAGAGCCAGCCCGGAAACCCGGACGCGACGACGAACAGGGCCATCCGCGACGTTGCTTCAACGCCAAGCCCGCAGCACATCATTCCAGCCGACGTCGTCGCCTTCCTCTACCTGCACGTCGACCAGATGCGCGCGGAACTCTTTGCCGGCCAGGTTCCCGAGGTGGTGCTGTCCTTTGACGTCACGGACCGCCGCACTTTGGGGCACTACCACCTGCGCCGGAACGGTCTCGGGGTTCGCTGGGCGCTCAACCTCAACCCCATTCACCTGGCGAGACCGGTGTTCGAGGTGCTCTCCACCCTCTTGCATGAGCTAGCGCACGCGTGGCAGCACGAGCACGGCACGCCGTCGAAGCCGCCGCACCACAACAAGGAGTTCCGGGAGCGGTGCGAGGCCTTCGGTATCCCGACTGACGAAGGGGGCCACGACCTGGGCGTGCGCCACGGGACGCCCTTCGAAGACTACTGCCGTCGGCATGGTGTCCCCTTCCCGGAGGCCCCGGGCACGGCCCAGCCAAATCCCGGGAGCCCCAGTGCCGAGCCGTCGCCCTTGCTGCCGGTCCCGCCTGCGAAGCCGAAGGGCTCCAAGATGAAGAAGTGGACCTGCCCGTGCGGCGTGAACGTGCGCGTGGCCATCGCGACGTTCGACGCTACCTGCAACAAGTGCAACGGGTCCTTCCGGCTCGTCGGTTAGGGCCAGGTTTAGACCACGTGCCGACTTCGTGCGAAACGTGTCGGGTTTCTTGGCCTCGCCCCCTTGGGGCGGGGCCGCCCGCCTACGACGTGCTCGTGACCGGCGAACGCGACAACGTCCCCTTGCTCCGCGCTCCGCTTCCAGCCGCTGCCGAGGCTGAAGCGACTCCGTCCCAGGGGTCGACCAGGCGGCGTTGGCGGCGCAGGCGCGAGGTGCGCCGCCTCCCGCCGGATCTATCGGTTGGCCGCTAACCTCGGAGCAGGTCGAGCGGCGAGACCTTCAGCGCCTTGGCCAGGGCCTCCAGGGTGTCCAACGGCGGCGAGCGCTGAGCGCGTTCCAGCATCGAGATGTAGCTGACCGACAGGCGGGCCTCAGCCGCGAGGCTCTCCTGCGAGAGCTTCCGGCGAGTACGCAGGGAGCGAAGATTCTTCGCGACTACCTTGGTGAGTGACATGAGGGAAGTCGGTAGCACAAACGCGTAGCAAGACCAAGAGTGATGAGAAGCCGTGGCAGCCGCGCACGCGAAGCAGGCAGGCGCGTCGATGAGTCGCCACGGCATCAAACACAGGTGCCCTCCCAGTCGCCTGCTCCACGCAGGAGGGGCTGGCCCCAAGCGGGCCATGCCTGACCGAAGGTGGCCATTTGACTTGCATTCTGCCATCTTCACTGGAACGTCGGTTCGTCTGTCCACGCAACTCGTCTTGACATACAAACAGCAACTAACGATAAGACTACGAAAGGAATACGGATGCCAGCCAAACGCCGGGACAAGGACGCCTTCTCGAGCACCGAAAAGCTCATGCAGACCTTTCGCATGCCCCGCGAGCTCGTGACCTTCCTCCGGTCCGAGGCCGACGCGGAGGGGCGCGACCTCACGGCCTACGTGATCCGGATACTCGACGCACTCCGAACCTGGTTCGGGCTACCCGCGGCGGCGACGACCCTCCTCGAGGCCGATCGCGAGGCGCTCGGGATGGGTCGGTCCGAGTACCTGCTCCACCTCCTTTTCCAGCGAAGCCTGGAGCTCCGCGAGAAGGGCCCAGCCTTCGACGCCCCCGGCGGCGGCGAGAAGAAGAAGCGCTGACATGGTGAGGCGGATCGAGACGGAAGGAAGCTCCCCCGCTGCGCTGCAGACGTGGCGTGAGCGGTTCCGTCTCATTTCGCCTGCCGCGCGTCGCGCTCTGGTGATCCTCTTTCTTCTTGCTCTTCTCCCGGCTGCCTTCGAGGTGCCCCGCAGCATCGGCAGGGGATGGAGCTCGAGCATCGTGCGAGTGCTCGAGACTCATCCCGCGATCGTCGCAATCGCGACGCTCGTCGCGGCGGCCGGGGCCCTCTGCTCCTTCGAGCCGCCGCGGAGCCTCGCGCCTTCGAGCTACGCGAGACAGATCGCGACCCGACTTCGAGAGGTGCAGGGCGAATTCGACGACGCCATTCGCCGTCGAGCACGAGAGGAAGAGGAGAAGCCACCCCATGTCGAATCGTTCAGAGGCCCCTGAGGCCAGCGTAGATTCCTTCCTGCTGTTCTCCGCGCTTGTAGTCCTGGCGCTCGTCGCGCTCGCTCCCGAGGTTGCGCTTGCGCAGTCCTCGGACATGCCGGGCCAGCAGCTCCTCCAGTTCGCGAGGAGCTACATCATCGCCCCGATCGCTCTCTTCGCGATCGTGATCACGGGCGTGGCCGCTCTCATCCGGCCCGACATGATCAGGACGTCCGGCTACATCGCGATCATCGCGGTGGTCCTGTACTTCCTGCTCGCGAACGCGGACCGGGTCCTGCAGGTCATGCGCGCCGGCTGATTCACGGCCTCGGCAACTGGCAGGGAGTGATCATGCAAGCGCCGGTCTACCGAAGCCTCGAGGCGAAGAGCACGCTTCTCGGACTCGCCTTCCCGATGGAGTGGATGGCGGTCCTCTTCGCGGGCTGGATGGGAACTGCCGTGGGCGCGCCCAACGTCGGGGCCGGGTGCGGTCTCGCAATCTACGTCCTCATACGTCTCGTCGGGTACGGGCACGCGGAGGGGCACTTGCAGCACTGGGTCCTGTGGCGGATGCGCCAGGCGCGAACACAGGGGCGCCTGAGCGCGGGAGCACGCGTCCAGCGCCCGCGCTTTCCATTTGGAGAGTACGACCGGGGCGGCAATGCAGGCCTTCGAGGGTCGCCATGAGGGAGATACCACTGGCAGACCTTCTACCGGTCTGGCGCACCGTCCGGGAACGAGGCGTGACGGCCCTCGTCACGCCGGCACTCGACTATGTCGGCGGGCTCGAGCTCGGTACTCTCGACGTCCGCTTTGCGGACGAGGATCGAGATCACTAGCATCGGGGAGAGCCTGCGAAGTTTCGTCTCATCCCTCGATGACGAGACGACCCTTCACTTTCTCTCGCGCGTGGACCAGCAGGTCGACGTGGACGTGCGGGATTACGAGGCCGCCAGTGGCGAAGCCACGGAGCCCGCGCTCAAGGCGTACGTGGCTGGACGGGCGAGGTGGTTGCGCTCGCAGGGGCTCCGGCGGACGCGCATCTACCTCTTCTTCTCCGGTACGGGGGGCCTGAAGCAGGGAGTTGGTCGCGGCTTCCTCGGTGGGCGTCTCATCTTCGCCAAGCTCGATGAGCTTTCCAGAGCCGAGCACGAGCGTCGCCTCATGGCGCTCGCGCAGCTTCGCGACAGGCTCGTGTCCCGGCTGTTGGCGTGCGGGATTCCGTCGCGGGAGCTCGACCTCGCCGACGTCTGGCGCGTGCACTACGAGATAGTGAACCCGGAGCGGTCGAGAAGGGGGCAGACGCCATCGCGGGCTTCGCTCGTCGACTCGCTCTGGTCGGACGACACGGTCCGGCGGCAGGGACTCGAGCTGGGAGAGCTCACGGAAGCGGAGGTCCTTGCCCACGAGGACGTCGAGGACGCCCGCGGCTACTTTCGGCAGGGGGAGATCTTTCGCCGAGTGCTGACCTTGAAGCTCCTGCCCGAGGCCGGGACGCAATACTTCGCGACCGAGCCGATACTCGGCCTGTCCACGGGGTCGGGCCCGATTCCCTACACGCTCGCGGTCACGGTGCACGTGCGATCTCAGCGGAACGCGCGGTGGCTTCTCAACAACCAGCACACGCTCGTCGAGAGCTTGAGAAGCGTGCTCCCATTCCTCGAGAGGCAGACGGTCGAGCAAGAGGCAGCCGACCGAGCCAAGCAAGACGCGATCCGCGGACTCTTCGAGGAGCTGACCGCCATGAGCAGCAAGGTCGTGACGGTCTCCGTGTCGTTGCTCCTGGAGGCGGGTTCGCGGGAGGGGCTGGACGCGGCGACCGAGGCGGCGCGGAGCGCCTTCTCAGCTGCAGGGAACTCGGAGCTCCTCGCCGAGGAGGTGACACAGGTACCCGCGTTCCTCTCGATGCTGCCCGGTGCGCTGCGCTACCAGCTCCGCAAGAAGGGCTGTACGAGCCGGAACGCCGCTGACTTCCTGCCCGTCTATGCCCAGTGGCGCGGGAGCGCGCGCGCAGCGAGCTTGCTCGCTACCCCGTCAGGCGACGCATTCCGGTTCGACCTGTTCGACAAGTCGAGCGGTGTGAACGCCCACCACGGAATCGTCATCGCGGACACGGGGTCCGGAAAGAGCGTGACGCTCGGAGCGCTCACCCTGGATGCCCGGGCTGCCGGCGTGGAGGCGATCCTCATCGACAACGGTCGGTCATGGGCACCGCTCACCGAACTGCTCGGCGGAGTGCACATCTCGGTGGACCTCTCGACATCCATCTCGCCCTTCCTGCCGTACTCACGCATCGCAGGCGAAGCTGGCGAGATCTCCAACGAAGAGATCGAGCACGTCGTCCAGTTCCTCGAGGTTTGCGTGGCCGATCGAACGCGACCACCCTTCGACAAGGTGGAGCGGGACGTGGTCTCCCGGGCGGTTCGCCGCTGCTACGAGACCCGGTTTAGACCGTGCCCGGAGGAGCCGCCCCTCATCGGGCACTTCTCTGATGCGCTCGCCACGCACCCCTGGGAGCACGCCGACGACAAGGCGATCGCGAACAACCTCGTCCGGCGGCTTGCCATCTACTGCTCGGGGCTGTACGCGGAGCTCCTGAATCGCCCGTCCCGGCTTCGTTTCGACGCACCGCTCCTGACATTCGACCTCGCGCGTGTCTTCGAGAACACGACGACGAGGTCCGTCGCCATGGCGACCATCATCCAGGCCATCACGAACCGCGCCATGTCGAGGCGCACCCGGACACTCGTAGAGGTCGACGAGGGGCACGAGTACCTCGGGGCGGATGACGCAACCGAGAAGTTCCTCGGTGGGTGCTACCGGAAGATGCGGAAGTACGACACGGCGATGTGGATGATCTCGCAGAACCTGAACGACTTCCTGGGGTCGCGGGTCGGAAAGGAAGCGATCGTCGGCAACAGCAGCATCCGCATCTTGCTCCGGCACCTGGCGGGGAAGCACCGACCCGTCATTGAGCACTTCGGACTCTCGAATCGCGCAGCCGCAGCCTTCATGGGGCTCGCGATGAAGCCCGGCTCGTACAGCGATTTCCTCCTCATGTATGGCGCACGCACGTCGGTGGTGCGGCTCGCCCTTCATCCGCTCGCCTACTGGATCCTCACGACCGACAAGGAAGACCAGGAGCTGCTCGCCCGGGAACGAGTGAAGAACCCGAAGCTCGACAGGCTGACGCTTCTCGAACGAGTCGCCGCTCGGTACCCCCACGGTGTCGTGGGTGGCGAATCGCCGCGCGCGTCGAGGGCCGCATGAAGGAGGGGAACGTGAATAGAATGACGCGCCTGCCAACCGTCGTCGCGGCACTTGCGAGCCTGGGGTTCCTTCTCTACGGAGCGAAGGCGGCGGCCTTCCTCGACCCCGGGGGGGACGCAATGCTCGCAGACCTGCTCGCGAACGCGGCAGAACAGCTGAAGGCCGCGAACGACAGCCTGGCGCAACTGCGCCAGAGCTACATGGCAGTGAAGCGGCTCGCGGAGTACGCGGACGACGCGGCGAGTGCGGCCCGGTCGTTCCAGAAGCTGTCGGCCGGCGGGGTGGCCCAGCGCCTTCGCTCCGACATCGACGGGGTCTACCCGGATCTCGAACTGCTGCGCCGAGACGCCCTCAAGGTTTCGGGCGCGAGCGGGGGACCCTGGGCTTTAGGGACCGGGTCAGTCGGAAACCTGTCGAGCTACTGCCTCTCCGGCGGTGCTGGAGCCCGGGCTGCGTGCGCGGAGCTTCATGGCCAGGTCGACAGCGCCAAGGTGGTTCAAGCACTCGGGGCCACGTTTGGGCCCGGTGGTCCTGGCTCGGCCCAGGCGAAGGTCGTCGACGCCGAAGCTGCAGCGGCCATCGCCGGCGATCGAGCACAGGGGAGGGCGACGGCGCTCGAGAAAGCCCGGCTTCAGCAGCTCCTCGACGTGTGCAATGGATCTTCGGGCACGAGTCTCCGGGACGCGAAGTCGGTCGCCGAGGAGTGCCGCCTTGCCGCCGAACAGGCGCAGGTCCTCCAGCTCGGACAGGGACAGGAGACGAATCTCCAGCTCGGCGAGATCACGCGGCTGCACGCCATCGCTATTGCCCAGAAGAACGCGGACCTGAAGCGCGACCTCGCGGAGCAGGACGCACGGCGGGCAGCGCTCACCTCTGGGATAGATGAGCTTGCCCAGCAGCGCGTCGGGATTCGGGCAGGTGGGGTCGAGCCCTGAGGGGGACCGGATGGCCTTGTCCCAGAGCCGCCGATGTCTCTACGCAGCCGCAGGTGTTGCCGTGGCTCTACTGCTGCCGCTCGCGGCCAACGCCGCCGACGGTGGAAGCCAGGATCTCATCATCGACTTCCAGAGCTCAGGCGTGATGAAGGACCTGCTCGGCAAGACAATGGCCGTAGCGAAGAGCTTTCTCCTCCTCTCGACATTTGCGGCCTTCGTCCTCGAGGCCTTCGGCATGTCCCCGACCGAGAAGCGAGACTACGGGGCAGTCACCTGGCGGCTCGTGGTCGTGCTCTTCCTTCTCTGGAACTACCAGATGGTGTTCGGGTCGGTCGTGAGCCTCATGGACCGCATCGATCGCGAGGTGGCCCCGCCGTCCACCTGGCAGGCTTTCAAGGTGGAGGTGGCGAGCATGCAAAGGGCGCTCGAGGACCTCGCGGCGAATGGCCAGCAGGGGTCGAGCTCCGCCACCACGGATGTTGGCGTTTCGCAGCCCTCCTTCCTCGTCTCCTGGGCCTACGAGGCTCTGATCGCTTGCGTCGAGCTCGTTGCCGAGGGGGTCGTGTTCCTGATCCGCTGGATGTCCCGGATCCTCACGGCAACGCTCTTCATCCTCGGGCCCCTCGCTCTCGTCGCGTCGATTCCCAGGGCGAGCCGGACGGGCACGCGCTGGTTCCAGCGGTTCGTCACGATCGCGAGCTGGCCGGTGTTCGCAAGCGTGATGCTATCGGTCATGGTGACTCTCGCGGCCCAGGGCACTGCACGTCACACCTATCTCGAGTGCCTCGTCGCGGCCCTCGTGATGCTCGTGACGTCGCTCTCCACCCCAACGCTCGCGAGCCACGTGGTGGGAGGGGCGCTGCAGAACTTCGCGGCCATCGGCTTCGAGCACACGAAGACGGCCCGGGGCGACGTCGGGCCAGTGGCTCGCTCCGCTGCCAGTATCGCGACGGGGGCGCCGGGGCGGGTGGCGTCGGCCGTGGCGTCTGTTGCCGGGCGCTTCACCGGGCACGGGCCGGCTCAAGGAGGCTCGGGCGGAAGTGGGGCAGGAGGAGGGGCAGGGCGGGCAAGCCTTGGTAGCGGGTCGATCCCCACGAACCCCCCGACGGGAGGTGGAACGCCCCGGCGCGGCTCCGGCTCCGGGGGTGCCGGCGCTGCGGTGGCGAACGCCCCTGGGGCCCCGAACCCTCGAGCTGCACCTCCCTCCAAGTCCTCGAAGGGACCGGCGCCTGCGAACCAGCCCGGGTCGGCAGACACGAAGTCTGGTGCTCGTGACCCAGGGCGGAGCCCCACTCCCGGTAAGGGCAGGTCGGACAAACCCTGATCGTTCAGTGTAAACCTAGAGGGGTAGCCAACGGATGAAGCGCAGTGGAACGTTGCGTACGGGTCAAGAGGGGGATCCCCGCCCGCCAGGTTCTCCACCTGCCGTGTGGGCCGCGTTCGCGGCTCAGTCGCGGTGGAAGAGCTGGACCATCGTTCTTCTCGCCGGGCTCCTGGGGCTCGAGGGGATCGCCATCATCCGCCTCGCGAGCCGCCCACCCGAGTACGTGCTGGTGGATGCCGCCGGTCGGTCCACGCTCGTGCAGAGATCGGTCGCCACCGATTCGCTTCTCAAGTTCATCGCAGAACGAACGAGGCCGCCGGAGATGGCCATCGTCCGGTTTACGCGCGACTTCCTGCACCTGGCCCTAGCCGTGAACTCGAGCACCATCGACACCAACTGGGCCACCGCGCTCGGGATGATGTCTCCCGAGATGAGAGAGCGCGTCGGGGCCGAGGCAGCTTCGCAGAGGCTCGTCGAGACCTATCGGCTTGCACAGCGCAGGACCGACCTCGCCTTCGAGGAGATCGTGCTCGAGGACCGCACGCCGGAGCTTCTGACCGTTCGCGCCGTCCTCTCCCGGAAGTCCATGCCTCTGATTGAGGGGACCGGACCGAACTCGTCCGAGCGGCTCCAGGTAGAGCTGGTGGAGCGCATCGTCCCGCCCACTATCGAGCGGCCCGACGGCCTCGAGGTGGCCGAGTGGCGACTCCTACCTCTCTCAGCGACCACCAGGTCCTCACAGGTCGAGGGCGTCGGGAAGGAGGCCCCTCATGCACCCTAGGACGTGTCTCCTGATTCTGGGTGTGGGCTTTGCGGTTAGCGCCCGGGCGGCTGACGACCCTCAGCCGGCTCGCCGCGAGATGCGCCATCGAAAGCTCGTGATTGACGACCAGGGCCTGGGGTCGCTGCCCGAGATCCACGTCGCCGGCGGGTCCGCCACCCTGGTTACCTTCGAGGTGCCAGTGAAGGGCGGTGGCGCGCTCTTGGCCGACGTGAAGGGAGTCTTCTACCCGCCGACCCAGACGGAGAGGACGGTCATCCTCGTCCCCAAGGCCGATTCTGGTCGAGCCGAGCGTGCTCAGCATCTGGCTCTCGGACGGGCTCGTGCTGAGCTTCAAGCTCGTCTCCGTACCCAAGGAGAGCGACGTCCAGGTCGACGTGATCCTGGCGCTCAAGAATCGCCCTACGGCGGAGTCGTTGCAGGCCCTTCGCGCCATGATCGACGAGCTTCGCGGTGAGCTCGACGAGTGCCGGGCAGACTCGGCTTCTGCCGGGGCCTCGAAGCTCGCTGCGCTGCTCCTCGCCCAGAGCCTCGACGATCCCCAGGCGTTCGACCGGCGCGTCCTGCGCGGGGGGGACAAGCAGAGCCGGCTCCTTGTGGAGGCTAGTTACATCTACAGGCTCGTCGGCCTCACCTACATGGTCTTCTCGGTCGAGAACCGCGATCCGCAGAAGGTCTGGGTCTTCGACCGTGCGGAAGTGAAGCTCGCTGCCGGTAGCGATTCGCAGGACCTCAAGGTGGTCGCCGCCGTGGCCGAACTGGCCTCACTCCCGCCAGGGATCGCGGAGCGCGTCGTCGTTGCCTTCAAGAACGTGCCGCAGCCTCCCGGGCACAGCTACACCGTCGCGCTCCTCGAAAAGGATGGAGGAAGAAGGGTCGTCCTGGAGGGGCTCACCCCGTGAAGGGCGACCGGATCAAACCAAGCTACCTCGCGCCGGGCACGGCGATCGCTGTCTACACCGTCGTCGAGAAGGTTGCCGACGGCGGATTGAGCCATGTCTACAAGGTGACCCGTGGCGAGCGGGTCTACGCGCTCAAGCTCTCCAAGGATCGACTGAGGGAGCAGGTTGCCGGAGAGCGGAAGTACAACGAGGAGCGGCTGGCCCGGGAGGTGGCGGCGCTCACGAGCCTGCGCCACCCGAACATCGTGAGGGTCCACGCCTTCGATCGATGGCCTGACCCGGACGACTACCCCTACATCGTGATGGACCTCGTGGAGGGGGAGCCCCTGTGCGACTGGCGGTCGGCATCGTCACCGTCGCTCGAGCGAATCTGCATCGTGTTCGAGAAGATCGCGAGCGCGCTCGACCACATGCACCACCTCGGCATCATCCACCGCGACCTGCGAAGCGATCACGTGCTCGTGCGGGGGGACGGCGAGCCCATCCTGATCGACCTCGGCGTCGCCCGGCCGAGAGTTTCGTTCGACGTCACCCGTCACGACACGATCTTGGGCACCACGGTGAACTACGCGCCCGAGTGCGTCGCCCACTGGCACCCGGACCCCCCGCGGTCATCCTCGACGTTCGACTGGAAGCCAACGAGTGACCTCCATTCTCTCGGATATGCGCTGTACCAGACTCTAACAGGCCGCCGACCGTTCCCGGTCTCCCCTGGGAAGGAGGACGAAACCCTTCGCGCGATCATTAGCTTCGTCCCCAAGGCGCCGTCGCTGTCGAACCCTCTCGTGCCGAAGGCGATGGACGAGATCGTGCTCAAGCTTCTGGAGAAGGACCCGGCGAGGCGCTTCCAGGACGCGAGCGAGGTAGCGTCGGGGCTCGCGCAGGCTCGGGCGGACGCGGGCGCGAGCTGGAGAAACCCGTTCGACGTCCCCGACGAGGAGGAAGATGCGCCCTCGGATGAGCTTCCTGTGACGAGCGCGATGCTCGACATGGGGATTGAACACGAACGTGGCGCCACACGGGTGGAGGCGGGCGAGGCTGAAGATGAAAGGGTCGAGGCCAGCGAGTCGCCGGAGGACGAGCACGGTGCGCCCAGGGAAGGCGGCGCCCGGGAACTGGAGGAGGAGGGCGACGACGGCTCCGCAGCCGATTCACGGAAGCCGACCCCGCAGGAAGAGTCGATCGCTGAATTCAAGGCTCGGCTGGAGAAGGGTCCCAGGCGCCGGCCACGGATGCTCATAGGCGGAGGCATCGCCGTTCTGGCAACGCTCCTCCTCATCGCGCTCTTGGCACCCCGTTCCAGGAAGGAAGAGCAAAGAAACCTTCTTCTGCCGAGCGATACGCGGCCCGGTTCAAACCTGGCGATACCCCCCGTGGTTCCGGCACCTACGCCGCCCGATCGACCGGCGCCGGCCGAGGCTCACACCTTAATTGAAGCGAAGCCGGCGAGGCGGCTCGAGCCGACCCGAGAGTCCCGGCCCGATGACGCTCTCACAGCGGAGGGGCGACGGACAGGTCGAGCCGCGAAGCGGCACGCACAGGACGCACCACGGGATGCGCCTCAGTCGGGAGAGGCACCGCTTCTGAGGAGCACGGCGATCACGGCGCCACCGGTCATCCAGTGGGCGCAGAGAGCCCCAGGGGCGACGGTTGCCGACGCAAGCGCGGCGAGCGTGCGGGGCGTCCCCGTCGGAACGCACCTACGGGCAAAGCTCCTCACGAGTCTCGACAGCCGCACCATCGGGAGCGGACCGGTGGAAGCCATCCTGGCTACTCCGACCATCGTGCGGGACCGCGTGGCGTTACCAGCGCGGACCTTTGCCTACGGGGTCGCGTCCGAGACGAACGGGCGCTTCATGGTGCGGTTCACGAGGCTCAGGCTCCCAGACGACAGCGAGCTCGTGTTCAGCGGGATCGCGCTCGCCAAGGAGGACGGAAAGCCCGGTCTCGCTGCCACGAGCAGGATCGAGGGTGGCAAGGGGAAGGCGGAAGGAACCGAGGCGCGGATAGCGAAGGGGACGGGCACTTTGCTGATAGACGCGCTCACCGTCGGAGGACCCGGGCAGGCGGTCGCGCAGGCTGCGGGCCACGCGTTTCTCGATCAGGGACCGGCAAGCTCTCCGCCAAGCAGCCAGGACCTCCTGCTCCTCGAGTCGGGCGTCGCATTCGAAATCTGGGTGGAGAAGACCTTTTAGCGGGATCCGAGGGCCATCGTGCGCGCAACCGCGATTCTTTCGACCGTCCTGGCGATTCTCACGCCCACGTTCGCGACGGCCGATCGAGGAGCCCTGACGGTAGAGCTGGGCCCAACCGGGACCTGGTGGGCCAACCTGTCGCCCCCCGACGGAACAGGGCAGGGAGTGTCCGGATCGGCGTATGGCGGTCTCGTGAGCGTTCGCTACGCTCTATCCAACCACTTCGAACTGAGCGGGACGGGTTTCTATGAGGCACCAGCGAGCTACGCTTTCCCGAACGTCTCGCTCGCGACGAACGGCCAGACGCTCTCCGGCACGCTCAACGCCACGGTGAGTCGCTGGGGGGCAACGGCGGGGGCCCGATACGTGCTCGGCTTCACGTGGAGACTGCACCTGGGCCTGGAACTCGGCTGGAGCCACCAGCAGTCCACGAAGCTCGATCTGATCAACGTCTCAAACCCATCCATCCCCGAGAGCTACGGCCTCGGTCTCTCGAACACCGGCCGGGACTCTCTCCTGATCTCCCCGCTCGTGGGCCTCGAATGGTTCGTGGCAGATCGATGGAGCATCGCCTTCGTGCCTCGTGTCGAACTCGTCATCGGTAATCCGGTCCAGGTCGCGCTGGTCTTCCCGGTCACTGTTGGTTACAGCTGGTACCTGTTTTGACAGTGCCCGGCAGGAACGGCTCCAGGCGCTTGCCGCCGGGCGAGCGTACCGCGGTCGACAGGGCTAGTACGCAGGCTAGCGCCCCTTGGTGCGGGAGTTGGAAAGCCTTCCCGAGCGTTTGGGAGTGACACGGGGATTTTCAGTCCCAACCCGAATTTGGCCAACCCCGCGCGCGGACACGAGAATGCCGGCGCGGCGAATCACTACTGCATCGCCAGTGCATCACAAGTCTCAGACGCCGGTCCCCCGCATCACGAGGCCGGCTCGCCGGGCACAAGAGTCATAGCGTAGCTTCCAGGCGGAAGCTTCTGGGCCAACCCAGCCGGTGCGACCGCGGGACTTCTCGGCTAGGATGAAACGGCTTGTCAATCGGGGGCGTCATTCGTCTCTGGTTGGTCGTTGCCGTACGGTCAGGGGGCGCCCAGGCAGCGGGCGGACGGGGAAGCACCGACGACGAGTCACTCTAGGATTCGCGGGTTGCCTCACGGCAGAGCCGCATGACAGTGAGCCGTCCGGAGTTTCCTCTCTCTGAGATCGCGGGTCCGGGGTCCGAGGACCCCTGTCGCACAGCCGAGTCGAGGGCTCTCCCTTCGTGGCCCCCGGCCACCCGCTACCTGCGCGCTCCCTGCTCGGCCTCCTTTCGCTCGCGTGGTCCGGCGGCCGTCAGGCCGTCATCAGGCTCCAAGTGAAGGCGCAGAGTTCTCGCGCCACGGCAGTCACCGCGACCTGGGAGGGCTTCCCGCGGCTCACGAGGCGCCCGTAGCGGCGGTGGAGCCGCTCCTGGGCCCGGCGGGCGACGGCCGCCACCGCGGCGGGCTGACCTTCGAGCGCGGTGCGGACGCGCTCGCCGAGCGCCGGTCGGTGACGATAGCTCCAGGCTGCCTCGACGAGGAGCCGGCGCACGTGACCATTGCCGGTCTTGGTGATCCCGGCGCGCTTCTCTTTGCCGCCGCTCGAGTACTCCTTCGGCACGAGGCCGAGGTAGGCCATGAGTTGGCGCGGGGACTTGAAGCGGCGGAAGTCACCGATCTCGACCACGAGCGCCAGGGCGCTCAGCGTCGAGATGCCGCGCAGGCAGGCGAGGCGGCGCACCGACGCCGCGTAGGGCTCGGCGCCCGCGAGCCGCTCCAGTTCCCGGTCGAGGGCCGCGCGGCGCTCGACGAGGTGGTTCACTTCGGCGACGTAGTGCTCGAAGGTCAGCCGCTCGCCCTCGCGCTCGAAGGTGAGCTTGCTCGCCCAGGCCCAGAAGCGCTGCGTCCAGTTCGCGCCGCTGGAGAAGCGGTGGCCGTGGCGGATGAGGAACTTCCCCAGCCTGTGGCGCGCCGCCGTGAGGTCCTTGCGCACGTCGTCGCGGGCCCGGACGAGATCCCGCACCGCCTCCTGCGCCGCGCTCGGCACCGTCACGGCCGTCAGCTCGCCCGCCCGGTACAGCCGCGCCAGCTTCTGCGAGTCGCGCCGGTCGGTCTTCACCCGGTCGCCCACCCTCACGGGGATGAGCGACGGAGCGATGACCTCGCAGGCGATGCCCATCGCGGTGAGCTGCCGGTGCAGCTCGAAGCCGCACGGCCCAGCCTCGTAGCAGCACCGGAGCTCGTAGGCTCCGGCCAGCAACCGCTGAAATGTCCGCCGCACGACCTTCGGGTCGTTGGGGATGTCCCGCACCTCCGGCTCCCGGCCCTGCCCCGTCAGGGTGGCGATGACGATGCGCTCGGCGTGGACGTCGAGACCTGCCCAGGTGGTAACCTTCTGCATGGCTGGCTCCTCCGCATGCGGCTCTGGCCGCGGTGTGTTTGCGCACCCCGAGACTAATCCGCGACCTTGCGCAGTGAGCCAGCCGTTTCATCTTGTCTGAGGCGCCGGCGGAGGCTTGGCTGCTGGCCCAGGAGCGTCTGTGCTCGACGCGGCGCGCAGTCCGAGCCTCAGGGGCTTGTCACGCGAATTCCGTAACTCGAGGCCGATGGCGACGCACCGAGTACGGACACTTGGTAGGTCGCACCAGCCTGGGCCGCGACGACAAGCACCTTGTACTCGGGCCCGATGTTTACCGGGCAGAAGACGCCTACCGGGGTCGGGTCCGATTCGTTGATGGCTGGCGAACAGAGGTTCGAGTTACCGGAGGTGACCACGAGCTCGACCGTGTGTTGCGCCGTGGCGGCAGCGACGAAGGTGTAGCTGTTCTCCGAGAGAGAACTCACGGAGCCGCAAGTGTACTTGGCGGCGTTCACCGTAAGCGCACCGGCGCTGGCGGTAGAGCTACAGAGCGGACCTGCTTCGCTTCCACCACAGCCGGAAAGGGTCACCAGGGACACAACCGCCAACGTCAGCGATGAGCCAACCGTTCGCATGGCTTCTCCCCCAACCCGATCGGTGAACCGGCTCTACGATGACGTTCGAACCTGTGACGCCCAGTCTGCGCGCCGCATTCATCGCACGCCCCCGAGAGGGCGTGCGCTTGCCCCCGGGGACCAGGGACTCAGGGCTGGTGGACCGGCGTCCAGCCGTTCTAGCCGTGGCACACTCGGTCTCATAGAAATCTTGCAACGCAGTCGCTCAACGAATCGGGTGCGAGCGCGAGGCTCGCGGTACGGAACCGCCACTCACCTCTTCACCTGGGCATCGAGTTGCTTGGCAGCTAGCCGCAATACGGCATGGGCGTACACGGACCGCTAGGGCCTGTTGGGCAGTAGGCCCCCGAGGGCACGCAAGTCCCATCGATGGCACATGCCTTCGCGATGGCATCCTCGACGCACGTTGGATCGTTCGACGGGCACAGGTGGCAGGTCTCGCCGCACTTCTTGCCAGAGCAAGGAAGGTTTGCGCCGCAGACCGGCACCGCGACACAGTTGGGCGGGCCATTGATGCACCAGAGCCCAGCGGATACGCACGCCCCATCCGCGGTGCACGCCTTCAGGTTCGCGGTCTCCGCGCAGTCCGTCGCGTTTGGAGCGCAGAGGGTACACGAGTCGCCGCAAGCCTTGCCTGCGCACGGTTCATACGGCGCTGACTTTGACGCGCACCCGCCTGGTTGAGCGGTTGCCGCCAACACTGCTACCAAGAGCACAATTCGCATGGGCAGCCCCCAATGGGCAGCCTGCTCCCTGGCTGACCGAGGGGCAATGCCCCCGGAGGATGCTTCCGGTGGTGGTTAGCGAGGAGGAG
The DNA here is from genome assembly GCA_963754915.1 of uncultured delta proteobacterium. GTDB lineage: Bacteria > Myxococcota > Myxococcia > Myxococcales > Anaeromyxobacteraceae > DATJZG01. Next base: position 165,106 of record CAVWHZ010000011.1, on the reverse strand, counting down.
GACTCGACCACCGCGAGCGCGGCGAGCGCTGCAATTCCCTTGGGATTCTCGGCATAAGCAGATGGTAGGCAATTTCTACCATCGCTTGCCATTCGGCTTGCGGTCCCTTCCTAAGATTGCGGAGCACTGTCGGTCGCTGACGAGGACGACGATCTCCGTCCGGAGGTTCAATGGCTCACGACATCAACAAGATGATCTTCGTCGGCGAGGTGCCCTGGCATGGGCTCGGCGTCCGACTTCCTGCTCGCGCCAGCTACGACGAGATCGTGGCAGGCGCAGGTTTCTACGAGGCTGTGGAGCGGGACGTCTTCATCCCGCCCTTCAACGCCCCCATCCCCGACAAGAAGGCGCTCGTCCGTGGCGACACTGGCGCGTACCTTTCCGTCGTCGGCAAGAGCTACGAGGTCGTCCAGTTCGCCGATGTCGCACGCACGCTCGTCGAGGCGGCTAGGCGACGTGAAGGCGGTCTTCACCACCGCGGGCACCCTGGGCCCAGTCGGCATCCGAGGCTGGCTGCTCGGCGAGCTGCCGAACCCCATCAAGGTGAAGGGCGACGAGAGCGAGATCCGGAAGTACGTCCTGGGCTGCGCTGGCCACGACGGCTACACGGCCGTCGTCATCAAGAACGTGGCCACCCGCGTCGTCTGCGCCAACACCCTTGGGCGTGGCGCTCGGAGAACGAGGTGGCGCGAGCCTGGCGCATCCAACACACCGCCAGCGCGAAGGAACGGCTCGAGGAGGCTGGCAAGGCGTTCCGGCGCATCGCCGAGTCCTACGAGACCTTCGGCGAGCTCGCGAACGTGCTCGCTGTGACTCGATTCACCGGGCAAGCAGATGCAGTCCACCATCGACCAGGTCCTCCCCGTCCCCGTGGACGACAAGGACCACCGACGGCTGCTCGTCGAGCGGGAGAAGGTCCAGCGCCTGTTCGAGACCGCAGTAGGCGTCGAGAAGCTCCGAGGCACGGCCTGGGCAGCGTTCCAGGGCTGGACCGAGTACGCCGACCACCATCGGGCTCTACGCGACACAGGTCGGCAGGAGCCACGCAGAGCAAGGCTCGAGTCGATCTGGATGGGCAGGGCGGCAGGCATGAAGCAGGCGGCGCTCGGTGCCATCGCCGAGCAGACCGGCATCCAGCTCGCGGTGGCGTAGGGAAAAGGGTGGCCTCTGGGTCTGTGTCGCCGACCTGGAGGCCCTCCCGGGTTCGGGTTCAGCGGATCCCGTTGTCGCAGAGGCAGAGGTTCGCCACCTGGCTGCTCGACCAGCACCTTCCCAACGCGTTCGAGCTGAGGCATGTGCAGCGGTCGGCGTTCGAGCAGTTCGAAGGCACGGATTCGCATGTAATGGGCGGCAAGGTAGTCGTGGCCGGCCCGCCAATCTGCATCACGCACGCGTCGGCGGAGGCGCTGGGGCAGGCGCAAGCTGCTTGCGTCGAACCTCCTCCGCCACCTCCCGGCGGAGGCTGCGCCGTGTAGCACCAGCCAGCCGGACAGGGTTGTCCGGCGAAACATGGGCGGGTGTTCGGGTACCACCTGCACCCTGCCGGATCCGCGACGCACGCGGTTGGATCCTGATCTTGCGCGCAGGGGTCTGTCGGCGGCTGTGCAGCACACCACCCACCAGGACACGTCACCGCTCCCGCCAAGCACGGCTGGGCCGACGCGTACCAGATGCAATTCGCCGAATCCGCCTGGCACGTCGTCTGAGTCTGGTCGAGCGCACAGGCGTCACCTGTCACGAGCGCGCTCGAGCTCTTATTTCCGGAAACGGCCGAACCCCCGCAGCTTGCGAGGAAAGCTGCCGCCAACGCACTGGAGAGACGCTTCATAGGTACCAACGCCAGTGGATTATACGCCCACAGCGCGCGTGCTGCGTCCCGGATCGGTCTAGGTCCTTTCTATCGCCGGGCAGGTCCCAGATGCCATCGGCGTAGGTGCGACGCACGCGTCGCCAGCGTAAGTCGCCTGCCGCCACCCCTCCGCCTCCACCTTCGGCGGGCCCGCCGGAACGGAGGGGCTTCGTGCCGCTCATCGCGAAGAAGTGGGTTGAAAAGATCCTCATGGCCGTGATCACCGCGGTAGCCCAGGTCATCGTGGGCGAGTCCACGAGGAAGAGGCGGTAGTCGAGGGGCACCCGGCTGGTAACAGCGGGTGCCCCGTTGATCACCGATGACAGGGCATGACGGCACGGAGACCTTGCGTCGTGCCCAGTGTACACTATGCCCGCGTCGCGTGAGGGAGGACGCCGTGAAGACAACTGAATGGCACTTCACGCCCTTCAAGGTTGTGGTCCTGGTTGTCGGCGGGGTTTTTGTGGGCGCAGCGGCGACGGCGTGGGTGATGTCTCCGACCGCCCCGTGGGGATTTCTTCTGAGTATCGCGTCGGTCGTGACAAGCGGCGGCGTGGTCCTTGCGAGCTGCCGCAAGAAGACGTCGCCGGCGTGAGCGTAGCGCACCCCTAGCACTAAGAGTCCAGCCCGACGAGGCCCCTGCTCATGGTGAGCGGCGGGCGTTCGTCGTTCATGGGCGCAGCCGCGCCCGAGGAGCATCACCATGACACCCGAAGCCAAGAAGAAGATGTACCAGCAGCTCTCCCAGCCGTTCCCCGAGGAGGCCATCGAGCGCACCGACGGCCGCGTCACCGGCAAGGGCTACAGCACCACCGGCATTAAGGCCCAGTTCGTCATCAACCGGCTCAACGAGGTGCTCGGCATCGGCGGCTGGCGCACGCACCGCACCATCACCTTGAAGGAGATCGCCACCAACTCCGGCCGCAGGGCCTACGAGGCTGTGTGCGACCTCATCCTCGAGCTCGGCGAGTGGACGAACGGCGATTTCATTCCGTTCGCCGAAGCGTTGGCCGACGGCGGTCACATCTCCATGTCGGAAGCCGACGCTCGCAAGGGCAGCTACAGCAACGCCCTCAAGAAGGCTGCGGCTGCGTTCGGCGCAGGCTGGCAGGCCTACGCGGGCACCATCGACGACGACAACGTCCCGGCTGACACGTCAACCCAGCCAGACCTGGCTCCTGTTGCTGCCGTTCCCACAGCTCCTGCTCGAGTGGCGCAGGCAGCTCCTCCACCGCAGGCTCCGCCTCGAGACAGGCTCACGCCGAAACAGCTCTCGGCGTTGTGGGCCATCAGCAGGAAGCTGGGGCTCGACCAGGTGGAGTTCCGCAACCAGGTGAAGGCTCAGCATGGCGTGCAGGTCGAGTTCCTGAGCAAGCAGCAGGCCTCCGACCTCATCGGCTCGATGGCGAACGAACGGCAACGCTGCCCACCCCTACGTCGCGCCCGAGTTCCGGGAGCCAGGCCAGGAGGGGTAAACATGGGCGCCAACGATGCGGCCGGAGACGGACTCCACATCTCCGTCTCCCAGATCCGCACGTATCTCAAGTGCAGCAGGCTCTACGAGCTGCGCTACGTTCGGGGAGCTACACCAGCGTTCAAGCCCGTGGCCTTCGCATTCGGGAGCGCCTTCCACGCAGCCTTGGCGCAGTTCTACGTGGCCGTGAAGGAGGACGGCACGCCTCCACCCCTCGGGCTCGTGACCTACGCGTTCCGCGATGCGTGGGAGCGCGAGCTCGAGGGAGATCTGCCGCTCCAAGCCGACGAGGATGAGCCTGACGACAAGGGCCAGCTCGTCGACAAGGGCGTGGAGATGCTGGCCCTGTTCCACGAGCAGGCGAGCAAGGCAGTGGCTGGGGTAGAGATCGAATCGGTGGAGAAGCCCTTCGCTGTAGCCATCCACGATCCCGACACCGGCGTGGTGTTGGACGAGAACCTCATCGGGGCATTCGACCTGGTGGTGAACGATGGTCGTCGCCGTACGATCGTCGAGAACAAGACCAGCGCCAGGAAGTACGGGGAGGATCAGATCCGGTGGGACATCCAGCCGACCGGCTACCTGTTCGCCGCGAAGCAGATGGGGCTGGGGGACGTGGGCGTGCAGTACCAGGTGGTTACGAAGACCAAGATGCCGTACCTTCAGGTCATCGACCTCGAGCGCACGGCGGAAGACCAGGAGGAGTTCCTCCGTGTGGCCATCGGCGTGATGCGTGGGGTGGACGCCGGCGTGTTCATCCCCCAGCGCGGCTGGGCCTGCGCCGGATGTCCGTACGCCCACGTTTGCCGGCCTATCCGGCCGAAGCCCGCGTCGGCGCACTAGGGATGCAGTTGGGGATGCCGGCCAATCCGGCCGCGCCCCCCTTAGCCCTTAGAGCTCGCCAGTCCCGCAGGGCCAGCGACGAGCGACATTACTGCGACTCGGAATGAGGCCGCGCCGATGGTCATCTCACCTTGGTGATGGCTGGCGGCTTCCAGGTGCCGTCGAGGATGGCCTGGTCGGGCCAGTAGGCGCGGAGCCAGATCGAGAAGTTCCCTTTAGGCGCCGGTAGCCAGTTGGATTCCTTGTCTTTCCCCGGCGACTTCGCACCAAGATAGATGGTTAGGGAGCCATCGGGGTTGTACTTCAGCGACTTGTTCTTCGTGCCGAGCGCGTAGCGCTTCAGCGCGTTCGGGTGGAAGTAGTGCTCCGGGTCGTACATCGTCAACGACCAGAAGCCCTTCACGGGCGGGAGCTGCCCCTTCGGGAAGGTCACGGCGTACGACAGGCTGCCGATGAGCTGCTTCGACTGGGAGTCACCATCGGTGTAGAAGTACATCGTCTCGTTGCGCTTGTTGTCATAAGGATCGGCCGCCACTGCGCCCATTCGGTGGATATAGTCCGTGCCGAACGCACCGTTGTTCGCTGGAGACGTCCATCCGTTGCCAGCGGGCTGGCCGTTGTAGCGCCATTGCATCATCGGCGCGACGAGCTCCTGATCGGCCGTGAGGGCGGTCTCCCGCAGCGTCTTCATCACTTCTGGGTCCTTCGCGGCAGCATCTACGACGCTGGTGATCCACTTATAGAGCGCCTCCTCTCCGGGCATTGGAGGCACCTGCTTCATGACGGTAGGCAGCTGGTCGAAGAACGTCGCCGGGTCGACCCAGGGCGGCTGGGTGGTCGAGTACTTGGCCGGCTTCCCTGCCTTCTGGACTTTCGGGAGGTTGTTCCAGTCCTTGGTCTTCATGGTCCCATCGAACTGGCTCAGTGGGTAGAACTGGATCTGGCTCAGCGCTGGCTGGATAGCCTCGTGATCCTCCGGGGTGTCGTTCATGAAGATGCGCGGCATGGTGACGGCGAAGTCGGTGGACGAGCGCACCACGCCGGCAATGCCGGGCGGAGTGGCGCCCTTCCAGCTCGGCCCCACTACGATGTAGAAGCCGGGCTTGGTTCCGTACTGCAACCCGAGCTCGCTGATCTGGTCCGTGCGAGCGTCGTATACCGGGAGCGTCCAGAAGCGGTCACCGAAGGCGGGGACCTGCATGACCACAGGTTCCTTTTCGAGAGACAGATAGCCCAACCCGTACACCACGTCTTGGTTCGGATCTGCGATGTACCTCATCGCCGGATTGACGTAGCCAGTCAGCATCGCCACCTGATTCATCGGCGCAAGCGGCAGGGCGTCGTTGAGCATCAGGGGCTCGGGTACCTTGGTGAGTTGTGTCCGCTGGTTGAGCACGTAGACGAGCGGCCAGCCCCAGGCGTAGGCCATCCGGCCCACCATCTGCACATAAGCCTTGGTCATGGGGCCTGGTGCCGGACCGGGAACCTCGGCGGCAGTCTGAGGAATCGGGACCTGCTGCGCCTGCACGGTCGCGCACACGAGCGCACTAGCGAGCGCGCCCGCGATGAGGCATTGGTGTTGTCTGACTCGCATTGCTCCCTCTTCTGGTTGGCCGCTTGGTTGCCTGGAACGCGCAGGCGCAGGTGCCGCTGTTCACCAGGCTAGTCTGGGTCGAGTACCATGTACCCCGACCCGTGCCGACAACCCACGGGGGGCGTCGTACTTCGGCGCCTGGTCGACCAAGCCGCGCCATCACGGCGAGAGAGATGCCAACGAGGATTCTGCCCTCGGTCTCAACCGTGCGCGGCACGCTGCCGGTCAGAGCCCGGGGCTACCGTTCCCGCCATGCCGCGCATCACTCCCGCCGACCTAAGCGAATGGCGCCGCCAGCTCTCCGACTAGGGCGAAGGCGCGTTTCTCGACCGAACCCTCGCCTAGACCAGTCGCCTTCGCCGACACGAGACGGGCATCTAAGTGCAACCAGCAAAGATCACTCGCTGGCGCCATCAGGCTCCGTCCAGTAGGCCGACTCTACCGTTCCACCAGCCACATGGGTTTGACGAGCTTCAGCACCTCGAACCAGAGAAGGCAGGACAGGCCTGCGCCAACAGCCAGCGCGGCATCGTGCGGAAATAGCTCCTCGAAACGAAAGATTCCCCGCAGGAACGGCACGAAGAGGGCGAGTACCAGGGTTAGCCCGGCTCCCGCGACCACCGCCCAAGATGCGAAGTTTCGGGTCGCAAGCGTGCTGAGGAGACCACGCGTCCAGGAGCGGTTGACCAGGATGAGCGCGACGTTGCCTGCAATGAGCGCAACGAAGGCCAGCGCTCTCGCGGAGCCTTCCGAACCCGTGTGCGCAAGGCCGATCCGGAAGACCAGCATCGTGGCCACGAGCAAGCTCGCGCCTTGGAGCAGGGACACGGCAACGAGTCGCCGGTCAAACAGGCGCGCGTTGGGCCTCCGAGGCGGTTGCCTCATCAGCCCTTCGTCGGCGGGTTCTGCCTCGAAGGCCAGGGAACAGGCCGGGTCGATGATCAGCTCGAGAAAGACGATGTGAATCGGGAAGAGCACCATCGGCCAGCCGAAGAGCACTGGAAGCAGCGACAGCCCGGCGATGGGCACGTGCACGGCAAGCACGTACCCCATGGCGCGGCGCAGATTCTCGTAGATTCTCCGCCCGAGGCGAACAGCTCCGACGATGGAGGTGAAGTTGTCGTCGGTCACGATCAGGGCTGCCGCCTCTCGGGCGACGTCGGTACCGCGCCCCCCCATCGCGACGCCGATGTCGGCGGCCTTGAGTGCAGGCGCGTCGTTGACGCCATCGCCGGTCATGGCCACGACCTCGCCTCGGGCCCGAAGCGCCTTTACCAACCGCAGCTTCTGCTCCGGCGCCACGCGCGCAAAGACGCTCGGTCCCAGGACCCGCTCCTCCAGCTCTCCCTCGGAGAGGGCGTCCAGTTCCTTTCCGGACATCACGTGGTCGGCGAGCCCCACCTGCCGAGCAATGGCGCGGGCAGTCCCGGGCGAGTCCCCAGTGATCATCAACACCCGAATACCTGCGCCCGTGCATTCCGAGATGGCCTCGCGCACTCCCTGCCTCACCGGGTCCTCGAGCCCCACGAGGCCGACGAGCTCAAAGTCGAAATCGTGCTGCTTGGGCGGAAGATCGGTGGGCAGGAAGAAGGCTCGCGCCACCGCGAGCACTCGAAGGCCATCAGCGCCCATCTCGGAAACGTGCGCATGCACCTCCGCAACCGTTTGGGAGTCGAGGTGGCACAGATCGACGATCGCCTCGGGAGCGCCCTTGGAGGCAACCACGAGCCGATCGCCTTCCGGTGAGCCCCACACGTGAGACACAGCGAGCAGTTCCGGCGAGAGCGAGTACTCGCGCAATAGCTGCCACCCGCCATGCAGGTGCTCCGTTCCTGCGAGTGCCTCCTGCCCAAGCCGATGGAACGCTTGCTCCATTGGGTCGAAAGGGTCTCGCTGGCTAGCCAGGATGCCGAACTCGACGACCGGGTGCACCGCATCGGGCATCTCGTCCCCGTCGATGACGTGCAAGACCTGGGGAGCCCAGAGACGAGCGATCTTCATTCGGTTCTCAGTAATCGTCCCGGTCTTGTCCGAACATAGGATTGTGGCAGCGCCCAGGGCCTCCACGGCGGGTAGCCGACGAGTGAGGACCCCGCACTTGGAGATTCGCCAGGCTCCCATGGCCATGAATACCGTCAAGACGACCGGAAACTCTTCCGGCAGCACTGCCATTGCTAGTGCGATCCCGGCCAGCAAGCCCTTAAGCCAGTCACCGTGAGTGGTCCCGTAGAGCACTACCAGCGCTGCGCACAGGCTCAGGCCAACGGATGCGACGATCGCCACCAGTCGGGACACTTCCACCTGGAGGCGGGTGCGTTCGGGCTGTAGCCCGGCGAGGACCAACCCGATCCGCCCTATCTCGCTTCGAGCACCTGTCGCGATCACCTCGGCGATGCCGTGGCCGCGGACGATGAGAGTCCCGGCGTACAAGTAAGGTAGGTCGTCGCCCCCGGGACGGATGTCGGTCGGGAGGGCCGGGATCATCCTCTTTCTTACCGGTACCGACTCACCCGTGAGGAGCGACTCATCGGCCTCCAGGTGCATCCCCTCCACTACCACGGCGTCGGCGGGAACGCGGTCGCCCTCCGAGACCACGAGGACGTCCCCTCTCACGACCTCTCGGCCCGGGATGCGCCTTCGCTCTCCATCGCGGATCACGAGCGCGCGGGGGCTCGTCAGGTCCCGAAGCGCCGCCAGGGATCGCTCCGTTTTCCGTTCTTGAACCAGCGTGATGGCAATGATCACCAGAACGAAGAAGCCGAGAGTGAGCGCTTCCTCGTGATCTCCGAGGACGAAGTAGACGCCTCCGGCCGCGAGGAGCAGAAGGAGCATGGGCTCCTTCAGAACTTGCAGCACGGTGCCGATCAGGCTGGCTGGCTTCTCGCTGGAGAGCTCGTTCGCGCCTTCTGACACCAGGCGTGACGCAGCCTCTGACTGCCCAAGGCCCTGCACCTGGCTGTCAAAGCCCGTCATGGGCTCCATCGTACAGCGCTTCGTCAACGGCGAAGGGGTTGGCTTCCCAACCTGGCTACCAGTTGCAGATCCGGCGGGGCACAGTCCTCGGAAGAGCTTCCCGACGATTGGTCACTTGGCGGAGCGAACCACGAGCACAGAACAGTGCGCGTTGCGAACCACCTTCTCGGCCACAGACCCGAGCACCATGTGACGGATCCCCTTGCGGCCGTGGGTTCCGATGACGACGAGATCTGTCGCCTTCTCTTGGGCGAAGCGCGCGATCTCGGCCGCAGCCTCGCCTGGGAGCGCCCTGGCCTCAACGGTAGTGCCCGCCTCCGCCTCGGCGTCGCGCCTCCAGGACTCGAGCTTCTGCTCAGCCTCAAACGCTATGGTTTCGACCAATTCCATGGGCGCAACAAGTTCACTCCCCGGGATAGCCGGGAGTTCGATGACGTGAAGAAGGGTCAATCGTCCCCCCGAAGCGCGCGCCAGTGCCGCGGCTTCCGTCATCGCAGATCGGGACGTCTCCGAGAAGTCGACCGCGCAGCAGATCTTTCGCCAAGTCGGCATCGGCCTACCCTCCCTCGATACCAAGACCACGCGCTCGTTCGGCATCTCTGCGCACGCGGCTTGAGTCCTCAAGCGAAGGCTAGGCACTGCTCGCCCTCTCGGGATCGATCCCAAAGGGGGCTGCCCACCACGTCTCCGTCTCGATTGGGTGGCGCTCCCAGCCGGAGACCCGGGGGGGAATCGCAGTCCTGGGCCTCACGCCGAGGACTGAGCGCCAAGGTTGAGTTCCAGGCTGGCCCCAGAATAATTGGAGCCACCCCGAGCTCCACCCGATCGCGGAAGCCGGCAGGCGGGCCCGTCTTCAGGCTGGGGAGCCGGATGGGGAAGGAAGGCGGCAGTTCGGCGGATGGAGCACCAGAAGGTAATCTGAGCAGGCCGCCGAGGTCCCCTCGTACGAGACCAAGGCACTCTCCACCCACCCTCCTCTCGTGCTGACAAAATGGGGTCGACGAGTAGCCGCAGTGCCAGGCGAGGTAACCCCTGTCACTGTGCTGACCTGCTGCACCAACTTCCGCCGGGGCTCTACGGGCATTGATTAACCGAAGGGCACCCACTACCGTTGCTGAACGGGCAGCAGGCCCACACGCAGGTGGCGGACCCGTTGGCCACGACCGTCGTGGAGCTCGTGGCGGATTGACCAGAGCCCGTGACGGTGCCGGGGTCACCCGCGCCGTGATCTCCGGCGGTGTCGTGCCAGGTTGCGCCTCCGAGTTCGAAGCCGACGAGTGCCATGGCGGAGAGCGGCACCGATCCGGCAGCCACGCAGATCGTAACCGAGGGGCTGGTGGAGGGTGCAATGCCCGCAACCGAGACCGAGCACCAGCTCAAGTAGTTTTTCACTGTCAGCGATACAAGCGAGCTGCCGATCGGGCAGGCGCTGATGGTGAAAGTGGCGTCGGCCGACGCCCCGCCTCCTGGCGAAGGATTTACAACAACCACGGTGGCAGTGCCCGCGCTGGCGAGGCAGTTTGCCGGGACCATGGCCGAAAGTTTGGTCGCGCTCGTGAAGGTGGTGGTCAGCGCGACGCCATTCCACTCGACAGACGAGGCTGTTACGAATCCTGTGCCGTCCACCTCGAGTAAGAAGGCGGGTCCCGCCGCCGCGGCGCTCGCGGGGGCGAGGCCAGAGATGGTCGGAAGGGGATTGGACGCGGGGGCCACGGTGATGCTGAGACTGACCGTCGTGCTACCCCCGGCGTTGTTTGCCGTAACGTTGTAGTTGGTCGCTGACTCAACGGCGGTGGGAGTCCCAGAGATGACGCCTGTGGAGAGGTCCAGGTTCAAGCCCACGGGGAGGGAAGGAGACACCGAATACGACGCGACTGCTCCCCCGCTACTACTCGGAAGGTCGGGGGCGATGGCCGTTCCCACGATGTAGGTGGCTGGATTCGTCGAATACGTCAGCCCGGTCGGTGGCGCGATTGGACTTGAGCCCTTGCCCCCACAAGCGCCGAGGAATGTCGCGAGCGTCGCGCCAGCGAGAATCCGGTAAGTCAGCATTCTGCGCTCCCGCGTCACCCCGATGCTCACGGGTGACGCCTGTGCGGAGAACTGCAAGAGGGGCGCCTCACGGAACTCACTCGACGCGGCCCGGCAGTTACTGTTCCTCGCGTTTCTCTAAGGAGACGCACGGATCACTTGGAGCTGGCCCTCGTACGTGAAATCCGGTGGGGAAGCCTCGATGACACCGTGGTCGCTCCGTTCGACGACGGCCAGGCCACCCCGCCAGTAGAGCGAGGATCCGAAGCCGCTCATGTCCAGGGTGCTCACCCGCGTGACGTTGTCCCACGCCGAGCCGTTCCAGTGACCAGACCAGGTGTCCGTGTAGCCATCGCCCGTTCCGACCCAGGTTGCCCAGGCCCCGGTCTGGGCGGCATTCACTGCCATCGAGAGGTAGCCGGCGTTGGAGCCGGTCGTGTCCGGATTTGGAAGGACGCTCGCGTGGTAGGTGCCCTCGGAGGTAACGCGGTCGAACTGCGGCCCCGACGGGCTGACGAAGCAGATCCAGATACTGTCCTGAGTCGGGAAGGTGCCTCCCCAGTGGGCCGTCTGGCTGGCGGTTCCCGCGCTCAAGGTCTCGCCGGCCGTCGACGACGCCAGAGTGAAGTTGGCGTCGGCTGCATCGGCGGTGTAGCGCCACAGGATGACGGACTGCTGATTCGCCACTCCGGAGCAGGCGGCCGGATTGCCTGCTGGCCCGCGGAAGACATAGAGCACGTGGGTCACCGGGTGCTGTGCGAGTCCGATGAGCATGTCGTGGATGTTCCACCATGGCGAGCCACCACAGGCTGTGCTCGTGTCCACCGGGGTCGTCGTCACCATGGTCTCGGTCGCCCCGCCGTCGAGCCCGACGAAGTCCGCGGTCGCCGCCGGGCTGACGCCCGCCGCCACGGTGGTCTTCCGCATCGCGAGCGTCGATGAGAAGGCGGCTGGGGCGTAGAGATAGGCGACGGCAAGACCCTTGTTCCCGAGGCCGTCCACGGCCTCGATGATCTGGAACCGGACGTCGGTGGCGTCCTCGTCGGTCGGGGCCGCCCCGATGAGTACCTGCTGCGCGTCCCAGGTCCAGCCCGTGACGTGCCCATTGGAATCGCGCGTGAGCGCCAGTCTCGAGTAGTAGATGTTCGTCGTGTCCGCGTTGGAGTTGGTAACAAGATGGAGGTTGTAGTTCACCGTGTCCTGGCAGATGCCTCCGGTGTGCGTCCCGACGCTCGCCGAAGGCGCCCGGATGTATGCCCAGCTCTGTCCGCCGTCCTGCGAGGCGAAGAGGTACCAGTAGCCATCGTTGCCGAAGACCGGCATGAGAAGGTCGCCCGCGGCGCCCGGTTTCTGGTCCTGGACGATCGACGGAGCGCCGGAAACGATGCCTTGCAGGGCCTGCGTGGCGGCGGCGGGCAGAGGCATCGGATTGACGCTCGTGAAGCTCGTCACCACCGGTTGCGCGCTCACCTGTGCCGAGGCGGTGGACTCGTTCGCGTTCAGCGCGGTGACGACATAGTAGTATGTCGTGCCATTCGCGAGCCCGGTCTGAACGTAGGGGCTCGTCGCCCCGGTGATCTTCGTGCCGTTCCCGGTCGTCACACCCGCCGCGGTAGACCAGTAGATGTTGTAGGAGGTCGCACCCGACACGGAGTTCCAGGAGACGGTCACCTGGGCATTGCCCGGCGTGGCGGTGACTCCCGTCGGCGCTGCCGGCGGAGGAGGCACCATCGGCTGGGCACTCGCCTGCGTGGATGCATTGGACTCACCGTAAGCGTTCAGCGCGGTGGCGACATAGTAGTAGGTCAGCCCGTTGATGAGGCCAGTGTGGACGTAGGGGTTTATCACTCCAGCGATCTTGGAGCCGTTCGCCGTCGTCACTCCGATCACGGTAGACCAGTAGAGGTTGTACGAAGTTGCGCCGGCCACGGCAGCCCAGGAGATCGTGACCTGGGCGTTGCCCGGCGTGGCGGTGACTCCCGTCGGCGCTGTCGGCGGCGTGGGAGCGGTCGGTTGAGCGCTCGCCTGCGCAGACGCCGCGGACTCTCCGATCGCGTTCACGGCGGTAACCACGTAGTAGTAGGTGGTACCGTTCGTTAGTCCGGTCTGGACGTAGGGGCTCGTGGCTCCTGCGATCTTGGTGCCGTTTGCCGGCGTTACCCCCGGCGAAGTGGACCAGTAAACGTTGTAGGAGGTCGCGCCCGAGGCGGCGCTCCAGGAGATCATTACCAGGGCGCTGCCCGGCGTGGCCGTCACTCCCGCAGGCGCCGCCGGTGGAGAGTTCGCCGCCGGTTGGGCACTCACCTGCGCGGATGCACCGGACTCGCCGTTCGCGTTCACGGCGGTGACCACATAGTAGTAGGTCAGGCCATTCGTTAGCCCGGTTTGATTGTATGGGCTCGTCGCCCCGAGGATTCTGGTGCCGTTTGCCGGTGTGACCCCCGGCGAGGTGGACCAGTAGAGGTTGTAGGACGTCGCGCCAGAGGCGGAGTTCCAGGAAATCGTGGCCTGGGCGTTGCCCGGGATGGCCGTCACTCCCGTCGGCGCCGCCGGGGGAGGGTTCGCCGCCGGCTGCGCGCTCGCCTGTGCCGACGCCGTCGACTCTCCGATCGCGTTCACGGCCGTGACCACGTAGTAGTAGGTAGTGCCGTTCGTGAGTCCGACCTGGACGTAGGGGCTCGTGGCTCCTGCGATCTTGGTGCCGCTCGCTGTTACGCCTGGTGTGGTGGACCAGTAGAGGTTGTACGAGATCGCACCCGACACTGCGATCCAGGACACGGTGACCTGGGCGTTGCCCGCGGTAGCAGTCACAGCCGTTGGCGCTGCCGGAGGAGGATTCGGTTGCGCGCTAGCCTGTACGGAGGCCGTGGACTCGCCGTTCGCGTTCAGGGCGGTGACGACGTAGTAGTAGGTGGTGCCGTTCGAGAGTCCGGTATGCAAGTAGGCGCTCGTGGCTGCGATGATCCTATTGCCGTTCGCCGGGGTTACGCCTGGTGTGGTGGACCAGTAGAGGTTGTACGAGGTCGCGCCCGACACCGCGTTCCAGGACACGGTGACCTGGGCGTTGCCCGCGGTAGCAGTCACAGCCGTTGGCGCTGCCGGAGGGGGCGCCATGGGAATCGCGCTCACCTGTGCCGAGGCCGAAGATTCACCGTTCTCGTTCACAGCGGTGATCACGTAGTAATAGGTCGTGCCATTGCTCAACCCGGCCTGCACGTATGGACTGGTCGCTCCCGTGATCTTGGTACCGATCACCCCCGACGTGGTGGACCAGTAGAGGTTGTAGGAGTTCGCGCCCGATACGGCGTTCCAGGAGATGGTGGCCTCGGCGTTGCCCGGCGTAGCGACCACTCCCGTCGGCGCTGCCGGAGGTGGGGGCGCCGCGGGCTGGGCGCTCACCTGTGCCGAGGCCGAAGATTCACCGTTCTCGTTCACAGCGGTGATCACGTAGTAATAGGTCGTGCCATTGCTCAACCCGGCCTGCACGTATGGACTGGTCGCTCCCGTAATCTTGGTACCGATCACCCCCGACGTGGTGGACCAGTAGAGGTTGTAGGAGTTCGCGCCCGATACAGCGTTCCAGGAGATGGTGGCCTCGGCGTTGCCCGGCGTAGCGACCGCTCCCGTCGGCGCTGCCGGCACCGAGCCCTCAACGGTGCCGCCGCAACCCATGGAACTGGAGACGAGAGCACAAGCCGCAAGAACTGCCCCACTGCATGACCTACGCGTCGTCATGGGTGCTCTCCGGGACGAGATGCCCCGATACCTTCCACGTGTCGGTCTTGAGCAGATGCGCCAATCGTGACATTACGCCTCTGCGTGTGAAGACTGAGCGCGCGCGCGCCAACAACCGTGATTCGGCGAGCATACACGGCTTCCACTCGTCGGTACGCACGCCGCCGCTACAAGTGCTGTTACGGGGAGCCTAGGAAGACAACGCGGGGGTTACGTTGATGGGCCACAAGGCAGACCCTCTGGGGACTGCTCGAGGACCAGCGCGGTCGCGCGACTATCTGGCCGACTGCGGCGGTGCTGCTTCGGGAACCAGTGTGCGGTGAACCGGGGGGCCGCTGACCGTCGCCACGGGTCCTGGCGCGCGCCCAGGAAATCGCTCCCCTGCTCATGGCGGAGCTCGAGCTCGCCTGGGCTGAGCATGACGCCCAAGGAGGGGCGGTGCTCACACCTCTGCGATGACGGCGATGGAGACCTCATGCCTTTGGGTTGCTCCAGCCCTCCGAGGGACCCCGGCCCATAGCGGAGCTCGACGTATGGGCTGTGCGCGACAACGCTCGTCTGGAGGCTCCTCGGGAAGCGGCGCACCGGCTCGACGGCCAGCTCACGGAGCTCGCTCGACGTGGGCCGCCGAACAGCAAGACCGGCCATGGCTGTGTCCTCGGAGGCGACGCCCGACGCGCCCTCACTCCTCGATCACCACAGCGCCCTTCTTGAGAAGGTATTCGCGGAGCGCCGCCCAGGCCTCCGACCGACAACTCACGGTAGCGACCTTCACGAACGATTGGCCCTAGCTCTCTCGCGCGCTGCTCTCCACGTCAAAGCGGTCCGCCCGGACAGGCTTCCTCACCCATCGCTCCTTCATGGCCAAGTGTAGGCGCGCGGAGGGCCTGGGGACCCGTGCCGCAGTCATCAAGGGCGTGATCGTCCCCTGGCACTTGGGTTCGTCGCCGCTCAGTCGGTTCCGGGCGCCTTGCCGACGGAGGCCGGCGCGCCTATCCCCCCTGGTAATTCCACTGACACGCGGCGACGTAGCCGTCAGAGATCCTGCACGAGGCCCGGAAAAAGCGTTCATAGGCTGCGTGCTGGGAGCTCGCGACTCCGCCGAACTGGTCTGCGTAGGCGGTGCCGCCTCCGTGGGCGACCTCCCCGGCCTCTATATTCCAGTAGCACTGCTCCATCTTCTGGACCTTTGGCATAACCGTCACGGTGCCCTGATTAGTCACGATCTGGAGCGGCTTCCCCTCCTGACGGGTGCTTTGCAAGGCGACCAACGCTTCTTGGGCACTGCTAACTGGCTGCCCACCGACGGCCAGGATCGTGTCGCCTGGGCGGATGCCGCCACGAGCCGCTGGACCATTCGGTTGGACCAACAATACGACGGGAGGCACCGGCGCCCTGGTGTTGAGCCACACGCCGATCTGCGGCCCCTGGTTCGTAACGGGATCGCAGCGTGTAGGTGGAGCACCAAGCATCAGGGACACGTCGTCCACAGTTCCAGCACGGCTGGGCAACGCCTGAAGTTGCTGACCCCAGCTCTCATAAAGTGACTGCTGGTGGTGCGCGTAGCACCCCCCTGCAAGACTTCCGATGACGGTGACGAGAGCCACCAATGACTGACGACGCATGGGATTTCCCTGGTTCGCTTTTACTCGAAAGCGTAGGCGCGCGAGGGCGTCGGCGGATTGACGTAGATCACTCCTGACGACGGCGTGTCGTCAGGACCAGCTGCGCATACGGGTCTACGCACTTGCGCACGAGCCGAGGCCCCAGTGTTTCTCACCCGAGCGGAGGCCGTGCCGGCTAGTAGCAGGTCTTCGCAGAAAAGGCGTTAGTCCAGCAGGACAACCCTTCCATGCAGTCCTTGTCAGACGAACACTCTCCCCCGCGTGGCTTGCGTGTCCTAAAGCTGTCGTTCGTCCCGCAGTCGCCGAACTCGTCGGTGTCTTTGTATCGCCTGCAAACAAGGACACCGCAGTCATCCGACGACCGACACTTCGCTCCAAGGAGATTCGAGCTCATCTGCGAGAGATTCAGATTCAAGGCCGCACTCTTGGGTGTTCGGCACAGGTACGTCACCGCCGTGCCGTAAACCACCGAGGAGCTCCCAGAGGCTGAGGTGGCGCCATTGTACGAAACCGCCTGGCTATGGGATACGGACTGCCCCGTGTCCGCCCGCGCAATCTCCACGACCTCGTAAGGACCGCGACAGTGCGACTCGATGGCGCTTATCGTGTATCTCGCTGCCGCGGCGAAATCGGCCCCGTCGGTAATGAGAATCGTGCCACCGTCAGCGGTCTTGCGCACCTGCTGCGACGTTGCGCTGGAGGTAGCGCACCCAACGGTTACGGTTACGGCGAGCACCGCGACAACCACGATTCGGCTAGTCTGCATGGCTTCCCCAGGGCGGGACGCACGTATCACCGTAAGGCCGCACCTTTAGTCGGAGTATGGAGCGACCACCACAGCCCAACGTTGATGGGATCACAAGGCCGGTCCCGGAGGCCCCTACGGGGACTTGGGACGGCCATATGGTCTGTACGTCGCCTCGGCGCTTCGCTCCGCCCACTTGCTCACTGCCAAGTCGGGCTGAGAAGCGTGGGGCAGAGGCAGTTCGCGTTCACGCTCACCGTACCGGGCGGGTAGATGCCCGAGGAGTCGAAGCACCATACGCCGCAGGCGCCCGCGCCCCCGTTGAGCGAGGTGATCGCGTATCCCAAGTCGGCGTGGCGGTCCGTGAAGCACCATGGGCGCCCAGTGGCCCGAGCACGCCCGACACTCGAAACCAGGTGGACAACGCCGTCCTCGCCCTCGACGTAGCCTTCATGCCCGCGACCTACGACATAGAGCATGACGGAGCGCGGGCAGAAGTTGAACGGAACGTAGTCGCCCAGCTTCCCCTTGGCTGCGACTACCACGGTACGGTTGAGGCGGCGCGCCTTGATGTGCGAGTAACCGATGTTGGTGCTGGCGAAGCCCTGGCGAATGCGCCGGGCATCCGACCAAAGGCACCCCGCCGAGATGATGGACGGCAGATTGTCGACATGAGTGATGTGGAAGATCTGCGGATTGGAAGGCTGCGGTGTCCAGTCCATCGGGACTCGAGACAGCGTCAGGCCAATCTCATGTCACATGCCACCGATACCGAGGGCCGAGAGGCGAATCGTCATCGCCTGTTCGCTCACGTCAAACGACTTGGCGAGTTGCGCCACGTGCTGGTCGAGTAGGGGGCCGTCTCCGGCGAGCTTTGCGGCTTCCGCCTCGACCAAGGGCGCAGGCATCAGGAGCGCTGCTGCAAACTGGTTCGCCTCCACTTCCTTCGGGTCTACTCCGGTAGAGGATCGACCGCTTCGCGCGCTGATGAAGTTGCCGCGATCCACATGAACGTGCTCGCCTGTCTCGAACTGGTGCCCCAGGTAGAAGTGCCCAATCTCGTGGGCGATGGTGAACCGCTGGCGCTGCCTCGTCTCCCCCACCGAGTTCACGCAAATCAGTGCGCGCCCCTCCCCCGTGATGAGAAGGCCTGAGACGTCACCCAGTGGCCTCTTATCGACTTGAAGGTCGAGCGACTTGGCCACAGCTTCGGGGTCGACCGGGACCTTGAGTTGCTGGCACTTCTGCAGAAGGACCGTTGCCTGGTTTCGAGCGAAGCGGGCGCTCATCTCTTCCTCCTGGGCTGAGACGCGGATCCTCCGAAGGCGCTGGCGAGCTCATTCGCCAGGGCCGGAGGAATCTGCTCGTTCATGAGTGCGGAGGCGACATCGACTCGACTCCGCGCGGCGCTCCGCGCGGTCTTGCCTGGCACCAGGTCAGTCACCGGCACGTCCAGAATTGTTGCCAGGGCTACAAGAGTGTGGGCGAGCACTCGCTGCTTGCCGGCTTCGACGTTTGCGACAGATGCCCGGGTGACCGGTGGGGTCAGTTGAGCTGCAACCTGGGCCTGCGTGAGGCCGCGTCTCTCTCGCGCCTCGGACACTCGTCTACCGAGCGCTTCGTAGAACGGCTCGAGTCGGTTCACCAAGATGCCGAACCTATACGGGGATTCGCGATCAATGGCAAGTATTGGTGACGCCAGCAATACTGACGCTCTCATGCTCACAGATCAATACTTGACACGAACGGAAACCGGATCAATCCTGTCGACAATGGCGAACAACGCGAACCGGGCGGCCACCCAAGGAGTCGACATGGACCACCAGCAGGAGAAGCAGCTCAACGTTGTGGTGCACTTCGTTGCCGCCGAGCAGCCGTTCAAGGATGACCGTGACCGCCAAGAAACGGTCGGGGCGCTCAAGGCGGTGGTTCTGGACTTCTTCGGCGTGAAGGAGGGCCAGTCCGCTGACGGCAACGCCTACGTGTTCACCCTGTTCCACGACCGGACGCCGCTCGAGGACCCCCTACAGCAACTCGGCGCGGTCGCCGGCGACAAGCACGTGCTGCAGCTCAAGCTGGCCCAGCAGGTGACCCAGGGGTAGGCCATGTGCGGATCCCTGTCCGACCTGAGCTTGGCCGAGGATTTCGCCAAGGTCCAAGTCTTGGCTGAGGCGTCGCGATGGGAGCTGCGATTGGATGCCTTGGCTGTCTCGGTAGTGCTGTCCTCTCTCTCCGATCCCTCAGAGCGGTACAAGGCGATCCTGCGGTGGGCGGAGTACCCCGGGCAATTGCCCAGCTTGAAGTTCGCCGACATGGCCTCTGGGCGTACCGACCTGCCGGGGGCCTGGCCAATTGTTCGTGGATTTCGGCCGTCTAGCCTGGATGCCTGTGTGAGCTGGTGTGCTGAAGGCTTCGCACTCCACCCAGAATGGCGATCCGATCCGCGGTATCGCTGGAATCCACACGGGAATCCCCTGTTGCGGATGCTGCGAACGCTGCAGGACGAGATGGACTGCTTCTACTCCGGAAGGTTTCGAGGATGACCCGCCTCAACCGACAGTGGGTTGTCCCCTCAGACGCGTGGGACTCCTCTCTTGCAGAGTTGGCTCGGGACGGTGTCAGGGGGGTCGAGGGGATCGCTTTCTGGCTTGGCCGGCTCAAGGGCACTCAGTTCACAGTGACCCATGTCGTCGGGGTTTCGGACGCGTCGGCGGTGAGGGAGCCCGACCTACTTGTGATTCCGGCTGGAGTCATCAACTCACTCACGGACCTTGCGATCGCGGAAAGGGTGTTTCTTGGAGGGCAGATCCACTCACATGGTGCTGGCTGGACGGATCTATCAGCCAGTGACAAGTCGATGGGGTTCTGTCCACCTCACTACCTGTCGGTGGTAGCCCCGCACTTCGGCATGAGACCTGGCACGACCGTCCAGGATTGCGGCCTGCACGTCCTGATGCCCGGCTTGGGCTTCGCCAGACTTTCGAGCCAGGAGGTCCGACAGCACGTCGTCGTCCAGCCCGGCCATGCAAGTTTCACAACCCTCGGGACAGCACGATGAACTCTGATCTCGCATACAGTCGGCCACGCCTCAGTGTCAGCCAACTGGGCGAGCACGCTGCGGACGCCCATCGCTTTCTGGACAAGCGGGTGCTGGTTCGGATCGAGTCGCAATGGTCCTCCGACAGGAACCTCAGGGAGTGCCTGCTTACAGCAGCTCGACTGGCTATCAGGGTGTGCCGCCACCTTACGGTCCAGGTGCCCGCGGATGACGAGAGGCTGCTGCGCGACGCGTATCAGGTGGCTGCCAATGCGCCCCCTGGAAGCGTTGTAGCGACCTGCTTGAGCAGCCCGGATTTCCACGAGTTCGATGCCATACTCAACGTAGGCACCAGTGCCCGAGCTGACTTGCCCTGGACGGTGGCAAACGCCGACGGATGGCTGGCCCGCGTGTCTTCCCGAGGGCAGCCGCTGCCCGGCGTCACAGGCAGAAGCAACCCGATCGCAGCTGTGGCAGCGGCGTCTCTCGGGATCGCCGACGTGTTCAAGCGGCTCATTCGACTGAGCGCAGCCAGAGGCTCCTTGCTAGACGCCACGAGCCTCTCCCTGATGACCTACCAGGTTGGCGAGGTTGACCTCGGCCCCGACTTGGCGCCTAGCCGGACGCTAGATCTCCTTGTGGGAGGGGCAGGGGCCATCGGTACCAGCGTAGTGCACCTTCTGACGCTTCTCGAAGGGTGGCGCGGGAGAGTCATTGTGGTGGACGGAGACCGCTATGGTCCGGAGAACTGCGCCACCAGTCTCCTGGTGGGACCTACCCAGGTCGGCCAGTTCAAGGCGGAGGTCGCTGCCTCGCTACTGAGGCAGCGATACCAGGCCCTGGGCCTACCCATACTCCTGGCGGACGCGGCTAGGCAGTTCAGCCATGACGGGCGATTCCCAGTGGAGATGTTGTCGGGCTTCGACAATATCGACGCCCGGCACGAAGCTCAGCGCCTATATCCAGATCTTCTTGCGGACGGGTCGATAGGAGGCTTCGTCGCGCAGGTCACAACGCACCAGTGGGGCGGACCTCAGGCATGCCTCGAGTGCGTCTTTCGACACCCGCCTGGGGCGCGTGCCGAGGTTGTCCAAGCACTTGCGACCGGCCTGAGCGTCGAACGGCTTACCCACCTTGATGACCCTTTGACGGAAGGTGACGTTGCGGCGGCACCGCTGGACAAGAAGGAGTTCCTGAAGTCGAGGGTGGGGAAGCGACTCTGCGCCGTGGTGCAAGAGGGGATCGAGCGTCTAACTGAGTCCCCTGCGAGTGCGCCCTTCGCCCCCTCAGTACCGTTTGTCGCCACCATGAGTGCGGCGTTGATGGTCGCTGAGCTTGCCAAGGCGCAGGGCGGAGCTTCGGTACTAGATGGACGCTACCAGCTCGATATGCTGAGGGGCCCAGCTGCGGGGCTCACCCTTCCTCAGGCCTGTCGAAGCGACTGCAGTACCGTGATGAGGCGCGGGACCATCGAGCGCTGGCGATCCCAGCGTGCGGTGGAGACGACCTCGGAAAGGTAAGTTCGTCGAGCCGCAGAGGACGTTGACGGACACTGGAGATAGCCCTCCACCAGGCAGCGTCGCGTAGGGGCTCTGGAACGGCTGCCCAGTGCTGCCGCTCACCAAGTTGGGAATCGCGTTCGCGATGCTGAACCGCTGTCTCTTCTCGTTCAGATCCATGCGGCAGGTCACCACTCCGAGCAAACGCGCCACGAGTGTCAGGCGCGCTGTATGGGTCGTCAAGAATGACCTTCCGCTCCTCTTTAAGTCTCTCGTATCGCGTCTCGTTCGCGAGAACTTGAACGAGAGCATTGTCGTCGTGACCCGCCGTCGAAGTCCTCGTTAGGCAATCTCGTGTCGTAGTGCCTGTCCTCTATGGCGTTCATGTTGCTCCTGACGCTCTTCGGGGCCGCCTCAACGGCGTTGCCCGAGCCCGACGGGAGTGGGTGAGCGGGCGCATCGAGCGCTCGCTGTTCCATTTGATGAATCAAGGCTCCTCGCCTTTTCGCCGAAATACCTGGATTCGAGTTCCCGGCGGATTGGTAGGCGCCTGGGCCCGGTGCGATTGCACTCGCAGCTCCCGCGACCCCGTGAATGGGTCGGGCGTGACGTCGAGGGGCGGCAAGGTCACGTAGACGCGCGCGCCGCATACCTCGCAGACGACCCCATCGCCAGGTTGCAGGCCCGGCGTGGGGCGCCAGGAACCGGGACAGTCGCGGGTCGCGGTTGCCGTTCGACAAGGCTAGCACGATGCCTGGGACGCCGGGCCGGGCGGATGCGTCCGTGTGGCTGCCGCTTGACATACGAACGGACGTTAGATACGTTGCCGTTCGTAGGCCACCCGGTATCGGCGTGGGGAGGCACGATGGCGCGCGAAGGCACCGGCAGAACTGGGCTCCTGACGAGATTGCTCGCGGCGTCCGGGAGTCTGCTCCTGGCGTTTGAACTGGCCCACCGATGGCAGGAGCTTCCTACCGCCGGAGGGCACCTGGGAACCGGGTTCCTTCGGTTGCTTGCACCGCTGCTCGCGCAGTACCGAGTCGCCCGCCACTGGGCGCTCGACCACATAGCGCCCACGGCCGCAGCGGCCGTCTTGAGCTTGACGTTGATCCTCGTGGTGTACCGGGTCGCTCTCGTCGTGTGGCACAACGAAATCCTCGCGCGGCTCTCGGGAACACGCTTCCGACCCGCGGACCACAGCTCGCCTGTCCGGACCGTGGATGTTCTCGAAGGGATCCGGCACCGCCCTCCGGGCCACACGTTCGTGGGGCTCAGTTCGAGGCGGCGCCTCTTAGGCCAGCGATGGGAGCCGGTCTACCTGACGGAGCGCCAGCGTTCCACACATCGCCACGTCCTCGGAAAGACAGGCTCGGGCAAGACGCAAGGCGTGCTCTGGCCGCAGATCCTCCAGGACGTGATCGACGGGAAGGGCTGCGTCGTCATCTCGGGCAAGGGAAGCGACGAGGAAATCGGGACGATCAAAGCGATCGCAGCGACGGCGTGCCGAGAGCGAGACCTCCGCATATTCGCGCTTCCTGCCTGGAACCAGCCAGCACTGCCAAGTCACACCTACAACATGGTCTGGGTCGACCCGCGGAGCCCAGACGACCCTGGTGGCGATCCGGCGGCCGTTGCCGAGCGTGTCTTTTCCGTCCTGCCCCTCGGTGACAACCGCTACTACAACACCCAGGCACAGATCATGTTCACGAATCTGTGCCGTCTCCTGCACGGCATGGTCGACGAGGACGGGTACGGCCTCCCGTTCACGATGCGCGACGTCGCGGTCTGCCTGAAAGCCATCGGGAACCGCAACGTGCGGTGGCACTCGGCAATCGAGCATTGCCTCAGCAGATCGATCGACCTGGTCGCATCCAGGGAGGTGACGTCCCAGATCGACCGGCTCGGGCACGAGATCCACAAGGCTCTGTCCGGGCTCGTTGGGGCCGTGGACAAGTTCCAGGCGCCACTCGTGAACGCCTACGCGCCCGACATCGTCATCCGAGACGTGCTCGAGCGGAATCTCATCGTCTACGTGCAACTCCCCGCCAACCTCTTCAAGATCCAGGCGCCATCCCTCGGCAAGGTTTTCCTGATGGACATCCAGCAGGAAGGCAGCCTGCGGCAGATCTTCCGCCGCACGCGCAACCAGCGGGCGTTTAGCGTCGTGGTCGACGAGTTCGGACGCTTCGCCGACCTCTCGTTCGTGGACTCCCTGAACCAGCTCCGGGACGCGAACCTCCAGTTCACGGTCGCACATCAGTCGCTCGCAGATCTGGAGCTCGTGAGTCGCGAGTTCGCGAACGCGGTCTGGGACAACACCCGCGTCAAGGACGTGCTCAACCAGGACAACCCTGCGCTCTGCGAGATGGTCGCGAAGAGCATCGGCACGCAGCAGGAGGTATTTCGGACCGTTCGAGCGCAGCCGGGACCCCTCTTCACGTCGCTGGCCACGCGCGAATCGTCCACGCGCCTTGTCGAGTCCTACCGGCTCCACCCCAACCGCATCAAGAACCTCGCACGGTTCGGCCAGGGGTTCCTCTACACGGACTCGACTCTCTCTCCAGTCTGTTACGGCCAGCTCCCTCTCATGCAGGCGAGCTACGCCCTCCCTCGCCGAACGGATGGTGAGCGCGGTCTTCGCCTTTACGAGCGCTTCGTTGCGCGGACTGAGGAGCCCGAGCCTCCGAGGAGGGCCGCATGAAGCGTGCGAGCCGAAGCAGTTCGAGCCGGCCAGTCATTCGCATAGGGGCACTCTACAGAGACGTCGAGCGCGGGCTTCTCGTCGTTGCGGAGGACCACGAGATCCAGCTCGGGCGGAGAACCGGCCGCGTAGTGGTCGCGTCCGCCGATGGCTCCTTGCGCTTCGCAAGGCGATGGTTCTGCCGCGACCTCGACCTGGTGGCCGTGGAGGAGGCAAAGGAAAACTCGTGCCCACGGGAGGACACCAAGTGATCCCAGCCCCCATCATCGAGGAGGTCCGTTCGCGCATCGACCCAGTGGAAGTGATCGGTCGACGTGTCGAGCTCCGAAAGGCGGGGACGTCCTTCAGCGGGTCGTGCCCTTTTCACGCTGATCGGACACCCAGCTTCCGCGTGTATCCCGATTCGAAACGATTCAAGTGCTTCGGCTGTGGAGCGCGCGGGGACGTGTTCGAGTTTCTCCGGCGCTTCGATGGGAAGGACTTTCGCACCGCCGTGCAGGAACTCGCCGCGGCGGCCGGGATCGCCTTCCCAGTGCAAGAGAGGTCCGGTCAAGGCACTGCGCCAGACCCGGGTCGTGGACGCGCAGAGCGGGCCTGTGCCGCGGCACTGGAGCACTGGACCCAGAGGCTCTGGTCGGACTGCGGAAACGAAGCCCGGCGCTTCCTCGCCACCCGTGGGATCGAGGAGGCAACCGCGCGGGAGTTCCGGTTAGGGGCCGCTCTCCGTGAGTGGCACGACTTGGAGAGAGCGCTCCGGGCTCGCGGATTCACGGAGGATGACCTTCTTACGGCAGGGCTTCTCGCCAAGAGTGGGCGGGCCGAAGAGGGTTGCCACGACCGCTTTCGCGGGCGAGTCATGTTCCCGTTCATTGAGGCGAGCGGGCGAGTTATCGGTTTCGCCGGGCGCGCGGTCGCGCACGCGTCGGAATCGAGGGCGCCGAAGTACCTGAATAGCCCGGAGACTCCCGTCTACCGCAAGGGCCACCTTCTCTTCGGTCATCCACGAGTTGCCCAGGCGATCTGTACTGCGCGGCGTGCAATCCTCGTTGAGGGCTACTTCGACGCGGTCGCGCTCCACCAGGCAGGAATCCGTGAGGTGGTCGCCTGCGGGGGGACGGCGATCACGGAGCATCACATCGAGTTGCTCAAGCGGTGTCGTTGCGAGGAGCTGGTGGTGCTCTTTGACACCGATCCAGCCGGGCTTGCCGCGCCGGCGCAGTTCGCGCCCCTGCTGCTTCGCGCGGGGCTCACAACCAAGGTCGCAATCCTGCCTGGGCGACGCCCGTCAGACCCCGACGAATTTGTGCGAGCGAAGGGTGCCGGCGAGCTCTCATCGACCTTCGCGGCGGCCACCCCTCTCACGGAATGGCTTCTTGAACGGGCGATCTCTGCCCGTACCCCGGTCGGGCGCGGGCGCAGCCTCTCCGTCGAGGAGAAGCTCCTTGTCGTTCGCGACCTTCGGCAGGTCGTAAATTCCAGTCGCGCAGGCCTCCCCAGAGCGCTCTTCGAGCAGCGCATCGCCCGCCGGCTGGAGCTCTACATCGTGGCATTGCGGGCAGAGCTGGCGAGGGGAGGGGACGGTCGGATCCACCCACGCCAGCGCGGAGGTGCGACGTGGCCCGTCTGAAGGGCGCAGTCTTGACCCCTCGGGATCGGCTGCTCATCTCCTTCCTGGGGCTCGCCCGATACGCATCGGCCGCCCAATTGCACGCACTGGTCGCAGAGGGCCGCGACGTGTCCCTCGTCTACCGCCGACTCCGGCGGCTAGCCGTTCGAGGTGAACGTCTTGGCGGCGGCGCCCATGTGCGTCGCCTTGGGTTCAGGCGTGCAGAAGGAACCCCCATGGCCGTCTGGGCACTGACGAGCTTCGGGCAACTCGTGGCGGAGCAAGAGGTTCCGTACCTCAGGCCGGCCGCTGGGAGCGACATCGGAAGCCAGTTCGTGGAGCATACGCTTCTCTTGAACGACGTCCTTCTCGGGCTGGTCGTCAAGCTGCGTCGCTCCACCTCGAGCCCTCTGAGCGAGCTGCCGTTTCGCTGGCTCTGCGAGAACGACGAGGTCCTGGAGTTCCGGATCCTTCGAGGACCGGCGGAGACGCGACCGGCCGTGTTGAAACCGGACGCGATCCTGGAGCTGCCGGGCACTTGCAGGAGGCTCTTCCTGGAGGCCGAGACAGGCTCCCACAGCATCACCACCGCCGATCCGCTCCGCTACGGGCCGGTGCTTCGCAAGCTCGAACGATACGCACGCTTCTGCACGGCAGTCGTTTCCGCTAAAGGCCCGGCAACCTTCTATGCGAGTGCCTTCGCGGATGGATATTTGCCGGAGCTCGTATTCCTCGTCCACTCGGACGGGCGACGAGCGAAGGTCGAGGCGGCGATCCGGGACTGGGCCAAGGGACGGGAGCTCGAACCACTTGGCGTGAGCGTACTCACCTTTGCTGAGGCGCCGGGGAGGCTGGCCACCCTCGCTGGAGTCACGGCGGAGACTCCCGCCCGACCTCGCAGTGTGACGGTGGACGAGCAGCGCGCGAACCGCCTTCGCAGTGGGTACCTCGCGATCGCCGAAGCGTTCAATGCGGCACACCGGGCTGTCGTCGACCACAACCGGGCCTGCCCCCAGAGGTTCAATCTTCCGCCCGTACCCATTGCAGAAGCTCAAGGAATTTCAGGAGTTCATCCTTCGAGACCTGCTCGGCAACCCACCCCAAAAGGGGTTAGGCGCAGATGTGCGACAAGTAGGGCAAAATGGGGGCCTCGCCGGGGTACAGGCCAGCCGGGGGGTGGCCACATGAAGCTCAGAACGTCTTGTCGACTCGCGCTCTCCACGATCGCTTTGCTTGTGGTCGCCTGCGGCGGTTCCAGTCAGCCGTCGACGACCATCCCATCCAGCTTCGAAGTGCGCGTGAGCGCTGGCGGGCCCGTCTCCGGCGCCACCGTCACCATCTACGCGATCAACGACGCGACTGGCGAGGTGAACACCTCGGCGGGTACGGCTGGTGTGCTCGGCACGGGCGGCCCTACGGACTCGTCGGGAACCGTGACCGTGAAGACGCGCCCGTACTCGGGACCGATACAGATCGTCGCCAATGGGCCAGCCCTCTTCTATCCAGACCCGACAGCACCGTCTGGTTCGTCGGGTGCTCCCCTCATCCAAGTGCCGGCTTCGTTCGTCCTCTCCTCCTATCTCAACACCTTCAGTGGCGGGGCATCGATGGTGGCGCCGGTGACGTTGCTCACCACCCTCGCTGACCACGAGGCGCTCGCGTATGCACGCGGGCTTCATCCTGCGCACCCGTCGAAGACGACCCTGTCGGCGGCGATGCAAGCACGTGATCCGCTCTTCGTCACCCACATCACCACTGCCACAGCAGGATGGAAGCCGACCACGCTACGCACGACGGCGCCAGCGTCGCTCACGACCGGCGCGCAGACTCTCGTCGACGTTGCGTATGCAGCGTTGTTCGACGTTGCTATGAACCAGCTCGCGAACGACACGGCAGCGCAGGCCGGGTTCAGTGGTGGAAGTGTCGGGTTGACCGCACCGATCCTCCTTCAGCTCCTCGAGGCGGACATCGACGCCGACGGCCAGCTCGACGGACGAGGCGCCGGGGGTCAGGTCATCGTGACCGCTGGGAGCAAGCCCGTGACGATCGACGCGCAGTTCCTGCGGATGGCACTGGCGCGGTCACTCGACACCTGGATCCGGAACACCACCGCAAACCTGAGCGGAATCAGTGAGGCTGACATCCTTGCCGGCGAAGTGTTCTCAGCGATCATCAACGACAACTCCAATCTCTTCGGTGCCGCCTCCACTGGGTCCGTGGAGGCCCTTCTCGATCGCACCCCTCCCGTCATGGGCTGGGCCACCATTCCTCCCGTCGCGGTCTCGAGTACCACGGTCATGCTCCACGTGACGGCGACCGAGACGCAGACTGGCGTGCAGGGCGTCTTCGCACAGGTTGGGACGAACGAGCCGGTGGCGGCGACGCTCCTGGAGACCGGAGAGTGGGTCGTGGGACTCCCTCTCCAGGCGGGCCCGAACAGCGTCTCCATCTGGGGCGTGAACAACGCTGCGCAACCCGTCTCCGGCCAGTTTCGCTCAGCGCCCTATGAGCTCGCGACGAGCATCATCTCCGACAGTATTCCGCCGGTCATTGGCTACAACCAGAATTTCACGTCCTACGTTGACGAGAGGGGAATGGCGCTCGGAACCAACTCGAACGGTCAGGCGCTCGTCCCGCCCGTGTATCTGCTCGCGAGTCAGGCCCTCCAGGCCATTCCCCCCGTAGGCGGTAACGTCTACAAGTCCGCCGGACGCATCTCCTGGAGCGCGACGCCTTCAGCGGCCCTCCTGGAGACCGGTGGCAACCCGGATAACATCCCGGTCCTGCAGTTCTGGGTGACGAACGTATCCGGCGTGGACGCCCCCATCGCATCGGCGACCTATTCGGTGGCCACGCAATGCAGCGCCTGCATCTTCGCGAACGCCACGGGGCCACTCTGGCCGAGCCCAACGACGAGCACCGGAAAGCTGTTCTACGATCTTCCGCTCGCGGCGAATCTCATCCCCAGCCTGGCCTTGCTCCCGGGGCCAGCCACGCTGAGCGTCACGATCACCGTGACCGACGTCGCCGGCAATACCGCGACCGCCAACCCGGTGTCGTTCACCTTTCACACGATCGGGGACCCGCTCGCGATCGTGGAAGATAAGACGTATCCCACGACGAGCGACCCCAAGAGCACGTTCCCGTACACGATCGCGACCGGGCTCTACTCCGTGCTCTTCACCTCGAACATCTCTACGTTCCTGCCCGAGAATGAAGTCCGCCTGATCCGATATCTCGTTTCGAACCCAGGAGCGAAGAGCGTTGCACTGATGCCGCCTCTCATTCCGGGCGGTTGGCAGGCCCTCGAGACCTGGCCCGTATTCGCGGCCTCGCTGGGGTCGACGACCTATGAGGCGACGAAGTCGGCTTGCAGCAACGCGCCCGGATGCTCAGGTGCAGACACGGTTTACTTCTACGGTGGCTCGGCAGGGGGAGGCTGCGCCGGGAGCGTTCCATATGCGCCCGATACGCCAGTAGTGACCGGTGGCGACCTCTACAGCTTTGCCTACAACCAGGCGAACGGTAGCGACGTCTCTCCGGCGCAGACAGCCGCAGGAGGCCAGATTGTCGTTCCGGCGGCTTCGAATGGAGCGCCGGGAACAGTTGCTCTATACGTTGCGCGGTCCATGAACGTACCGCCGAGGAACTACGTCCTGCCCTGGACAGGATCCGCCTACGAGTACCTCGTCGGCGACTACTGGGTCGAGACCTCCAAGGGCGCCACGATCTGCTGTGAGTACGATACTGAGACTCGCAAGTGCGACCAGTACGATGCGACGACCACCTGGGCAGGGACAGCCGTGTCGCGGTCGCTCACCATCGGAGTGGATTCACTCGCAGGGTCCTTCCAACTGGTCACGAACGGGATGTCGGGGACGTCGCCGATCGGGGAGCCGAGTGCAGCGCCCGTGAGTGTGAGTGTTGTTCGATCCATCCCTCACTGACTCTCCGCCGTGGCTGCAGGCGCAGGCTACCCCACGCCGGCAGAGCCACGGCACTGGCTGGGGTGGCCCTCCGCGAAACCCTGCTGATGACGGTCGCTTCGGGATTCTCGGGACGGACACCCTGCGTGTGGTGCCGGACGGGCGGGTCGGTCGGAACCGCTGACCCTCGCCTGGATCTCTCTACGGATCTTACCTAGTATTATCAAGTCATGCGGTAATACTCGAATAGAACGGTAACATCTGTATGGATCCGACAACCAACCCCTTCGCACCTGGCGCAGGCACACAGCCGCCGGAACTCGCCGGACGCGAGAAGATCATCGAGGACGCAACCGTCGCCCTCGGTCGCGTGAGGCTCGGCCGGCCGGCCAGGAGCCAGATTTTGCTGGGTCTCCGGGGAGTCGGAAAGACCGTTCTTCTCAACAGGATAGCGTCACTTGCGGAGGGTCAGGGGTATCAGCCTGTGATGCTGGAGGCGCCAGAGGATCGCCGCCTAGCCGACATGCTCGTTCCTCCCCTGCGGCAGTTGCTCTTCAAGCTAAGCAGGTTCGACAAGGCCAAGGACATGGCGAGACGCGCGCTTGGGGTCCTTCGTTCCTTCGCGAAGGCGTTCAAGGTCAAGGTCGGCGATGTCGAGTTCACAATTGAGGCTGAAACAGGGACCGCCGATTCCGGAAGCCTGGAGTCCGACCTTCCGGAGGTGCTCTTGGCCGTTGCGAGCGCAGCTAAGGAGGCGGACAGCGCCGTCGCGCTCTTCGTCGACGAGATTCAGTACCTGTCACAGGCGGACCTCGCCGCGCTGATCGTCTCGGTCCACAAGATGGCGCAGAAGGGACTTCCGTTCATCTTCTTCGGGGCGGGATTGCCGCAGATAGCGGGCCTGGCGGGCGAGGCGAAATCCTACTCGGAGCGCTTGTTCAACTACCCAGAGGTTGGGCCGCTCATAGATTCAGCCGCTCGTGAAGCCCTGACGGCTCCTATCCGGCGTGAAGGAGCCGAGATCACCGAGGAGGCGCTCGTCGAGATTACGCAGCAGACGAAGGGATATCCCTACTTCCTACAGGAGTGGGGTTTCCACGTCTGGAATGTGGCCGAGCGGTCTCCCATTACAGGAGGTGACGCGCGAACGGCCACGGGCAAGGCCGTCGAGGCGCTCGACAGGGGGTTCTTCAGGGTTCGCCTCGACCGGCTGACGCCCCGCGAGCGCGACTACATGCGAGCGATGGCAAACCTCGGACCGGGACCCCATCGGTCAGGCGAGATCGCGCGCGTACTGCAGATGGATGTGAGCGCAGCCGGTCCCCTTCGCGACAAGCTCATCAAGAAGGGCATGGTCTACAGTCCACAACACGGAGACACTGCGTTCACGGTGCCCATGTTCGACGAGTTCATGAAGAGGTCGATGCCTGGGTGGGCGCCACCAGCGCCTGCGACGCCGAAGAAGAAGAAGGGTCGCCGTTAGGGCGAGACGTCATGGCCAAGAAATCTCGGAACGTTGAGCCGCCCGCACCTCCGGTGCTCGTCATTCTTCGCGCCGATGCTCGAAGGCAGATCGAGGAGCGCATCGAGAAGGGCAGGGCGATCCGTGCCCGGGTGATCCAGGGCCCCGCAGAGCTGGAGCAGGCCCGCAACGAGTACAGCCGTTGGAACTCATACAACACGGAGCTGCTCACCCGCATCTTCAGCAACGCGGTCGAAGCCGAGGCGTATGCCTTCTGGGGAGTTGCGTTCGTCGGCAACGGTAGCTACGGCGAACTGCTGCGTGACCTTCACAACGACCTGGACACCAAGATCAACCGGCTGCAGACGCTCGTCGAGAAGCTGGAGCTCGTCCCGGACCCGAGTTCGGGGCAGCCGAAGGTGGAAGGACAGGCCGCGCCCGTCGCTACGCTACCTGCCGCATTCGTAGTTCACGGGCACGACGAGGCAGCGCGCGAAACCGTCGCCCGATTTCTCGAACGCCTTGGTGTACGGCCCGTGATCCTCCACGAGCAGGCTAACAAAGGCCTCACGGTGATCGAGAAGTTCGAGGCCCACGCGAATGTCCCACTCGCGATCGTGTTGATGACTCCGGATGACGTGGGCGCGCCCAAGGCATCGGCGAATTCCCCGCAGCCCCGAGCGCGGCAGAACGTGATCTTCGAGCTTGGCTTCTTCTACGGGCGCCTCGGGCGAGCCCGGGTGTGTGCGCTCCACAAGGAGGGGGTGGAGTTGCCCTCGGACATCGTCGGTGTGGTCTACGTGAAGATGGACGACGCTGGAGCCTGGAAGCTCCTGCTCGCGAAGGAGATGCGGGAGGCTGGCCTTCCCGTGGACCTCAACCAGGCCATCTGAGGTCTGTTCTTGTCTCGACAATGTCTCCAAGAACCGCGTCGAGTCGATTCCAGTGGAATGGACCAAAGGTGAACCGTCGAAATGAAGGCCCCGGAGTTCCTCGGGGAAGGCCGGAAACGCGCGTGCTATCGATAGATTGACGGATTCCCTCCGGGATTGTCCAAATCCCTTTCCCGCGACTCGCCCACACCACGGCCTCACCGGAAGCCGCCGAGCGCGCAGAGAGCATGCCGTACCAGTCCCTCGATATGCTGAAGAAGCTCTCGCGTCGGCTCGCCATCCCGCCCAAGCAAATGGAGCGCTGCGGTAAGATAATCGGCCGGCGAGTTGGTCCCCACCGGTTCCCCAAACTGGGTGACGGCAGATACTGGCAGTGCGCCCAGTGCGTTTGGAGCGCCTTCGCGGTCCCGTGTGTTTCCAAGCCCTTGCGACTCAGTGCGCGCCCTGTCGGTCGCCGTTGTCTCCCCGGGGCCTGATTCGGGACCAAGGGGTCGCAGGTTCAAATCCTGTCTCCCCGACCAAATAAAAGTCCGCCATCGCAAGACTTTTCGCGATGGCGGGCTTTTTCATTTTGACCGCGTGGTGCCTTTTCGATGCCCCCGCAAGGGTCCTTCGGCGGCTCGAGTCTGACCGCGATGGCTTCGACGCGCGCCCCGGCGTCGCTACCGATCCGAGGTAGCGGGAGGGCGATTAGGGCCTTGGGGGCGACTCGGGCTCGCCGGCCTGATGGCGTGCGCCCTACCGCGTGCGCGGAGAGAGTCTCGTGGCCGGCCGGGGGGAGCGAGGCCGCGAACCCCTCACGCCGGTCCGACTCTAGCGAGATCGAGTGGGCCCCGGATCCGAATCGCTCCCGCCGATTCTGAAACACTCTACGTCCACCCCTGGCGAAGCGAAGTGGGGCACCTCGATCTTCGGCCGCTCGGCGCTCGAGCGCCTCGATCTCGGACACCAGCCAGCGGACCATTCCGGGCCCGAGGCGAATGCCTCTTGGAAGGAATCCCGCTGCCTCGAGCCGATAACTGCCCGCCCGCGAGATTGCGAGCCGATCGCAGAGTGCACGCCGCGTGAGGTAGCGCGTCCCGGTAGTCAAAAGGCCTCCGAGTGCGCATGGATTCCGCACGGCCTGGCGCAGCCGCTGGCCAACGCTGGCCCAGTTGCTCCGTGGCCCATCGCCCCGAGACTCGTGACGCCTGACAGCACGAAGACGTGCTCCAGCCCTGTGGCGATGAGGCGCGCGTCCTCGATCGCGCCAGCATTGACTGTAGATGTCACGACAACCGCTTCAAGCCTTGCGTTCGTGGCTGAAGTGTCGCAGGTGGGCCCCAACCCGTGGCAGATCGCAGCGGCCTGCTTCCCACAAGAGGCGATACGGGTGGGGACGGGGACCCGGCCCTGAGCGGGGAGCGCCCTGCTGGCAGCTTGGAAGAGGAGCTCTCAAGCCTGCTCGGCGGGTATCGACGAGGATGAGAGCCCCCGTCTCGCCCTTAGGCACCTCCTGTAGCCCATCGGCGAGGCCGCTCGGCGCGTTTCGCGGGCTTTCCAGGAAGGGCATATCGAGATCCCGCGGGCCGGGATCGTCGGGATGCGTCAAGAGGCCGTTCGCGAGTACATGGATGGTGACGAGGACCTCGCCTGGAAGGCCGCGGTCGGGGAGATCCCGCGGCTCCTCGCGACCCTCGCACCGCTGGCGCGGAGTTGACCGCAGCCGAACCTTGGGACCCCGTTAGCCTTGACTCCCTCGTGCCGGTAGGGCCGCGCCGGCCTCGGTGAAGGCGGATTTCCCCGTCGGCTCTGCGTGGAGGCCAGGGAACATCTGCCTGTGGCGCTCGACCATGCTCGCGGCGAGAGCACGAAACTCAGCTTCTTCTTCGTCGGTCTTGGCAACGTGCTCCAACGCGACGGCAAGCATGCTCTCGCCGGGCTCCTCGGCGACCGCGATGTTCCAGAAGATCATACCGAGCGTCATCGCGCGCTCGATCTTCTCGGGTTCGCCGCCAGCCGCTTCGATGAGCGGCTGCGAGAACCGCATGATCTGGGCGGCGAAGCCTTCCCCGGCTTCCTTCCTCTCGAAGTAGTCGGTCGCCACGTCGAGCGCCGCCGAGGTGGGGTGCCCCTTTCTCATGAGCGACCTGCCGGGAGGGCCGTCGGCGAGCGCACGCTGTGGCTGCGCCGCGGCTGCCGCCTCGTCCTTCGAAAGGCAGCATTTCTTGTACTTCACCCCCGACCCGCAACGGCAAGGGCCGTTCCTGCTCGGCTTGCTCATGGCGACGACGGTAGCGCGGTCCCCTGACGAGCACTTCTGTCGATCATCCCGCGCCGGTGTCCAGGGGGACACCTGTGCTGCACCAGCTTTCCCGAGACTCGCCGATTCGCGACTGCCCGGGGTTCCTCGGCCATACACGAGCGTGCGCGGCCCTTGGCGAGACCGAAGTCGTCACTTGCCGATCTCGGCGATGAGCCTCGACTTCCGCTCTTCCAGCGCGGTGACCTGGGACCTCAGCCGCTTAAGCTCGCGGGTGACGCGCGCGAGTGCCCGCTGGTTCTTCAGGTAGCGGTCCCCGTGCTTCTCCCTTGCCAGCGCCTCGACCTGTTGCCGAAGGAGCCGGAGCCACGGGTTCCCGTGGATCGAGCTTTCGCGGTGCCGGAGCTCCTCGGCGCGGATCGCCTGGATGATCTCGTCCTGCGTCAGCCCGAACTCCTGCCGCGCCGTCTTGTCGCTGATCGTCCCTCCCTTCCGCTGCCACTCGGAATCCAGGTCAGCTCGGTCGGTCGTCCTCATCCCGACTCCTCGTCACCTCCAGGCGAGTTTCCGCTGCCATCGGCCGTGGGGACCGGGTGATCCGGGATCAGGCCGCGCCGCCGTGCCTCTGCCTGAAGCTCCGGAGGCATCGTTCGAGCGTCGACGACGAAGCCATTGACAGTGATCATCCAGGCCATCGGGTTGGACGCGAGAAGCTCCCGCCGGCAGAACTCGGGCTCCATCGGCCCGATCCGCAGCACGTCGCGGATCAGCTTCGCCTTGTTGGCGAGCGTGCTCTTCGGGATGCCGGTCAGCGCGCTCAGGTCGTCGGCGGTGAGGTGCGGGCGCTGGGTCCGATCGAACAGGAAGTTGAGGTGGCCGACAGCATAGATGGCCGCCGCCGCCCAGATGCCAAAGTCGCCGCGCGCGAGCGGTGACGGGCGCTTGCGGGCCAGCCTGGCGACGAGCTTGCGGACGAGCTCACCGTACTCGGCGTCGAGGTGCTCGGCGCACAAAGGGTCGCTGATCTCGAAGATCTGGTCGACTTTGTGTCGGAGCGTCTCGGGGATGCGCAGTGGGTTTTCGGACCGGGCCATCGGGCACCTGCTTGTGAATCAATCGGGAGCCCAGGGTGCCTCGGCAGCCCAGGACGGTGCAAGCCTGTGCTTGCGCCCGGTGGCCGGACAGCCGGACTGATAACCGAGTCCGCGGCTGAGTACCGCCCCCAACTGCACGGTGGCGTAGAGATCGCGGAGGCTGTGCTCGCTCCACGACCCCGAGTGGCTGGGCGGCCGGAGTGCTGAACGTCCTCTCCGGCAGAGCCGCGAACCGGCGGCGAGTCCCCAGAATCGATCTGCGCCGCCATGAGTCGCGGGCCCATCACGTCGCGCCAGAGAAGGAGGGCGAATCAACTGGCTGCGTCGGGAGAATCTGGCGATCGCGATCGTCGAGGCTTCGGAAGACCACGCGCGAAACGCCACGCGCCATGACGTCGGGCTGCGGTGGGTCGACGACGTGGTGAGCGATGACGGGGCGACGCGACGAAGCCTTGCGGACCGCGAGGCGGCGACGCCGATCACTTCCGGTGACTCGCCTCGCCGGGATCGTGGAGCAGGTATTCTCGCCACGTCATCGCCGGTACGCCGGCGCGCTCTGCGGTGAGAAGCGCGTCAGCAGTGCAAATGACGAGTGGCTTGAATTTTGGGAAGCGGCGGACGAACTCCAGCAGGCCGCTCAGGTCCGTCATCTGGAACTTGCTCGTCTTCACCTCGACGGCCCACGCCCCCCAGCTGCCCTCGAGCACCCCGTCGACCTCGAGCGGCTCCTCCCGCCAGTAGTGGACCTTCTGGCCAGCGTTCCAGGCATGGGCGAGGCACGCGTTCTCTACCCACGAACCAAAGGGCGCCGGGTCGGGACCCGCGCCAGAGGCTCCGCCCGGATGGACCACGGCCACGAGGGCGTTGCTCAGCGTGACGAGCTTGGGAGGCGCCGCCCGGCGGCGCGCCGGGTGGGCGGCGTACTTGGGCAGCGGCGCAACCAGGAACGCCTCCTCGAGCAGCGCCAGATAGTGGGCGACGGTTTCCAGCGCCCCCTTGTCCTGGAGCTGCCCTTGGATCTTCTGCAACGATACGATTTGAGCCGGAGAAGAGGCGGCCACGGCGAACACCTGCCGCAGCAGGGCCGGTCGGCGCACGGCCGCGAGAGCCAGGATGTCTCGGCCGATTGCCGGCTCGAGGATCGCATCGCGGACGTACGCCGACCAGCGCCCGACGTCGTCGCGCAGGGCAAACGCGCCAGGGTACGAGCCCATTCGGACGAAGAGGTCCGCGGCGAGCGCAGGTTCAACCTTGAACACCTCCGCCAGGGAGGCGGCCGACCAGTGAGACAAGGTCAGGCGCTCGAAGCGGCCGGCAAGGCTTTCGCGGGAACCCGCAGCAAGGTGGAGGGCCGACGATCCGGTGGCCACGACGTGAATTGGGATCTTGTGACGCCGAAGGCGATCCCAGACCCCCTTGAGCCGAGCTGCCCAGTCGTGGATGAGATGCGCCTCGTCGAGGAGTACGACCGCTCGCCCCTGGACTTGGGCCACTTCCTCTGCCTGGCCCCATAGCCGCTCCCAGAATCCGGGCAGCGACGCCTCGGGTGCGTCCGCGGCGGCATAGACTGCCTGCTTGCCGATGCTGTCCGCGAGCTCCAGCAGGAGCGTCGTCTTGCCCACCTGGCGCGGCCCGGACAAGAGCTGAATCCTGCCAGGAGGCGGCTCGGCAAGGCGCTTCGCCAAGGCATCCCGGCACTCGTGGTAGCTTAGCCAGTAGTTTTCCAGGACCATCATCGAATAATTATTCGACTATGACCTAGAATACAAGAAGGTGGAGTAGAATCCAGCGCTTTCCGTGCATCACGCGTCCGGTCCTGGGTGGCTCGAGGCGTCCCGGTGATGCGGAGCACGAGGCCCAAAAAGCGTTGCCGCCCCGGTCGGAGGGCAAGTGCGGGCCGGCTGTCCGGGGGATCTGCTAAACCGACTCGGCATGCTCTACGCCTTCAAGCTCGGCCCCGTCGGGGTGGGCCGCGACCGGATCAACGTCTACGCCGCCGTCGGGGAGAACGGCATCTCGAGGCCGGCCTTCGCGAAGAGCGACTCGAAGGGCCTGCGCGAGCTCGCCGCGGCTGCTCGTGGCGAACCGTTGCGATGCGAGCCGGAGCTTGGCACCCCTGGCAAGAGCCTCGGCTTCGTTCCAGGGCCGCTCCCCAAGGAGGTCCTCGTCGCCCGGGCGGGCCTGGCGGTTGCGCTTGCCATGGGCACCACGGGGGGCGGAGGCGGCGCCCTGGCGGTGATCCGGCTCCTGGAAGCTTTCGCGGTGTTCTGGCGCGCGCGGCCCTGGGAGCGGTTCAACGGGGACGACCCGCTCCGGGTGACCCTGGCTGCCGGCGGGCGCGTTTCCGGTCGCGAGGCATCGGTGATGGGTATGGGCGGCGAGGTGTTTGGAATCGCGCTCTACGAGCAACCGGGCTCGGTGAGGCGGGTCGGGGACCTCGTCGAGGGTGGACAGCTCGCCGAGGCCCAGAGGATCTCCGGACTCGCTGTCACCATGGATCCCGAGCCGGAGTATGCCGTTCGGGCCGTCGAGGAGGCTTACGGCATCCCCGGCGTGCCCATCCCGCTCGCGGTCGGCAAGGCGCAGGCCCGCGCGGCCTCCTCGGAGGAGATGGTGGCGGCCGCGGCGGCTCTCGAGGCGGTCGCGCAGCTCATGCCGCGGGGGGGCGAGGGGAGGGCGGTCGCCGAGGCTGGACCGCTGCGCTGCGAGTGTCGGGTGACCGTGGCCGACCTGTTTTTGCCGCCCGAGGAGTCCCTGGTCGGGGCGCCTGCGGCAGGAGCGCCGCCATCCCGGATCCGAACGCCGCGCAACGCTCCGTGCCCATGCGGGAGTGGCAAGAAGTACAAGAAGTGCCACCTCGCCGAGGACGAGGCCGCGGCGTTGCAGCGGCCCGCCGGAGACGAGGCCAGGCGTGTGGCGGAGCGCGACCCCTTCCATGCGCTTGACAACCGCATGGTCGAAGAGGTCCTCGCCCTGGCACGCCGCCGCTGGGGCAAGAAGTTCGACCCCGGTCGAGCCCTTTCCGAGTTTGGCCTCGACGAGCGGAGTGCTCAGCTTCTCGTCCCGTGGTGCGCGTTCCACTACGAGGGACCGGATGGGCGGACCGCGCTCGACCTCCTCGACTCGGGCGACCGCGGGCCGCTGTCAGGCGACGAGCGAGACTGGCGAGACGCCCAGCGAGTCGCCTGCTTCTCGGTCCTCGAGGTCTCCGGGGTCACTCCTGGCGAGAGCGTCGCGGTGCGCGACCTGCTCACGGGCGACAAGCACCTGGTCCACGAGGTGAGCGGCTCGAGGATGCTCGTCGCCCGCGACGTCATCCTGGCGCGGGTCGCAGAGTACCGGGGCAAGGCCTTCTTCTGCGGCATGCACCCGCGCTCGCTGCCGCCGCGCCCCGGGGCAGAGGTGGTCCGCGAGCTCCGGTCGGAGATGGCTGTGCGAACGAAGCGCGTGCCATTCGACGACCTGCGCGCCGCGGTCGACGAGGGGCTTCTCTTTGCCTTTTGGGAGTCCTGTGTCGCGGCGCTCGACCAGCGCCCTCTGCCCCGGCTCGCCAACACCGACGGCGAGCCGATTCTCCTCACCGCTGACCACTTCACGGTGGCGCCCGCTGCGCAGGGCAAGGTCCGCGAGCAGCTCCTCGCGCTGCCGGGCATCCAGGCCGACGACGACTCCCCCGGCAACCTGCGCGTAACCTTCTCTAAGCCGGGAAACGCGGTGCATTCCTCCTGGGAGAACACGATCCTGGGGTTCGCCGTCTTGGACGAGAGCGGGCTCCGAGTCGACGCGAACTCGGTCGAGCGGGCCGATCGCATCCGCACGCTCGTGGAGAAGGCCTGCGAGGGGCACATCGAGTTCCGGGCCCGGGAGCACTCGGACCCGGTCGCCCTCGCTAGGCGCTCGCCCGACGTGGCCTCGCCCCCCGCGAAGGACGACCCCGACCTCGCCGCGGCACTGGCCGACTTCAAGGAGCGGCACTATCGCGGCTGGCTCGACGAAGCCATCCCGGCGCTCGGCGGGCTCACGCCACGGGAGGCCGCCAAGCGCAAGGGCAAGCCCCGGCGCGAGCTCGAGCTGCTGCTCGTGGAGATGGAGCACGGAGAGTCGCGCCTTCCGCCACCGGAGCGGTTCAACGTCGCGGACCTGCGGCGAGAGCTGGGCTTGCCCGAAGCGGAGTAGTTGGGCGGAGGGAACGGGGAAGCCGAGGATCCGTGCCGGAGGGCAGCGCTGTCGCGGCTGGAGACACTCGCGGAGATGGGAGTACCCCGGGGCGCTCCCGGACCTGCGGCGCAGCACGATGGCGCGTGCGTCGCGAGAGGACTCTGCGACGAGCGAGGTCGCCATGAGGGAGTGTCAGGCCGGGCGAGCCAAGCGCGCGGGTAGCCGTCCCGAGCCTCCGCCCCGCCGGCCCGCTTCTCTCGCTCGGCGTCGGCGAGGTCGGAGACCATCATGATCCGGACCAGCTCCTTGAAGCTCGTCCGCGGCGTCCAGCCTGGCTTCTTCATGGCCTTGGAAGGGTCCCCGAGGAGGAAGTCGACCTCCGTCGGCCGGTAGTAGCGGGGGTCGATGTCCACGTACTTCTTGTAGTCGAGGCCGACATGGCCGAAGGCCTCCTCGCAGAGCTCCCTCACCGTGTGGCTCTCTCCGGTGGCGATGACGTAGTCGTCCGGCTCGGGCTGCTGCAGCATGACCCACATGGCCTCGACGAAGTCCTTCGCGTACCGGCTGCAATGAAGCTTCTCCATCCGCGCCGCCTTGCGCGCGATGGTCGGCGCCTGGCCGCAGCGCCCAGCGTCAGCTCGAACGCTGGCTGACTAAGCCCTTCCTAGAGGCGACACGCATCAGGATTCCCAGGACGCCTGCGAGCGCTGGGTCGTTTAGTACGCCATTTACCCCTCGGGCAGCTTGGCGACGGTTGAATCTCGTCCCCCAGACGGCGGTCATCGAGCGGGGAGGCCCGTTGTCGTTCACGCCACACGGCATGACGCGAGAACAGCTACTGGTCGACTTCGTCAAGACGAAGTACTTCGACAGCACCAGCCCCAAGAAGAGGTCCGAGGAGTTTCTTCGATACCGCTGAAGCTTTGCCCTTTGTATGCTTGAGCACACGAACGCAGCCGGCTTTGCGCGGAGTTCACACGATCGGGTAGTTGTGAATGAATAGGTAAAAGAAGAGCCCCTGAAAGAGCGACAGGATCAACAGAAACGCCTTTTGCCACGCCGGCCGTCGCGCGACAAACGCCCCCAGGCCGAGAAAGGCCGGCCAGCAACCGGCCGTGTAGCGGCCGAGCGCCTCAGCGCCGACCGCCCAGCACACGACGAGCAAGGTCGCTGCATAGGCGAACAGCTCGAAGTGCTTTCCGCGCAGCAGGAGCACGGTGCCA
This sequence comes from uncultured delta proteobacterium, assembly GCA_963754915.1. Classification (GTDB taxonomy): domain Bacteria; phylum Myxococcota; class Myxococcia; order Myxococcales; family Anaeromyxobacteraceae; genus DATJZG01. The sequence goes on along the minus strand of CAVWHZ010000011.1, from coordinate 124,396 downwards.
GCGGCGGGCACCAGCGAGAAAAGTGGATACGCCACATAGCGTGCGGGCGCCACGGGGAGGTGCAGCCATAGCGGCGCGAAGACATTCATCCACGCCACGCTGCCCCAGCCTTGCTGGCGGGATTTCCAGAAGGCGAGCGGGTCGTGGAACACTGAGGCGAGGTGCAGCGGATAGAGGGCGACGATGACAAAAGGAACTACCAGGCCCACGAAGGATGTGCTGAGCACGAATCTGCGCAGACCGGGTCGCTCGCGCCACTGGACCACGAGCAGCGCGGCCCCGGCCAGAATTACCAGGTGTCGCGCGAGGGCACCCACGCCCAGAGCGATGCCGGCGCGAAGGTGCTTTCCCTCCAGAGCCCAGAGCACGGAGAGCGCGCTGGCGAGTATCAGTAGCGACTCCGGGTAGGCCTCGCTTTGGAAGAACGCAAAGGGAAAAGCTGCAAATAGGCCTAAAGCCCATTGCGAGGCGCGCTCGCTCTCAACTTTGCAAAACAGCTTGTAAAGGACGATCCATGAAGCAATCGAAGCGACGTTGGCAACGATGATCAGCGATAGGATGATGTGAACGTGCGTCACGCCGGAAAAGATGCGCGCCAGCAGCGGATACAAGGGCCAGATGTTGGAGTCTGCGTATTCACGGTACCCGTGCTCGGCGATCTTCATGTACCAGCCACAATCCCAGCGGCAGAAACCATCCAGCGCAGGATAAGGGCGCAGATACGTCTCATGCCACGGCGGATTGCGAGCTCGTTGCGGCTCCAGCCACAGGGCCAGCCAGGAAAAAACTGCCAGCGCGCCGCGGGTCGAGAGCCACAGCAAGATGGGGAACCGCCAGCCTGGAGCCGAGCGGTCCCTCATCGGTTGCTGGGAGCGGCTGATACGCGGCGGATGCGGCCCAGCGGGTAGGTCAGGCCCGACATCCAGTTTGGAATCAAGGGTGCTCATTCGACTGCCGTTGCGGGCATCTAAGGCCCCTATGCTCTCGAGCGCAGGCTGCATTCAACCGGAAGAAGAGCGTGCCCCGGTGCTTTGACCGGCGGCGGTCGGAGTGGAGCGTGACTCGCCAAAGTTGTACTCTCGGTGCTTGGCGCCAACGGATCCCTGATGCGTCCCGAGAAGCCAACCTTTGAGGTGATGACGCGACCCGGTGAACACGCCTCCTCCGACCTGAGGCCTTTGTCGAGGTCCGGCACCTTGTAGGCGAAGTCCTCTCGATTCGCCTGCTTTCCCGGCATTCATGGAGCGTAGCTCTTGGTGGCCTTGGTTGGATACCCCGTCTGCCTTGATCCCGATTCCGCCCAGATGCCAGACGACGGTCGACGCGGTATACGATGAATCTGGCAGCGACTGTTGGTTGCAGCCGACCGCCGACGGCTGGCCGCGGGCAGGCGCCGTGTCCAAGTGAGCGCACTCCATCGCTAGTGGACAGGACCTGCGCTCAGGGGGGCGTCCTCTGACCCCGTTTCCAGTTCGCCGCCAAGCTTGGAGTCCCATTCGGGAGATAGCTGCCAGAGCCGCAAGTCGAACGGGTTCCGGAGCCAAGGCCGGGGAGTGGCGGGTGATGTTGCGAATGGGGCGTGCGAAGGCGTCGTGGCATCTCCTTCGGAAGGGAGAGGGCTGGGAGTTATGGGCAACGCGTCCATGAGCCGGCTTCGCGCGCTTCGTTTCCCGATGCTCCTCCTCGTCGCCTACGCGTGGCTCTTCGCCTGGTTCCCCGGTCTGCGCAGCCCCAACGAGCTCGCGCGCCTGTTTCAGGCGCGCGCCATCGCCATTGACCACGTCCTCGCCATCGACGCCCAGATGGCTCGCCACGGCAAGGTGGGCGATATCGCAGTGAAGGACGGCCGACACTACGCGGCCAAGGCACCCGGGGTCTCGCTCCTCGGGGCTCCCATCTTCGCGCTCGTCGCCCTCTTGCGAGGGGGAGAAGCAAGAGTCTCCGAACGCGCCGGAGTGTTCTTCTTGCGCCTGTTTCTCTGCGTGCCGGCGGGGGTCCTGGCGGCGGTGCTTCTGCGGCGCATCCTCGGGCGGATCTTCGACCCCGGGCTGGCGCTCGCCGGGGCCACCGTCTTCGCACTAGGCACGATTTTTTGGCCGTATTCCACCCAGCTCGTGGGCCACGGCCCCACTGCGGCCGCACTCGTGGGCGCATGGTATGCCCTCGATCGCGGGCGCGACGCCCCGGCGCATCGCTGGCCGCTCCTGGCAGGTTTCGCCGGGGGGTGTGCGATCCTGCTCGAATACACGAGCGCCCTGGCACTGCCGGCGCTGGCGGGTTACGGACTCGGTACCGCCGCCCGGCCGGCGCGTGCAGCGGGGCTGGCTGTGGCGGGCGCGGTTCTCCCGCTGACGGTCCTGGCAATTTTCCACACGGTTGCCTTCGGCCACCCCCTGTCCACCCCGTACGCCCTTCTGGCGCGCCCGATCTACGTAGAGTGGCACAGCAGAGGCTTCATGGGCCTCGGAACCCCCGACCTCCGAGTTCTGGCGACGAGCTTCTTCGACTCCGCTCGGGGGCTCTTCGTCTACGCGCCCTTCCTGGCGCTCGGCGTTCCGGGGCTTGCTTGGCTGTGGCGGAGCGACCGGGCCACCGCCGGGCTTTGCGCCGGTGCCCTGGCTGCCTATGGACTCTTCACCGCCGGCTTCAGTCTACCGGCGTGGGGTTGGAGCATTGGCCCGCGCCACCTCACGCCGCTCTGCGCGTTCCTGGTGCCGCCGGCGTTAGCCCTCGCCGCCGACCTTCGCGTCCGTGGCCTGGGATTCCTTTCCGCCGGGCTGGCCGCCTATTCCATCGTGGTGATGGCACTGGTGTGCGCCGTCTGCCCGTACTTCCCCGACTCGCTCACCAACCCGGTGGCCCAGCTCGTGATCCCGCTGGCGCGAGAGGGGTACCACGTGGCAGACCTGGCCGGCATGGCCACGGGGATCCGCGCGGAGTGGACCCTTGTCCCGTGGGTTGCGGCGGTCGGGTTCCTGGCCCTGCCAGCGCTGGCTGCTCTGGCGGGGGAGCCGAGCAAGAGGGGTCTCGCTATCCAGCTCGGGCTCGGCGCAGTCTTGGCGACGGTGCTGATGGTCGGCCTTGTGTCGCTGGGCAACCCGACTCGCTTCGAGGGCACGAGGGCCTTCGTGCGCTCGCAATACGAGCCGGCCGGAGGCACGGTGCCGGGAGTATTTGCACCGCCGTGATAGGAGGGGTTATGGGGAGGAGATGCCGGGATCCGGAGGCGACGCGCCAGCCTTGTCAGTAGTGATCCCGCTTTTCAACGAGGAGGCGAACGTCAGGCCGCTGCTGGAGGAGCTCCTTCAGGTGCTGCGCGGATTCGGCCGTACGTTCGAGGTGGTGTGCGTGGACGATGGAAGCAGGGACGGTACCTTCGCAGCTCTGGCCCGCTTCGCCGAGGCGGAGCGCAACATCCGCGTGATCCGGTTCCGGCGCAACTTCGGGCAGACCGCCGCGATGAGCGCGGGGATCGAAGCGGCGCGCGGCGAGATCATCGTCCCCATGGACGGCGACCTGCAGAACGATCCTGCGGATATACCTGCGCTCCTCGCCCACCTGGACGATGGGCACGACGTGGTAAGCGGCTGGCGCAAAGTCCGCGCGGACGACTTCGGGCGCAAGCTCCCCTCTCGCATTGCCAACCGCCTCATCAGCGCGGTGAGCGGCGTGCCACTGCACGATTTCGGCTGCTCCCTGAAGGCCTACCGACGGCAGGCCCTGGAGGGCGTCCGGCTCTACGGGGAGATGCACCGCTTCGTTCCTATCTTCGCGAACTGGCAGGGCGGGCGCGTGACGGAGATGGTAGTCCACCACCGCCCGCGGCGCGCCGGCACGAGCAAGTACGGGCTGTCCAGGACCGGCAAGGTCCTGCTCGATCTGGTGGTTGTGAAGTTCCTGGTGAGCTACCAGACCAAGCCCATCTACGTGTTCGGGGGGTTCGGTTTCTTCTCCTTCGCGTGCGGCGCGGCTTCCTTCGCGCTTGCTGCCTACTACAAGGTCTCCGGCCAGAAGGACTTCGTGGAGACGCCGCTTCCACTCCTGGCCGTCACCTTCGGCCTGGTGGGGTTCCTCTCCATCCTGATGGGACTCCTGGCGGAGCTCGTGGTTCGCACGTACTACGAGTCCCAGGGGAAGCGGCCCTACCTCGTGGAGCGGGAGCTGAATCGCCCCGAGCCTATCGAGGACTCGGACGGGCCGCGTCCGGCTCGGTCGGCCTGATGTGCGGCATCTGCGGCGAGGTGAGCTTCAACGGCCCACCCGACGGGGCGGCCGTTCGCCGCATGACCGCGGCGCTGGTCCACCGGGGCCCTGACGCGGAGGGGTATCACGAGGATGGCCCGGCCGTGCTGGGGCACCGGCGTCTCTCGGTCCTCGACATCGCCGGCGGGGTCCAGCCGATGGTCCGCGAAGGCGCGGCCATCGTGTTCAATGGAGAGGTGTATGACCACGAGGCGCTCCGCGCCGATCTCCGGTCCCGCGGCCACCCCTTCACGACCCGTTCAGACACCGAGGTGGTATTGCGGGCCTACCTGGAGTGGGGGGAGGGATTCGTCGAACACCTTCACGGCATGTTCGCCCTGGCCATCTGGTGCCCGGCGAGTCGGCGGCTGCTGCTGGCGCGGGATCGCCTGGGAAAGAAACCGCTCTACTACGCAGCCGATCCGGGCCGCTCCCGGCTGGTCTTTGCGTCGGAGCTGAAGGCGCTGCTCGCCCACCGCGGAATCCCGCGCGAGCCCGATCTCCGGGCGCTCGTCGAGTACCTCGCCGTCGAGTACGTTCCCGCGCCGCGCAGCGCCTTTCAAGCGGTGAAGAAGCTCCCCGCCGCTCACACCGCGACCTGGGACGGCCAGCGCCTGGACCTTCGGCGCTACTGGGATCTTCCGGTGCCATCGAGCCAAGCGGTCGACGTCCGGGAGGCCTCCGTCGAGTTGCTCCGGCTCCTCGACCGCGCTGTGTCCCTGCGGCTCGTCGCCGACGTGCCGGTTGGAGTGATGCTCTCGGGAGGTATCGACTCGACGACCGTCGCTGCCCTCGCGGCCCGGCATGCGCCCCGCTTCCCGACGTTCTCCATCGGCTTCGAGGAGTCGTCCTTCGACGAGACGCGGTTCGCGGAGCTGGCCGCCTCCCGGTTGGGCACGATCCATCACTCGGCTAAGCTCTCGGGCCGTGCCTGCATCGACGCCATTCCCGAGGCGGTGGAGGCACTCGATGAGCCCTTCGCGGACCCCAGCTTCCTCCCGACGCTTCTACTGTCGCGCTTCGCTGGCCAGCAGGTGAAGGTGGCGCTGACGGGCGATGGCGGTGACGAGTTATTCGCGGGCTACGATCCATTTCTCGCCCACCGGCCCGCCCGGATTCTCGGAGCCCTGCCCCGCGGCCTCATCCCCCTTCTCCGGGCCGCGGCCGGGCTCCTGCCGCCGAGATACACGCACATGAGCTTCGAGTTCCGACTGAAACAGTTCCTCCGGGGGCTCACCGTCGACCCGTCCCTGCGCCATCAGGCCTGGATCGGATCCTTCCTTCCACGCGAGATGTCCCGACTGCTGGTTCCCGAGCTTCGTTCGCTGGCACGGCCGGAGGCGATGTACGCCGCAGTGCTGGAGGAGGCGCGGCGTTCCTCCGCAGCCGGGATGGGAAAGGGCTCGATCGACGAGGCGATCCGGTTCTACCTGACTCGCTACCTCGCGGACGACATTCTCGTGAAGGCGGACCGCGCCTCCATGGCCGCCTCAGTGGAACTCCGCGCTCCGTTTCTGGACTCCTCGGTGGTGGAGTTTCTCATGCGGCTCCCCGTGCGCGCCAAGCTCTCGATAGCCCGCACCAAGCTGCTGCTCCGGAGGGCGGTCAAAGGGCTAGTCCCCGAGGAGATCCTGCACCGGCCCAAGAAGGGCTTCGGCATTCCCGTGGGGGCCTGGATCCGCGGTCCGCTCCGACCGCTCTTCGCGGACCTCTTCTCCCCGGCCACGCTCTCCGCCACCGGCATCCTCGATGTCAAGGAGGCGAGGGGTCTCCTCGACCGCCACCTCCGCGGTACCGCTGACCTGCGCAAGCCGCTCTGGACGCTCGCCATGCTGATCCTCTGGCAACGGCGGTGGGCTCGATGAAGCGCGTCCTCGTCACCGGAGGCGCGGGGTTTATCGGGTCTCACACCTGCGCGGCCCTGTTGCGGCGCGGCGACGTCGTCGCCATCCTCGACTGCTTCGACCCCTTGTACCCGGAGCGGCTGAAGCGCCGCTCCATCGCGCCACTCTTGGAGGCGGGTGCCGTACTCCACGAGGTCGACATCCGCGACGAGCGGGGCGTGGCACACGTCATGGGCCAGGCTTCACCTGAGGTGGTGGTGCACCTGGCTGCGCTAGGGGGGGTTCGGGCGAGTCTGGTCCGTCCGTGCGCGTACGTCGACGTGAATGTCCGTGGGACCGCCTCCGTGCTCGAGGCCGCTCGCGGCGCGCGAGTGCCCAGGTTCGTCTACGGCAGCTCCTCGTCAGTGTATGGCCAGCGAACCCGGGGCCCCTTCCGCGAGACTGACGCGGGGGGCGCGCTGCTATCGCCCTACGCGGCAAGCAAGATGGCCGGGGAGATTCTCGCGCACACCTGGCACAGCCTGTACGGCCTGGAGACAGTCACCTTACGGTTCTTCTCGGTGTACGGGCCGAGGCTACGCCCGGACCTGGCCATCCATCAGTTTGCGAGACGCATGCTCGCCGGGGAACCGCTCCCGTTCTACGGCGACGGCGAGGCGATGCGTGACTACACGCACGTGGATGACATCGTCGCCGGGGTTCTTGCGGCAATCGACACGCCTGGGCTCGCAGACGAGACCCTGAACCTGGGCGCGGCGCACCCCGTTCGCCTCCGGGAGCTAGTGACGTTGCTGGAGCAGGCACTGAGCGTGAAGGCCATCGTGGTCCCCGCGCCCCCACAACCCGGCGACGTCGGGTTGACAGACGCGGACATCTCGCGCGCCCGCGCCGTGCTGGGCTATCATCCCCGGGTAACGCTCCGTGACGGGCTGCGGGATTTCGCAAAGTGGCTGAGTGGCGAGGGGCGAGATTGGGCTTGACGCCGTGAGCCGGAAGGCAGAGTGGGCCGTTGGCGTGCTGCTCCTGGCCGCCGGCGCATTGCCCTTCTGGGCCGGGCGCTTCCTTCCCTTCCAGGACCTTCCACAGCACCTGGGCTTGGCGAGCGTGCTGGCGCGTTGGGGCGACCCTGCGACCGGCTTCTCTCGCTACTATGCCTTGCAGATAGGTGCCAACCCGTACTGGGGGTACCACGCGCCCATGTGGCTCCTCAGCGTGTTCCTCCCGCTCGAGGTCGCCAACAAGGTTCTGTTCTCGGCCTGGGCGGTTGCGCTTCCCGTGTCGGCCGGTTTCGCAATTCAGTCGCTAGGACGCGACGGCCGGTGGTGCATTTTCTCACTTCCGCTGACTTGGACCTCGAACCTCTTCTTCGGGTTCGCCCCCTTCCTCCTCTCCCTGCCACTCTTCTTTTGGGCGTTAGGCCTCACCGCGCGCCATCTTGCGGCGGAGAGACCGGGCGGTCCCCGGACGTGGCTTCTGGCCGCGGCCGCGGCCGGCGTCTTCCTGGCCCACGTGCAAGCGTTCCTGCTGTTCGGTCTCTGCGTGCTGTGGCTCCTCGTCGTGGAGTGGCGAGGGGCGCGGTGGGTGCTCCCGAGGGCAGCGCCCTTCCTGCCTGCGCTGGTGTTCTTCTTGGCCTGGCTGATGCCGAACTTCGTCTTCAACGCCAGCCCGGCAATGCCGCTCCCGCACACCCCTGCTTATCGGAGCTTCGGGACGCTCCGGAACCTCGGGGCCGTGTTCGAGCCACCCGCGGACGTGCTGGCCCGCATGCCGGAGCGGATTGGGGGATGTACGGGGACAGGGTGGGGGGTTGGATTGGATTGTCATGGTTGCTCCTCGTCGGGCTCTCAGTGGCGCTCTCCGGATGGCCCGAACCGGCCGACCCTCACGCGGCGAACGATCGCTTTCGCAACGTTCTGCGCGCGCACCGCGGGGAGATGCTCGCTGTGCTGGTGCTGGCGTGCGGCCTGCTCCTTCCCATCGAGGTCGCCGGGCAGTGGTACCTCAGCGCGCGCTACCTGACCCTCGCGGCCATGCTCGTTCCTTGCTTCATCGCGGCGCGCGCCACGGGCTGGCGGGTGGCGCTCGTGGGCGGGGCGGCCGGGCTGGCATTGCTTTCGGACGGTGTCGCCTTCCGGAAGGTCGCCGAGTTCCAGGGGCAGGTGCACGGCTTCGCGCGGCTGCTGGACCGGATGGAGCCGGGAGGGCGCGCGCTCGGGCTCGTCTTCGACCGCGGCGAAGGGGGTCCGATTCACCGTCCGGTCCTGCTCCACTTCCCCGCCTACTACCAGGCGCTGCGCGGTGGCGATTTGGGGTTCAGCTTCGCCGGTCTGCCGGCGATCCCGGTGCGATACCGGCCCGGCGCTCAGGCTCCACACCCCTCCGAGTGGCGCCCGCAGGACTTTCGGTGGGAGGCCATGGGGCCGCACTACGATTACTTCCTGGTTCACGGAGTGCCACGCGGAGACGCGGAGCGGCTCGGCGAGCACGCCGACCTCGTCGCCGAAGAGGACGGGTGGAAGCTGTGGGCAAGGCGAGGGGGACGGGCCGAGTGACCTCGAGGCGAAGGGGAGCAGAGGGAGACGGCTTGCAGCCAAGGTAGGTCGCTAGGGCAATGCGGCGAGCCGGTTCGAGGAAGAGACCGGCATCCTTTGCCGGCTGCTCCATCAAGAGAGTTGCCGGCCGCCGGAAGGGCGCGCGCGTATTCCTACGCACGGCTCGTTACGCCAACCGGCGCGAAGGAACCTCCTGCCTCGCAGCGGGAGACGGAAGCGGCCAACACTCCGTGGCGGGCGACTCGACTGCGCTGTCCTAGTAGGTACACACGGTATACGTGCAGAACCCGTTCACGCAGGTAGACGGAGGTTCGCACGGAATGCCGCCACTCGGGCAAGCTGCGCCCTGGGCCAGGTACGGGACGCACGACTCGGTTGCCAGGTCGCAGTAGGCCCCGAGGCAGATGCCGGTCGAGACGCACGACTGGCCTGCGGCGGGATAGAGCGTGCAGAGGTCTGCTTGGCAGGAGGTGCCGATCGAGCAGGAGGCGCCCGGCGGCAGGGTCGCGCAGATGCCTCCGGCAGCCACGTAGGTCTGGAGCGTGCAGGTGGCCGTGGTCCCGCTGCCGGCGCAGACGTAGCCCGTGGCGCACTGGCCGGAGATGAGGACGCTGCAACTCCCGTTCGTCTGCTGCTGGGCGCAGACCGCGGGCGAGACGGCGGTGTTGCAGTAGGTGCCCGACGCGCACGGGTTTGAGGCGCAGGGAGCGCCCAGCGCAGCTTCGGTGATGCAAACGGACGGGATTACATTGAAGGAGCAGGTCGTCCCGGGGGTGCATTGTACCGAGTCCGTGCACTGGCCTCCACTCGCGACGTAGGCAGCGCATTTCCCGGGGCACGCGCTGGTGATGTCGCAGTAGCCGCCGATGCAATCCAGGTTGGTGTAGCAAGGGCTTCCGACAACCGTGAGCGGCGTGCTGGCCTCCGCGCAGGCGGCGGGGATGCCCTGGGTCACGAGGGTGCAGCTCGGCGGCCCGGCGGCGGTGACGTCGCCTAGACACGTGCCTCCGAAGGTGGAGTTGTAGTCGAAGTAGACGCCGGCTCCGCTGTCGTAGTTTGAGCACGCCGAGCCGTTGAGGCCGTTGAAACTGTTGAAGAGCGCCGTGATCGCGGCCGGCGACATGTTCCAGCAGCTCTCGTAGAAGTTCGTGTACGCGGACACCACCGAGCTGCAGAACTGGCTCGCCGTGCCGCTCCCGCTGCCGGAGGGATTGACGGTGATCGTCGCCGGCGCGCTGGTGACGCCGTCGGCGGACGCGGTCAGCGTCACGGTCGTGGTCGAGGGGACGGTCGCCGGCGGGCTGTAGGTGACGCTCGGACCCGTGGACGAGGAAAGCGAACCCGAGCCGGTGGGGGGCGAGAGCTGCCAGCTGGTCGTCGGGATGCCGCCATCGACCTCCGCACCTGTGACGGTGGCGGTGAAGAGCTGTGACCCCGTGCCAGCGACAAAGGTCGCCGTGGTGGGAGCGACGGAGACCGTCACGGTGCCGGAGGGATTGATGGTGATTGTCGCCGGCGCGCTGGTGACACCGTCGGCGGACGCGGTCAGCGTCACGGTCGTGGTCGAGGGGACGGTCGCCGGCGGGCTGTAGGTGACGCTCGGACCCGTGGACGAGGACAGCGAACCCGAGCCGGTGGAGGGCGAGAGCTGCCAGCTGGTCGTCGGGATGCCGCCATCGACCTCGGCACCTGTGACGGTGGCGGTGAAGAGCTGTGACCCCGTGCCAGCGACAAACGTCGCCGTGGTGGGAGCGACGGAGACCGTCACGCTGCCGGAGGGATTGACGGTGATCGTCGCCGGCGCGCTGGTGACGCCGTCGGCGGACGCGGTCAGCGTCACGGTCGTCGTCGAGAGGACGGTGGCCGGCGGGCTGTAGGTGACGCTCGGACCCGTGGACGAGGAAAGCGAACCCGAGCCGGTGGAGGGCGAGAGCTGCCAGCTGGTCGTCGGGATGCCGCCATCGACCTCGGCACCCGTGACGGTGGCGGTGAAGAGCTGTGACCCCGTGCCAGCGACAAAGGTCGCCGTGGTGGGAGCGACGGAGACCGTCACGGTGCCGGAGGGATTGATGGTGATCGTTGCCGGCGCGCTGGTGACACCGTCGGCGGACGCGGTCAGCGTCACGGTCGTCGTCGAGAGGACGGTCGCGGGCGGGCTGTAGGTGACGCTCGGACCCGTGGACGAGGACAGCGAACCCGAGCCGGTGGAGGGCGAGAGCTGCCAGCTGGTCGTCGGAATGCCGCCATCGACCTCGGCACCTGTGACGGTGGCGGTGAAGAGCTGTGACCCCGTGCCAGCGACAAAGGTCGCCGTGGTGGGAGCGACGGAGACCGTCACGGTGCCGGAGGGATTGATGGTGATCGTCGCTGGCGCGCTGGTGACGCCGTCGGCGGACGCGGTCAGCGTCACGGTCGTGGTCGAGAGGACGGTCGCCGGCGGGCTGTAGGTGACGCTCGGACCCGTGGACGAGGAAAGCGAACCCGAGCCGGTGGGGGGCGAGAGCTGCCAGCTGGTCGTCGGGATGCCGCCATCGACCTCCGCACCTGTGACGGTGGCGGTGAAGAGCTGTGACCCCGTGCCAGCGACAAAGGTCGCCGTGGTGGGAGCGACGGAGACCGTCACGGTGCCGGAGGGATTGATGGTGATCGTCGCTGGCGCGCTGGTGACGCCGTCGGCGGACGCGGTCAGCGTCACGGTCGTCGTCGAGAGGACGGTGGCCGGCGGCCTGTAGGTGACGCTCGGACCCGTGGACGAGGACAGCGAACCCGAGCCGGTGGGGGGCGAGAGCTGCCAGCTGATCGTGGGGTTTCCGCCATCGACCTCGGAACCGCCATCGACCTCGGAACCTTCAACAGTGGCGGTGAAGACCTGTGACCCCGTGCCAGCGACAAAGGTCGCCGTGGTGGGAGCGACGGCGACCGTCACGCTGCCGCCGTCCGGGGAACTGGATGAGGTGAAATCGCAGCCGAAGGGAAGGAGCGCCAAGACCATGAACCACAGCTGAGCTGCGGGCCCCCGCCTATGACACATGGCGAAACTCCTTCGAGACAAAAGAAGGCAACCTTCCCGCCAGACCCGCGGCGGTGCTGGGGCGGCACGCCGCAGCGGGCGGAAATATATACCCTCGCATGTCCCCCGGCAGCGAATCGCCACCGGTTGGCGGCGGCGCAGCAGCAGATCGGTGTACCACGGTCCCAATATTGAAAAGGCCTTGGGACCATTGAAGATTCGCGGAAGGTCAGATGGTTGGGGCGACTGGACTTGGACCAGCGACCACTTTGTCCCGAAAAGCTCAGAAGCGAGGTGGGCGGGCCAAAGTGACCATTCGGCCGGCCCTGAAGGGGCGCTGCCACAACCAGCGCTCGAGGGTGTACTTCCGCGCCTTTGCAGCGGGCTCGCAGAGCATTCGGTCGCTCTCGAACGCCGGAGCCCCCCGGCGGGTCAACTTGCGGCTCAAGTCCGAGTTTGGAGCTACGGAAACCCCCGTCGCCCCGTACACGATTCGACCTGACGCTCGCCCGGGCCGAGAGCCCCGGGGTGGTTGAGAATGGGCTTCGCCGCCGTCGCCTCGGTCATCACGGCGACATGCGGGGCCAATCTCCGGGCTCCTTGCACCCCGGGCCGACTCCGTCTGCGCCAAAGGTGCCGGGGGCAAAGCAAGCTTTCCTGCCAGCCGCCAGGCTGGTGTAGACGAGAGCGATGCGCCGCCTGTTCGCCTGGCTGCAGCTTCTGTGGTTGCTCGGCGCCGTCGTGCTCTTCGGTCGCTTCCTCCAGACCCATGACTGGGAGTGGGGGCGGCAGCGGTCCCTGCTGGTGCTGCTGCTTGGGGCGGTCTCGTTCCTCGCCCGCTCGCCGGTGGGGAGGCTCGAGTTGCGGGGGGGAGCGCTCGTCGCGGGGCTATGGCTCCTGGCGCTCGGCCTCACCGGCCGTGACCTGATCACCGGGGTCGAGAGTGTGCGACTGGCCGCATTCAATGGCGAGATCCGGCTCGACCAGGGTCAAAACACTTTGCGGGCAGGGCGCCTGCTGCGCCGTGGCCAGGACCCTTACGCCCGGTGGCAGCTGCTTGACCTCGAGGCTTACTCGACCCGTCTCCGTCAGCGCGAGGCCGCGGGACTGCACGTGGGCCTGGAGCCTGCGGCGCTGCGCTTCCACCTCGACCGGTGGTGGCGCGAGCTCGATGACCATTCGCGCGTGCGTCTGCTCCCGCCCGCGGACGCACCGGCGGCCCGCGCGGAGGGAGCGCTCTACGGTTACAAGTACGGCCCTCTCCTGCCGGTCGTGACCGCAGCGGTGGACGCCGTGTTCGGTGCCGCCTCGGTGCCGCTCCTCCAACTCGTGCTCTACGTCGCCTGGCTGATGTTGCTCGTGCACTCGCTTCGCGCTGCCGGTACCCAGGCGGGCGCGATCCCGCTGGCGCTGATCGCGCTCTCGCTCGAGCCGAGCTCGGCCCACAATTACCTTGAGCTCTCCGCCTCCGACATCTGGGTGCTGGCGACCTCGGCTGCGGCCGTGCTGGCGTACCAGCGCAAGCACACTGTCTGGCTCGGCCTCTGCACCGCGGCGGCGCTCGGCTGCAAGGTCTTTCCGGCGGCGCTGCTGTTGCCGCTCTTGCTCGTGCGCCCCTCGCGCGGGGCCCTGGTCGGGCTCGCGGGCGGGCTGCTAGCGATCTACGGTCCTTTCTTGTGGTGGGATCTGTCGGGAGTGTGGGCCAACCTGGTGCGCTGGCCGGCGGCGATGATGCCCGACAACACCGGCTGGGCCTCGTATGCGACGCCAGGGGTGCGGACGGCCGCGCGGGCAGGACTGCTCGTAGGCCTGATTGGGCTCTCGGCCTGCTTCGTTAGCAGCAGCCGGCGCTCCGCTCCTGCGAGTTCGGCAGCGCCGTTCGGCTTCCTCGCGCTCGGCAGCGCGCTCGCCATCCTCGTCGGGGCCGCCTTTCACGGGAACTACGTGCCGTGGGTGACCTCGTGGGCTGTCTGCGCCGCGCTGGTCGCATTTCTCGGGGGCCCGGCCGAAGCCAGCGCCATCGCCCATGCGCCGAGCGTGAGCACGAAGACATAGTAGTTGGGGAAGGCCTGCTTACCCAGGGCAAAGAAGAGAAGGAAGCCAAGGGCGCCGAAAGCGGCGAACCCCGCCGGATCGCGCGCCGACAACAGGAACCCCGCCGCCTGCGCGGCGAAGAGCGCGGCGAAGCCTAGCCACACGGGAAGCAGCCGTCCCGTGTGCAGCGCCACCTGCGCGGTCACGCTCAAGCTGTCCATGCGGAACGGCTGGCGGATCTGGAACAGCACAACATCTTCGACGAAGCCGCGCGGGTTCCAGATGAAGAACGGCAGCGCCAGCGCGAAGGAGATCAGCCCGGCGTGGACCAAGAGGCGCAGCAGGTCGCGCCCGCTGCGCCGATCCTCCGGGAGTAGGAAGACGGCGAGGGGGGCGAGCAGCACGCAGTACTGCTTGATGCCGAAGAGCCCGCCCAGCGCCCATGGCAGCAGGCGCGGAGCGCGCACCGAGCAGAAGAGCGCGAGCGAGACGAATAGCGCCACCATCGGCTCAGTCCACGACCCCTCTAGGGTGAAGAAGAGCCGAGGGGTGAGCAGGAACAGCCCCGCCGCTGCAGACGCGATCCTGCCCGGGCGCGCCAGCGCAATCGCCAACCCCGAGGCGGTAAGTGCGAGCGCTTGCAGGTAGCGGTAGTCGCCAGCGAGCACATGCACCGGCGCCGCCAGCAGGAGTTGTAACGGTGGATATGGGAAGCCGACCTTCACCTTCCCGCCGTCGGGCGTGAGCAACTCCTGCGCGTAGAATGGCAAGCGGGGGTACAGGTTGTCAGTGAGGTGCCCATACGGGGAGCGCCCGGCGAACAACTCGCGGATGGAGGTGGCGTGGAAAAGGTGGACGTCGATCCACGGGTTGGGCGTGACCGCGACTACGTAGATTCCCAACGCCGCGTGGGCGACGACGAGCAGCGGAAGCCGCGCCCGCCCGAGGGGGCTTTGGGGCGCGAGGCTCAGCGCCACCAGGACCCCGCAGGAGACCGCGCCGAGCGAGAGCACGCGGACGACCGGGCTGTTCGGCGCAATCGACCAACTCACGTTGGCTGTGACCAGTTCCCAGACCTGGATGACCAAGGCGATTGCCGCGAGCGTCAGCACCAGGTCTTCGGTGTTTGCGCGCAGCCGCGCCGGGAGTGGCCGCTCGGCGGGCCAGAGCGCGGCCGCCAGCGCCGCAGCCCCGGCGACGGCGAACCAGACGTACGCGGCCTGGGGCTGCCGATCACGATGCGTCACCATCGCCTGGCCGAGCGCGAGGACGAAGACAGTCCACGGCAGCGCCGCCGCCTGATCGGGCTGCGCTTCCACGCCCGGGTGACATTACTCGATTACAAGGATGCGATCGAGCAGCCTTGGACCGCGACGAAGTTCGGGCAACCTTGGCGACTGCAAACCGGTAGGGGAGGGCGTGCAGATCGACACGGCCCTGGTATCGCGCCTCCGTCGTGCAGCGCGGAACGGAGGTCGTGACCCTGCTCGCGGGCGGCGCGAAGTCAACTCAAGCCAAGGACGTCGAGCTCGCGAAGAAGCTGGCGAAACAGGCGTAGGAGCGAAAGTTGGCGAGCAAGATCAAGCTGAAGAAGTGGTACTCGGCCGCGTGCCTCAAGACGGGGACAGAGTCGCGCGCCGCGGGACCAGTGGCTGGCTTTCTCTTTTCGGCGGCATGATTCAAGCCACTCGTCATTTGCACCGCTGACGTGGTGCTTTCCGCTGCGCGCGCCGGCGCGCGGGCCATGACGTGGCAAGAATAGCTGCTCCCGGCGAGTCACGGGAAGTGATCGGTGTCGCCGGCTCGCCATCCGAAGCGCTTCCTCGCGCCGCCCCGCGATCGCTCTCAATCGTCGCCGCGGAGAGCGCAGCCTTCGCGAAATCCACGCTAGCGTCACGCGAGCGATTACTGGTGGAGCGCCGCAGCTCCGAGGTCTTCGCGCGAGCCGAGGAAGAACCGACCGTCGAACGTGCCGCGGAGGAAGACGCTCCAGATCGGGGGCACGTTCGGAGGGGCTTTCCCAGCAGGGTAGTCCACCGTGACCGAAGTCGGGAGCTCGACCCCGAACCCCAGCTGTAACTGGATCGCGAACGCGAGCCGCGTCGCGAAGCTACGGAATGGGGTCCACTCGACCACTGGAAAGGTCCAGGCCAGCGACTTCACGCCCAGGGCTCCGTATTGGGGCGTACCGTCGGGGAGAGTTCCGATGGGCGCGATGATGATGGGCACGTTGTTCTTCCCCATGTAGCCGTACAGGACGGCCTGGACCTCGCGGCCGAGGACGATCTGAAAGGAACCCGCGCCGGTCATGAACGTCTGCTCGTACATGAGGAGGCCACCGCTCGCGGCGGTCACGGCGACTCGCGCCGCGTCGGCCGGGGATACCAGAGCCAGGATGGGAACCAGGAGGATCGTGTCGCCCGGGATGAGCCAGAACGGGATGCGCGCCCCGAGGCGAAGTCCGGTGCTGGATGGGACGGCCGGGAAGAGATTCGAGCCACCGAACGTGGGGCAGCTCGATCCGCTGCAATTGTTCACCTGCGCCGTGTTGATCGTGATCCCCGCCTCGAGGAAGAGGAGTGCCGTGCCTGGAGAACCGGTAAGGCTCTCGGCGCCAAAGCCAAGCCGAGCGCCGGCGGAGAGACCGGCTCCCCCGCGGATCCCGTCGGCGAACAGACCGCCCCAGGAGCCGCCCCCAGCGATCATCCCGTAGACCCCGATGAATGGACCCAGCTCCTCGCGGAAACGCGGCAGGTGGACCTCTCCCTTGCCGCGGCCAGGCACCGGCGTCGCGAGCATCGTGGGCAACACCTGGCGGGCGAGCTCGCGGTTTGCGGGCTCCGTCCCCACGCCCTTGGGCTGCACGACCTCCTTGCAGGAGCTGAAGGTAAAGATCGCCTCGGAGCCGGGGCCAAAGGTTTGCGCCCCTTTCCCGAGGGCGTTCCCGGGGTGTAAGGCCTCGGCGAGCTGGGCGAGGCTCCTCGCGACCGCACCCGACGCTCGCTCCAGGTCGGCGCTCGTCATGAAGGAATCCCCGTGCATGATGAGCCGCTTGCCGTTCCAGTCGGTCGTCTCGACGCCGGCCTCGTTGTAGTAGTCGTGGGTCCCCTTCCGCCAAGCGGCGTCGCCCCAAGTCCCAACGACGTGCCCCGACGCGTACGAATCCTCCAGCCAGTGGAGCGAGTACCCTTCGAGAGCCATCACCCGGCGAGCGAGCGCGGCCCGAGCGGCGGGTTCGACCGGTGGCTCGGTGGCGTAACGCTGAGCCAGGGCGAGCGCGGCCACGTGGTACTGCACGTACAGACCGATCGCGTTCAGTTCCGCGCCCTCCCGAACGGCGCCGAGCAGGTACTCCATGGCGTCGTCGTCCGTGCGGGGGAGCAGGAAGTGGGCGTTGTTCGCCCCCGCCCGGGTGGCGTAGTTCTCGTCCACCACCTGGAGCCAGACGTTCGATGCGGCGATCCGGTTGATCTTCGTCGCCCGGTCCGGCGCGGTGGCAAGCGACTGCTTGGTCTCGGCAGCCACGCGGGCTACGCCGAGAATCCACTTGCTCGGAAGCACGTTGTCGACAACGTCCTCGGGGCTACAGGAGTGGTCGCCGGAGAGGGCGGAGAAAGCGGCGAAGTCGATGCAGGGCGGGTTGAGCCCCTGGTCGCCCTCGGAGAGCTTCGCGCAGAGCTTCCCCGGGAAGTCCGACCGCGCCACTCCCCAGACCTTTTCCAACGCCTCCAGGTCGGCGGGCGAGAGCTTCTCGACGGCCGCCACCGCGATGTCTCGGTGCTCCGGGTAGATCCAGGCGTCGGCAGAAGTCGGCGCGAGGGCGGCGCCGGCGGCGACCACGAGCGCGACGGCTACACGGTGGCCGGCTTCGAGCAAGGGGGCGGAGCGGCTCGGGACGGTCTGGGTCGGCAATATTCTCATCGCACGCAGGCTGGCACACCTGCGGCGGGACCGCAAAGGAGCGAGTTGGGTGCTCATCCGGACGGCAAGAGGCCGAAGTACGAGCCTCATCGTGAAGGGTTTCGACGCGACCGCCGGGCGCGTGGGCCGGCAGATGTGACGAACGGGCAACCTCGGCATGCCCCCGGCTGGAGTGCCACGAACACTGCACCATGCACGGCACCCGTCACGCCGAGGGCCACGCGCAGGAATTCGCCGAGATTGCGCGCCGTCGAGGGTCGGGCTCGATGCGCGTTCGGGGATCTGAGCTTGCGCTCGACCTACGAGATCGGCCACGCTTCGCGCGAAGCCGATGATGGACGCCGAAAAGGTCTTCCTGATCCTGTTCATCGTCGCCACGGCGGTCGCCATCGGCGCGCGCCGGACGCGCGTCCCTTTCACGGTCGCGCTGGTCGTTGCCGGGCTCCTGCTCGGCATGACCCGGGCGTTCACCCCGCCGCATCTGACGAAGGGGCTACTCTACTCCCTGTTCCTGCCGGGACTGCTGTTCGAGGCGGCGTTCCACCTCGAGTGGAGCCGCTTCTGGCAGAACAAGGCCACCATCCTCGGGCTTGCCGTGCCGGGCGTCGTCGGCGCCATGGCGATCGCAACCTTCCTCCTGGTGCCCGTCGTCCATGCGCTCGGCTTCTCCGACCAATTCAGCTATTCCCACGGCCTCGTGTTCGCGGCGGCCATCGCCGCGACCGATCCGATCGCCGTCGTCGCGATGTTCGGGTCGCTGGGAGCTCCGCGGCGGCTGACGGTGCTGGTCGAAGGGGAGAGCCTCCTCAACGACGGCACGGCAGCCGTGCTCTTTTCTCTGGTGCTCTCCGTCCTGCTGGGCGAGGCCACGTCGGTCCCGGAGGCGGTCGTCGAGTTCATCCGGGTCGTCGGGTTGGGCGTGGTCTTCGGCGCTGCCATCGGGCTCGTCGTCTCCAAGGCCATTCAACATGTCAACGACCCGCTCATCGAAATCACCATGACGACCATCGCCGCCTACGGCTCGTTCATGGCTGCCGAGGGCGCCCACGCATCGGGCGTGATTTCCACTGTCGTGACCGGCATGCTGTGCGGCAACTACGCGGCCCGCACCGGAATGCGGCCTTCGACACGGATTGCCGTCGAGGCGTTCTGGGAGTACGTGGCATTCGCGCTCAACTCGATCGTGTTTCTCCTCATCGGTTTCGAGGTTCACCTCGACGCCCTGATCACCTCGTGGAAGCCAATTCTGGCAGCCTACGCCGCAGTCACAGTCTCCCGCGCCCTCGTGGTCTCCGTCGCCGCCCTCCTGCTTGGCAGGACGCGGGAGCGCCTGCCCTGGTCGTGGGCCGCCGTTCTGACGTGGGGCGGCTTGCGCGGCGCCCTCTCGATGGTGCTGGTGCTGGGGCTGCCGTTGAGCCTTCCCCACCGCGATCTCATCGTAACGATGACCTTTGGCGTGGTCGTGCTCTCCATCCTCGTGCAGGGACTGACGATGGGTGGTCTCCTCCGGCGACTCCATATCGTCAACGGGGAGGAGGAGCGCCTCGCCTACGACGTCTTCCGGGGAACCGTGCGCGCCGCTCAGGCCGCGCTAATCGCGCTCGACCGCATTGGACAAGAGAAGCTTGTCAACGGAGGGGTGGTCGAGGGGATCCGCGCGCGATACGAGAACGACCTCTTCGCGGCCCAGGCTGGAATCCGCGACCTCCGCCTCGAGCAGAGTCAGCTCCAGAACGAGGAGCGGCAACGGATCGAGCGCCAGCTCCTGGCGATCGAGAAGGAGCAGCTCATGGCTTCCTTCAAGGAGGGACTCATCGGGCAAGCCGCCTTCGAGCGCCTCATCGGGGAGGTGGACGCCCGCATCCTGAGCCTCGAGGCTGCTCGCGATCTCGATGAAGACGCCGCGAAGGTCCCGCGCCAGAAAGGCTAGTGCGGCGGCAAACGAAGCGGCGACGCTGCCTCTCGACTTCGCCGCGCTGCTGGACAAAAGGCGGCGCGAGTGACGTCTCGGAGGGGCGGCGCCACAAGTAGTAGACACGCTTGCGCCGCGTGCATGGTGCGGCGGGACGCTCGTGCCTGATCGGCGCCGTCCAAGGGGAGTCCGGCCAGTCCTGGCACAGCCCCCCAGTCTCATTCCAACGCGCTGCCCCAGCGAGATCTGGAGGAAGAGAGCGTCACGCCGATCCCCTGGGCCGCAGGCCGGCCTGGCAGGTGTTCGGCCCCAGGGTGACCCCGGAAGAAATGTCGCGACCCTGACGTCGAGTCGAACCAGGCGACGGGTCGCCTTCAGGCTGAGTGCCCGAAGGGGAAGTAGGCCGGCATTCCCAATCGGGTCGCCCGAATCAGGCTTGCGCAGCATCAATCTAGTCCTCGGGTCGCCACTCCATACTCACGCTTTGAATCTCCCGACCGCCGATACGCTGCGGCCGGCATTCAGTTCGACGACCCCTAGGCTCACGGAGGAACCTCATGTCGAGACTGCTGTTGACCACAGTCGCCGTCGCCCCCGTATTCCTCGTCCTCGCCTGCACTGATGCGAACAAGCTTCCTGCGGAGGCCGCAATGACGGCCGCCGAGACTGCGGTTGCCACGCTCGGCGACGAGGCGTCAAAGTACGCACCGGCCGGCGTCGCGTCGATCCAGAAGAACCTCGCCGCCGCGAAGGACTTCATTGCCAAGCAGGACTACAAGGGCGCGCTTTCCACCGCCTCCGCCATCCCTGCAGAGGTAAAGCAAGTCACCGCCGCCGCCGCCGCGAAGAAGAAAGATGAAGTGGTCGAGGCTTGGTACAAGCTGTCCGACAAGCTGCCGACCATGACGGCCGCGATCAAGAGCCGCCTCGCCACCCTCTCGAAGTCGAACAAGCTCCCGACTGGCATCAACAAGGACGTCCTCGCGAAGGCAAGCGAGGGTGTCTCATCCCTGGAGTCGGGCTACACCAAGGCGTCGGAGGATTTCAAGAGCGGCAAGATGTCCGAGGCCATCGCCCAGGCCAAGGACCTCCAGGCGAAGGTCGCGGAGATCATGAAGTCGATCGGCATGTAGCGGCAACGGCAGCCGGACCTGGAGCTTCATTGTGAGCTCCTTTGCCCGAAAACTGGCGAGGGGCTTGGCCACATTGCACGCAATTCGGCATGGATGATGGATAAACGAACGCGGGCTGTCGTCACGCGGTCGGCCGAGCTCGCGGCCCTGTCGGGGTAGCGGCGCAAGACCGGCCAACTCACGATGCAGGCGCGTGCCCTGCCGGTCGAGCGACGCGCATTGCTGTAGTGAGGCGAGCCCTCTCCGTAGCCACCAATCCCTCGATGGCGGACTAGCCCCTACCGCAGCAGGCACATCCTCGCGGGGTTCGGCGCCGACGAGTGTGGGCTACTACGGGCAGGTCATCAAGCGGTCGCCGCGAGCGTGGCTGGGAGTGCGACGACGGCACCGGTGGCTGGCACCGAGATTCCGGGCGGGGCATTCTCGAGCGCCTCGATCGCGCGGTCGAGACGCGGCAGCACGACCTCGGCGGTGTAGCGGATGAACTGCTCGCCCAGGACCGCAAGCGTGACGGCGCGGCCGAAGGAGCCGGGCCCCCGACGCAGTGCGCGTGCCAGCAGTCGCCAGAAGTGGCCGCGCCGCGAACCGGCGATGCCGATGCCGGCCACCGCCCGGAGCAGCGCCGCGACCGAGCCGCGACGAAGCGGCGACGGTTCCGCCACCAGCCGGTCGAGGAGGAGCCGGCAGCGCCGGTAATAGGCTTCGGCGGTGTAGAGCGAGGCGAGCAGCCGGCGGTACCCGCGCAACAGGACCACCTCGTCCATCGTTGGCTGGAAGTTCGGGCGCTCGAACTGGTCGCCGTTTGCGCCGTCGCGGAGCCGGCCTTCGGCGTCCAGGCGGCGCCACAGGGCCGTGCCGGGCGGCGCCGAGAGCATCCCCACCATCGCCCGCGGCACCGGGATGCTGGAGATGAGATCGAGCTGCCGGTCGAAGATGTCGGGGCCGTCGCTGTCGAATCCCACGATGAAGCCGGCGAAGACCTCGAAGCCGGCGGCGGTGAGACGGGCCACCGCCTGCTCCGGCGGCATTCTGAGGTTCTGCTTCTTGCCGGCTTCCACCAGTGCGTCGGCCGATGGCGACTCGATGCCGACGAAGACTGCGCTGAAGCCGGCGTCGACCATGGCGCCGACGAGCTCCGGGTGGCCCGCCAGGTCAAGGCTGGCCTCGGTGTACAGGTCGAACGGGCGCCCGTGGTCGCGCTGCCAGGCGGCCATGCGCGGGAGCAGCGCGGCCACCTCCCGCCGGTTGCCGATGAAGTTGTCGTCCACGAGGAAGAGCGGGCCTCGGGCGCCCAGCTGCCACAGGGCCTCCATCTCGGCCAGGACCTGCTCGGGCGACTTGAGGCGCGGCACGCGCCCGAACATCTCGATGATGTCGCAGAACTCGCAGCTGAACGGGCAGCCACGGGACACCTGGATCGAGAGCGAGGAGTAGACGCCGAGATCGAAGAGATCGAAGCGCGGGACCGGGGCGCCCCGCATGTTGGCGAATCCCTCGCCGGGTGGCGAGAGCACCCGCGGGGCAGGCTTGCCCGGTTGCTCCAGCGCCTGGACGAGGAGGTCGAGCCGACCCTCCGCCTCTCCCTGGAACACGTGATCCGCCTCGGGGAAGATGCCGGGCAGGGTCGTAGCCGCAGGTCCGCCGACAACGGTCCGGACCGAAAGCGCCCGCGCGCGCCGGAGTACGTCGCGCATCGAGTCGGCCTGGATCAACATCCCGCTCACGAGCACGACGTCAGCGGTGCGAATCTCATCGTCGTCCAGTGGCCGGACGTTGAGGTCGGCGATGCGAAGCTCCCAGCTTCGCGGGAGAAGGGCCGCCAGGGTCGCGAGGCCGAGCGGAGGCAGCGCAGCCGCCTTGCCGATGAAGGGCAGGCTGTAGTGATAGCTCCAGTACGTCGGTGGCGATCGTCCCAGGACGAGCAGGACTCGCATGTTCGATCGTGTACCACTGCACCGTCACGAACTCGTCATCGGTCGGATCCCTGAACGAGGCCCTCCGCTCGGGGGGCGAACGGACCTTAGGAAACCGCCCGTCGACGCTGGAGCGGTTCAGCGTCGCGGAGCTGCGGCGTGAGCTGGGGTTACCCGAGGCCGAGTACTTGGGTGGAGCGAGGCTGGAAGGCGAGGCTCGGCCGCGGCGCGTCAGTTTCGCAGCGAGGGGAATCAGTCGGGAAGATGGGAGTCCCCGGAGTTCCGGGCCTGCCGCGCCGAGCGACAGGGCTCGGAGCCGGCGGGGCGGTAGTCACGGTCTAGCCCGCACTGGCATCGTCGCCCCGCTCGCGCAACCGGTGGCTGTCGTCGGCGGTGAGCGTGAGTCCGTAGAAGCGCGATAGCTCGGCGATTCGCCGTCGGGTGCGAGGCGAGAAGGCGGGCTTCCCCTCGAACGCGTGGAGTACGACTCCTTCGAGCAGGTCCCCGAGCGTGAGGTCGAGGTCCTCGGCCAGGCCCTTTAGCACCTTGAGGAGGTGCCGCTCCAGGCGGACCCCTGTCTGGACTCGTTCGACGAGGCGGGTAGGAGATAACTTCACTCCGGGCGACGAGGCGCGGCGAGTGGTGGCCATGGATCGAACCTACCACGGTACTTAGGTACCAAGCAAGCGGACGAGAAGCCCGGAACCACAATTGGGACCCGGCGCCCCCTGTTGCGGAGGCCAACCTGGCTTCGCGGCGGCCAGTAGCGGGTCTGCTGGACCCGAACACCGTCGACGTCGAGGCAGGCGGCCCGAATCCGCGACACTCGTGGTCGCGCGGCGCGAGCCATTCACTGAGGGTCGACTAGTGTCACAATGACCTACAGCGGGTCTTGCGGCGGCACACGGCACCCATGTTGTCCTGTCCCCTGACCAGGTGACGCCGATCAAAGGGACATCCCGCCGTCGTCCGACGGGGGCGGCGTCCGCTTCAGGAGGAGAACTGATGCAGAAGAGAGCAATCCGCGTCCTCGTTGTGGGCGCGCTCAGTGTCGGAATGGCGTCGTTCGGTTGCGGTGGCAGCGTTACGTCGTCCAACGAGCCCGTCATATCCGACCAGGTAGCCAGCACGCTCATCCTGAGCAGCGACGAGGTCGTGCCGACCGCCCCGACCTACGAACGCGATCTGTACAACCTGGAAGCCATCGTCTACAGACTCCGCGCCGCGGTCGCCCCCCTGTTCCAGCACTATGGGCTGGCGTTCGGTGGGGATCTAGGTGCATCCGCCGCGTTCAAGACGATGCTTGGCGAAGTGAGCTTCGTCGCGGACCTCGGCGCCATCACCGTCACGAACAAGGCCACAGGCGGAGTCATCTTCACGGGCTTGTTGAACAATCTCACCCCCGGGACCTTCTCGCCGGAGAATATCCCCGGTACGACGCCCACGGCTTGCACATACACCATGGGTTCCTGGGGCGAATGCCAGTCGAACGGCACGCAGACCCGAACCGTCACTGCCTCTCCGGCGGGCTGCACGGGCTCGCCGCCGGGCTCGTCCCAGCCCTGCACCTACGTCCCGCCCTCCGCGGGAACCTGCACCGGCTTCACCTACTCGACTTGGGCCCCGGCCATCTGCCCGGCGAGCGGGCAGCAGACTCGGACCATCCTCGTGTCCACGCCTGCGGGTTGCACGGGCGGCTCGCCCGTCCTCACCCAGACGTGCCCGCCGGCGGCGGCGACTTGTACCTCGTTCACCTACAGCGACTGGGCTCCGGCCGTCTGTCCCGCCAGTGGGCAGCAGAGCCGCACGGTCGCCACCTCGTCGCCTGCCGGTTGCACGGGCGGCTCGCCCGTCCTCACCCAGACGTGCACGCCGCCGCCCGCGACCTGTACCTCGTTCACCTACAGCGCGTGGGCTCCGGCGGCCTGTCCCGCCAGTGGCCAGCAGAGTCGCACGGTCGCCACCTCATCGCCTGCGGGCTGCACGGGCGGCTCGCCCGTCCTCGCCCAGGCGTGCACGCCGGCTTCAACGAACCCGGTCACCACGGCGAACATCGTCTCATCCTGCACCGGCTGCCACGGCCTCACCTCGAACACCACCGTGTTCAAGAGCGGCGGCTACTCCAAGTCGGGTGCGAGTTCGGCAACCTGGCTCACGACCGTCAACGACATGGTCGGGAAGGGCGCCTCGCTGGCTCCCGGAACGACGTCGCAGAACTACGCCGACTTCCTCGCCAATGTTCCGTAGCGGTGGGCCAGCGCAGTAGCGGCTGCCCTTGAAGCGCCTCTGGGGCATGCCATCTCGATCCGTCGAGCGGGATGCCCCAGACACACATGACGAGCGATCGTCGTTCGGGGCCGGGG
Organism: uncultured delta proteobacterium; assembly: GCA_963754915.1. Lineage (GTDB taxonomy): Bacteria > Myxococcota > Myxococcia > Myxococcales > Anaeromyxobacteraceae > DATJZG01. The sequence continues at coordinate 99,472 of CAVWHZ010000011.1, read as the reverse complement.
GCTTCGATGCCGTGTGGCCCGTCTCGGGCGCGAGAACCAAGTTGAGCCGGCGCGTCTGGCCAGACATCCCGAATGCCACGTCTACACGGCCGGCGCGGGGTGCGGGTTCTTCGTGTTCGCGTGAACCGACGCCTCGCGACATTCCGGAGCCGCATTCCACAATGCAACGGAGCGACGAATCTGCGGGCCGCGTCATCGTCGGGTGCCGCAAGGGCCGGCGCTCGTCAGCGAATCCACGCGAGCATGATGGCCCCGAGGGTGGCGGTTCCGACAAGGAGCCAGAGCATAACCCCGAGGATGAAAGGGCGCGCCCCAACCGTCGCCGCCGCTCTCCTTCTCGAAGACGCCCTACGAACGTCGCGAGGCGCTCACGGCGCTGGCATCATCACCATGTCGCAAACGACCTTCACCTCATCGTGAACGGCAATTGTCCCAAGGAAGCCGCTGTAGGGTTCGATCCCGAACTCGCTTTGCCGGAAGCTAACGGCGGCGAGTACCCGCCAGCCTCCCCCCTCCGTCGTCGCCACCACGCGGATGGAAAGCGGGCGCGTCTGGCCATGGAGAGAGAGTGTGCCGACGAGAACCCCCTGTAACCTGCGGGCCGGCGTGCCGGGGAGGGGCTCGCTCGGCTCGAATCTATTCGCGGTGAACCGGATCTCGCGGAATCGGCTTGCGTCCAGCACCTCGGGGCCAGCCGCCAGCCCGTCGACCTTTCCTCGGTCCTCTGGAGAGAGCTTCGGCTGGTCGTCGTGCAGAGAGTTAGCCATGATGACGACGTTGATCTCGGCGTCCATCGGTCGAGCCGGGTCGAATCGTGCCGTTGCGCTCCATTCGGCGGGCACGAACCGGTGATCGTGCGCCATCCCCGAAAAAAGGCCCTTCTTGAGCACCTGAACCGCCAGCTGGCTCTTTGTCGTGTCCGCCTGCCATGAAACGGCATCCGCGCGGGCTTGCGTCGCCACGGCCAGCAACATCCCCGTGAGGAGGAGGGAATCCGACGATCTCGCAGAGTGCCATCCCGCCTTCCTATCCGTCTTACGCTCTCGCCGCTTGGTACACGTGTCCCGGCCGGTGAGGTCCGGAGGCCCTTTGGCGTGACCCAGGAGACTCGCAGGGCGGTTTGCGGGCCGTCTCGAAAGACAGGGCATCTTTGTCCACAGAGCGGAGTGGGGGATTTGCGTCGCTCTCAGGCGAAGCCTCCGGTACTTGCTCGCCTCGACATCGCCAGCAGCCGAAGAGGCGAGGGCCCGGTCGCGGGCCGGCGCCCCGCTGCAGCGTCGTCCCTTGAGCGCGGCCGCTACGTGCCCCGTCCGGGCGAACCTTCTCTATCCAGGGCTCCCGCGCCACGTGTTCAGAGCGCGCCCACGCGCGACGTCCGCCCTGGCTTCAGCTAACTCGCGAGGCCGTGCTGGAGCGCGTAACGGGTGAGCTCGACGTTGGTCGAGAGCCCCAGCTTCTCCCCGATTCGAGCTCGATAGGTGGCGACTGTCTTCTCGGCGAGGCCGAGGTCGGCGGCGATCTGCTTGAGGGAGCGCCCGGCGGTCACGAGCCGGAGCACCTCCAGTTCGCGGCGGGACAGGGCCTCGTGAGGTGCCACCGCCACTCCTCCCCCGAGGAGGCTCGCGAGCCGCTCGCCCAGTGCTGCCGAGACGTAGCGCCCGCCTGTCAGGATCCTCTGCATCGCGACCAGCAGTTCGCTGGCCGCACTGGTCTTGGTGAGGTAGCCGGCAGCCCCGAGGCGAATACAACGGGTCGCGAACTCCTCCTCGCTAGAGGCCGAGAGCATGAGGACCGGCAGACGAGGCCACGCACGCCGAGCCTCCTCGAGGAGCTCGAGGCCGCTCCGGCCGGGCAGGTGGATGTCGAGGAGCACCATGTCCCAGTGCCCTTTTCCGAGGTGCTCCACAGCCGCCTCGAACGTGGCAGCCTCCTCCAGCACAGAACCCGCCAGGCCCTCCTCGACCAGCTGACGCAGTCCGCGGCGAACGACCTCGTGGTCGTCGACGATCAGGATTCGTGCCATCGACCTTCCCTTGTTTCAGCCCAGGCTGGCAGCGAAATGCGCTTCGGGCAGAGGCCGGGCGGAGACCTGGTGGCGCTCGCTCTCCTCTGTTACCGAGTGTAGAACGGGACCGGAGAGTCTGGCACTGAGCATTCGCCCTAAGCTCCCCACTCGCCTGTCGAGCCGGCTGCCCCATCCCCTCGTCGTGTCGGGTAAAGACCCTAGGTCGCGACACCGGAGACTAAGCTCCTTTACTCCGAGATGTGTCGGCCTGCCCGTCTCGCCACCTCCGGCGGCCCAATAAGCTCGCGAACGCAGCGAAGCGCGATCCCGGCCGGTCCAGCCATGTCCAACCGAGATCACTAAAGCGGGGGAAGCGACCCGGACGACGGGCGGCTTCGGGATGAGACGACTACCGGGAAAACACCTTACGCAAAATGCCGTTCATTCCGTGCGGAATCCATGTCTGGGCGATCGGGTCAGGTATCACTGTAGGTGTTTTTACCTACAAGGGGCGGAAGGATGACGTGCTAGCGTGCGCGACCATGTCCCTCGCCAGCCTTGTCGCCCAGAATCTTCGTATCGTTCGCACCCAGCGCAAGCTCTCGCAGGAGGCCCTAGCGGCCAAGGCGGGGATTTCGGTCAGCTACGTGTCGATGCTCGAGCGCGGACAGCGAACGCCGCCGCTGGACACGCTGGAGGCCGTGGCCAAGGCATTGGCGGTTTCCCCGCTCTACCTTCTTCAGAGGCTTCCGGGCAGGAGTAAGCCCGACTAAGGCGTGCCCTCCGGGTGCCCGAGATGCCCACGCTCGCGGGTTCGCCCCCGTGCAAACAGAGAGTCCGCTGCCGCCTCTGCCGTGGTCCTGCCAGCCGTGGACGCGCGAAGGGGTTATCCACGGCGCGCCCGGCTGTGGCTTGACCTGGCTCGCCAAGCCGCGCGGGCACCCCGCGGACGAAACCGGGCGCTCCTACGAAATTGGCCTCCCTGCTCTACTTGCAACGTGGGGGGACCGGCGTTTGGAGGCAGGCTCGACAGGGTTCGGATCACGCCTGTATCACCGCCGAGATCCCCTCAAGTGAGATGGCGTCACGCAAGGGTTGTGCGCCTCTTCCAGCCAGCGAAGAAAGAGGGTTCTTCGGCAACCGGTACTCCGCGTGATTATGGAGAGTTCGGAGGCGTGATTGTCGGCGTCGGCCCCGCACTCACCAGTAGGCCCTTCTACGGGAGGTCGAGGTCCAAGTTCACCTCGGCTCGGACGTCCCTGGTGGTTCTGGGGAACGTTGGTGAATCGGCTCCCTCCTGAAGCCTCCGCGCGGAGTTGGCGGGGCCGACTGGCAACCTACCTCCTTGCCCTGCTGCTCGTCGGGTTCACTCTTCTCGCCCGCATGGCCATGGCCCCCGAGTGGGACGGCGGCGCGGTCGCCATCATCTTCGTGCCGGCCATTCTCCTCTCGGCATCCTTCGGAGGTATCGGTTCTGGATTGCTAGCCACGGCGTCGGCATCCCTCGGCAGTGCCTACTTCCTCATGCCGCCCACATTCTCCTTCTCCGTCAAGGAGCCGGTCCAAAGGGTTCAATTCGGCCTTCTTTGGGCTGCGGGAATCGCAATCAGCATGCTCGTCGAGGTTCTCCATCGCACGCGATGGAAGCTCGAGAGTCGCACCGCCATGGTGCGCGAGAGCGAGGAGCGCTTTCGCGCGCTCGCGAGTCGCATGCGGCTCGTTCGAGAGGAGGAACAGGCGCGCATCGCCCGCGACCTCCACGACGAGCTCGGCCAGCTTCTCACCGGCTTGAGCCTCGACCTCCAGAGGCTGGAGAACAAGATCGCCCAGCCGGACCGGCCGCCTGGTGGATTGGAGGACGCGGTGGTCACCGCCGCGAGCCTCGTGGACCAGGCACAGGCTTCCGTGCGGCGCATCGCCTCCGGCCTTCTCCCGCAGGCCCTCGACAGCCTCGGGCTCGGCCCGGCGCTGCAGGAGGAGGCGCACGCATTCGCGGATCACTCCGGGATCGAGTGCGAAGTGACGGTCGGCGACGTTCCCGTTCTTCCGCCGCCGGTCGCCACCGCGCTCTACAGGATCGCGCAGGAGGCGCTCACCAACGTTGCCCGCCATGCCGGCGCAACCCGCGTCGCCATCCGCCTGGCGCCTGAGCGCGGCGGGGTGGTCCTTCACGTCGAGGACAACGGGCGCGGCTTCACCGATCGCTCCGGGGCGGAAGCTGGTCTCGGGCTGCTCGGCATGCGCGAGCGGGCGGCGCAACTCGGCGGGGAGGTGCGTCTGGCGCGCGGCGCGAACGGCGGCGCTACAGTCGCGACGTACATTCCGCTCGGCCGCGAGGGTGGCCCAAAGAAATCCGGCTCACCTGCCGAGTGACCCCTGGCGTTCGCCGCCGTTTGCCTCGAGTCGCAATCGTTGCCGAACCCCGTTGGGCGTCCACGATTTGAGAACCCCGCGCTCAGCGCATGCGGCATAATCACGCTCGCTGGCGCCACCAGCCAGATATCGGGAAGGCCACATGAAGACCAGACCCGGCGCCGAGGATGTTCTCTGGATGGTTGCGGGGGCCGTGATCTTGGCCCTTGTCTTGGCGGTGGTGTGGCACTTCCACCAAGAGTCCAATCCGGCGAAGGAGCTCGCCTTCAAGGCGAGCCGCGTCGATGTCGTTGGGCGGATGCAACTTGCTCTCGCCTCGGCCTCGGAGGCCGAGAAGAGCGCAGTTCTCGCGACTACGGACCAGGACTCGCAAGCATTCGCCGAGCAGGCCCGCACCGCCACGGCCGAGGTCGAGCGGGAGCGCGTGGAACTCGAGAAGCTTCTCGCGACGGGAGGCACGCCGCGGGAGAGGGACCTCCTGGCGCAATTCTCAGAGGCGTTCGGCAAGCTCCGGACCGTCGACGACGAAGTGTTGCGCCTCGCGGTCAAGAACACCAACCTGAAGGCCTACGACCTGGCGTTCGGTCCCGCGACGGAGGCGCTCGCCGAGATGGACGCCGCCCTCTCTCGCGTGGTGGCGAAGCGGTCCGACGCGCCGGATGCGAAGCGCGTGACGCTGTTGGCCTTGGGAGCTCAGATCGGTGCCCTCCGCATCCAGGCCCTGCTCGCGCCCCATATCGCCGAGGAGAGCGACGCGAAGATGGATCAGCTGGAAGGTATGATGGCCACGCAGGCGAAGGAGGTTGGCAAGGACCTGGACGGTCTCGCAGCGCTCTCGTCCCTCCGCGGAGACAAGGACGTGGCAGCGGCTGCGTCATGCTTCGCTCGATACGGCGAGATCAGGACCAGGATCCTGGCGCTCTCGCGCGAGAACACGAACGTTCGGTCCCTTGCCCTGTCCCTGAACCAGAAGCGCAAGGCGATGATCCTCTGCCTCGATGCCCTGAGCGCTCTCAAGCAGTCGATCCTCGACGAGCCGATCGCCGGCGTGACCTACGGCCGACCGGCAAAGCCCCGGTGAGCGCAGGGTCCCTTTCGCTCAGTGCCTGGCTGCAGATTCGCGGTCCGTCCGCGAGATGGGTTCGGCCCTGCCAATCCGGTGGTAAAGCGCGACGAGGTCCTCGGCGTGCTCCTCCTCGGATGCCAGGATATCCTCGAGCATCCGGCGAGTAGTGGGGTCGTTGTCCGCCAAGTATCGGATGACGTCCTGGTAGGTCTCGATGGCGATCCGCTCGGCCACGAGATCCTCCTGGATCATGTCCATCAGGTCCTCGCCTTCGACGTACTCCGAGTGGCTACGGGTCAGCAGCCCCGACGGGGAGAGGTCGGGCGCGCCGCCCAGCTGGACGATGCGCTTGGCGATGCGGTCCGCATGCTGCTGCTCCTCCTCCGCATGCTGCTGAAACTCCTCCGCTACGCTCTGCGATGGGAGCCCCGACGCCATGAAGAAATGGCGCTTGTAGCGAAGGACGCAGACGATCTCGGTGGCCAACGCCTCGTTCAAGACCTTGATGACGGACGCCCGGTCGGCGCGGTACCCCTCTGTGACGGCCCCGCGGTCTACGTGACTCCGCGCCCTCTGCCGGATGACCTTCACGTCCGTCAAGAATGCCTTCTTACCGTTCTGCATGCGTGCTCCTTCGGGCCGACGAACCGGCCTTGTGGGTCCTCGCTTCACAGCACCAAACGTCGCCGGGGCTGCCCGCCCAACTGCACGGCGGCCGATACCTCGGCGTCCACTTCAATCCGGGATGCTTACCGACGACACGTGGATGACGGAGCCCTTCTTCTCGCCGGTGACGTTGACCCGGACGTGATCCTTGCGAGCGGTTGCCTTCAGAGCGGCCAGCGCCTTCTCGTTGCCCGCCTTGTCGAACTTGAGCCACGCCCCGTTCTCGAGGATCCCGTAGCCGCTGCTCGCGCACTTGAGGAGGCAAGCGGTCGTGTGACTGTCGGGGTCGGCCTTCACCTTCTTCTCGCAATTGTGGTCGACGAGCGGCACGTCTTGCCAGGTCGCCGCGAATGTCGTCAGTGGCACCACTAGCAGTGCTGCCAGAATTGCCTTCTTCATGGGTTCCTCCGTCATGGGCCGGCCAGGGTCGACCCGTGGTCCTTCAAGGTCTCCACGCCTCCGGAGACGACTCGGGGCAGCGCGCTCTCGACGCGCGGCGTGAGCACCAGCGATGCTCGCCATTCAGTCAGGCGACCTAGCGTGAAGGCCGAGAGAGCGATCTCGAGATCACGCACCACCAGGTCCCAGAAGTTTCCGGTGGTGGCAAGGTTGATGGCAATGCCGGAGAGCCATGCGGCGAGGACGTAGGCACCCTGCCTCGGCCACCGGGTGAGGATCGCTAGTCCGATGAGCATCTCCAGGACGCCCACCCCGCGCATGAACGCTGGGTCGCTGAACGGCAGCACCCGCTCCGCCAGCGGGCTCAAGTACATCGACCAGGTGGTGAGAAGGTTAAAGAACTTGTCGAGCCCCGCGAGAAAGGCGCCCAGGCCGAGCCCGATCCGCAGCGCCCACCAGGCCGCGACGAGCCTTTCTTGAGTCCGATTCACCTTCGAACCTCCAGCCTCAATCCGTAAATCCGCCTTCGCGCCTGCGGTGGGCGTCCCGGCAGGGCAAGGAATGCCGGCGCCATCGAAGGGGCCACGGTTGGGGCGTCGCGCTGGGGGCAAGGAGCTCGCGGGGCGAAGCGCACGTGGACGAAACCTCACCTGCTTGGGGCGCCAACGGTGGAGACCTTCGCAACGTCAGCCTCGATTTCAAGTGTCGGATGGGTAGTGGCTCGGAAAAGGACAAGCGATTGTTGACGGCATCGGAAGGTCGCGAGGCGCGCAGGCGAGGCCTTGGGCCGCGGTCGACCGCGGGGGATGTCGCCAGAGGTGGGGTGGGCACGAGCTGAAGCGCTGAAGTCAGCCCAGGCGGCGGTCGGGAGAAGGCGACTCCCGCGGCGCGCGAGGCGTGGGGTCCTCGCTCGAAGTCCTGCGCGCTCGAAGCAAGCGCCTCGGCGCGTTGCCGGGCTGCCCGCGTGGCAGCGGGTCCGATCACGGTAGACGGCCCAGGGCCCCTCGATCGTCTCGGCGCTTTGCGCATCCCCGCAGCTCCTGGACGCGGCTGCCGACGTCCGCACTATCGCTGCCATGCGCCCGGGAAGAGCAGATGAGGAGCAACCTCATTCGTGTGGGAGTCGGTGGACCTTTGGCCCCGGCCATGACGACGGGCGCGAGCGCGAGCAACGCCGCGACGAAGCCCAACTGCTCCTGCGGGGAGCGTCGCTTCGAGCATCGTGGACTTCGAGGGGTCCAGGCGCTTGAGAAGCTGGTCGCCTCCGGGAACGCAAAGACAGTCGTGATGGGCCCCGGAGGGGCGCAACCACAGGTGCTGTTTCAGGCGCGTTGACGGAGATGACCGGACGGACATCCATCCGGGACGGCATCACGGGCAAGGCTTGACAGACGAGCGCGCGCCACGGCGACGGAGACTGAAGGCGAGGCCTAGCGCACCGGACCGAGGTATTGGTCGAGCCAGTCGACGGTCTCCTTCACCAGGAGATCCTGCGGCGGCCAGTGGCCGCCGTCGGCGATGACCTGCCGCTTGTCCCTGGCCTGCACGCCCAGAAGCCGGAATAGCGGCAGCTGGGAGGTCTCCACCGGGAAGAAGAAGTCGTAGCGCCCGTTGATCATGAGCGTCGGCTGCCGAACGTGCGCGGCGAAGTTGAACGGATCGACCTCCGGGAGCGTCGGCTGGAACTCGAGGCCACCGCTGACGAGCACCACGGCGCGGATGCGAGGCTCGACCGCGGCGATCAGGGGTCCCAGCGCTCCGCCCCAGCTCACGCCGTGGAAGGCGATGCGCTTGGCGTCGAGGTCCCTGCGAGTCTCCACGTAGTCGAGAGCGCGAGCGAGATCCTGCGTCCACATGAGCACGTGGTCGCGGTAGTTGCGGGTCGTGTCCTGGTTATCGGAGGCGAGGCCGTCGCCGCGCTCGTAGGTGCTCTTGTAGATGGGGTAGACGAGGGCCCGCCCGCTCTTCAGGACGAAGTTGAACGTCGCGGTGCCGACCTCGGCACTCGAGCGCGCGTGCAGCGCGCCCGAGCCGGGGAAGTAGATCACCACCTGCCATGGAGGCGGGACGTTCTTCGGCGTGAAGACGAGGGCCGACATGCGCTCGCCCCGGTAAGCGGCGGTGAAGCTGACGCGCTCCACGCGCCACCGGTCCGCGTCGGCGACCGACTCGACCCGCGCCTCGAGGTCCTTCTTGTCGTAGCCGTACAGGCCCGCGTAGATGCGGAACGCGGACTCGTCTACGGGGTGCTCCTTCGAGTAGTCGCGCACCTCGCGATTGAGGGGAGCGAGGAGGGCCTGCGGCACCGGCTTGCGGTACTGCGCCAGCCGAAAGCCGAACGTCCCGTCCCGCACGAAGGGCGGCTGAGCATCCGCGTCGTTGAACATGTAGATCGGTTCGTTGAATCCCCCGCCGAGGATGTAGCGGCGGTCGCCGGAGCTGTTCCAGCACCACTCCTTCGCGTTTCCTGCCATGTCGTACAGGCCGTATCCGGAGACGCCGCCGCTCGAGCCCACTCGCGTGAGCCCCGCTCCCCCGAAGTTGCTGCGCGGAATGACCTCGGGCGCCGCCCACGTCGTCGCGGCCCTGGCCCAGTGGTAGATGGTCGGCAGCGACTTGCCCGCCCACGCGGCATACGCGGCTGCCTCGTACCAGCTGACGCCAGTCACCGGATGGTCCCGCTGGCCGTCGGGGAAATCGCCTGACTGCCACGTGGCGGGGCCCGGTCTACCGGTTCGATCGTGGAAGCGCTTCATCGCCTCCTCCCAGGGGATCGTGCGTCCCGCGTCGACGAAGGGCTCCTTCCAGTAGTCGCGCCTGCGGTAGCCGCCGTCCTCGATGAACCTGCGGTACTGGCCGTTCGTCACCTCGTACTTGTCAACGAAGGCCTCGGGCACATCGCCAGGGGCGACGTTCTCCAGCCCCACGAGAGGCAACCAAGGCATGTCGCCGCCGGGAACCGCGACCATTCCCGGAGGCACGTCGCCCTCGCGGAGGAGGTCCGCGGTGAGCTTCACCCGCGGGGGGCCGTAGCGCCAGAGCGCGCGGTCGGCGGCGGCGTAGCCGGGCTTCGTCAGGCGCAGCTGGGTCGGCAAGACCGGGATCCGTGCGCCCGTGATCGGGGTGACGCCCAGGTTGCGCCAGGACGCGTCGTCGGCTCCGTACAGCCGGGCCTGCACGGCGGCGCCGGCCGGTTCGCTCTCCACGTCGATGAGGCGCGACACCTCGGGCCACAGACGGGCGAGCGCCGGCTCGGCCGGAATGACCTTCTCCACCTCGAAGGCGAGGGCGAGGGCCTCGGCGAGCTTGCCCCCGTCCGCAAGCCGCACCGCCTCGTCGAGTTGCGACCGCGCGTGCCGATAGCGCTGGTCCCGCCAGGTGAACCATCCAATGCTTGCGAGCAGCGCCAGAAGGGCGCCCCACGTCACGGCTTGCTGCCTCATCGAGGGGGCCGGCCGCGCGTGTCCGGGAACGCTGTCCGCCGGGCCGGTGCGCACCACTCCCTCGGAGGTCCAGTCGAAGACCCAGGACAGGACCGCGGCGACGGGCAGCCCTGCCAGCGAAAGGAGCACCGCCCAGCGCATCCACACGCCGGGTAACTCCAACCGGGTGACCATGACGTCGAGGCCCTGCAGCGCGCCGAACATCGCCACGCAGTACGCGACGAGCACGCGCACGACCCGTCGGCGCGAGAGTTCGCTGGCGAAGTGGTGGAGGGCGTTCGGCACTACGGCCAAATAAGGCCATGTGAAGCGAGGTGCAAGACGCTTCGTCGCCCGCCGGCGTGTCCCGGACGCCCGCCACGCTCCGTTCCAGTGACGACGAGTCCGATCGGTGTTCGGCCCCGGGGAGGGAGGAGCTCGCGCCGTCTCCGACTCGGCGGGTTCCTGCCTCAACGAGCGGCCGAGGAGGGCGCTTGCGTGCGAAGAATCTCGGCCCTTGTCCGAGCCCGATGGCGCTACCTGCGCCGAGCCTTCTGGGCCGAGACAATTCACTGGAACTTCTCGGGGTTCGCCGGGGAAGCGGAGAGCCGCCCGCCGCCCCCCAAAAGGACGGTAAAGCGGGCTGGCTCGCCGTGGGCTGCGGTTTCGGAAGGAACTTGCCCCCGGGGACGCGCGCGGCCAGGGGCCGGGACGTCTCGAGGCCGCCGCCAGGGATTCCGCCGCAGGTCGCTCGAACCCGGCGAGATCGCCATGACGCGAGGAGATGCAGGCCCCCGAGATGGAGCGCCCGGACCGTGCATTCCGGAGTGCCCAGGGCGTGCGTGCCGGAGCGCTCCTTCCCTGGTGGGCGAGATGGCGCTAGCCTCCGTCCTTGCGGCTTGGGGGGTATGACCCTGCGAAGACCAGAGCCGACGGCCGAGTCCATGGAGCCCCTTCGTTCCGAGGAGGGGCTTCGCGCGAGCGAACGGCGCTATCGAAACCTTGTCGAGGTCTCTCCGGATGCCATCTTCGTGGCTTCCGATGGACGCATCACGCTCGCCAACCCTGCATGCGCGCGGCTCTTCGGCGCAAGCGACGCGACGGCGCTGATCGGGCGGCCGTCCCTCGAGCTGTTCCACCCGGCCTACCACGCGATCATCCGCGAACGCATCGCCGCGGTCGTCGCCGGACGGAGCGTTCCGCTCATCGAGGAGAAGATTGTCCGCCTGGACGGCACGATTCGCGACGTGGAGGCCGTCGCAGGGGCCTTTCCGGACGTCAGTGGAGTTGCGGTGCAGGTGATCCTGAGAGACATCACGGATCGAAAGCGGGCCGAGGAGGCGCTTCGAGAGCAGCTTGCCGTGAAGGAGCAGTTTGCGAAGGTCGCCGAGAGCGTGCCGGGTGCCATCTGCTCCTACCGGCTCCGGGCGGACGGCAGCGCGTGCATGCCGTTTGCCGCTCCCGCGATCGAGGACCTGTACGGCATTCCCCGGGATGTTCTCGCCGGGAGCATGGCTCCCTTCGCAGCCAATGTTCACCCGGACGACCTCGAGCAGCTGAACGAGACCATCGGGGGAGCGGCTCGCGCCATGTCCCGCTGGCACCACGAGTTCCGGTACCTCCATCCGTCGAAGGGCCTACGCTGGATCGAAGGCTCATCCCTGCCCGTCGCCGAGCCCGACGGGAGCATCGTGTGGCATGGGTACGTGACGGATGTCACGGAGCGCAAGCGCGCCGAGGAAGCGCTGCTGGAGAGCGAGCAGCGCGCGACGGCACGCGCGGCCGAGCTCCAGGTCGTCCTCGACACGGTTCCCGCCGCGGTGTGGATCGCCAGCGACCGCGAGGGGAACCGGATCCACGCAAACCGCTTCGGGGCCGAGATGCTGCGCCGACCGCGCGGTACGAACGTGTCGGTGACCGCGCCGCCCCAAGAGCGTCCGCTGAACTTCCGTCCGATGAGGGGCGGCGTCGACATCCCGCCCGACGACCTGCCGATCCAGGCGGCCGCGCGCTTCGGAAGGGAGTTCCGCGACGTCGAGCTCGACCTCGTCTTCGACGACGGGACCGTCCGCCACCTGCTTGGGAACTCGGCGCCCATCCGGGGGGACGACGGGCAGCCGCAGGGGTCGGTCGGTGCCTTCGTCGACATCACCGAGCGCAAGCAGGCCGAGGAGCGCGCCGACTCGTTGGCCCGCTTCCCCGAGGAGAATCCCGAGCCGGTTCTACGGCTCGCGGGCGACTCCACGGTGATCTACGCAAACGACGCGGCGCTCAGGTTCCTGCGGGGACTCGGCGTCGAGCCGGGCCGCGCCGCGCCGCCCGAGCTGGCCGAGCCGGCCAGGCGCGCCCTTCGGGAGGCCGGGCAGATGAAGGCCGAGGTCAGCTGCGGCGACGCTGCGTTCCTCTTCAGCGTCGTGCCCGTCGGGACGGAGGTGAACTTCTATGCGCAGAACATCACCGCGCGGAAGGCAGCGGAGGGCGCGCTGCGCGAGGCGGACCGGCGCAAGACGGAGTTCCTCGCGGTACTGTCCCATGAGCTTCGAAACGCGCTCGCTCCGATACGCAACAGCGTCTTCCTTCTCGACCGTTCTCCGCCAGGGAGCGAGGCGGCGTTGCGCGCGGGAAGCGTGCTCCAGCGACAGACAGGTCACCTCACCCGCCTCGTCGACGACCTGCTCGACATCACCCGGGTCACGCACGGCAAGATCAAGCTCCATCTTGCGCGGCTCGACGCGCGGGACGCGGTGCGCAGTGCCTGCGACGACGTGCGAGCCGCGTTTGAGCAGCGCGGGATCGAGCTTTACTGCTCGGAGGCGGCCACTCCAACGTGGGTCGACGCCGACGCGGCACGCCTGGCCCAGATGATCGGGAACGTCGTGAGCAACGCCCTCAAGTTCACGGAGCCGGGTGGGCAGGTGCACGTGGGGGTTCGAAAGCGCGGCGAGGTGTGCGAGGTGAGCGTCCGCGACAGCGGGGTGGGGATCGAGCCCGCCGACCTAAACCGCATCTTCGACCCCTTCGTGCAGGCCGAGCGAACGCGATACCGAGCGCAGGGAGGAATGGGGCTCGGCCTCGCCCTGGTGCGAGAGCTCGCGGTCATGCATGGAGGCGCGGTACACGCCCGAAGCGACGGGCCGGGCCGGGGCGCGGAATTCGTCCTGACCCTCCCGCTCTCGAAGGGCCCCGCCGACGTGGAAGCGGCTGCGACGGCAGAGTCGGGCGCCCACGGCCTGTCGATTCTGATCGTCGAGGACAACGAGGACTCCGGTGCGACCCTGGCGGAGATGTTCACGCTGGCCGGCCACGAGGTGAGGCTCGCGACCACCGGCCGCGCGGGCCTGGACGCGGCGTTCGCGCGCGAGCCGGACGTGCTCGTCTGTGACGTCGGCCTGCCGGACCTGAGCGGATTGGAGGTGGTCAGCGCGATCCGGGCCGCGATTCCCCGGGACCGCATCTTCGCCATCGCGCTCACGGGATACGCGCAGCCACAAGACCGCGACCAGGCGCTCGAACGCGGCTTCGACGCCCACCTCGCCAAGCCGGCGTCGCTCGACGAACTGGATAGCCTGTTGAAGGAGGCTTCGAAGAAGAAGCGCTGAGGACGCGACGCCGCGGTCGCGCGCCCGGCGCTTTGGATGGCGCCGGTGGAGGCGATCGGCGCCCTCCCAGAGTCGCGGAATCGGATCCAGAGAGCTGGCCTGGCCCCTCCCAGGCGCCGTCTGCGGCTCAGCCGGGATCCTCAGGGAACGGACGCAAGGCAATGGTCCGTGAGCGCTCGGATGGTCTCGTCGGTGCGTTCGAACGGAAAGGCATGCCCGGCGCCGGAGAACTCCACGAGGTGCGCTCCCGGGACCAAGCTCGCCAGCCGGCGGGAATTCTCCACGGGCACCAGGCGATCGCAGTCCCCGCTCAGGACCAGCGTGGGAACGTGGAGCTGCCGGAGGCGGTCCTCCGCCTCGTGGCGGGCGATGGCCAGGATCTGGCGTCGCGCCGCGGAGAGCCGAGCGCGGCCGAGGCGGGCGAGCCACCCCTCGAAGCGGTCCCTGTTGTGGGCGATGAACTCATCCGACACGAGGAGTCGCGCCATCCGCCGAGGCCGGTGGGAGAACAGGCTTACGACGAGCAGGTCGCGCGCCACGCCGAGCCTGGGCTTGCGGCTCCGCCGGTGGCCGCCGAAGGTGGCCCCGAGCACCAGAGCGCGGACGCGCCCCGGGTGCCGCAGCGCCAGCTCCTGCGCGATCATGCCCCCCATGGAGATGCCGAAGACGGAGGTCTGCGCGATTCCCTCCGAGTCGAGAACCAAGACGGCGTCATCGGCCAGGTCGCGCATCCGGAACTCGCCCGGAGGGGCGCTCGACCGCCCGACGCCGCGGTTGTCGAAGACGATGACGTGGAACCGGTCCGCCAGGCGCGCGGGAAGCGTGTCCCAGGCATCGGAAGCCATCCCCAGGCCCATGATCAGGAGGAGAGGGGGAGCGTCCCGGCGGCCAAACGACTCGTAGTGAATGCGGTAACCCGGGCGTTCCGCGAACGGCATGGTCAGCCACGCGCCGCGCGCGCGCGTTCCGCGAGATCCGTCAGCGCGGAGAGGGAATCGGGGATGGCCCGCGCTAGGACTGGCAGGTCGCGCAGTGCCTCGGCGTCGCCGAGCAGCCCGATGCCGACCTTGCCATGGTAGCTCTGCACCGCGATGCCCAGGGTCTGCCCCGGCGCGAGCGGAACGAGGGGGTACCAGTCGAGCATCTTTCGCCCGAGGACGTAGATCGGCTCCTTCGGCCCGGGAATGTTGGTGACCACCAGGTTCATGTAGCGGTGGGCGGACTGGAACCGCGCCACCTGGGCGAGCACCGCGGGCGGTGCGAAGTCGCCGAGGTGGGTCCAGGCGAGCGCGCCCACCGCCTGGCCGCTCTCCTTCAGCGAGCTCATCTCGCGGGAGACCTTCCGGAGACGCTCGGCCGCATCGGGCTCGCTGACCGGCAGGGCGCAGAACACGGCCGTGACGCGGTTCCCGAGCGCCGCCGTCGAATCGGTGCCGCGAACGGAGACCGGGATCATGGCGCGGATCCTCGGCGGTCGGGTCTTCGCCCCGCGCCTCCAGGAGGCCGCGCAGCGCACCAGCGACCACGGCGAGGAGGACGTCGTTCACGGTTCCGCCGAGCGCAGTGCGGACCGTTTTCACCGCGTCGAGGTCGAGCGACACCATCTCCCAGCGCCGGTGCGGGCCGATGGGGCGGTTGAGCGAGGACGGAGGCGCGCGGCCCAGGCGAGAGAGGCCGACGAGCGGCTTCAACCCCCGGCCGACCTCGACGAGCACCCGCCGCGCCCGGCTCGACGGCTGGAAGGCGTCGCGGAGAACCTCGAGCGGGTGGGTCACCTGGTCTGCGACCGCCGAGGCCACCAGGGCGGCCGTGCTGGGCGAGGGGCGCGGCGCCCAGGGTCGGGGCGTGGCCGGTGCCCGGTCGGGCGGGTCGTCTCCGAGAAGCACGGTGACGAGGTCCGCTCCCGACACGCCGTCCAGCATGCAGTGGTGCGTCTTGAAGATGATGGCAAAGCGGTCGTGGGCCAGGCCCTCCACCAGCCAGAGTTCCCAGAGTGGTCGATCGCGGTCGAGACGCTGGGCGAAGATGCGGCCGGCGAGCTTCTTCAGCGGTTCATCCCCGCCCGGCGGCGGCAGCGCCGTGTGACGGACGTGGAACTCGAGATCGAGGTTCGCGTCGTCGATCCAGACGGGCCGGCCCAGATTGAGCGGTACGAAGGCGAGCCGCTGCCTGTAGCGAGGCGCCCGGTCGAGCTTGGAAGCGATGAGCGCGACGAGGTCCTGATACGCCGGGGCGCGCCCCTCGAACACCGTCACGGCGCCCACGTGCATGTGCGCCGCGCTGTCCTCGATGTAGAGGAACATCGCGTCGAGGCCGCTGAGCCGCTCGAACCAAGCCATTCGGTGCGGCGAGGATCGCACATTCCAGCGTTGCACACATGCGTTCTCGGCCTTGGCGCCGATTCTGCCGACCGCCGGCGACGCGTCGCCCGGGGGTGCCCTCGGTACGGTTCCGGGCTCGTCTTCCGTTCGGTTCGTGGACCCGGGCTCGGCTCTCCGTGAACGGCCCCTCGCTCGGATGGTCGAGCGGCGAACGTCGCCCAGGCACAATCGCCTCCGCGGTCCACTCGCTCTTCCGCGTCGCTCTCGCGACACTCCGCGCGGGTCGCGCCCTGGGTGGGGTGCCATGTTGACGAATGGCGGCGCGGTCCGAGCCGGCAGACGCGCATCGGAAAGGAACTCATTCATGAAGAGGGCCCTTCTTGCCGGCCTCGTCGGTCTGACCGTGCTCGCCGGAGGCGTCGCACGCGCCGCTCCGGCCGAGAACATCAACCCCGAGAAGCACCCGAATCTCGCAGCGGCTCATAAGGGTCCAACGCGCACCTCACCGACCTCCCGCCCCGGGGACTGCGGGGGCCACGCACCTCTGGACGAATTCCGAGGGCTCAGCCGGGTTCATCACGGCCAGCCCATGGCGCTCATGCGAAGACGCCGGCATGCTCTCGCCCAGAGCAAGGTCAACATCCTCTTGCCCGCGCCCGAGTTGGATGGGCGTTCGATGAACCTGGTCGCCTCCGCCAGTCCGGCCGGCGGGGGGAGCGCCTCGACCACTGCCGAACACCGTTGGCGGAGTGGAGCCGCGGCCACGCCCCCGCACTACTTTGCGGATGGGGTGAGCGCCGCGGCGCCGGCTCTGGCCACCACCTCGTCCTGCGAACCGGTGCCACCGGAGCAACCGATAGCTCCGATGAGGGTGCCCGCCTCAACGAGGGGGATGCCTCCGCGAGACCCGATCGTCCCATCGAGCGTGACCAGGTACGCTGACCCTCCCTGGAGGCCGTTCTCGAACACCTTTGTTTCCCGCCGGAAGGTCGCTGCGGCGCGTGCCTTGTGCTCGGAGATCGCGATCGAGGCCAACTGGGCGCCGTCCATTCGCGAGAAGGCGACGAGGTTGCCCCCGGAATCGACGACCGCAATGTTCAACTTCCAGCCATGCTTGGCTGCTTCGGCCTCGGCGGCAGCGATCACCGCCTTGGCGCGCGCGAGAGCGATGGGCGCGCCATAAGGGATGTCGAACGGCATCTTTTCTGGCACGGCATCGAGCGGATTTTGCGGGGCCTGTTGCGCGTGGGCCTGGACGCTCAGCACCACGGTGCAGAGCGCGACGAGACGGAGCGGGGAGAGTCGCATGTATGCCACCTCGGAGAGTGTAGTCGGGATAGACGCTAGCCTACATTGCCGTTGGCGGCGGCGCGGAGCATCGCCTTCGTTGCCATCGACCCAACAAGGGTGCTCCGGCGGGGGCCTCGGGTGGGATCGACTGGAGTCCTCCCGGACCATGCGTCACCGCCCTGTCGCGTTCCCGGCGGGGCGCCGGTGCGACCCAGAGCCAGGATCGGCGATCCGACCGACCGTCGCCGCGCGGCGAAGCAGCGGAGGGTCGCGGTCGGCGGGAGCATCTTCGGCCAACCAGATGGCCGAGGCGACCGTAGAAACCCGAGGCGACCGGAAGGACTCGCGCGATGCGGCGCCCTTCCAGCAAAGTAAGGGAGCGGTGCCCTTCGCCACGCTCCATGCCTTGATTTCCAGTACCCTTGGACGGGAGGCGATCATGACTCGCTTTGCCCGATACGGTGACGCGTCGTGGATGGCAGTGGGGCTCTTCCTCGCGGCCGGGCCAGTCCGGGCGGAGCCTGCTGGCGGCACCCCCCACGTCGAGCCGGACGCAGGGATCCTCCACGAGCTGGATCGTTCGATGGTCCGACTTGCAGCGAAGGTTTCGCCGTCCGTAGTTCAGATCCAGGTGACGGGCTACCGGGCGGCAGGTCCCGCGAGTCCGCTCGAGCCAGCTCCGGTCGCGCGCCAGAGTGCCATCGGCTCGGGCGTGATTGTGGATCCCGAGGGCTACATCCTCACCAACCACCACGTGGTTCACGGGGCGCAGCGCGTCGAGGTGCTGCTGCCAGGTGCGGCCGGAGACGGCCGACGGCTATTCGAGGCAAAGGTCATCGGCACGGAACCGGACATCGACCTTGCCCTGCTGAAGATTGATGCGTCCGGCCTGCCTGCTCTCGCCCTGGATTCGGCGAGCTCGGTTCGCCAGGGCGAGCTGGTGTTTGCCATCGGCAGCCCCGAGGGGCTCGCCAGCACCGTGACCATGGGCATCGTCGGCTCAGCGGCTCGACCGGTCGAGGGACCCCACGGGGCCATGAACTTCATCCAGACCGACGCGCCCATCAATCCGGGGAACAGCGGCGGCCCCCTCGTGAACACGGGGGGCGCACTCGTGGGGATCAACACCTTCATCGTGTCGCTTTCCGGCGGGAGCCAGGGGCTCGGCTTTGCCATCCCCGCGCCGATGGTTCGCTTCGTCTACGACAGCCTTCGAAAGCACGGTCACCTGCAGTTGGTTGAGGTCGGCGTCGTCGCCCAGTCGATCACCCCGACGCTCGCTGCAGCGCTCGGCCTCCCCCGCGACTGGGGCGTCGTGGTCAGCGATGTCGCGCTGAGCGGTGCCGCGCGGGCGGCCGGTGTGGCGCCGGGCGACGTGATCTTGACGTTCGACGGCAGACCCATGGACACGCTGGCAGCGCTGACGAGCGCCCACTACCTCCACCAGCCAGGGGAACCAGTCCAGCTGGTGCTGCTCCGCGGCGAGCAGCGACTCACCCTGAAGATCAACGCGCCCGAGGCGGCCCGCCCCACAGACCAGCTCATCGACCTTGCCAGCCCCGCGACGAGCATGGTGCGCCGTCTCGGCATACTCGGAGTCGACGTCAGCGCCAAGCTCCACGGGATCATTCCTCCGCTGCGCGTCGGCAACGGGGTGGTGGTTGCGGCGAGAACGCTCGACACCACCCGGGTGGACAGTGGTCTGCAGCCGGGCGACGTCATCCATGCCGTGAACCGGACCGACGTCGATTCCCTCGAGACCCTGCGTCGCGTGATCGGCGCGATCAAGGCGGGTGATCCGGTGGCAATCCAGATTGAACGGCAGGGGAAGCTGATGTACCTCGCCTTCGAGATGGAGTAGGCGGGAACGAGGGTCCAACCGACGGTCCGTCGAGTCCACTCGCCGCTCGGGGCGTCCTCGAAAAACAAGGGGAGGGCCGACCCTTCGCGAAGAGGCGCGAAGGAGCAAGGGACAGACGGCTACGGCCCGCTCGGTGGCGTGGCAGCGGGGGGCTTCTCTCTCCGCTCGGGCCATCCAACGAGGGCGCCCGTAAGCCCCATCCAGAGCGCCGCTCTCCAGGCGCTCCCGGTGAACATTCAGGTGCCGCCGGTGCGGCAGCCGACGGTCTCGTAGTAAATGACGCCCGCAACGGCGCCGAGGCTCGCGAAGAGCACGGTCCGAAGATGAGACCCCCACAGGCGCCGGAAAGCTCTCACTTGGGCCCCTTCAGGTACTTGCGCACCGTTCCACCGCGGTGGCTCGATTGCCAATGGCTTCGCTGCAAGGCGTCGAGCGAATGCCGCCCGCCGTTGGGCGTAGACTGGCTTGCCTTCACGATGCCTCTTGCCGCGTCCGCAACGCAGTCAAACACGAACCCCCCGCTACGTGAAGGGGTGAGGTCGACGAGCGCCATTCATATGGCTGCCCGCGGCCGGCCGCCTCGGTCCTTGGCCGCGGCGCATCGATAGACGCGTGGGCCGGCCGAGAGATTCCCTCGTTGCTCCCGCGTGAACGAGTACGTCGCGGGGCGAGCGGAACGCCGTTTCCGCTGCGAGCTCAGGTTGACACGGCAAGGAGACTGGCAATGTCACGAATCGAAGAACGGCTGGCCGCGCTTGGACTCTACCTGCCGCCTCCCATCCGGCCCCCGCCCGGCGTCACCTTGCCATTTCAGTTCGTCCACCTGGTCGGCCGGCGAGCCCTGATCTCGGGCCACGGTCCCCAGAATCCTGACGGGACCATCGCCGAGCCGCTCGGGAAGCTTGGGCGAGAGCTCGGAGTCGAGCAGGGCTACGTCGCGGCCCGCCTCACGGCGCTCTCGATCCTCGGCAGTCTTCAGCGGGCGCTCGGCGACCTCGACCGGATCGCGGCCTGGGGACGTGTGTTCGGGATGGTGAACTCGGCGCCCGGCTTCAATCGTCAGCCGAGCGTCGTGAATGGCTTCTCGGACCTGGTCCTGGAGGTGTTTGGCCCGACCATCGGAGCCCACTCCCGGAGCGCGGTGGGCCTTGCCGAGCTCCCGTTCGACATCCCCGTCGAGATCGAGGGCGAGGTCGAGATCGTCTCGTAGCGAGGGACTCGCGCGGCCGGAGCCCATCTCCCGCGGAGCCTCCGCGGCCCGTCGCCGGTGCGGGTCGCGCAAGGCCGTTCGGCCTTGCCGCCCGGGGCGTCCGGCCGGAAGGGTTACTTCTTCATGCCCGCGACGTACTTTGCCACGGCGTCCGTGTCCGGGCCCGAGAGCTTCATCTTGTCCATCGGGGGCGGGTGGAACTCCACCACTTCCTTGATGAATGCCGCCGACTCGCCGGCGATGGGCTTTCCCGGGCCGGCTCTGCCGTCGGTGCCGTGGCAGCTCGCGCACGACTTCGTATACACGGCAGCACCGTCCGCTGCGGCCACGAATCCCGGTGCGGAAAACGCGATTGCAACGAGGATTGCTCGAGTCATGGACCCTCCCAACCAACCACCACCATCAGGATGGCGAGAAGTGGGTCGCCGGCCGTTGACTCAGGTCAACGTTCCCGGCGTGGGCCCTTTTTGGTCGCCCCGCAGCGGGCTGGGGGGCCGTCACGCGGTGACGGCGGCCTCGCGCGCGCGCAGGTAGGGCCGGTAGTGGTCGCAGAAGAAGTCCTCGCGGAAGTCCCTGTCCGAGGATACGACGCCGGCAAAGGCGCAGAAGCGGATGAACTGCCAGGCGAGGTCGAGCTGATACGGCAGGTCACCGACAGGTCGGTTCGGCCAAAGTCGATTCCGGCCCGCCGCCGATCCCTTCGGCGTCCGTGCCCGTCGAAGTTGAAGGTGCGGACTCCCACCGCCCACACTGCCGACATCCCGAAGAACGCGAGCGCCAGGGCGTGGCCCCCGATGAGCCAGAGCGCCGCGCACCAGAAGGCCCAGTTGCCGGCGAACTGCAGGAGAGTCGGAAGCGGGCTCGAGATGGTTCCCCAGCGTTGGTAGCCGCCGTAGTCATTGGCGTGGACGCCGGTTCGCTCGACGAGGTGAGCCGCTCGCTTGTAGTCGGCCGCGCCGAGGCCGCGGGCGACGACCTGGTGGTTCACGTCGGCGAGCAAGCAGTAGAGCCAGCCCCCGTTGACGTTGTAGGGGTCGCCGGCCTTCTCCGAGTAGCGGTGGTGGACGTGGTGAGAGACCACGTAAAGCTCCTCGGATACGCACTTGATGGTGAGGTTCCGAGCCACGAACAGCCAGAAGCGATTGCGAAACACGAAGGCCCGATGGGCGGAGTGGCGGTGCAGGTAGATCGTCCCGTGGGTGCCGAGCACCACGAGGGCGTAGACGAGCGCGAGCGCTGCGATCGGCCAGCTGAAGTAGCGCGCCAGGAAGAGCGCGAGCGCGACCCCGAGCACGGCGACGATGCCCCAGAGAGGAGCGGGAGCCAGTTCTTCCGGGTGGTCGCTTCAGCCGCGCGAAAAACTCCCGGAAGATCTCGCGCTTGCTGGGCGCGTAGAACGCGCCATCCCGCTCGAATCCGTAGGCGGGGGGCTCCAGCAACCGGCCGAGAAAGTCCCGAGTGGTGGCCATGGAATTCCGCCCCTTCCGCGGCGAGCGCGCCGCGCTGCCAGCGGCCAAAGGGTCGGTGGAGAAGGGAGGAACACAGTGGGACCGTCAGCCGGGCGCCCAGGACGTCAGTGCGCCGCTCGATACGCCCGCCACATGTCGTCGATGAAGGAGTACTGGGCGAATTCGCCCTGGAGCCAGTACTCGGTCTGACCCTGGCGCTCCCAGTTCGCGCTGTAGTCGAAGCCCGACTGGGCCTTGATGTCGGCGACGGCCTGGGCGTCGTTCTCGGTCATCCAGCGATCCACGTAATCGAAGAACGCAGGGTGGTTCCAGGGGGCCTCGCCGCCGAGAATCCTCATGGCGAGCGCCTCGCCCACCCAGGACACCGACGTGCAGCAGCGCCTGTATGCCTCGCCGAGTTGCTCGGTCGAGTCGAGCAACTGCCACTGCGCGGGCGGAAGCTGCTCGTAGGGCCCGTACAGGCCGGCGCTCACCGGCGCGCCGCCTGCCAGCACTCCGTAGTGCCCGCCGTAGATGACCGTGGCGCCCTGCCAGGCCTGAGCGTAGCCCCCGGGGATCTGGTTCACGTACACCGTCTGCATGTCCTCGCCGAACTGGTTGGGATAGTCCGTGGATACGTTCTTCATCCCGTCGTCGCCGAGCAGGATGCCGGCGAACACGATGGGCATCTTCCGGCCGCTTCGGTGGCCGCCGAACGCGGGCCAGCCGTAGCCTGCGAGCAGGCAGCCGTAGAGGTCGATCCCGTACTGCACGAAATAGTTGGTGAGTGAGACCTTTTCGGCTGCTGGGAAATCGAGTTCGAGCAGCAGCCCCACGTAGGAGCCCGCGAAGGCGACGTGCTGCCCGTAGCTCGGCATGTACAGGGCGGGAGCGTCGAAGAGAAATGGATTGGTGTCGATCCACGGCCGTCGAAACCACTCCTCGAATACCGACAAGGGGGGCGTGGCAGAGGGGTTGGGAGCCGCGAGGGAAGGCAGGAGGTCCCGGCGAAGGGCCCCGGCGCGGCGGATCGTCTGGGCGCGGTCGCAGTACGACGGCCTGAATGCGTCCGCCGGAGGGGGCGCGTCGAGCACCGTGAGAACCGACACGCTCGCGACCGGGCTCGCGCTCATGTCACCGGCGCGCATGACCTCCGGGACGGAATGAATCTGGCCGAGGCTGACCGAGGACACGAGCGCGTCACCCCCCTTGAGGGAAAGGGGCGGGTAGGCGCGAAGCGAGGCATCGAACCACCACGACTCGTCGACGCCGTCGTTGAGGCGCTGGTCGAAGGCGCTCTTGCCACTTGCGGTCGGCAGGTTGAGCACCGACCCGTTCTCGAAGGGCGGGGCCGTCATGGGCGCCGGGTCGATGGCCGCGACGGTGACGGGGCCCACCACCCACCAGTCCCCGTTGACGAACTGACCGGCGGAAACGGGGCCTTGGAAGGTCCAGGTGACGCCATCCTTCGAGATGGAGGTGACCTGCCCCGGGTCCGGAGCCGGCCCCGTGCCGCTCTTTGCGCAGGCGGCGAGGCTGACCATGAGGGCGAACGACGCGCGCGGCCTGGCCATGGTCCACCTCCAGTGACCGGGGAGACACCGAGCTTAGCACCCGGCGCTCGATCGCCGCCGCAGCGGGGGGCGCACATCTCGGGCGCTGTCGGGTGCCATCGCACAGCGCAGTCGCGCTGATCCAGCGGCGGCGCGTCGCGACCTTGCCTCCTCTCTTCGGCAGCTGCGTCAGAATCAGAGCTGAACGATGAGGCTGCCCCGGAAGCTGAGGGGCTCGGCGGGATGGACGTTGTAGTCGGCGGTGCCGCACGGCGGAGCGGGAGTGCCGGGTGCGGGGTGGCCGGGGAGGCAGCTGGGCGGGAGCGGAGGCTCCCAGGGCAGGCGAGACGGGTAGTAGTAGGCGATGTCGTCCACCTTCGCGTTGAGGAGGTTGAAGCCCTCGAGAGCGATCCTCACGTTCTTCGTGAGCTGGTAGGAGACCTGGCCGTTGAACAGGGTGGAGCCGGAGGACCAGATGGTGCCGTCCTGGGTGAGCGCCCGGGGCCCGAAGTAGCGCATGAAGAGGCTCGCCGACCAGGGGCCGAGGTCGTGGATGGACGCCCCGGCGGAGACGACCCACTGGATCGCCTCCGGGACGTACTGCCCCGCCGGGTCGTTCTGGGTGTAGCGCGCCCTCGAGTAGCAGGCGTCGAGGTCGAAGAGGAGCCAGGGCACCGGCTGGTAGCGAGTGCTCCACTCGAAGCCGACCCGGCGGGTAGGCCCCGACGGGGCGGTCGTGCCGTTGTCGGCGTCCCAGACGAGCTCGGAATCGAGATCGAGGAGCCAGAAGTCGAGCGAGCTCTGGAGGTGGGGGATGACCTCGGTCCGGACGCCGAGCTCGAACCCCACCGACTTCACGAGAGGAGTCACGGGTTGGATCCTGGCCCCGGTCTTGGCGTCGACGGTGGCGGTGACGCCGCGGGCGTCGTTGGAGTGGTACCCCTCGCCGAAGTTGACGAAGAGCTCGGTCCTCGCCCAGGGCCCGAGGACCACCGTCGCCTTCGGCAATAGAAGGCCGGCGGTGCTCGTTCCCGAGTTGAGGACATTGCTGCTCTGGACGTCGAAGTAGTAGAGCGTTCCGCGCAGCCCGAGGACGAGATGGAGCCACGAGGTGGCGCGGGCGTCCACCTGGCCCCAGAGCGACCCGTTGGTCTCGAGCACGTCGTCGACGCTCCAGGCGCCGATCCGCTGCCGGTTGACGGTGTGGTAGAGGCCCAGCGGGTCGATCTCGTCGACGCGCCCGTCCCAGCCCACCTGCCAGGAGAGATCGACCCCCGCAAGGGGCGCCGCCCAGCTCCAGCTCCCCGACGCCCCCTCGAACCAGCGCCGCTCCGTCTGCTCCATCTGGTCCCCGTTCACGGGGTCATCGAGGAAGTAGGTGAAGTTCGACCACAGGGTGAGCTCCGTGTTCACGACATAGAGGTAGGCCCGCAGCCGCCCGCCGGCGGCCTCGCCGTCCCACTCGGCGGAAAGGCTGTAGCGTCGCGCCGACCCACCGTCCGACGGGCTCAGCGAGCCGAAGCGACCGATGTGGCCGTCGTCGATGGCGCGGAGCGGGACCTGGTCGGTGGCGTTCCAGTCGCCGGAGTAGCCCATCGCGAGGAGAGTGAGCGTCCCGCCACCGAGGGGGCGCGTCCACCGCAGGACGCCGTTGAACTTGCGGTAGTCCTCGGGGACCTCCCACGGACCGTTCTCGTGCATGGCCTCGAGCGCCAGCAGGAGCTTGCCTTCCCCCAGATCCGGGGAAGCCGCGCCGAGGGCGCGGTAGTAGTCGAAGGAGCCAATCGTGCCGAGGAGCAGGGTGCGAGGGAGGTCCTTCGCGTAGTAGATGTCCTCGGCTCCCGCGGAGGAGAAGTCCCCATTCGACGCGTAGTAAGGCCCCTTCCAGTAGTCCGCGTGCGTCACCAGCTCGGGGATGAGGAAGTTGAGGTCGCTGTAGCCTTGCCCGTGGGCGTTCGTGGGCAGGTTCACCGGGATGCCCTCGAGCTTGGTGGCGAAGTCGGTCCCGTGGTCGAGGTTGAAGCCGCGCAGGTAGTACTGGTTGGCCTTGCCTGCCCCGCTGTGCTGCGTGACCACGAGCCCGGGCACGAGCTCCTCCACTTCCCCCGGGCGCAACAGCGGGCGGTCCTCGATGAGCTCGCTCGTGTAGCTCCCCGCGCTCGCAGCCTCCGAGGTCCCGACCTGGTTGCGGTAGTGCCCCACGACCTCGATGTCCTCGCCGAACTTCGTGCTTCCCGCGTCGTCGACTCCTTCCTCCGCACCGGGCTCCTCGCTGGCCGGCGCGACCCCGCCAGGGCCGCCCGGAGGACTCGAAGCACCCGGCGGGCCGGCATCCGCTCGCCCGGCGCCGGAGGCGGCGCTCGCGAGCACGGCCCCGAGGATGCACGCGAGCCTGCCTCGAGCGGTCACGCCTCACGGGTAGCATGATGCAACAAAGTGTGCTACGAACTTCCCGCTCGCCCTGTCGTCCGGGCGCGAGGGCCTGCGAGGCCGGGTTGTCGAGGTCGGCGTCGCCGTGCGACCGGTCAGGGTCTTGCTTTCCCGGGCCATGCCCGGAATCCCGGGTTCTCGATGTTGCTCCTCATCCGGCCTGACAGCGAAGGGAGTGGAAGCGCAGCGCCGGGCGACGCCCTGCGAAGGTCTCGCTTCCCCTGTCGCGGGCCTCGCCGCTGCCGCTCGGTCGAGCGCGGCGTCGGCGTTCACGTCGCCTTGGCGGTCGGGGAACTGGCTCCGGGAGCCCGGGCAGGTGCGAGCCCGCCCGTGCTCCGCCTCGCCTCGGGACCCTCCGTCCTCGGGAAGCGCTCGCGTGTTTAGCGAGGTCGCGGGGGCCAAGCGGTCAGGGCGTGTCGCCCGCCGAACCGCCTTCGTCGTCGGGTCGACCGCGGCGCAGGTCATCTTCGTAGCCCTCCTGACGGTGGCGAGTGGGCGTCCGCGGGCATCGGAAAGGCGCGACCCGGTGGTCGAGGTGAGGCTCGTCAGGGCCGCGCGACCGGGGCCGCTCTCCGGGGGTCTCCCGGGGCTGCGAGCGCCGGTGGCGGCGAGGCCCAGGGCCGCGGCGAAGGAGCCGCTGCGCGCCGCGATGATCCAGCCCAAGGCCGTTCCGACACGCCTCCCAGCGCCCGAGGAGCGATCGGTCGCCGCGACGTCCCCCGACCCCGTCGCCTCGACAGGCGGCGCGAGTATTCGGGAAGGGCCCGCTGGAACTCCAAGCGGCGCCGTGGGTGGAGAGCCGGGGGGAGAGGGTGGCGCCGCCGCGGTCGAGCCCGGCCCGCCCGCACCCGTGGACTTCCGCGAGTCCATGACACCCCCGAAGCTTCTCGGGGGCCCGCCCCTCGAGTACACGCCGGAGGCCATCGACCACCGCGTCGAGGGCCTCATGATCGTGCGCTGCACCGTGACGCTCGAGGGCGCGGTCCACGATTGCCGCGTCCTCCGGGGCCTGCCCTTCATGGACGGCGCAGTGGTCGCCGTCCTCGAGGGCCGACGATACTCGCCGGCGACGCTCAACGGCGCGCCCCTCGACGTCCATTACACGTTTCGGATCAACCTGCACCTGCCCCGGTAGGCGCGCTGGCTCGGCCCGGAGCCCGGTGGCCACGTCCCGTCCCCTCGTTAGAATGATGTGCATTCGAGGAGGAAGTCGCATGCACGCACACGAGCACGAGCATCTCCACATCCACGAGCACACGCACCCGGACGGAACCGTGCACAGCCACCCCCATTCGCACCGGCACGTGCACGATCACACGCACGGGACGAACGGGGAGAAGGAGCACGGCCACCCGCACGAGCCCGGCCAGACCCACGACAAGACCGGCCAGGATCACGGCCACTCCCACTAGGCGCAGCGCCGCTCCACCATCCAGGTCGCCTGGGCCGGGCCGGCGGGGGTGGTGCGCCGTCGTCGCAAGCGGTCGCCGCGAGCCTTGCGGCGGCGGTCGGTAGGTGCTACGGATTGGCCGTTGATGCTACGGGGTGCCCGTCCGCCATGCACATGTCCGACGCACTCGTTTCGCCCGGAGTCGCGGGCGCCATGTGGGCTGCGACCGCGGGCGTCGCCGGGCTCTCGGCGCGCGCGCTGAGGAAGGACCCCGACGACCGCCGGGTACCCCTCATGGGCGTGCTCGGCGCGTTCGTCTTCGCCGCCCAGATGGTGAACTTCGCGATCCCGGGCACCGGGTCGAGCGGCCACCTCGGGGGCGGGCTGCTCCTCGCGATCCTGGTCGGCCCCTCGGCTTCCTTCCTCGTCATGGCCTCGGTCCTGGTGGTGCAGGCCCTCTTCTTCGGCGACGGCGGGCTCCTGGCGCTGGGTTGCAACATCCTCAACCTCGGCTTCTTCGCGAGCTTCGTTGCCTACCCGCTTGTCTTCCGCCCCCTGGCCGGGGCGAGGCCCTCGAGGGCGCGCCTCGCCGCCGCAGCCGTCGCCGCCGGCGTGGTGGCGCTTCAGCTCGGCTCGCTCGGGGTCGTCGCGGAGACGGTCCTCTCCGGAAGGACGGAGCTGTCGCTGCCGTCGTTCCTCCTGCTGATGCAGCCGATCCACCTCGCCATCGGAGTCGTCGAAGGCTTCGTCACGGCGGCGGTGGTGCTCCTCGTAAGGGAGTCCCGCCCGGACCTCGTGCCCGCGCCGGCGGTGCCCGGCGCGCGGGCCCGACGCGCGATCGGGCGCTTCGCCGCCGCCGGCCTGCTGGCCGCCCTCCTCGTCGGGGGGCTCGTGTCCCAGTTCTCCTCCGAGAAGCCGGACGGCTTGGAATGGTCGCTCGCGCGCGCGCTCGGCCAGGCGGAGACGGCCCCGCCCGCCACGGGTGTGCACGGCTTCGTGGCGCAGATCCAGGCGCGGACGCGCCTCTTCCGTGAGGACGAGATCGCCCGGTCTCCCGCCACCGGGGGTCCCGAGTCCCGCTCGGAGCCGTGGTCAGCCGTGCCGCGCGGCGTGTCGCTCCCGGGGCTCGTCGGAGCGGCGCTCACGCTGGCGCTCGCCGGGCTCACCGGCGCGGGGCTGCGAGCGCTTCGCCGCGGCCCTCGCTCGGCGATCTCCAGGTGATGAGGTCGGGCGGTGTCGCGTCGGCGCTGGCCCACGTCGGGCGGCTCGACGAGCTCGCGAGCCGGGACACGCCCGCCGGGCGTGTCGACGCGCGAGCAAAGCTCGCCACCACACTGGCCTTCCTCGTCACGGTAGCCTCGTACGGCCGCTACGAGGTGTCGGCCATGCTGCCGCTCGTGCTCTACCCGGTCGCGCTTCTCGCCCTCGGCGACGTTCCGCCGGGACCCATCCTGGTGCGGATCGCGGTCGTGTCGCCGTTCGCGCTCCTCCTCGGCGTCTTCAATCCGCTCATCGACCGCTCGGTCATCGGATCGATCGGGCCGGTGACCATCACCGCCGGGTGGGCGTCGTTCGCCTCCATCCTTCTCCGCTTCGTCCTCAGCGTCAGCGCGGCCCTGCTCCTCGTCGCTACGACCGGATTCGACGCCGTGTGCGCCGCGCTCGCCGCGTTCCGGGTCCCGCGCGTGCTCGTCGTCCAGCTCCTCTTCCTCTACCGGTACCTCTTCGTGCTGTCCGACGAGGTGGCACGCAGCCTGCGCGCCCACGCGCTCCGCTCGCCGGCCCACCCCGTGCCGCGGCTGCGCGCCGCCGGGCCCATGCTCGGGCAGGTTCTCCTGCGCGCCCTCGACCGCGCGCAGCGAATCCACACCGCCATGCTCTGTCGCGGCTTCGCCGGAGAGGTGAGATTGCGCCGCTCGCCGACGACCCGCCCGTCCGACGCGGCGTTCGTGGCCGGGTGGTGCGCGTTCTTCGCGCTCGCCCGCGCCTACGACCTCCCGCGACTTCTCGGCGCCGTGCTCTCCGGGTGGGCGCGGGCATGAGCCACCACCTCGTCTCCCTCGAAGACGTCCGCTTCGACTACCCCGACGGAACGCCCGCGCTCCGGGGGGTCTCCTTTGCGATCCATCACGGTGAGTCGGTAGGGCTCGTGGGAGCGAACGGCGCGGGAAAGTCCACGCTGCTCTTGCACCTTGCCGGCGTGCATCTCGCGTCCTCGGGGCGGGTTCGCGTCGGGGACTGGCCGGTGACGGCAGCGACCCTGGCGCAGGTGCGGCGCAGCCTCGGGTTCGTGTTCCAGGATCCCGACGACCAGCTGTTCGCCCCGACCGTGGGCGACGACGTCGCGTTCGGACCCTTGAACCTGGGCCTGCCCCCGGAGGAGGTCGAGGAGCGCGTGAGGTGCGCGCTCGAGCGGGTGGGGGCGAGCGCGCTGCGAGGGCGGCCCCCCTACCGGCTTTCCGGAGGCGAGAAGCGCGCCGCTGCCATCGCGGCCGTCCTCTCGATGTCTCCGGACGTGCTCGTCATGGACGAGCCGAGCGCGGGACTGGACCCCGCGGCGCGGCGGCGGCTCATCGAGTTCCTGCGCTCCTTCGAGCACACGAAGATCGTGGCCACCCACGACCTCGACCTCGTGATGGACGTATGCGCGCGCACCATCGTTCTGAGGGAGGGCTGCGTGGCCGCCGACGGGCCGACGGCTGGCATCTTCGCGGACGAGGCACTGCTCGCGAGTTGCCATCTCGAGAAGCCGCTGCGCCTGCAGGGCTGCCCGCGGTGCGGGAGGGCCTAGCTCGGGGAGCCCGTCCGTGCGGCCCGCCGACCTCGCGTCCCAAACGGAGGCGGCCCATCGAGCGGGCGACCCGCGACCGCGCGGCCGACCGGGCGCGCACGCCGGTGCGGAACGTGGCAAGCTCGGGCCGGTTCGATCGCACGGTCCAGGAAGACGCTGCAGGCATCCGGGACGTCGTGCCCTGCCCAGACGGGTAGGGCCGAGACAGGACAGGAGGAACGAATGGCGCTCTCCCCTCTCGCCGGAAAGCCGGCACCGAAGGACCTGCTGGTGGACGTCTCCCGGCTCGAACGCGACTACTTCGAGCGGCGGCCCGACCCCGCCGACGCGGCAGAGCAGGTCAGCTTCGGCACGAGCGGCCATCGCGGGTCGTCGCTGCGCGGGTCGTTCAACGAGGCGCACATCCTTGCCATCACGCAGGCCATCTGCGAGTGGCGCCGACGCCAGGGCACGGACGGCCCGCTCTTCATGGGCAAGGACACCCACGCACTCTCCGGGCCGGCGCAGTGCACGGCTCTCGAGGTGCTGGCCGCGAACGGGGTCGACACTGTCATTCAGGAGAAGGATGGTGCCACGCCGACGCCGGTCATCTCGCGGGCGATCCTCGTTTACAACCGCGGGCGCACCGAGCACCTGGCCGATGGGATCGTGGTCACGCCGTCCCACAACCCGCCCGAGGACGGCGGCTTCAAGTACAACCCGCCGAACGGCGGCCCCGCCGACACGGACGTCACGAGATGGATCCAGGATCGAGCGAACGAACTCCTGCGCGGCGGCAACGCGGGAGTCAGCCGCGTGCCCTACCGGGCGGCCATCTCCGCCCCCACGACGCGCCAGGAGGACTTCGTCCTCCCCTACGTGCAGGACCTCCGCAACGTCGTCGACATGGGAGCGATCCGCGCCTCCGGCCTCAAGCTGGGCGTGGACCCGCTCGGCGGGGCGTCGCGCCACTACTGGGAGCCCATCAACGCCGTCTACGGCCTCGCCATCGAAGTGGTGAACCCGGTGGTCGATCCGACCTTCTCCTTCATGACGGTCGACCACGACGGCAAGATCCGCATGGACTGCTCGAGCCCCTACGCGATGGCCCGCCTTGTCGCCCTCAAGGACCGCTTCCGCGTCGCGTTCGCAAATGACCCCGACGCCGACCGGCACGGAATCGTGACCCCGTCGGCCGGCCTCATGAACCCGAACCACTTCCTCGCCGTCGCCATCCGCTACCTGCTCGGCCATCGGCCCAGGTGGCCGGCGGGCGCCTCCGTGGGCAAGACGCTCGTGTCGAGCAGCATGATCGACCGGGTGACCGCAAAGCTCGGGCGCCGGCTCTCCGAGGTCCCGGTGGGGTTCAAGTGGTTCGTCGCCGGGCTCTTCGACGGCACGTGCTGCTTCGGCGGCGAGGAGAGCGCGGGCGCGAGCTTCCTACGCCAGGATGGCACGGTCTGGACCACCGACAAGGATGGCCCGATCATGGACCTGCTGGCCGCGGAGATCACCGCCCGCACCGGCCGGGACCCGGGCGAGCATTACCGGGAGCTGACCGCCGAGTTCGGCTCGCCCCTGTACACGCGGATCGACGCGCCTGCCACGCCCGCCGAGAAGGCGCGGCTCGGCAAGCTCACCCCGGAGGCGGTTGTCGACTCCCAGCTCGCCGGCGAGCCCATCGAGGCCAAGCTGACCCGCGCCCCCGGCAACCAGGCGCCCATCGGCGGCCTCAAGGTGGTGGCCAAGAACGGATGGTTCGCCGCCCGCCCGTCCGGGACCGAGAACATCTACAAGATCTACGCAGAGAGCTTCCGGGACGAGCGTCATCTCGCGGCCATCGTCGCGGAGGCGCAGGAGATCGTGGCGAAGGCGCTCGGGAGCGGGCCGAGCTGAACGGTCGGCGAAGGTGCCCGGTGAATCGGCGTCCTCCCCGGCTCGCGCGTGACAGGGCGTGAGCCATGGCCCGCTTCGCGGGCTCAGCGCCCCTTCAGCTTGTAGGCCACCATGAACATGACGTTCGCGGCGATCGCCGCCAGGGCCGCGAGGCCTGGCAGCCCGAAATCGGGAAGCTCCTCGGCGTGGGCGATGGCAAAGCCGAGGATGCCGAGGGACGCGGCCGCGAGCGCAAGGCCCAGAGCGAGTGCGGTGGAGCGCACGCACCGAGCCTTATCGCGCCGAACGCCAGCGCGCCCGCTTGCGGAATGGGGGGGGCCGAGTCGTGGAGCGGCCTCGATCGCCGAGCCGCGCGCCCCAGACTGGGGGCGAGGGTGCTCGCCGCGCTCCCGCGCACCGTGGCCGGCCATTCGCGCTTGCGATCCGCACGCGATGATGCGCATCTCCCCGCCGAGGAGACGCGGATGGCGAGTCGACATCTGGATCTCGGTTGCGGCATGGCTCCCCGGAACCCGTACCGTCGGGACGAGGTCTGGGGGATCGACATCAACCCGGAGGCGGTTGGCAGCCTCAAGTCCGTCCGGTTCGCGAACCTGTCCGTCGAGAAGATCCCCTTCGAGGGCGACCATTTCGACTCAGTCTCGGCGTACGACTTCCTCGAGCACGTGCCCCGGGTGCTCTCCTCGGATAGCGGGACGACCTTCTTTCCCTTTGTCGAGCTGATGAACGAGGTGTGGCGCGTGCTCGTGGCCGGGGGGAGGTTCTACGCCGTGACGCCCGGCTATCCGCGGCCAGAGGCGTTCACGGACCCGACGCACATCAACACCGTCACCCGCAGGACCCACACCTACTTCGCGCTCCCCCACTGCAGCGCGAGCATCTATGGCTTCAAGGGCTGCTTCCGGGTCCTGCGGGTCAAGTGGATCCGGCCGAAGTACGAGTACGAGCCCCTCCGGCTCTCGGCGTCCCAGAGGTTCCGGAAGGTGAGGGACTTCATCGGGAGGCAGAACTCCCACCTCCTGTGGGAACTCGAGGCCGTGAAGCGCTAGCTCCCCCGGCGCAGCCACGCTTCAGGCGGCAAGCCACGCTGCGTCCGGCCCCCGACTCAGCGGGGAGTCCAGGCTCCACCGCGGCGCGTCATGTGGAGCGACATGCCGTGACGCGCGACCTCGTCGTCCCGAAACCGGCGCGTCTGGGCGCGCGTCGCGTTCTTGAATCTGTGACGCCCCCACCAGCCGAGCCCCATGCGCCGCCATGCATAGCGGTGGTCGCCGAGGGCGCGGACGCCGAGCTTCGCCTTGAGCTCGTTCTGGGTGATCGATCCGAAGTGGTGGAGAATGGCGTCGCCGACGGTGCCCACCGGCACGCCGTGGTACGTGCAGCGGCGCAGGAACTCGTGATCCTCCGCCCCCCCGAGCAGTCGGTCGGTGTCCGGAAATCCGATGCGGTGGAAGACCCTCCGCCTCACCGCGAAGAAGACGCCGTGGAACCTGCCCCGCCGCTCCACGCCCGCCATCTCGCGCCGGAATTCCTCGGTGAAGGAAGGGAGGTCGTAGTCGAGCTCGCCCTCCATGATGGCGGGGCTGACGACGTCGAGGCCGAGGCGGTCGGCCGCTTCGAGACTGTCCTGCACCACGCCGTGCGCAAAGACCACGTCGTTGTTGAGGAAGACGGTCCACTCGGAGGACGTGAGCAGAGCGCCCTGCGTCCAGGCGCCGCCGCACCCGAGGTTGACGGGGTTGCGGACGGACCGGACCGCCGGCGTGGCCTCGAGCCACTGCGGAGTCTCGTCCGTGCTGGCGTTGTCGATGACCAGGATGGACGACCCCGGCACTCCCCACGCGAGGAGGTGCTCGACGCACTGCCGCGTGTAGCGGAGGGCGTTCAGCACCGGGATCACCACCGTGTAGTCCGTCGCCGCGCCGATGCCGTGCCCCCGTGCCTAGGCGGATCCGCTCCGCCTGTCGGTGATAGGGCATGTAGGTAGCCCAGCGCTTGCGGGCCGTCAACGAGAGGGCCACGGCGCTGCCCGCGCCGGGGCCATCCCGACAAGCCCCGTGACGGCGGGGGATTGGCGGGTGCGGCTCCCCAAGGCGGGCTGTCGCGGGATCGAGGCACTCGCCAGCGCCGGCGGTCGGGGCCACCATGTAGGGGCGGCGCGACCCGCGCGGCGAAATGGACGGGGCCAGGGCCGGCCCGGAGAGGACACACGTGGCGACCGCGATGAACCGGCCGGAGCGTCGGGACTTCTCTCGAATCGCGCTGCGGCGCCCGGCGACGCTCGAGATCACCGGCCGGCGCGTGGACTGCGAGCTGCTCGACATCTCCCTGCGCGGAGCGCTGGTTCGAATCCCGGCGAGGCTCATCGTCGGTGCCGGGCTCTCGTGCACGCTGACCATCCGGCTCGACCAGGGGATCTCCACCATCCGCATGAAGGGCCTCGTGGCCCATTCGCGGGACGGGACCCTCGGGGTCCGCTGCCGCGAGCTCGACCTCGACGGGATCGCGCACCTCCGTCGCCTGCTCGAGGTGAACCTGGGCGAGGAGGCCATGCTCCACCGCGAGCTCGCGGCCCTCGTCCGCCGACCGTAGCAGCTGGCTCCCCGTCGAGTCCCGTCGCGAGGTAGTCTCGGCAACGCGTGGCTTCCGACCGGGAACGACAGGCCGAGGACTTTCTCCGAAAGGCAGCGCTCCGCGAAGCCGCGGGCGACCTGGCCGGCGCCGTGGCGGCTTGCGAGGCGGCCATCCGGCTGAGGGACGAGCTGCCGAAGGCACACTACATGCGCGGGTCCTTCCTGCTGCGGCAGGGCCGGCACACGGACGCGGCCGACGCCCTTCGGCGCGCGATCGCCCTGCGGGCCGACTACGCCGAGGCGCATGTGAACCTCGGGATCGCACTCTTCCAGGAAGGGCGCGCCTCGCAGGCCGTTGCCGCCTTCCGCGTCGGCGTCCGGTGCGGCCCGTCGCTGCCGAACGCGCACCTGGGCCTCGGCAACGCGCTCTTCGCGGTGGGGGAGCTTCCGGAGGCAGCCGCGGCCTACGAGGAGGCCGCCCGGCTCGAGCCCGGCTATTCCCGAGCGCACCAGTACGCGGCCGATGCCTACATCGCCATGGGGGATCTGGCGATGGCTCGGCGGATGGCGGAACGGCTCCGACCTCTCGACGGCGATGCCGCGGCAGAGCTGCTGAGGCAGATCGAGAAGCAGGGCGAGTAGGACCGGCAAGTCCAAAACCGGACTCGACGAGTCCTGTTTCGTGGAAGTGGGACTGGCGCGACAGGCGGGTCTTCGCTATGGTGCGCCGCCATGCGACTCGGTTTCGGCGAAATCCTCGTGGTTCTGGTCATCGCGCTCCTCGTCTTCGGGCCCACCAAGCTCCCGCAGCTCGGCGATGCGCTCGGCAAGGGAATCCGCAACTTCAAGAAGGCCCAGGCGGGCATGGACGAGGACGAGGAGAGGGCCGAGCAGGCCCGCCTCGCCGCGAGCCGGCAGGCCTCGGTTGCCCACGCGGCGCCGGCCGACGCGAAGAAGGTCTAGGACCCCGGGCCAGGTCTCCCTGGCCCGCGCCCATCAGCGCAGGAATTCGAGGAGGACCGCGTCGAAGCGGTCCGCTCCCTCGAGGTGCGGGATGTGGCCGACGCCCTCGAGCTCGACGAGGCTGGCACCGGGAATGGCCCGGGCCGCCCTCCTGCCGAGCTCCGGGTAGAGGCCGAGGGTGGCAAGCACCTCCGCCGGAAGCGCGCCGCGGCCCAGCGTGGTCCGGTCGGCCTGGCCGATGACGAGCAGGGTGGGCACTCGCAGCCGCGGCAGGTCCTGCACGACGGGCTGCGTGTAGATCATCTCGTAGGTCAGCGCCGAGGCCCGGGCCGCCCGCGGCCACTCCCCGCCGAGCGTCTCGCGCCAGGCGAGGTCCGCGTAGGTCGCGTACTCGTCGCGCCACTGGGCGAAGTAGGAGCGGTAGAAGCGCTCCAGGCCGTCCTTGGTGGGCGAGAGCATGGTCCGGTAGGTCGCGTCGAGGCCGGGATAGGGGACCTTCTCCCGGTAGTCCTCGAGTCCGATGGGGTTCTCGAGCACGAGGCCAGCGGTGGTGTCCGGGTACATGAGCGCGAAGCGAACAGCCAGCATGCCGCCCATCGAGTGCCCGACGACGACGACCTTGGGGATGACGAGCGCGTCGAGCAGCTTCTTCGTGCACTGCGCGAGGAACTCGAACGTGTAGTGGATGTCGGCCTTGGACGACTTGCCGAAGCCGATCTGATCCGGGACCACGACGCGGAACCCCGCCCTCGCGAGCGAGCGGATGGCCTGCGACCAGTAGAAGCCAGAGAAGTTCTTGCCGTGGAGGAGCACCACCGTCCTCCCGTTCGTTGGCCCCGACGGCGCGACGTCCATGAACGCCATCCGGAGGTCCTGCCCGTCGACGGGGATCGGCAGGAACTTCACCGGGTACGGATAGGCGATGCCCTCGAGGGCGATTCCCAGCGGCTCCGGCGCGGGAGCGGGCGGGACGGGGGCGGCGAGCAGCGCTGCGGCGAGGGCGGAGGCGAGCATCCCCGGAACCTAGCGCGGCCCAGCCCGGCGCGCGCGCCCGGGACGGGCGGCGCGCGAAAGCGCGAGGCGCCTCGACTCGGCGGCGAACGCTTCGAGAGGGGAGGGGCCGTCGGGGACCATCCGGGCCGCCTCCGAGAGCACCACGCGCTCGAGCGCTCGATCGTCGGCGAGGCGGGCTGCATCCACGTCGTCGAAGCCGAGCTGCCTCGCAAGCCTCGCGCTGAGGCGCGGTGCGCCGGCGTCCCTCCGCCCCCGGGCGGCTGCACCCGCCGCGCCCTCTGGAGGCACGGCCAGGCCGAGCGACCTCGCAAGCCCCGCGAGCAGGGCGCGGCGCAGCCCGCCCTCGACGAGGGCCGCGCGATCGGCCGCCGACCCGCGGAACGAGCCCGGCGCGCCGGCGAGCTTCCGCCGCCGGACGAGGGACGAGGCGGGTGGCGGCGGCGCCGCGACGACGGGGGGCGGGGCGCTCCGGACGAAGGAGGCCGCGGCGGTCACCGTGGCCCGGGCGTCGTTCGCCTTGAGGTCCGGTAGCCCCGCGGCGGCGAAGCGATCCCACCGCACGCGACAGCCAGGCCGCCAGCGCCGGGACACCTGGTCGAGGATGACGGGCCAGGTCCGGTCCATGTAGAACACTCGCTCGGCGGCCACCGCGAGGTCCGCCGCCTCGACGCCGGTGAGCACCCCATTAGCCCGCGCGCGAGCGGCCGCCCAGCGGACGTTGACGAGGGGAACGGTGAACGGGCGCCATCCATGCTCCGGTCCCGCGTGGAGGAGCGCCACCTCTCCGTCGTCGAGGAGCCGCCCGTCCCGGTAGGCGGCAAAGATCTCGCCCACGCCGACCATGCCGAAGCGCCGGAGCTCGGCCGCGCGCAAGGCACCCATGCTGCCGCCGCCGAACACGGCCACGCCCGAGGCGAGTGCGTCGAGGATCTCCCGGTGCCACACCGAGGGCTGGCTCTCGAAGAGGCCGTCGACGAGGGCGATGGCCCGGGGCCCGAGGCGCAACGCCCGCCAGACGTCGCCCTGGCGCGCAGGCGGCAGCACGGTGCAGCGAGCGATTCGCTCGGCCGTCCGCAGGGGCAGCGACGGACCGAGGAAGGCCACGAGGTCCGACCGTCTCACAGAAGCTCCGATCGCTTCAGGCCCGGCGCGACCACCTTCACGACGTCCACTCCGGGCGCGGGCGGCGGCAGCCGCACCGCGACGAGCCGTCCGGTGCGGCGGCGGAGGCGGCGGAGCACCGCCCGAACGGCGCCGGCCGGCCCGCGAGCGGCCACCCGCGGCATGGAACTCGCCTGGCGCGAGGGGCGAGCGCGTCGGCACCAGCCGAGGAGCTCGTCGAGGCTGGCTCGATCGGCGGGTTCCACGTCCTCCCGGGCGCCATGGATGTCCGTCAGCCGGGACTGGGCCGCCTCGAGCAGCGCGCCCCGGAGGGCGGCGTCGGGCTCGAGGGCGCACGCGTA
This sequence comes from uncultured delta proteobacterium, assembly GCA_963754915.1. Taxonomy (GTDB): domain Bacteria; phylum Myxococcota; class Myxococcia; order Myxococcales; family Anaeromyxobacteraceae; genus DATJZG01. The sequence goes on along the minus strand of CAVWHZ010000011.1, from coordinate 61,760 downwards.
GCCGGCGCTGAGCGGCAGCGGCCCGAAATGCGCGTCGGCGAGCAGCGCGGCGCCGAGCGGAAGGTCCCCGGGCGTCGAGAGGTCGAACAGGAACACCTCGAAGCCGCGGTCGGCGAGCGTGCCGGCGAGCTTCCACGCTCTCGGGGCAGTCCCTGCCGTCCCCGCCGGATCGAGCAGCGTCGCAGCCACCGCTCGTCGGGTGAATCCATTCGGCAGCGCGCGCGCGAGCAGGTCGCGCTCGGCCGCCTCGAGCAGCGCGTGCAATAGCGCGGGGCGCGCGGACGTGAAGGCACCCATTCCGTTCGACGTCCAGGGAACCGCGGCAGGGCCGAGGAACGTTCCATCGGCCGGGGGGCAGAAGACCGCACAGGCGGGGACCCAGGTCGCCTTGCCGCTGAGGAGGTCCAGGCCCTCCACCCAGGCCATTCTCGCACCCGCAAGCGGTCCGGCCGCGCCGAGTTCCGCGGGGCGGAGCACACGCGCGCCGGTCGACTCGAGCTCCCGGGGCGAGCCCCATCGAAGGGCCGCCCGGCCCGGGGCCTCGGCGGCGGCGAGCTCGGCCGCCTCGAGGACCGCTCCGCGGGCGGCCTCGGCGAAGGTGGTCCCCTTTCCATTCGAGACCTGGAGGACGTGGCCGAGGGGCCGGACCGCGACGGCCACCTCGACGCCGCTGCGATTGAGCCCGGTGACGCGGGCGACGCGCGTCACGCCGAGCGCGCTCGCCCGAGCGAGGAATCGGCGGTGGGGCCGGAACCCCGGCGGCGGGCGCGCAGCGATCACCCGGGGTTTATACAACGCGCCGGCCGGTGGTCGACAGCCGCTCCCGGCGGCGTCACGGGCCGATTCGCTCGAGCTTGCGCAGCGCCGGCGCTCGCCATGCCACGAGGGCCACGGTGACGAGCGTCATGGTGCCGCCGAAGACTACCGAGGGCACGGTCCCGAGCAGCCGCGCCGCCACGCCGCTCTCGAAGGCCCCGAGCTCGTTCGACGACCCGATGAAGAAGCTGTTGACGGCGGCGACGCGCCCCATCTTCTCTTGCGGCGTGAACGTCTGCACGAGCGTGCTCCGCAGCACGACGGAGACGTTGTCGAGGGCGCCGCCCACTGCCAGGAGGGCGAGCGAGAGGGCGTAGGAGCGCGAGAGGGCGAAGGCGATCCAGGAGAGCCCGAAGAAGGCCACGCACCACAAAAGCGCCTTGCCGGCGCGCTGGAAGCTGCCCAGGCGCGCGAGCGCGAGCGACATCACCACCGAGCCAACGGCCGGGGCGGCGCGGAGGAAGCCAAAGCCGACCTCTCCGACCCCCAGGATGCTCCGGGCGAAGATCGGCAGCAGGGCGGTCGCGCCGCCGAAGAGCACCGCGAAGAGGTCGAGGCTCAGGGCGCCGAGGACGAGCGGATGGGCGAAGACGAACCGGACTCCGTCGGCGAGCTCGCGGAGGATGTGCTCAGGCACGTAGGGGCGGCGGGGACGGGGAGCCACGGCGGCCAGGGCCGCGAGGCCCACCCCGGTCAGGGCAAGCCCGACGCCGTAGGCGAGGCGCGGCCCGCCGGCCGCGATGAGGGCGCCGCCCGCGGCCGGGCCGAGCACCATCGCCATGTGGAGGACCGAGGAGCGCCACGTGGCGGCGTTGTGGTAGTGCTCGCGCGGGACGAGCTCCGTTCCGAGCGCCACCGAGGCCGGGCGGAAGAAGGCTCGCCCGAGCCCGGCGAGCGCCTGGGCGGCATAGAGCGGCAGGGCCGAGCGGGGCGTCCCGAGGCTCAGGAGGAGCAGCCAGGCGCTGCTCGCTCCGACGGCGCCGAGGCTGGCGAGGGAGATGGCCCGGCGATCGAACCGGTCCGCGGCCCACCCGCCCACGAGCGTCAGGGACAGGAACGGGAGAGCTTCCGCGAGCCCGACGAGGCCGAGGGAGAGGGGGTCTCCCGTGATGGCGTAGACCTGCCATCCGAGCACCGTGCTCTGGATTTGGGTGGCGGCGAACACCACGCCCATCGACGCCAGGAAGAGGCGGTACTCGGAGAAGCGCAGCGAGGCGTACGAATCGTGGGCCACGGGATGCGGCATGCTGCGGCCGGTGGCGCCTTCCGTCAAGGCGAAGAGCGAGCAGGCCCCTGGCGCGGGGCGGGCCGGGACTCAGGAGCCGATGAACGTCCCGTTTCGCAGCTCGCGCAGCGTCTCCTGGATCTCCTCGCGGGTGTTCATGACGAACGGGCCGTAGCGCGCGATAGGCTCGCCGAGCGGCTTTCCCGAGAGGAGCAGGAAGCGCGCCGGGGTCCGCCCGGTGCGCACGCTCACCACGTCGCCGTCGCCGAACACGGCCAGCCGCGTGGAGGAGAGCGGAGTGCCGTCCCCGTCGGGGGCGGCGCCGAAGCGTGCCTCGCCCTCGAACAGGTAGGCGAGCGCGGTGTGCCCGCGGGGCACGGGTTGCTCGAAGTGGGTCCCGGGCGGCATGGTCACGTCGAGATACTCGGGCTCGGCGTAGATCTCCTTCACTGCGCCGTTCACCCCGTCCACGGCGCCAGCGATGACCCGCACGGAGATGCCGTCCGTTCGCCCCACGAGCGGGATGCGGGCCGCTGGCACGTCCTGGTAGCGCGGCCGCGTCATCTTGAGCCGCGCGGGGAGGTTCACCCAGATCTGGAAGCCGTCGAGCCGGCGCGGTCCTGCCTTGGGCATCTCCTCGTGGAGGATCCCGCTGCCCGCCGTCATCCACTGGACGTCGCCCGCGCCGATTGTCCCGGAGTTCCCGATGCTGTCCCGGTGCGACACCTGGCCGTCGAGCATGTAGGTGACGGTCTCGATTCCACGGTGCGGATGGAGCGGGAAGCCTGCCAGGTAGTCGCGCGGGTCGTCCGAGCCGAAGTGGTCGAAGAGAAGGAAGGGGTCGAGGTAGTCGAGGCGCTCCGTTGCGATGCTCCGGCGCAGCCGCACACCAGCGCCCTCGGTCACCTGGATAGGGTCGATGACGTCGGCCACGGGACGATACGCGATCATGGCGATGGACTAACGGGGCCGCTCGACGGCCGCAAGACCGCGACCCGAAGCCGCGTTGGGCGCCCATCCAGTCAGTGGACACTTACCGCGCGTCGCTTCCGCCACCGTTGGCTTTGCGCTAGGGTGCGCCGCCGTGGACGACCTCGTCACGCTCGGCGCCTCGTCGCCTGCTCGCTGGAAGAACCCGTGGCGGCGGCTGCCCGCCGCGCGGTGGGCCGTGCAGGGAGCGTACCTGGCCTTCCTCGTCTCCGTGGGGGCCGAGTTCTGGGTGTTCTACGGCCAGGCGGTCTCGGGGGGACCCATCAGCGCGCGCCGACCGCCGGCCGTCGAGGCCTTCCTGCCGATCAGCGCGCTCGTGGGCCTCAAGCGCCTGCTCCTCACCGGGAGCTGGGACGCGGTTCATCCGGCGGGGCTCGCCATCCTCGTGGCCGCGATCGCGAGCGCGTTCGCGGCGCGCAAGGCCTTCTGCGGCTGGGTTTGCCCGGTGGGAACCGTCTCGCGGGGCCTCGAATGGGCGGGCCGGAGGCTCCTGTGGCGGCGCGGGTGGCCGACCGTTCCCCGGTGGCTCGACTACCCGCTCCTGTCGCTCAAGTACCTCCTCCTTGCCTTCTTCCTCTGGGCGATTGCCTGGAACATGCCGCTCGAGGCCCTCGACTCGTTCATCGGCTCTCCGTACAACCTGGCGGCCGACGCGAAGATGCTTCGCTTCTTCGTCGACCTGTCGACGATTGCTGCGGTCGCGCTTGGCCTCCTCGTCGTTCTCTCGCTCGTGGTGCGCAACTTCTGGTGCCGCTACCTCTGTCCATACGGCGCGTTGCTCGGGCTCGCGAGCTGGCTCTCCCCCGTTCGCATCGTTCGCGATGGCCCCACCTGCAACGACTGCGGCGCGTGCTCGCGATCGTGCCCGGTGGACATCCCGGTGGCCTCGAGGCTCTCCATCGCGAGCCCGGAGTGCACGGGCTGCCTCTCCTGCATCGCCGCCTGCACGGCCCCGGACGTGCTCACCATCTCCCGCAGGCGCAGGGGCCTGTCGCCCTGGCTCGTTCCAGCGCTGGGAGTGGGTACCCTGCTCGCCTTCTGGGCGGTGGCCCGTCTCACCGGCCACTGGGTGAGCCTCGTGCCGCCGGACGTCTTCGCCCGCGTCTACCGGATGGCCCCGGCCCTCGGGCACTAGGCGGGCCGTCAGGGCTGGGAGCCGAGAAGGCTACCCAAGGGCCGGCCAGGGGCACCGTTCGTGCGAGCGGGAGTGCCGGCGCGGAGGATCCGTGACCTGGCTAGGGAGTGGTGCGGATCACCTGCAGCTGGCCTTGGTAGGTAAAGTCCGGTGGGGTCGCGTCGATGACGCCCTGATCGCTTCGCTCGGCGACCGCGAGGCCACCCCGCCAGTAAAGCGAGGATCCGAAGCCGCTCATGTCCAGGGTGCTCACCCGCGTGACGTTGTCCCACGCCGAGCCGTTCCAGTGACCAGACCAGGTGTCCGTGTAGCCATCGCCCGTTCCCACCCAGGTTGCCCAGGCCCCGGTCTGGGCGGCATTCACTGCCATCGAGAGGTAGCCGGCGTTGGAGCCCGTCGTGTCCGGATTTGGAAGGACGCTCGCGTGGTAGGTGCCATCGGAGGTGACGCGGTCGAACTGCGGCCCCGTCGGGCTGACAAAGCAGATCCAGATACTGTCCTGAGTCGGGAAGGTGCCTCCCCAGTGGGCCGTCTGGCTGGCGGTTCCCGCGCTCAAGGTCTCGCCGGCCGTCGACGACGCCAGAGTGAAGTTGGCGTCGGCTGCATCGGCGGTGTAGCGCCACAGGATGACGGACTGCTGATTCGCCGCTCCGGAGCAGGCGGCCGGATCGCCTGCTGGCCCGCGGAAGACATAGAGCACGTGGGTCACCGGGTGCTGTGCGAGTCCGATGAGCATGTCGTGGATGTTCCACCACGGCGAGCCACCACAGGCTGTGCTCGTGTCCACCGGGGTCGTCGTCACCACGGTCTCGGCCGCGCCGCCGTCGAGCCCGACGAAGTCCGCGGTCGCCGCCGGGCTGACGCCCGCCGCCACGGTGGTCTTCCGCATCGCGAGCGTCGATGAGAAGGCGGCTGGGGCGTAGAGATAGGCGACGGCAAGACCCTTGTTCCCGAGGCCGTCCACGGCCTCGATGATCTGGAACCGGACGTCGGTGGCGTCCTCGTCGGTCGGGGCCGCCCCGATGAGTACCTGCTGCGCGTCCCAGGTCCAGCCCGTGACGTGCCCATTGGAATCGCGCGTGAGCGCCAGTCTCGAGTAGTAGATGTTCGTCGTGTCCGCGTTGGAGTTGGTAACAAGATGGAGGTTGTAGTTCACCGTGTCCTGGCAGATGCCTCCGGTGTGCGTCCCGACGCTCGCCGAAGGCGCCCGGATGTATGCCCAGCTCTGTCCACCGTCCTGGGAGGCGAAGAGGTACCAGTAGCCGTCGTTGCCAAAGACCGGCATGAGAAGGTCGCCCGCGGCGCCCGGTTTCTGATCCTGGACGATCGACGGAGCGCCGGAAACGATGCCTTGCAGGGCCTGCGAGGCGGCCGCGGGCAGGGGCATCGGGTTGACCTGTGTAAAGCTCGTGACCGCCGGGGCCATCGGGGCCGCACTCGCCTGGGACGAAGCCGCGGACTCCCCGTTCGCGTTCAGTGCGGTGACCACGTAGTAGTAGGTGGTCCCGTTGATGAGGCCAGTGTGAATGTACGGACTCGTCACTCCAGGAATCTTGGTGCCGCTCGCCGTCGTCACCCCCGCCGTGGTGGACCAGTAGATGTTGTAGGAGGTCGCGCCCGACACCGTATTCCACGAGACCGTGACCTGGACGTTGCCCGGAATGGCGGAGACGCCCGTCGGCGCCGCCGGCGGGGGGCTCGCCGCCGGTTGCGCGCTCACCTGCGCCGAGGCCGCGGACTCGCCGTTGGCGTTCACGGCCGTGACGACGTAGTAGTAGGTGTTCCCGTTGGTGAGACCGGTTTGGACGTAGGGGTTCGTCACGCCAGCGACCTTGGTGCCGTTCGCCGTCGTCACCCCCGCCGTGGCGGACCAGTAGATGTTGTAGGAGGTCGCGCCCGAGACGGCGTTCCACGAGATCGTGACCTGGGAACTGCCCGGAGTGGCGGAGACGCCCGTCGGCGCTGCGGGCGGCGGAGGCGCGGTCGGTTGCGCGCTCGCCTGTGCCGACGCCGTGGACTCGCCGTTCGCGTTCGCCGCGGTGACGACGTAGTAGTAGGTGGTCCCGTTGGCGAGACCGGTTTGGACGTAGGGGTTCGTCACGCCAGCGACCTTGGTGCCGTTCGCCGGGGTCACTCCGGTCGCGGTGGACCAGTAGAGGTTGTACGAAGTTGCGCCGGCCACGGCGGTCCAGGAGATCGTCACCTGGGCATTGCCCGGCGTGGCGCTCACTCCCGTCGGCGCCGTCGGCGGCGGAGGAGCGGTCGGTTGCGCGCTTGCCTGTGCCGAGGCCGTGGACTCGCCGTTCCCGTTCACGGCGGTGACCACGTAGTAGTAGGTCAGGCCGTTCGTCAGCCCGGTTTGATTGTAGGGGCTCGCCGCCCCGACGATCTTGGTGCCAGTGGCTGGGGTCACGCCCGCCGTGGTGGACCAGTAGAGATTGTAGGAGGTCGCGCCCGAAACGGCGTTCCAGGAGACCGCGACCTGGGCGTTGCCCGGCGCGGCGGTGACCCCGGTCGGCGCCGCCGGAGGAGGGGTGGCCGCCGGTTGGGCACTCACTTGGGTCGATGCGGTGGACTCGCCGTTCGCGTTCACGGCGGTGACCACGTAGTAATAGGTGGTGCCGTTTGCGAGCCCCGTCTGGACGTAGGGGCTCGTCGCGCCGGCGATCTTGGTGCCGGTGGCCGGGGTCACTCCCGCCGTCGTGGACCAGTACAGGTTGTAGGACGTCGCGCCCGAGGCGGCGCTCCAGGAAATGGTGGCCTGGGCGTTGCCCGGGGTGGCCGTCACTCCCGTCGGCGCGGCCGGGGGAGGGTTCGCCGCCGGCTGCGCGCTCGCCTGTGCCGAGGCCGTCGACTCCCCGATCGCGTTCACGGCCGTGACCACGTAGTAGTAGGTGGTGCCGTTCGTGAGCCCGGTCTGGACGTAGGGGCTCGTCGCCACGGGGATCTTGGTGCCATTTGCCGGCGTGACCCCCGGTGAGGTGGACCAGTAGATGTCGAAGGAGGTCGCGCCCGCCGCGGCGCTCCAGGAGATCGCGACCTGGGCGCTGCCTGGCGTCGCGCTGACCCCGGTCGGCGCTGCCGGGGGTGCGGTCGCGGCCGGCTGCGCGCTTGCCTGTGAGGATGCCGCGGACTCGCCGTTGGCGCTCGCCGCCGTGACCACGTAGTAGTAGGTGACGCCGTTCGTGAGCCCGTTCTGGACGTAGGGGCTCGTCGCCGCGGGGATCTTGGTGCCGTTCGCCGCGGTGACCCCCGGCGAGGTCGACCAGTAGACGTTGTAGGAGGTCGCGCCCGAGACGGCGTTCCAGGAGATGGTGACCTGTGCGTTGCCCGGTGCGGCGACGACTCCCGTTGGCGCGTCCGGCGGAGCGCTTGGTGCGGGACTGCCGCCACCTCCGCAACCGGCGGCGAGGACAGCGAGCGCGACGGCGAGGCGGCGAAAGTTCCACTGCGGCATGGGCTCACCCTCCAAAGGGGTGAAAGCTATGGCCCGCCGCCCTCCATCGCAATCCCAGTGCCGGAGGACACCCGGTTGGGCCCGCATCCAGCGAAATGACGAGATTAACTTTGGATTGCGCCGCGGGTTTTGCTCGGCTCGCCTCTACTTCCCGCGCGCCACGCCCCGCGCGGAGAGAGCTTGGGCCGCACCATTCGGCCGGTGCCCGGGATGGGTTCGAGCCTCCCCCGCGCGAATCTAGACCATCGCCGCCGACGGCACGTCAGGGTTCGCGCGGACGTACTCGACGAGCCTTGGCAGGTAGTCGCGGAAACTCGGGAGCTCGATCCCGCTGCCGTGGAGGTGGGCGATCGTGTTGTCAGGGGTGTAGGTGGTGGGCTTGACGAAGTAGTCCACCGCCGCCGACGGGATGCCGAGCAGCCGCTCGACGAACGGGACGTAGTCGATGGCTGCCTTCGCCACCGACAGCGGCATGGGGATGCGGAACACCCTGCGGCCCGAGGCCGCCGCGATGCCGTCGATGATCTCGTCCACGGTCAGCGGATCCGGGTCCGCGAGCTGGAACACGACCCCCCTCGAGCGCGGATCCGCGGCGAGGTGCGCGATCGCGCGAACGACGAAGTCCCTCGGGACGACGTTCACCCGGAAGGTGCTGGTGTCGCCGACCGTCGGCACGACGGCCAGCCACGCCTGCTTCATCACCCAGCGGATGAAGTAGTAGGGACCGTCGTACTTCTGCGTGGCGCCGGTGGCACTGTCGCCCACGACGATGGCCGGCCGGTAGACGACCGCCGGAAGACCGCGCCGCATCGCGTCCCGGACGAGCACCTCGGCGCGGAACTTGGTCTCCTCGTAGTGGTTGTCGAATGCCTGGCCGACGTCGAGGTCCGCCTCGGTGAACCGCCCCGGATGCCGGCCGCTGACGTAGCAGGTCGACACGTAGTGGAGCGCTTCCAGGTGCGCGCAGCGGTCGGCGAACGCGAGCACCTGGCGCGTTCCCTCGACGTTGATGCGCTCGCCCAAGGCGCGGGTCACGGAGAGGTCGTAGACGGCAGCCAGGTGGTAGATCTCGACCACGTCGGGCGCGAGCGCCGCCGCCTCCTCCATCCCGAGGCCGGGGAGCGAGATGTCGCCCTCGGCGAGGTCGATGCGGCCGGCGAGCTCGCGCCGGCGGTCGGCGATCTGGGCGGCGCGTCGCCGCGCCAGGTCGGCGAACTTCGGCTGCACGATGCAGAGCGCGCGCCGCCCCGGCGCCTGGGCGAGCACTCTCGGCAAGAGCTCCGACCCGAGGAAGCCCGGGAATCCCGTGAACAGGATCGTCTCGCTGGCCATGGCAGCCCCTCCTCGGTGAGGAGAGTAGCGCCAACGCCGGGATCCGGCGCGGTTCCGGCAGGGGGGGACCCGCTAGGAGGCCTGACCCGTACGGACCGGGGCGGGGGCGGGGCCGGCGGTGCCGGCGAGGGAGACGCCGACGAGGATGAGGCCGATGCCGGCGAGCTGGTGGAGGTGGAATTCCTCGCCGAGAAGTGCGACGGCCAGCACGGTCCCGAAGGCGGGCATGAGATGGAGGAAGACCCCCGCACGGTTTGCGCCCACCTCGGCCACGCCGCGGTTCCAGAATGCGTAGGCGGCCACGGAGGCGGCCAAGGCGACGTAGAGCACCGTCGCCGCCGTGACCGGGTTCCATGCGACCCGGCTGCCCGTCGCGCTTTCCCAGGCGTAGAAGGGCGCGATCCAGGCGACGCCGACCCCGACGAGCGCCGTGAGGAGCACCATGGGGTCGACTCCCGCCGGCCGCCGGGCGAGGAGCACGGTGTAGAAGGCCCAGGAAAGGACCGCGGCGAGCACCCAGAGGTCGCCGCGGTTGAACCGGACCGCCGACAGCGCCCCGAGGTCGCCGTGCGCGAGGATGACGGTCACGCCCGCGAGCGAGATGGCGATGCCCGCGAGCTGCCGCACCGTGGCTCGTCCGAGCCCGGCGACGGCTGAGATGGCGACGATGAAGGCCGGGCAGGCGGAGTTGAGCAAGAGCGCGTTCGTGGCCGTCGTCTCCCGCAGGCCCACGTACACGAGCGTGTTGAAGTTCCCGACCCCGAGGATGCCGAGGGGGACGAGCACCTTCCACGAGCGGGCGAGCAGCCGCCACTCGGCCGGGGATCCGGCGGCGGGTGAGGAGGAGCAGCACGAGCAGCGCGACCGCCCAGCGCCAGAAGGCGAGCCCGACTGGAGGGACGCGGGTGTTGACGGCGCGTCCCAGGACGAAGTTTCCCGCCCACAGGAGTGTCGCCCCGACGAGCAGGAGGTACGGGTGGGTCCTCGAGGGACTCAAACGGTGATGACCTTCGTCGCCGCCATCGTCCGCTGGACGATCTCGCGCATGTTGCTCACCGTGCCCACGGCGAGCTTGTCGGTGAGCGCGTAGAACTCGAGGCACGTGACGCAGGCGAGCAGGTCCACCCCCGCCTCGTCGAGCGCGTGCAGCGCATCCAGGCTCGAGGAGGCCGGGGCGAGGAGCCTCACCGCGGCGTTGTAGAAGACGATGGCGTCGGGCTTCTCGTCCGCCGCAGCGAGCGTCCGAAGAAAGCTCCCGAGCAGCTTGGCGCCGAGCCCGTCGTCTCCCCGCCCCATGCCGTCCGCGTTCACCACCACGACCGTGCCCGTCGCCGCGCTTGCCATGTGCCCCTCCGGAAGCCTTGCGTTCCCCAGCCTACCCGGCGACGTCGCGGTTGCGGTCCGCCCAGGCGAGCCAGAGGACGATGAGCCACATCGACAGCGAGACCACGCCCACGGCCGTGGAGCTCGGGGGCGGACCGCCGAGGACGTTGGCCGCATAGGCGAGCACCAGGAAGGCGACGAGCGCCCAGAGCGCGAGCGAACCGGTCCGGTTCCGGGGGCGGGTGGAGCGCACGTAGATCGCCACGCCGGCCGCGAAGATCGCGCCCTCCACGGCGATCGTGGCCGGGACCGAGTTCCACAGCCCGAGCCCCACGCGGGCCTCCGCGCCCGGCGCGAGCGGCAGGTCGGGCCGGTGGGTGATGGCGTCGAGCACCCAGTGGCTCGCGACGAGGGCGGCCACCGTGACCGCGCCGCGCGCGTAGCGGGAGCGCATCCGGTAGGCAAGGCCGAATCCCGCCGCCCACAGGAGCACGAGGAGCAGGCTGTGGGTCCACGGGTAGTACTCGAAGGCGAGCGGCGTGAAGGCCGTGTTCCCCGGCTCGATGCGGACGCGCTCGACGCCTGCCAGGACGAGGATCGGCCACAGGAGGTCGACCCACTGGGCGGCCGCCCCGAGCGTTCCGAGGGAGGTGCGCGGCGCCAGGCGCTTGGCTGCGAAGGCGAGCCCGAAGTGTCCGATGAACATGGCGAGCTCTCACTCCTCCGACGCCGGGTGGCGGCGCGCGCCGATGCGCACCGCCGCGAAGCGGTAGCCGACGGCCACGGCGAGGATTCCCGCGAGGAAGACGGCGACGAGCACCAGGGCGCGCCGGAAGGCGTAGTCCACGAGCGCGCGGCCTCTCTCCGACACGCCCTGCGACGTCCGCTCGACGAGCGCCTCCACGCGCGGGGCGTCGCGGCCGATGGACTCCATGAGGGAATGCAGGTCGTTCGCCGCCCGCGCGAGCTCCGCGAGGGCGCGCGTGTAGTCGCTCACGTCGAACGGCCTGGAAGGCGGAGATCCCGGCGGGGGCGGCTGGCTCAGGGTGGCCACGAGCGAGTCGAGCGATCGCAGGGCGCCGTTCGTGGAGGTCGCCGCGGCGGTTCCCGCGTCGAGGGTCTCTTTCATCTCGGCGAGCAGCGCCCGGGCCTTTCCCTCCTGCGATGCCACCGCGTCGAGGAACTGCCGGATGGCTGCCTCCCGCTCCCGGTCGACGAGCGCGGGCACGCCCTCGGCGAGGCGGGCAAACGTCTCCGCCGACCTCGAGATCCGCTCGGCATCGCCGAGCACCCGCTGGGACTCGGGCTGCTGGGACAGCTGCAGGGCGAGCTTCTGGGCCTGGAGGTCGAGGAGCATGGGCCAGCGCTTGGCATAGTACAGGGCCCGCTCGGCGAGGATCCGCGTGCGCTCGACCTCCTCGACGGCGGGGTCGAGCTTTCCGAGCGGGTCGAGGCCGAACGCAGCGAGGACCGAGGTCGGCGTGCCGAGGCCGCCCGTGCCCCCGGTCTTCGCCGAGCCGAGCACATTGACGAGCCGGATCGCGGCGACGTCGTGGACGTCGGGATTCGCCGCCTGCCACTTGGCGATGGCCGCCCGCAGCCGGGCCTCGGCGCTCGGCTTCAGCACCTTGGAGACCCCATCCCAGGCCTCTGGCTCCAGCGCGTCGCAGGTGGCCAGCAGCGGCCGTCCGCTCTCGCCGAAGACCTTGGGGACGAAGTAGTCCTGCAGCGAGGTCCGGGTCAGGGCTGCGAGGGCCACCATGTCGAGGGCGTTGAGCAGCGGGTTGGCGCCCGTCGCGATCTCGTAGGCGGCCGTGGCCTGGCCGAGCTGCCAGTCGATGAGCGCGAGCCGCGCCTCCGGCGTCGTCGCCTGGATTTGTCGCGCGGACTGGAGGACCCTGGCGACATAGTCGTCGGCGTATCGCATCACCCCCACCTGGACTTCGGCGATCTTCACCTCCTCCTCCTTCTTCTCGGTGGAGCCGGTGACGTCGCCGACCAGGGTCGAGACGGTGGAGCACGCCGCGAGGAGGAGCGCCGGGGCTGCCAGGGTCCAGCGCGGGGAGAGGTGCGGGTCCATGGCGGGGCGGCAGGGGACGCCGACAGTCTAGCGCGGCCTCTCCCTTCCGGGACGCCCGAGACCCGCCCGGGTCAGCAGGAGGTGGTAGGGTCCCGCCCCGGATGAAGGATCACCCGGACGTCGAGGCCTTGCTCGCCGCGTGGCGCGAGGCGCCGCAGGGGGAGGAAGAGCTGAGGGGGCGCGTCTCGGCGACGGTGGCCGCGCTGCGGCGGTTGAGGCGCGACCGACCCGAGCTGTTCGCGCCCGAGGCCGCCCGCCTCGTGCGCCCTGCGGAGGTTGCCATTCCCGGCGACGACCGGGAGGCGGAGGCCGGGGCCTCGCGCGCCGCGCCGGCCCCGCGAGGCGACGCCGCCGATTGCCTCCAGCGGGTGTTCGGCTACGCGGACTTCCGCCCCGGCCAGCGCGAGCTCGTCGACGCGGTGCTCGCCGGACGCGACGCCATCGGGGTGCTGCCGACGGGCTCCGGAAAGTCGCTCACCTACCAGCTCCCCGCGCGGTTGCTCGGAGGGGTCACGCTCGTCATCTCGCCGCTCATCGCGCTCATGAAGGACCAGGTCGACGCCATGGGGCGGCTCGGCATCCGGGCGACCTTCCTCAACTCGAGCCTCGAGGCCGAGGAGCGGCGCCGGCGAGTGCTCGGGATCAAGCGAGGGGAGCACGAGCTCGTCTACGCGGCGCCGGAGGGGCTCGAGGCGTCGGTGGGCCTGGCGCTCGACGGGACGAAGCTCTCGCTCGTGGCCGTCGACGAGGCCCACTGCATCAGCCACTGGGGCCACGACTTCCGCCCGGCATACCGGAAGCTCGCGGGGTTGCGCGAGCGCTTCGGCGGCGCGCCGGTGCTCGCGCTCACCGCGACGGCCACGCGTCGCGTGGCCACCGACATCGCGCAGCAGCTCGGCATGCGCGATCCCTTCGAGTACCGGGGCTCCTTCTTCCGGTCGAACCTCCGCCTGCAGGCCCTGAAGAAGGGAGAGGACGGGGTGAGCTCCCGCGAGGAGATCCTGGCGCAGGTGCGCCGTCGCCGCGGCGAGAGCGGGATCGTCTACTGCATCACGCGAAAGTCCGTGGAGTCGCTCGCCGAGTTCCTTCGCACGAAGCGGGTCCGCGCCGTCGCCTACCACGCCGGCCTGGAGGCCGAGGAGCGGGAGCGCGTCCAGGACGCCTTCCGCTCCGGGGCGGCCGACGTCGTGGTGGCGACCGTCGCCTTCGGGATGGGGATCGACAAGCCCGACATCCGCTTCGTCATCCACCGCGACATGCCCGGCTCCATCGAGGGCTACTGCCAGGAGATCGGGCGCGCCGGCCGCGACGGGGCGCCGAGCGACTGCGTGCTGCTCTATTCCTGGGCAGACGTGATGGCCCACGATCGCCTCGGCGAGGGCGTCGACGACCCCGAGGTGGCCCGGTTCCAGCGGCAGCAGGCCCGCCGCATGCTCGATTTCGCACAGGCCGAGGGCTGCCGCCACCAGCTCCTGGCACGCCACTTCGACGAGCGCATCGAGCCGTGCGGCGAGAGCTGCGACCACTGTCGGCCGAGCGCTTCCGCTCGGCCCGCCGGCGCGGGCCGCGGCCACCCGCAGGCCGAGCGGGCCGAGGGCGGCCAGGCGGACGAGGCGCTCTACGACCGGCTGCGGGCGTGGAGGCGACGAGCGGCCGCGGACCGCGGGGTGCCTCCGTTCCTCGTCTTCCCGGACGCGACGCTGAAGGCCATCGCCGAGGCCCGACCCCGCTCGCTCGACGACCTCGCCCAGGTGAAGGGGGTCGGCCCGGGAAAGCTGGCCGGGTTCGGCGACGAGGTGCTCGCGACGGTGGGGCAGGGGACGGGGGGCTGACGCCGGGCGCATTTCCCCGCGGGCCGGGCCAGAGGCGCGCTACCATGCCGCCGATGCGCGACCGTGGCGGAACCCGGGCGGTTGACCGCGCGTGCGCCGGAGCGGGGGCGAGGGTCCTCGCGCTGCTCCTCGCGCTCGGGGGTGCGCCCGTGGCGGAGGCCGGGCCTCCCGGACCACTCGCCCCGGCCCCTGTTGCCAAGCCCCTCGCGGTCGAGGCCGCGAAGCCAGCCGAGGCGCCCGCCCCGGAGGCGATCCCGCTGCCCTCGGTGATCCGGTCGGCCGAGGAGGCCTCCCGGTCGCTTCGCCAGATCGGCGACAAGGTCGACGACGACGGCCTGCTCCAGGACATCGACGAGCGGTTGCCCCGCGCGACGGAGTTCCTCGACCGGGTGAGCCCGTCGGGAGCGCCGCCGACCATGTCGGAGCTCGCGAACCGTGATCTCGGCGACCTGCGCCAGGCGCTCCTGCGAAGCGAGCAGACCCTGTCGCGATGGGATGGGCGGCTCGAGGACTCGGTCCGCTCGCTCCACGAGTCGGGGCTCGAGCTGAAGCGCATGGACGCGACCTGGGCGCTCACCGAGGAGGGCGCTCGCCGGGACCGGGCGCCGGAGGCCCTCCTGCAGCGGATCGCGACGCTGCGCGCCCAGATCGGGTCCGCCGGCGACCGCATCCAGGTGCGGCTGGGGGCGGCACTCCAGGTGCAGGACCGCGTGGCGAGCCTCCGGCTGCGCATCGGGGACTGGCTCGCCGCGGCGGACCTGGCCGAGAAGGAGCGCGAGCTCCAGCTTTTCGAGATCGAGAGCGCACCGCTGTGGAGGCTCGTGGGGAGGCCGGCCCCCGGGTCCCGGCTGCGCGACCAGGTCCTGCGCTCGGCGCGCCTCCACGCGACCGTGGTCCATGGATTCGCGGTGACCGAGGCCGGCTGGCTCGCCGCGATGGCCGCGGCGTTCGCGCTGCTGGCGCTCGCCATCCGCAAGCTGGCCGTGCGCTTCCGGGCTCGGGCCGCAGAGGACCCCGCGCTGCGGGCGCCCGCCGAGGTGCTCCGCCATCCGGTTGCGGTGGCGTTCCTGCTCACGCTCTCCGCCACCCCGTGGGTGTTCACCCACCCGCCCATCACGGTGAGCGAGCTCGTCCTCCTCGCCATGCTCCCGGCCTTCCTGCGCGCGATGGCGCGGCTCATGCCGGCGCCGGTGCGGCGCTCGGTCTACGCGTTCACCGCCGTGTTTGCCGCGAGCCGGCTCGGGGCGCTGCTGCCCGAGAACTCGCTGCTCGGGCGACTCGTCCTCGTGGCGGTGGCCGGGGCGTCCGTGCTCGGGCTCGTCGCGGAGCTTCGGCGCGGCGCCTGGGCCGAGAGCATTCCCCCGGGAGCCTGGCGCCGGGCCGCGCGGCTGGCGGGCCAGGGCGGGGCCCTGCTCTTCGCGGGGTCGGTGGTCGCGAACGTGGTGGGGAACGTGAGCCTCGCGCAGCGGCTCGCGAACGGTACGCTCGCGAGCGTCGCGGCGGCGGTCCTGCTCGTGGGGATCGCCGTCGTGCTCCAGGCGCTGTGGGTGGGTCTCCTGCACATGCCCGGGTCGCAGCGCCTCGGCGTGGTGGCGCGGCACGGGGACCTCCTCGCCAGCCGGGGAGCGAAGTACATCCGCTGGGCCGCGGTCGCCACCTGGGTCCTCCTCGTCGAGGGGATCTTCCGCGTCACCCAGCCGCGGCAGGAGGTCCTCGGGGCGATTCTCGCCCGGCGTCTCCGCGTCGGGGGGCTCGACATGTCGCTCGGCGACGTCGCGGCCTTCGCCGTGACGCTCTGGATCGCGGTGCTTCTGGCCCGCTTCCTCAGCTTCGCGCTCGAGGAAGGGCTCGAGGGGCGCGGGCTCCCCCGCGGCGTCCCGGCGGCCATCTCCAAGACCGTGACCTACGCGGTGACGGCGCTTGGCTGCGCGTTCGCGTTCCTCGCCTCCGGGATGGACATGACCCGGTTCACCGTGCTCGTCGGCACCCTGGGCGTCGGCATCGGCTTCGGCCTTCAGAACATCGTGAACAACTTCGTGTCCGGGCTCATCCTCCTCTACGAGCGCCCGGTGCAGGTCGGCGACATCGTGGAGGTCGGCAAGGTGAGCGGCGTGGTGCGGCGCATCGGCATCCGGTCGAGCACCATCCGCACGTTCCCGGGTGCCGAGGTCGTGGTCCCGAACGCCAACCTCATCTCCGGCGAGCTCGTCAACTGGACGCTGTCCGACGAGATCCGGCGCGTCGACATCAACTTCGGCGTGGCGTACGGGTCCGACCCGGACAAGGTCATCGCCCTCGCGGTCGAGGCGGCGCGCGCCAGCGACGGCGTCTCCGAGAGCCCACCTCCCTCGGCCCTCTTCACCGGGTTCGGCGAGAGCGCCCTCGAGTTCCAGCTGCGCTTCTGGACCGCTCGCTACGATTCGTACATGCTCGCTCGCGAGCGACGTGCGCGTGGCGCTCAGCCGTCGCCTGGCCGAGGCGGGGATCGCGATTCCCTTCCCGCAGCGGGACCTGCGGGTCGTCTCCGTGGATTCCGAGGCCGCCCGAGTTCTCCGGGAGGCCGGTCGCCATTCGCCGGACCCCGACGGCGGCACGCCCGGCCCCAGCCGGAAGGAGTGACGCGCGCTCAACGGGGGACGAACCCGCGCCCCGGCGCCGCGCGCTCGCGAGTAGCCTCGAAGGTGAGCCCGAGGCCGCGGGGGTGCCCCCCCTCGGCGGCCCCCGCGCCCAGCCGCCCGTTAGGACGACGGTGGGGAGTCCCCGGCCCGGACCAATCACAGGCTGCGGAGAGCGCGCGCCCGCCCCAAAGCGATATCGGGGCCCGCTTGTCTCGCATGCCCGACGGGAAAGAGGCGGACGGAAGTAGTACTACTTTAGAGTTACTGTGCGCTCACACACGATGCGCCATCTCCTTACATGCAAAGGATATTTGTCATTGCCGTCCCTTGACTGGGAGACATCCTTTCCGGTAATGCCGCGCATGACTTTGCGGCAAAGATTGCGTCACCCCTGCCTGGCGAGGCTTGCGGCATATGAACTCGAACTCCGCTCGACTGACCCTGGCCGCGCTGCTCGGCGCGTTCGCTCTGGGCTGCGGCTCTGGCACCCCCGCGGCGGGACCGACCGGCCCTGCGCACGCCGCGCACCTCGGGGGGGGGAACGTGTCGATGGGCTTCGGGTGCGGCGACTGCCACGCCGCTCAGGGCTTCGCGGTCGACTTCTCCCAGGCCACCATGGCGCGCGTCCAGGGGAACACGCCGACCTTCACCAAGGCGACCCAGACCTGCAGCAACGTCTACTGCCACGGTGCGTTCACGTACGACAACGTTCCGGGCGCGAACGCGGTCATCACCTGGACGACGCCGGGCCCGCTCGCCTGCACCTCCTGCCACGGCATGCCGCCGGCCAACCACCCGGGCGGGTCGTCGGATCCCGAGCTCATGCAACTCCTGCCACGCCCGGACCGTCAACCCCGACGGCACCATCAACTTCATCGGGGGCGGGCACCTGAACGGGAAGGCCGACTTCACCGGAGGCGCCTGCACGAGCTGCCACGGCACCGCCGGTCGCACCGGGGTGCTTGCCGGGACCGACACGAACCTCGCGTCGGCTCCCCCGGTGGCGCCCGTCAGCGCCCCCGCCTACGCGGTCGGCGCGCACCAGGGCCACCTCAACCCGTCCGCCGCGAGCGCGCTCATGCCGCCCGTGCGCTGCGCCGAGTGCCACGCGGTGCCGGGGGACGCCGTCCACGCCACGAACCCTCCTGCGCAGAAGGTGGTCTTCGGGACGCTCGCGACGACCGGCGGCGCCGCCCCGACCTGGGATGCCACCGGCACGGGCTGCGCGGCCTCGTACTGTCACGGGAACTTCCAGTTCGGGAAGGTGACCGGCGCGAACGCCACCCCGCTGTGGACCGACACCGCTTCCCTCGCGTGCAGCTCGTGCCACGCCATGCCCCCGGCCGGGCACCCGGCGCTCCTCGCTGCCGTGACCGCGGCGGCCTGTAGCGCCTGTCACGCCCAGGCCGTCAACCCGGACGGCACCATCAACCTGGCCGGGGGCGCGCACATGAACGGCAAGTCGGACGTCCTCGTGAAGGGATGCACCGGTTGCCACGGGGACCCCTCGCGCATCGGCAACCTCCCGGGGACGGACGCGAACCTGACGTCGGCTCCGCCGCAGGCGCCGGCGAGCGCCCCCGCGAACGCGGTGGGCGACCACCTGGGTCACCTCAACCCGACGTCGGCCGGCGCGATGGCGGCCCCGGTCGCCTGCAGCGAGTGCCACGTGGCCTTCGTCGACGCCGCCCACGCCAACAACCCGCCCGCCCAGCGCGTGACCTTCGGGGCGCTCGCCACGACCGGTGGCGCCGCGCCCACCTGGGATTCCGCGGGTCGGGCTGCGCGGCCTCCTACTGCCACGGCAACTTCAAGTTCAATAACGTCACCGGGGCAAGCGCCACGCCGCTCTGGACCGACGCGGCGCCTCTCACCTGTACCTCCTGCCACGGAATGCCGCCCGCCGGTCACCCGGCGCTCGCCGGAAGCGTCACCGCCGCGACCTGCAACGCCTGCCATCCGCAGTCGGTGAACGCGGACGGCACCATCAACCTGGCCGGAGGCGCGCACCTGAACGGCAAGTCCGACGTCTCGGTGACCGGATGCACCGGCTGCCACGGCGACGCCACCCGGGTGGCCAACGTTTCCGGCACCGACTCGAACCTGACGTCGGCGCCGCCGCTCGCGCCGTCGGGTGCCCCGAGCTACGCGGTGGGCGACCACCAGGGCCACCTGAACCCCACCGCGGCGGGCGCTTTCGCGAAGCCCGTGGCCTGCAGCGAGTGCCACGTCGTGCCCACCGATGCCACCCACGCCACGAGCCCCCCGGCGCAGCTCGTCGTCTTCGGCGCTCTCGCCAGCCAACGGCGGCGCCGCGCCCACGTGGAACTCGACCAGCACCGGCTGTGCCGCCTCCTACTGCCACGGCAACTTCAAGTTCAACAACGTCACGGGGGCGAACGCCACGCCGCTGTGGACCGACACCACGCCGCTCACCTGCACCTCGTGCCACGGGATGCCGCCGGCCGGCCACCCGGCGCTCTCGGGCACGGTCACCGCGGCGACCTGCAGCGCTTGCCACCCGCAGGCGGTGAACTCCGACGGGACCATCAATGCCGCCGGCGGCGCCCACCTGAACGGGAAGTCCGACGTCTCCGGCTGCAGCTCCTGCCACGGTGACTCGACGCGGGTGGGGACGCTCGCCGGGACCGACGCCAACCTCACCTCGGCACCGCCGCTCGCGCCGGCGGGTGCGCCGAGCTACGCGGTGGGCGATCACCAGGGCCACCTGAACCCCACCGCCGCTGGCGCGATGGCAAACCCCATCGCCTGCAGCGAGTGTCACGCGGTTCCCGCCGACTCGACCCACGCCACGAACCCCCCGGCCCAGATCGTGGTCTTCGGGACGCTCGCCACCACCGGCGGCGCGGCGCCCACCTGGAACGCGACCGCTACCGGCTGCGCGGCGTCCTACTGTCACGGCAACTTCAACTACAACAACGTCACCGGCGCGAACGCGACGCCCTCCTGGACCGACACCGCGCCACTCACCTGCACGTCCTGCCACGGGATGCCACCGACTGGCCACCCCGCCATCACCGGTACCCCGAACGCGGCCAGCTGCAACGGCTGCCATCCGCAGAGCGTGAACCGGGACGGCACGCTCGTGCTGACGGGGCACCTGAACGGGAAGGCCGACGGCGGCTCGTGCACCGCCTGCCACGGCGACCCGCCCACCACCGGCAGCCACGGCGACCACAAGAGCCGCAGCTGCGACGCCTGCCACCCCTCGGGCTACAACAGCACCACCATCGTGCCCGCCTACCACCAGAACGGGGTCGTCGACATCGGACCGCAGGCGGGCTACAGCTGCGGGCTGACCGGCTGCCCCACGGGAACGCGCGGCACCTGCACCAACTCGTGCCACAAGAGCCCCCAGACCTGGGGCGGCGACTGAGAGCGGCCGCCGTCAGCGCAGGGCCTGGCCGGTCGTCGCCGGGACGACCTTGCCGTACTTGACGCCCTTGGTGCTGACGAGCCCGTCGCCCATCGCCACCACGTCCCCGGTCCGGCCCCGCAGCACCAGCACCTCGAGGCAGTTGTGGGGGTCCAGGTGGACGTGGAGCGCGGAGACCACGGCCCGGTGGTTCTCGTGCTGGATGTGGGCGAGCTTCTGGGCGAGGCTCGACGAGTCGTGGTCGTACACGAGCGTCACCACGGCCACCTTCTCCTCGCGCCCGGTGGACTGCGCCCACTCCCGCTGCACCAGCGAGTCGCGGATGAGGTCGCGAACGGCCTCCGACCGGTTGACGTAGCCCTTGTCGGCGATGAGCCGGTCGAACTGCTCGAGGAGATCGTGCTCCAGCGAGATCCCGATGCGCTCCAGCATTCGTCCCTCCGGCGGAGGAGCCTACTCGGGCGGGCAGTGCGGCGTCCACGCGCTCGCGCCCGGCCGGGAGGCAGAGGCCGCCTGCGCGACGTCGCCGCACCGGTGCGCCCCGAGCGGGTCACCCGTGAACTCCGCCCGCGAGGAGAGCGCCCGCGAAAAGCGCGCCCCGCCAGGCGCGCGGAGTGTTAGCTTCCGGTCGCGATGGTCCGGCATCCGCTGCTCGAGCGCGTCTTCCGCCGCATCGTCGCCCTCCGCGTCCCCGTCGTCCTTCTCTACGCGGTGCTCCTCCCGCTCGCGGTCGTCCTGGCTCTGCGCATCCCCTCCGAAGGAGCCATCGACAAGCTCATCGTCCCCTCCGACCCGGACTTCGTCGCCACTCGCGCCTTCCAGAGGGTGTTTCCCGAGGGGCAGGTGGTCCTGCTCCTGTTCGAGGCGGACGATCCCTGGCGCCCGGAGGTGCTGACGGAGGTCGTGGCCGTGGAGGACCGCCTCCGCGCCATTCCCGGGGTCTTCCCGATCTCGGCCATCGACGTGTTCCGGCGGACGCGCCCCGGTTTCGCGCCGACGCCCGAGGCCGCCCTCGGCCTACCGGCGGTTCGCGACCGGCACGCCGCTCTTTCGGCGCCAGGGGCTCGTCGGCGCGGGCTTCCAGGGGATCGCGGTCGGCTTCGGGGCCAAGGACGCGAGGGAGCGCAACGCAAAGCTCGACGCCATGGACCGGGCGCTCGCCGGCGCCGGCGGCGGTGCCGTGCGGGGGGTCCGCAAGGTCGGGGCGCCGTACGTCGAGGCCTGGATCGAGCACGAGTCGGGCAGCGCCTCGCTCCGATACTTCCCCCTCTTCGCCCTGTTCGTCGTCGTCATCACCCTCTTCCTCTACCGCTCTGCGCGCACGCTCGGCGCCATCCTCCTCGCGCTCGGGACCTCGGTGGCCCTCGGGGTCGGGGCGGGCGCGCTCCTCGGCTTCTCCTTCACGGTGGTGTCCGCGCTCGTCCCGCTGACGGTGCTCGTGACGACGCTCGCGACGCTCGTGTACCTCCAGTCGCGCTTCGTCGACCAGCCCGAGGACAGCGACGTCGATCGCCACCAGGTCTTCGCTCTCGCGAACAAGTTCCTGCCGGTCACCGCCTCGACCGTCGCCGCGGTGATCGGGTTCGGCGCCCTCGTCGTCTCCAAGATCCGCCCCGTCCGCGAGATGGGCCTCTGGACGGCGACCGGCCTGGCCATCGGGTGGGTGGTGGCCTTCACGCTCTTCCCCGCGCTGCAGAAGCTGCTGCGCACTCCCACCGGCCGGTCGGTCCCCACCAGGACGGGCTTCTACGATCGGCTGGCCGGGGTCCTGCCGCTCTTCACGTACCGCTGGCGCTGGCCGCTCGTCGTCGGGGCGCTCGCCCTCTCGGCGGCGGGAGCGGTGGCGCTCTTCGGCATCCCCGGCCACCTCTCGCACATGAAGGTGGGCGTGGACTCCCTCGACTACGTCGACCCCGGACTCGCCATCCACCGCGACATGCTCTTCTTTCGCAAGAACGTGTCCGGGCTCAACGTGGCGCGGGTCTGGGTGCGGACCCCGCCCGGGGCCGTGCTTGACCCCGAGGTCCTCCGCGGACTCGATCGCTTCGCCACCGCGGTCGAGGCGCTCCCGGACGTCTCGTCGGTGGTCGGCCCGACCACCTTTCTCCGGATGCGCCGCTACCTGGCCGGGCAGGGGGACGTGCTCCCCCAGGACCCGGAAGGCTTCGCCCGCGTGGCCGCCGACGTGGAGCAGCTGCTGCTCACCGAGAACGAGCTGCGGGGCTTCGTCGACGTCGGGACGCTCTCGAACGCGCAGCTCACCGTGGTCTTCGCGGGGTTCGACGAGGCGGACTACGCCCGCCTCTCCGGGGAGCTCACCCGGGCCTGGGACGACACCGTGGCGCACGACCCCGCCTTCCGCGGGGTGGCGATGCAGGTCGTGGGCGAGTCGCTGCTCCAGGCCAAGGTCGGCGCGAGCCTCGTTCCCACCCTGACCGAGAGCTTCGCGCTCACCGCCGGGCTCATCTTCGTCGCCTTCCTCTTCGTGTTCCGCAGCGCGTCCGCCCGGCTCATGGCGATGATCCCGTCGGTCTTCGCCATCCTCATGACCTTCCTGGGCATGCGGGTCTTCGGCGCGTCGCTGAACGTCGCCACCATCCTCATCGCCACCACCGTGCTCGGGACGACCGAGAACGACCAGATCCACTTCTTCTACCACCTGCAGGAGGGCCGCGCCGAGCAGCGCGGGTTCGAGGGTGCGCTCCGCTACGCGCTGCGCGTCTCCGGGCGGGCCATCGTCTTCGCCACGCTCATCAACGCCGTGGGGTTCCTGGCGCTCTCGGTGTCGAACTTCCCCCCGCTGCGGCAGTTCGGCATCATCACCGCGGCCGCCTTTCTCCTGGGGATGACCGCGGACTTCACCGCGCTCCCGGCCGCGCTCTGGATCGTGAGCCGGGAGAAGCCGGCGAGCCTCACGCCGGGACGGGGCTAACCGCTCCGGGGTCGCGCGGCCGCGCGCCGGTAGGCCGCCTCGAGCCGGCGCACCGACTCCTCGAAGGAGAAGGCCGCTCGGAGCGCCAGGCACCGCTCGCGCGCGGCCGCCACCCGCTCGGGGTGCTCGACGAGGAGGTCGAGGTGCTCGGCGAGGTCCCCGGGGTCGCCGGGCCGGAAAAGAAAGTCGGCCGAGGCGGCGAACTGGCGGCTCGCGGACAGCGGCGCGTCGGCCACGAGCGCCGGGAGTCCGCAGCCCAATGCCTCGAGCACCGCCATGCCCTCGAGCTCGACCTCGGAGGCGTGCACGAGCAGGTCGGCCGTGCGCAGAAGCCGCCGCGAGATCCTCGTCGCTCACGAAGGTGACCTCGGCCGGCAAGGGCAGGGTGGACCCGAGTCGCGCCACCCGGTCCGCCTCCGGCCCTCGCCCGGTGACGACGAGCTGGATTCGCGCGGCGTTTCGCGAGCGGCGCACGCCCTCGATCACCAGGTCGAGCCGCTTCTCGCGGGCGAGTCGTCCCACCGCCAAGACGAGCACGCGGCCGCGGTGGCGCTCGAAGCGGTCGGCGCGGCCGGCGCGGAACCCGTCGACGATGCCGTTGGAGATCACCTCGGCCGGCACGCGGAGCCCGTGCCGGCGGAGCTCGTCGAGCGCGAACTGGCTCGGGCAGATGACCTCGTCGGCCCTGTTGTAGAGGGCGCGGAGGAAGAACCCGTAGGTCGCGGCGTTGACGGGCCGGAAGTTGAGGCCGATGTTGTAGGTGAGGTTCTCGGGCTGCACGTGGAACCCGGCCACGAGCGGGCGCCCGAGCCGGCGCGCCAGGGTCGCCGAGCGGATGCCGAGGGGGAACGGGAACTGGACGTGCACCACGTCGGCCCCGCGGACGACGTCCTCGAGCACCCGTCCGCCTGGCCACGCGAAGGGAAACCCCATCTCCCGCATCACCTTGCGGAACCCCGGGATGTAGAAGCTCGGGAGGACGACGTGGTCCTCCGACGCGTCGCCCGCCTCGCCGGTGGTGACGACGGTGACGTCCATCCGCTGCCGCAGCGCCGACACGAATCGCTGCGCCGACATGGCGCCGCCGTTCTTCACCGCACCGTCCCAGATGTCGGTGATGAAGGCGATGCGAAGACGCTTGGGCGCGCCCATCCGAGCGGTCGCTTCCAGCCGGTCAACCTCCGCGGCGCGCCCGGGGCAAGAGGCTCCCCGTGGTCCGCATGTGCTCGGCCCAGCCCGGGTGGCGGGAAAGCATGCGCCGGTCCATCCAGGGAATGCTCACGAGGGCGAAGAGGCAGGTGATGGCCACGGCGCCGGCGATGCTCCAGGCCCAGCGCGGGGCGGCCGCCAGCCCGAAGAGGTAGATGCCCCACCAGAAGAGGATCTCGCCCAGGTAGTTGGGGTGGCGCCACACGCCCCAGAGCCCGGTGTCGAGGATGCCGGCCGGGTCGCGTCGCGTGCGCAGGTAGTGGCGGAGCTGCAGGTCGGCCACGGTCTCGATGGCGATGGCCGTCGCCGTGACCGCGGCCGCGACGAGGTCGAGCCAGCCCGGCGGCCGGCCGGGACCCGCGAGCGCCGGATAGGCGGGGAGGAGGGCGAGCAGCACCCAGACCGTGGGGAAGAGATGAATGGAGAGGAAGCTCGCGGGCCAGTAGAGCTTCCCGGTCTTGCCCCGGATCTCCCGGTAGCGGAAGTCCTCGTCGGAAAGCCCGCGCCAGCGCACCGCCCAGTTGCCCGTGAGGCGGAGCCCCCAGGCGACGACGAGCAGGATGATGAGGATTTGGCGGGCCCACGGAGCCCCCGGGATGCCGGGGCCGGCCGCCCAGTAGAGGACGATGGGGATGGGGGCGACGCTCCAGTACGGGTCGTAGACGCTGGAGTTGCCGAGCGCCGCGCTGAAGCCGAAGACCACGACGGTCGCCGCGACATCCGCGGCCGCGGCCACCAGCACGGGGGAGCGACCGGCGAGCGCCCAGGCGGTGCCGAGGGCGGCGGCGAGACCCGCCGCGTAGGCGAGCGCGACGAGCGCGAAGTCGCGCCCGCGGGCCCCCGAGTTCGCCATCCCGACCTCTTCAATGCTCGACATCTTGCCGTCCCCGTGGAGCGGGCTCCTGCGCCCCGATCCGCCGCGCGAGGCGGCGCACACTACCACGGGTCTCCGGGGGCGCGGGCTATCCCGGCGCGCCTAGCCCGAGACCTCCCGTTGCAAGGCGAGCAGCGCGTCCACCTCGTCCTCGAACCCCTGCAGGATCCTCTCCGGGTCGGGGACGAGGCCGGCATCGGTCTGGATGCCGAGCCACACCTTGCCGGCGTAGCTGAGGAGGCTCACCCCCACGCCGAGGTGCCCGGCGGCCGGGACCCAGAACATGGCCTGGCGCAGGGGAGACCCGGCGAGCGAGATGGGCTCCCGGGGTCCAGCCACGTTCGTCACGACGGCGGTTGCCTTGGAGGCGAAGATGGCGAGCGCGAGGTCGAACACGGCGCGCGGAGCGACCCCCACGGCCCAGAGCACCTCGAAGATCGCCGCGGCCTCGGGCGAGTCCTTGATGGCCCGCATGCGGCGGCGAACCTCGAAGAGCCGATTGAGCGTGTCCTCGATGCCGAGCGGGAGGCCCAGGAAGACGAGGCCGAAGCGGTTCCCGAGCAGGTGGGCCTCGGATGGCGGCCGCAGGTTCACCGGCACGACGCCGCGGACGTCGAGGTCGGCGCCGACGGCCCCGCGACCGAGCAGGTAGCGGCGCAGCCCCCCGGCGAGCGCCGCCATGAGGATGTCGTTCACGGTGGAGCCGGTGGCCCGTCCGATGGCCTTGAAGTCGTCGAGGGGGAAGGAGCGCGACCACGCCGCCCGCTTCTGGACAGCGAGCGGGCCCTTGAGCGCGCTGCGCGGGTCCGGGGAGAGCGCCAGCAGCCGGGCCAGCGACCCGAGGTGCGTGGCCACGTCCTTTCCGGTTCGCGCCATGCGTTCCGGGTCGGCGAGGAGCTCGAGGGCCTCGCGCAGCACGCGCCCCGAGGCGGAGAGCGCCGCGTCCGCGGTCCGCGACAGGGCCGCCCCGATCGCCTCCCACACGCCGCCGTGCTCGTCCTCGGAAGGCGGGGGAGGGGGCGACGGCACCACGGGTGCCGCGTCGGCCATGGAGAGGAGCACGTGGACGAGCGCCAGCCCGTCGCCGATGCAGTGGTGGATCCGCGTCACCAGGGCCGAGCCGCCCTGGTAGTCCGCCACGAAGTGGAACCGCCAGAGCGGGCGATCCGGCGGGAAGGGCTGGCTCAGCAGCCCGCTCACGAAGGCCTGCAGCGCCGCCTCGTCCCCGGGCGGCGCGAGCCGGGCCTCCACGAGGTGATTGTCGAGGGAGAAGTCGGGGTCGACTTCCCAGGAGGGCGCCCCGACCCCGGCCGCCGGCTGGACCACGCGGGACCGGAACCGGTCGAAGTGGACGAGGCGGTCCCGGAGAAGGTCCCGGATGCGCTCCATGGAGACCGGCTTGTCGAGAACGAGGACGCCGTTCACCACCATCAGGTTGACGGCCTCGTCCATGCGCAGCCAGGACGAGTCGACGTTGGAGAGGGCGGTTCGCACGGAGAGCCCTCGGTCAGGCGAGGAGGTGGCCGAGGCCGCTCGCCTCGAGCCAGGCGCGGTAGACGGGGTGGATGGGGTTCGTCACCGGCGCGAGCCGCAGGATGGTGACGATGGGCCCCGACAGCTTGACGCGGCCGAAGGCCAGCGCGAGCGCCACGTTCTCCTTCCCCTGGAAGAACCGGTTCGCGGTCTCGCTCGTCATCCGCATGGTGATGACCGGCTCCCACGGGGGCGTCCCCCACACCCAGCGGAGGAAGCGGCCGTTCTTCTCGTCGCTGTCCTCCGCGGCGGTGACGTTGAACTCGAGCCCGAGGTCCGTGATGACGAACCGGTGGGGCGCGTGAGCGTCGCGCAGCGGCCTGCCCACCTCCGGGTGCTCGTTCATGAGTCCGAACAGGCGCTCGAACACCTTCTTGAACTCGTCGGCGTCCCGGAACCCTTTCATGCTGCGCCCCCCTCGACGCATGCTAGTCGAAGCGCGCGCGGATCGGGCCCTCCCCGCCGGGGCCCAAGGGAGCGCCACCGAGGCCGACGCGGCGCGTCAGCCGGGCCCCTCCTTGCCCGTGACCCGACCGATGCCGGCGGGGCTAGAGTGTTGGCGGAGGACATTGGCCATGCCGCTCGTCGCCCTCGATGGGCATCCCGCAGGTATCCGTGCCGTTCATGAACGACGACCATCGCGAGGAGGGCCACCGCCTGAACGAGCTCGCCGACGCCGTGAAGGGGCATCGGCTCGGCAAGGTGCCGGTGGAAACGGTCCTGCACCGGCTGGAGGCGCTGTTCGAGCACACCCAGGAGCACTTTGCCCGCGAGGAGGCGGCCATGCAGAAGGCCGGCTTCCCGCCCTTCCCCGTGCACAAGGCCGAGCACGACCGCGTGCTCGAGGAGATGGAGTCGGAGGAGACGCACTTCCGCGAGACCGGCGACACGGCGCGGCTGTGGAAGTACGTCTCCGACACCGTGCCCGCGTGGTTCGTCTCGCACATCCAGTCGATGGACCAGGTGACTGCAGGCTTCATCGCCGCGCGCGGCTAGCGCCGAGGGCGGCGAGGCCGTCGGCGCCAGGCCCTGCTACCGCCGCCGCACGCTCCGGTGTCGATGTGGGCGAAGTCCTCCGCCCGGTCGGCGGCAGCGGCGCTGGCGCGCCGGGGGGCCGGTTCTTCCGAAGCAGACGGGTAGCGTCTCGACCGGGCCCGCGCGGACGGGCTCCTGCGGTGCGTAGAAGCTCCTGCGAGCGCGGCCGAAAGAAAGGGTCGGGCCGCGGGCTCCTAGCGAAAGGCGGTCCCTAGTGGGCGCCGCGGGAGCTCAGCACCGCGGGGATGGTCTTGAAGCAGATCTGGATGTCCTTCCACAACGACCAGTGGTCGATGTACTCGAGATCGAGCTCCATCCACTGGTCGAAGTCGATGTTGGACCGTCCGCTGACCTGCCAGGTGCAGGTGATGCCCGGCTTGACGCTCAAGCGGCGGCGCTGCCATCGCTTGTACTGGCGGACCTCGGCCGGGATGGGCGGGCGCGGCCCGACGATGCTCATCTCGCCGGTGAGCACGTTCAGGAACTGGGGCAGCTCGTCGATGGAGGTCTTGCGGATGAACCGGCCCACCCGGGTGATGCGCGGGTCGTTGCGCATCTTGAAGACCGGGCCGGAGGCCTCGTTGTGGGCGCGCAGGGACTCGAGCCGCGCCTCGGCGTCCACGTGCATGCTGCGGAACTTGAGCATGGTGAACGGGCGGCCGTTCAGCCCCACGCGCCGCTGCCGGAAGAACACCGGCCCGGGCGAGTCGAGCTTGATGGCGATCGCCGTTGCGATGAGGCCCGGGGACAGGAAGAGCAGGGCGAGACCGCCCGTCAGCAGGTCGAAGGCTCGCTTGGCCGCCAGGGCCACCTCGTCGGTCGGGGCGCGCGTGAAGGACAGCATGGGGAGGCCTTCCATCTCCCCGAGCGAGATGCGGGAACGACCCTGGGTGAAGAGGTCGAGGCACACGCGGGATCCGACCCCCTGCTCCTCGCAGAGGTAGAACGCCGGCTCGACCGTCGCGAGGCGCTCGCGCGGCACCGCGAAGACGACCTCGTCGATCACGTTGTCGTCGAGAACCTGGCCGAGCTGGGAGACGCGGCCGAGCACGAGGCTCCGGGGCACCTCGCGGACGGCGTCGTCCTCGAGGATGTGGCCGGCGAACTGGAGCCCCCACTCCGGATGCTGGGCGATGGTGTCGACCACCTCGCGCGCCAGCTCGCCCGAGCCGACGACTGCGAACATGCGGGTGTTGTAGCCGCGGCGGCGCAGCTCGCGGGCCAGGTACCGGAGCGCCAGGCGGTTCCCCACGATGAGCGCGAGCGCCGTCGAGAAATAGAGGCCGAGGAAGAGCCGCGAGACGTCCTGCTGACCGCGGAGGAAGAACACGGATGCGGCGACGGCGAGCGCGAGCACGCCCATGGCGCTCGCGATCCGGCCGAGCTCGGTGACGATGCTCTGCGTGCGGAACGTCTGGTAGACCTGGAACAGCCACGACGTGGCAAGCCAGATGAAGAGCGTGAGGGCGAGCGCGGCCCAGTAGGCCGAGAGCGGGTACATCTCACCGTGAACGAGGCCTACGAACTGATCGCGGACCGCGTAGGCGACGGGCATGGCGGTGGCGAGGCACGCGAGATCCAGCGCGCGGACACTGCCCTCTATCGCTCGATTCTGCATGTAATCTGCTTCCCCCCTTCGCCCTGCTCGAGCGCTTACCTATCAGGTCGTCGGACAAGTGGATGTACCGCGACGCAGGTACGTGGATGTGATTCATCCACTACAACTGTGGGATGCCCGAATGGGCGCAGCGCGCTTCGGGGGAATGCCCCGTGAAATCCGAAAGCGGCGCGCGTGGTCGCACTCGCTCACCCCCCGTGACAGGCGACCCGACTTCTAAGCATAGGGCGTCGATTCCGATCCTGGAACTGCCCGTGCGGGTACCCGTCGAGGGCGCAAGATTTCTATAACTCCAAAGACAGAGTCCCTTGGACTGGGTTCTGGCGGACCGAGGGCGGGTTTCCGGTACACTCCCCCCCGGCCAGATGCCCCTTCGACTCGACGACCGCCTCGCGTCCGTGGGCAGTAAGACACCCCGCAGGGTGCTTCGCGGGATGCTGTCCGCCGCGCTCGGCGACCTCTGCGCTGCGCTCTGCCTCCACCGCGTGGGCGAGGCCCCTGAGGGGGCGTTCCTGCCCCAAATGACGATGCCGGAGGAAGAACTCGACGAGCTGGTGGAGCTCCTCGTGGGGTCGCGCCGGGCGAGCGACCGCTGGCTCAGCGTGACCTTTGACGACGGGTACGCCGACTCCGTCGAGTACGTGGCCTCGAGGGCGGAGCGCTTCCCGGAGGTGGAGTTCCTCGTGTTCGCGTGTCCGGAGAAGGCAGAGCGACGGGCGGGCTTTCGATGGGACCTCGTGGATCGCGACGTGCGACGCGGGCGGAAGCTCGAGGAGGCCTGGTACGCGTACATGGATGAGCCCCGGGACGTCCTCGCAGAGAATTCGCGGGCCGAGCTCCGCGCCCTCGCCGCGCTCCCTGACTACCGGCTCGCCACCCTCGATGAGCTCCGCGCCATTGCGCGGTTGCCGAACGTGGAACTCGGCAACCACACCAACTGCCACTTCAAGGCCTCCGAGCTCTCGCCGGATCGAGTTCGTCGTCGACGTCGAGCGATCCGAGGCCGACTTCGCCCGGCTCTTCGGCGCCTCGAACCACTTCGCGTTTCCCTACGGGTGGCCGCTGTTCGACGCGAGCCACGTGGCGGCGCTCTCGGCGAGGACCCGCGGGCTCGTCTGGAGCACCACGCGGCGACCCTACCGCGCTTCGGAGCGGGAGGCGCGGGCACTCTTGCCGCGCTTCCCGGTCGACGGTCGGTGGGGCGCCCGGGGCGCGGCGGCGTGGATCGCCGGGCGCGCGGCCGCCTTCCGGGCCCGAGGTGCGCGCCACGGGGTCGAGGAACCGTGAGATAGAGGAGCGGAGAAGAGGAGGGGAGCGCGGGCGGCGGTCCCCGACGACCCCGGGGCCGGTCGCCGCGGACGAGTCCCCGCTTCGCCGCTCGGAACGGCGCCGGAAGGGAGAGCGGGTGGGGCAGGGGAGGAAAAAGGCGCTGGCGGCAGCGGCGCTCGCCTGCGCGCTCGCGCCGGCGAGCGGTGTCTCCGGCGGACCGCCGGGCGGCGGCGACCGCGCAGCCGCCGCGCCGCCGCGCCCCATCTACACCGTCGACCGCACGCAGTCGCCGCTGCCGGCGGACGTGGTCCTGCGGCTCCGCGCCGTGGCGGCGGATCACCCCGGGAACCGGCCAAGCGTGTTCATGAAGGTGGGGGACTCGATCAGCGCGGGCGGAGTCCGCGGGCCGTTCCTCGCCTGCTTCGACCCGACCTCCGCGGCGGTCGTCGACCTCGGGGGGCGCGGCGGTCTGGCGGCCGCGGCGGAGTACTTCGGCGCGGCGACGGCGGCCGGCGGGGAAAGCTCCTTCGCGCGCACCAGCCTGGCCACGGAGGTGGCCCGCAACGCCGAGTGGGCCGTGACCGGGTCGCCGAGCCCGGTGGCGCGCGAGGTCGAGGCCGTGCACCCGGGCCTCGCGGTGGTGATGTTCGGCTCGAACGACATCCAGTGCTTCGGATGCGGGCTCTCCGACGCGGAGATGGCGAGCATCTACTTCGGCAACATGCGCCGCATCGTCGACGAGCTCCTCGCGCGCGGCGTCGTTCCGGTGGTGAGCTCGATGCCCCCGCGCAGCGACGACGCGGCCAACCTGCGGCGCCTCCCGCTGTTCGCGAACGCCGTGCGCGCGCTCGCCCAGGGCAGGATGGTTCCGTTCGTCGACTACGAGCGGGAGATGGCGCGGCTCCCGGGGCTCGGGCTTGGCGGAGACGGCGTCCACCCCACCTCCTGCAGCCCGGGACCCCGAGACGCCTGCCGGTTCGACGACGCCACCTGCGGCGGTCGGAAGTTCCTCGACTACGGGTACAACGTGCGCAACCTCGTCACCCTGGAGGCCCTCGACCGCCTGAAGCGGGTCCTCGTCGATGGGGTTTCATCGCTCGACGCCGCACCCCCGCGCATGGCCGGGACCGGAACCTGGGCTGCTCCGTTCGTCGCCGACGGGCTCCCGTTCACCGACCTCCGCGACCCGGCGCGGGAGGGCTCTTCCTCCGTGAAGCGATACGGCTGCCCGGGCGCCCCAAGAGCACCGGGCCCGGAGGTGGTGTATCGCCTCGTCCTCCCGCGGGAGACGGCCCTGCAGGTCGCCGTGCTCGACGGGTTGCCGGGCGCGAGCGGGAGCCGCTCCCACGTCCTCTACCTGCTCGACGCCTCGGGAAGGCCCGAGCGCTGCCTGAAGGCGGCCGGCCGCTCCATCGCGACCACGCTCGCGGCTGGGACCTACCACCTGGTCGTCGACTCGATGGCGCGACAGGGTGGCGGCGAGTTCGCTGTCGTCGCCATCGAGTGCGCCAAGGGAGACGCCACCTGCCGGTAGAGGCCGGGTGAGCCATGTCCTGGGGACACCCTCCAAGGGGCCGCGCGGTACATGCCGCGCGAGTCGTGCCTCGATAGACCTCTACGTCTCGTTCTGGATTGGGGGTCCCGTGTCCCGTTTGCCGCGAATCCTCGCGCTGTCGTTGGTCCTCGCCCTCGTCGCCGGGTGCGGCTCCTCCGGGAGCGGCGGGGCAGGGAGCGGCGTGGCGGTGACGGTGACCCCGGGCTCGGCCTCGCTCGCGCCCGGCTGGACGCAGGTCTTCGCGGCGACGGTGACGGGAGCCCTCGACACCGCGGTGACGTGGACCGTGGTCGAGCCCGGCGGTGGGGCGATCGACGGCTCCGGGCGCTACACGGCGCCGCAGGTCACCGGCAGCTACCACGTCCGGGCCACGAGCGTGGCCGACCCGAGCCGATCGGCGACTGCCTCGGTGACCGTGACGACCACGCCGGTCGTGAACGTCACCGTGAGCCCGGCCTCGGTCTCGCTTGCACCCCTGGGAACCCAGACGTTCACCGCCACGGTGACGGGATCCCTCGACACCTCGGTGATGTGGTCGGTTCTCGAGGCCTCGGGAGGGCAGGTGGACGGCGCGGGGCACTACACGGCCCCGCAGGCCGGCGGAACCTACCACGTGCAGGCCACGAGCGTGGCGGACGCCACGAAGTCGGCGACCGCGGTCGTCACCGTTGCGGCGCCCCCGCCCGTCACGGTGACGGTGAGCCCGGCCTCGGTCTCGCTCGCACCCCTGGGAACCCAGACGTTCACCGCCACGGTGACCGGGGCGACCGATACCTCGGTGACCTGGTCGGTGGTCGAGCAGGGGGGCGGCCTGGTGGACAGCACGGGGCACTACACGGCGCCGCAGGCGGCCGGCACCTATCACGTGCAGGCCACGAGCTCGGCGGATGCCACGAAGTCGGCGACCGCCGTCGTCACCGTCACGGCGCCCCCGCCCGTCACGGTGACGGTGAGCCCGGCCTCCGTCTCGCTCCTGCCCGGCGGGGTTCAGGCGTTCACCGCCACGGTGACCGGGGCGACCGATGCCTCGGTGACCTGGTCGGTGGTCGAGCAGGGGGGCGGCCAGGTGGACGGCACGGGGCAGTACACGGCCCCGCAGGCGGTCGGCACCTACCACGTACAGGCCGCGAGCGTGGCCGACCCGGCGCAGACGGCCCGCGCGGTGGTGACCGTGTCCTCCACCCCGGCGGTGGTGGTGACGGTGAGCCCCTCCGCGGCGACGCTGCAGCCGCAGCACGTGCAGGATTTCACCGCGAGCGTCTCCGGCGCCGCCGACCGGACGGTGACCTGGTCGGTGGCGGAGGGATTCGACCGGAGGAGCCATCACCGCGCTCGGCGTCTACACGGCGCCCGCGACCACGGGGACGTACCACGTGGTGGCGACGAGCAACGCCGACCCGCTGGCCTCCGCCACCGCGCCCGTCACCGTCTCCGACTACATCCCGCCGAGCCCCGCGCCGGCCTCCGACGTCCAGCTAGCGGTGACGAGCCTCGCGAGCCAGCCGATTCTCGCGCTTCATCTACGGGCTCAACTTCCTCACCGACGCGAGCACCTGGTCGCCGGCGCCGCCGGCGGGCATCACGCTCTCCCGCATGGGCGGGAACCGCCTCACCGCCTACAACTGGGAGACGAGCTACTCGAACGCCGGGGCCGACTACGGGCCGTACTCGAACGACGACTACCTCTGCCTCGCCGTCCCGTGTCCCCAGAACTTCGCCTCGGTGCCGGGCGCCGCCGCGAAGGCGCGCGTCGACGCGGCGTTCGCAGCCGGGGCCGCCCAGGCGCTGACGGTTCCCGTGCTGGGCTGGGTCTCCCTGCCCGTCACCGGGCTCGCGGCGTCCCCGGCGACGACCACTCCGGACCCGGCGTACTTCGAGCCGATGGTCCCGCAGGACCCGGCAGGCCCGACGGCGACCCCGAGCCTCGGGGACGGCGCGGTCTACGCCGACGACTTCGTGAAGTGGGTCGACACCACCTACCCCTCGGCGAGGTCCGACCCGGAGCGCACCGTGCTCTACATCCTCGACAACGAGCCGCAGCTCTGGTGGTACACGCATCCCGAGGTCTTCGGCACCACCGTCCCCACGGAGCAGATGGTCGCGGAGAAGGACCTCGCCACCGCCATCGCCATCAAGAGCGTGGTGCCCCAGGCGCTCGTGCTCGGCCCAGCCTCGTGGGGATGGCAGGAGCTCACGAACTTCGGGTGGACCGGGCCGACTCCTGCCGGCTACACCTGGTTCCTCGACTACTACCTCGACCAGGCGAAGGCGGCCGACGCGGCGCAGCAGCGCCGGGTGATCGACGTCTTCGACATGCACTTCTACAGCGAGGTGACGGACACGGACTCGGGCCAGCAGGGAAACCCCATCCGCAACGACCCGCCGGAGACGGCCGCCGTCATCCAGCTGCGCGCGCAGGCCCCCCGCTCGCTGTGGGACCCGAGCTACGTCGAGGGAAGCTGGATCCCGAGCGCCGTCCCGGGCTGCACGGCCCCCGGCGGCTGCCCCATCATGCTCATCCCCCGCGTCCAGCAGCACATCGCCGCGCACTACCCGGGCACCGGCTTCTCCATCACGGAGCGCTACTACGGCGGGGGAAACCAGGTCTCGGGCGCCATCGCCGAGGCGGACGTGCTCGGCATCTTCGGGAGGAACGGTCTCTTCGCGGCGGCGCTGTGGCCGTACGCCTTCGCGGGCGGCTACGGGTGCATCCTCGACGCCTTCCGCGTCTACGTGAACTACGACGGGCAGGGGTCGCGCTTCGGCGACACCTCGATTGGGCTCTCGGTCGCCGACCCGCAGTGGACCGCGGCCGTGGAGCGCGTCTCCGCCTACGCGAGCGTGGACCAGGGCAACCCGGGTCGCATGCTCGTCGTCGCCATCAACAAGACCCCCGCAGTGCTCACGGCCGGACTGTCCGTGACGCACACCCAGCTCTTCACGACGGCCCAGGTGTGGCAGGTGGCGGCGGCGACTCCGAGCACCCCGACCCAGCCCGGGTGCACCGGCCCATCGCAGCTGCCACCCATCCCCATCACGCTCACGAACGCCTTCCAGGCGACGCTCGCGCCGCTTTCCGTGACCCTCTTCGTCCTGCAGTGAGCGGGCCGGCCAGGGCCGCGCGCCGCGGTCACCGGATCGTGGGGCACCTTCGGGGCCCGGGCGCGGGCCGACCTGGTGTAGTCTCGCCCCGCCGCGAGGGGGCTTCGTGACCGACACCGTTCGCTGGGGCATCCTCGGTACCGGCCGGATTGCCGGGCAGTTCGCCGACGCGCTCCGGCTCGCGCCCGGGGCCCGCCTCGAGGCGGTGGCCTCGCGTCGGCCGGAGGCTGCGAGCGCCTTCGCGGCGGCGCACGGCGCGCCCCGGGTGAAGCCCGGCGTCGACGAGCTCGCGAGAGACTCCGCGGTCGACCTGGTCTACGTCGCGACTCCGCCGGCGCTCCACCTCCGGCACGCGCTCGCGCTCCTCGAGGGCGGCAAGGCGGTCGTGGTGGAGAAGCCCTTCGCCACGAGCGCCCCGGACGCCCGCGAGGTGGTGGCCCGCTCGCGGGCCCGGGGCCTGTTCTGCATGGAGGCCATGTGGATGCGGTTCACGCCCGCGGCCCGGGAGATTGAGGCCCTGGTGCGCGGCGGGGCACTCGGGGAGCTGCGGCTCCTCGAGGCGAGCCTGGGCTGGCCGCGCGCGCCCGGAGCGGCCGGCCGACCATTCGATTCCGAGCCCGGCGGCGGCGCGCTCCTCGACCTGGGCGTCTACGCCGTGTCGCTCGCGCACTGGCTGCTCGGCCGCCCGGACCGGGTGTTCGCGGGCGCCGCCGGGGCCGGCGACGCGGACGAGCAGTTCGGCGCGGTGCTCTCCTACCGCGGCGGAGCCCAGGCGCTGCTCGCGGCGAGCCACCGGGGCCTGCTCGCGAACGAGGCCACGCTGACCGGCACGAGAGGGCGCCTGCGCGTCCACGAGCCGTTCCTCCGGCCGGAGCGCCTGACGGTCACCACCGCGGCGCCGGAGGCGCCGCGCCCCGGCGGGCTCGGTCGGGGGTCGGGCCTGGCGCGCCATCCGCTCCTCGCGCCCCTGCGCGCGCTCCGCGCACGGCTGCGCAGCCGGACGGTGCGCCGCGGGGTGCTCGGCGAGGGATACGCGCACGAGGCCATCGAGGCCATGCGGGCCCTGCGGGCCGGCGAGCGGGAGAGCCCGGTCATGCCACTCGACGAGACGGTTTCGGTCCTGGGGACGCTCGACGCGATCCGCGCCGCGTTTCGCGAGCCCGGCGCGCCGGCGGGAGGAGCCTGATGCGCATCGCCATCGTCGGCACCGGATTCGTCGCAGACTTCTACCTCACCACGCTGCCGAACCACCCGGAGCTCGAGCTCCTCGGTGTCATGGATTGCGATGGCGACCGGGCCGAGCGGTTCAGCCGATTCTACAACGTCCACCGCTACGGCACCCTCGACGAGATCCTCGCCGACGGCCGCGTGGAGCTGGTGGTGAACCTGACGAACCCGTCGTCGCACTACGAGGTCTCGAGGGCCGCCTTGCTCGCCGGCAAGCACGTCTACTCCGAGAAGCCTCTGTCGACCTCCTTCGAGGAGGCCCGCCTGCTCGTGGAGCTGGCCGAGTCTCGCGGCCTGTCGATCTCCGGGGCCCCGTGCGGACTGCTCGGCGAGGCCGCGCAGACGATTGGGAAGGCCATCCGCGACGGCAAGCTCGGGAAGGTCCGGCTCGCCTACGCCGAGATTGACGGAGGCCCGGTCCACCTCGAGACCTATCGCGAATGGATTCCGCAATCCGGAAACCCGTGGCCGTACCAGGACGAGTTCGAGACCGGCTGCACGCTGGAGCATGCCGGCTACTACCTCACCTGGCTCTGCGGCTTCTTCGGCCCGGCGCGCCGCGTCACCTCGTTCGCAGGGAGTCTCGTTCCCGACAAGGGAGTGCCCCTCAAGGTCGAGACCCCGGACTTCTCGGTGGGCTGCGTCGAGTTCGGCGGCGGGGTGGTGGCTCGGATCACCTGCGGCATCTACGCGCCGCACGAGCAGGGACTGCTCGTCGTCGGGGACGAAGGGGTCATGTCGGCCGAGGATTGCTGGGACTACGGCACGCCCATCCGCTTCCACAGGCGGACCCCGCTCGGGATCCGCGGGGAGAAGAAGCCGCTCCTCGCACGGCTCGCGGGGGTCGGCCCGCGCAGGGTGAAGCCGGTGCGTCCGGTGCGATTCCGGTGGAAGGCGAAGGGCGGGGCGAACCCGATGGACTTTGCCCGCGGCATCGCCGAGCAGGCGGCGGCGCTCGCCGAGGGACGCCCGAGCCGGATCTCCGCGCGATTCACCCTGCACGTGAACGAGATTGTGCTCACGCTCCAGGACCCGGTCGGCATGGGGTCGCCGCGCGAGCTCACGACGACCTTCGACGCGCCCGAGCCGATGCCCTGGGCCAGGTGAGGGCCGCCGGGACGGGCCTTTAGGGCAGCCACGGCATTCGCGGGATGTTCCGGGATTGCCGCCAGGTGCGCCTGAAGATGGCGAGGAACTTCGGGTCGTTGAGAAGGTAGCGCCGCCACAGCCGCCGCGGGTTCATCGCCAGGCGGTAGAGCCATTCCATCCCCAGGCGCGACATCCAGCGGGGCGCCCGGCTCTGGACGCCGACGATGAAGTCGAAGCTCGCGCCCACCCCGACCGCGACGGCGGGCCGCAGCAGTTCCAGGTAGCGGTGGATCCAGACCTCCTGCTTCGGCGAGCCGAGCGCGACGAAGATGAGCCGCGGCTGTACGGCCCGGATGCGGTCGATGGCCTCGCGGCTCGCCGGCTCGCCGCACGGCGCCAGGTCGATGCGCGGGGAATCGAATCCGACGACGGGCGTCCCGAAGCGTTGCTCGAGCTCGGCGGCCACCTGCGCGGCGACGCCGGGGCCGCCTCCCAGGAGGTAGACGGGCCAGCGGTTGCGCCCGGCCAGATTGGCGAGCGGCAGGAGCAGGTCCGAGCCCGACACCTTCTCGGGGAGCGGCGTGCCGAGCAGGCGCGCCGCCCAGACGAGCGGCATCCCGTCGACGAGCGAGAGGCTCGCCTGGTGGTAGCCCTCACGGAACTCGGAGTCGTTCTCGGCGAGGACCACGTGGTCCACGTTCGGGGTGAAGACGTTTCCGCCGCGGCCCTCGCCCACGAGCTCCTCGATGCGGGAGATGGCGTCCGAGAAGCTGACGGGGTCGATCGGCACCTGGCCGATCCGGACCCGTCGAGGCGTCATCGCGTGCGGGTCTCTCACTTCTTGCTCCGCGGGGGCTCGACTGCGAGGTCGAGAACGGTGATCGACCAGGGCGGCAGGACCTGGTGCAGGCCTGCCTTGTCCCCATCGGCGTCGAAGACCTCGGCGAGGCGCGAGCCGGGTGCGTACTGGAAGGTCCGTCGACGGGAAACGGTCCCGCAACCCGCCAGGTCGAGGGCGGCGTCGAGGGGCTGCGCCGGGTCGAGGTTGAGGAGCACGGCGGTGACGTGCCCGGCGCCCTCGTCGCGCGAGGCGAAGGCCGAGACGGGCGCGGCGGCGCGCGTGCGCAGCGACCAGTCCTGGAAGCGCCCGCCCTGGCCGTCGAAGTCGCGGAAGGCGCGGAAGGCCCAGAAGGCCGGGGAGCCCTTGGCGGGGTAGGTCCAGTAGAAGGCAGAGGTGATGTCCTGCTCCCCGAAGCGGCCCAGGGCCTCGGCAGTGGCGAGGCCGCCGCTCGGGTGGTTCTCGGCCCCGAAGCTCCACTCGCCGATCGACAGGCCGCGGCCGGGGTACTCCTTGGCGATCCACTCCTTGATCCGGGGGATGAGGCGCACCACGTCGTTGATCCACGACTCGTCCACGTAGGTCGGATCCCAGAGCGCCCGCGTGGCGCGGATGCGCCGGGCGCTGGTGTCGGGGTCGGCCTCGCCCCGGGTCCCGGTTCCGATGCCCTGGCCCATGCCGTAGAAGTGCACGTCGACCACGTCGAGCAATCGCTGCCCGGTCTTCTTCTCGTGCTGCGCGAGCTTGCGCAGGTACCACTGGAGGAAGGGAACGTCCCCGTGGGCGCGCCGGTCGGGCCGAAGCGTGAACCCGTACTTGGAATCCACGGCGGACCCCTGGTAGGCCGGCCAGCCCCACAGCGCGGGGCCGGCGATCACGGCGTCGGGGTCGGCGCGCCGCACGGCGGCGGCGTAGCGAAGGGTCTTGTCGAGCACCTCGTCGTAGCTGGCCGGCTCCGGGTGCACGTCGCGGTGCGTCGAGTTCCACAGCATCGGCTCGTTGTCGAGGATGTACATCCACACGCTGCGATTGCCCCGCTTCTGGTCCGCCTCGCGGATGGCGCGCACCCATCGCTCGACGTCCTCGGGGGGCATGTGGACGCTCGTGGCGGTGGCCGAGGCCGAGAGCAGGTGGCCGTCCGGCGCCACGCCGTTCCCGGCGTCGACCTTGAAGGGGTCGACCGCCTGCTGGGGTCCGTAGCTCGATACCGGGAAGGAGTAGGTCGTGGTGTCCTTCGCGACCCACCCCATGATCGGGACCGTGAGCGCCGTCTGCAGGTGGTGCGAGCGGTTGGCGTCGAGGAACTTGGTCCAGCTGTAGTCGGGGTCGCTCGTGTAGTTGATGTTCTCGAAGTACCAGTCGAGCGCGGTGTTCCAGGCGCGGCCGAGCTTCCAGTTGAAGCGGGTCGACGAGTTGCCGCCCCAGCGCCGCGCGGTGGC
Organism: uncultured delta proteobacterium; assembly: GCA_963754915.1. Lineage (GTDB taxonomy): Bacteria > Myxococcota > Myxococcia > Myxococcales > Anaeromyxobacteraceae > DATJZG01. The sequence goes on along the minus strand of CAVWHZ010000011.1, from coordinate 21,835 downwards.
GCCGAGCTCGAACTGGTGCCCGTCGCTGCCGTCGAGCCGCTCGTTGAACGCGATCCCGTAGACGAACGGGCTGATCCGGTGCGCTGGCCCGGCACAGTCGATGGACACCTGCGTCTCCGCCGTCGGCTTGAAGGGACCGGCAGGCGGCGCGACGGCGGGCTCCGCGGCGGGGGACGCGGCTCGCGCGGCGGGCCCGGCGGCGGCGGCCGTCGCGGTGGCCTTGGCCGCGGCCTTGTCCCGGGGGGCCGGGGAGCTCGCACGGGCCGGCGCGGAGGCCGCTGCGGCCGGTGCCGCGGCCGGCGCCGCCGCCGGCGCTGCCGGTGGGGCGTTGCGGGTGAGGGAGACGCCGTCGATGAAGATGGGCCTGGGGATCCACCGACTTCGCGGCGCGGATGACCAGGCTGTCGAAGGCCGCCCCCGAAGGGTTGAGCCGCGACGTGGCGATCCAAACCTCGCTCCAGCCATCGGGCCGGTCGACGCGGTCCTCGGCCTTCACCTCGATGCGCGGGAATACCTCCCCGCCCTCGGAGTCGAGCCGCACCTCGAGGAAGTCGCCGAACCGGGCCGGCGCCTGGAAGCGGAAGGCGACCCCGCCGAAGCTCCCCTTCAGCCCGGGGCGAGACAGCATCCACCCGCCGTTGCCGGACATGTCGAGGCGTGCCGGCCCCTCGCCGGTGATGCGCGGGGCCCAGCCGTCGTCGCGCCAGGTGGACGCGAGCTTTCCCTGGTAGGCCACCTCCGCCACCGAGGGCTCCCCGCCCGGCCTGCGGCCCGCGGTGCGGTCGGCGGCGAGTGCGCCCGCGGCCCCGCCGGCGAGGAGGACCAGGAGCGCGGTGGGGCGCCTGCGAACGGCGGCGGTCCGCCCGTCGTTGGTCCCGAGGCTCACGTCAGCTTCCCGCCTCGGCGCGGCGTCCCGGCACCGCCTCGACGCGTCCCTCGCGGGGGCGCACCTCGACCCCGGCCGGCTCGACGAGCGACCGGGGCGGGACCGACCGGGCGAGGACCGCGCCGGCCATGAGCTTCGACCCGGCGCCCACGGTGATGGGGCCGATGAGGGTGCAGCCGGGGCCGACGTGCACGTCGGCCTCGAGCGTCGGCGCGCCCGACTCCCGGGTGACCGGGTCAATGCCCATGCCGAGCGTGACGTTCTGGAAGATCATGCACCCGGGGCCGATCCGGGCGGCGTGGCTCACGGCCAGGCCCATGCCGTGGATCACCATGACGCCGGGCGCGATCTCGGCGCCCCAGTGGACATCGGACCCGTAGAGGTGGCGGATGAGGCGCGACGCCATCATGGCCGGCACGCGCAGCCCGGCGTCGCGCAGGAGGTGCATCCAGCGCACGGAGAGCATGAGCTGGAAGCCGATCTTCTTGACCGCGTCGGCGGCCACGCTGCCCCGGGACCCGTCGGCGTGCCCGTACTTCGACTCGTACCGGCGCATCGTCGCCTGGTCGGCCCGGACCGAGGACAGGAACCGGCGGACCGCTCCGCTGCCGTGGTCCTCCGGGAGGTCCGCCGGATCGAGCCACCAGTCCGAGAAGTCCCGCAGCACCGCGCCGGCCGACCCGAGCTCGTCGCGCACCCCGCGGTAGTAGTCGAGGCCGTAGGTCATGGTTGCCGCGGTGAGGGCCGGGCCCTCGAGCCCGGCGCGGTCGAGTCCGGCGGCGACCGCCCAGGCCACCGGGGCGAGCGCCATCCCGAGCGGCGGGAAGACGGCCGATACGGCGAGGGGCGGCTTGAGGCGCCAGGGGCGCTGGTGGACGAGGTCGGCGTGCTTTCGGGAGATGATGAGGTCGTGGCGGCCGTACTTGCGCGCGCGCTCGCGCCAGCGCGAGACGCTCGTGTGGTCGGAACCGTTCACGGTCCAGGCGTCCTCGGAGAGCACGAACTCCACGCCCGACCGCTCCAGGCGAAGGCCGATCTCCACGTCCTCGGCCTGCCGAAGCGTGGTGTCGAAGCCGCCCACGGCCAGGTAGTCGGAGCGCCGCAGCGAGGTGTTCCCCGTGTACATGACGTTGCCGTGGACGGCGCCACCGGCCCGGGCCCGCTCGTGGATCCGGTCGAGGTTGCGCTGGTGCCAGCGCTCCTGGAGCGCCATTCCCTCCGGCGGCGGCCGGATGCGGCCGAGCACCACGCGCCGGGAGCCGGCCGGGTGGAGATCGAGGTGGTAGGCGAGGAACTCCGGGCCCACCTGCATGTCGTCGTCGACGATGACGAGCACCTCGCCGCGCGCGGCGAGGATGCCGCGGTGACGGGCCGTGGCCTGTCCGGCGTTCGCCTGCTCCTCGACCCGCAGGGCGAAGGGCCAGGGGAGCGCGGCGAGGCGCTCGCGCACCGGCTCGCGGGAGCCGTCGTCGACGACGACCACCTCGAACTCGCCGGGCGGGAGCGTCTGCGCGGAGAGCTGGGTGAGCAGGCGCTCGATGAGGGCCGGCCTGTTGAAGGTCGCCACCACCACGCTCAGCCTGGGACGGTCGGTCGGCACGGTCACTCCATCGCGACGCATCCGAGGATGCGCTCGCGCCCCACGATCTCGATGGTGCTCCGGGCGCTGCCGAGGTCGGCCTCGCCGAGAGGAACGACGAGCACCGCGACGTCCGCGGCGAGCACCACCGGGATCCCCGCCAGGCTGCTCACGACGGGGTCCACGCTGGCGATGGCCGTGCCGCCGCCGGCCGCGTACTCCTTCATGGCCTCGGCGACCTTCGGGCCGTCCGGCAGCTGGACCCCCTCGCCCTCGAAGAGCTTGGGGCGCGGCCGGAAGAGCTGCCCGATCTCGAGCATCCCGGCCGCGATGGCCTTGGCCGAGCAGTTCGGGCTCACGGGCACGAGCACGAGCGAGGACCACTCGCGGCGCGACACGCTCGACCACAGGCGCTGGATGGCCCGCTCGCCCATGGACAGGGTCGGGACGTTGGCGCTCGAGAGCATCTTCACCTTTGGCTTCGACATGGGGTTCTCACGGTTTCCCCTCCCGCGGCGTCCGGACCCAGGTGTTCTTCGACGGGTTCGGGCGGCCGACGAGGAGGCCGAGCTTCCAGAAGACGTACACCGGGGCGACGGCGAGATCGCGCAGCCCCCGCGGACCGGACAGGCGCGCGCCGCGCACCACGTAGAAGGCGAGAGCCAGGTCGGCCGAGAGGAAGAGCCAGAGGGCGAGGAGGAGGTGACCCGCAACGAAGGAGGCGAGCGCGGACGCGGCGGTTCCCGCCACCGCGAGCGCCACGAGCTGCGTGAGCGGCGGAACGGCCAGGTCCATGAAGAGGTCGAGCAACACGGGGTCGCGCTCGAGCAACCCGCGCCGCAGCAGCACCGCCCCGTGCGCGCGCAACATGGCGCGGCGGCCTCCCTCCCAGCGCCTTCTCTGCGGTCGCGACCCCTGGGCCGTCGACGGCATCTCGCCCCAGACCTCCGCCTCCGGGGCGTAGTGGACGCGGTAGCCGGCCTCGCCGAGCCGGACCCCGTACTCGAGGTCCTCGACGACCGAGAAGGCCTCGTGGGGCACGGCCGCGAGGACGCGCGGCGTGAAGCACATGCCGTTGCCGCGAAGGCCGCACGACGCCCGCAACCTCTCCCGGCCGAGGGATCGGACCCCGTGGAAGATGGAGAAGGCGAGCGCCATGAGGCGCGTGCGCCAGGAGGTGTCGGGGTTGCGCACCCCGTAGTGCGCCTGCACCGTCTCGGCGCCGGCGTCGAGGCGCGCCGAGAAGGAGAGAAGGAGGTTCTCGGAGACGAGCGTGTCGGCGTCGACCACCACGATGGCGTCGGCCCACCCGTCGCGCTCCACGTCCGCGAAGCCGTGGGCGAGCGCGTAGCCCTTGCCCCGACGCGACCCGTCGTTGCGGACGAGGACGATCGCCCCGGCGCCCCGCGCTCGCTCCGCGGTCGCGTCGCTGCAGTTGTCGGCGACGACCAGCACGCGGCGCAGCTCGGCCGGGTAGTCGGTGGCGAGCAGGCTCTCGACGGTCCGGGCGATCCCGGCCTCCTCGTCGTGGGCCGGGACGACGACGGCGAAGCGCAGGTGCGGAGCGACGGCTGGCGGCGCCGGGCGGGGCCGGGCGAGGAGCGCGAGCAGCGCCAGGTAGGCCGCGGCGAGCAGTACAGGCACGGCGAGGACGGCGAGTGCGATGGCGAGGAAGGTCACGGGCGCGCCCCCGTGGCCGCGCGCGCCGCGAAGGGCGCGGGAGCGATCGCTCGTCCACCCGCGGGCGCCGGCGCCGGCCGGCGCGCCGGCCAGGCGCCGACGGCGGGTGCGAGCTGGCCGATGACGGCGAGCGCCGCCGCGGCGATGAAGGTGGTCCCCCACCCCTGGATGCCCATGTCGCCCCAGGCCTGGATGGCGTAGGCGATGAGCGCGGTCACGACCGAGAGCGCCGCCGTCCGGGTGAGCGGCGTCGGCGCCGCCCGGTAGGTGCGGATCGCGAGGTACATCCCGGCCATGACCGGCAGCCACATGAGCGTGAAGAAGAGGACCCCTCCGAAGGCGAGCAGCCCGAGCACGCTGTTGTGCGGGATGAACCGGTACTGGGGGAAGATGTTGGAGATGTCGTCGGCCTTGTAGACCTCCTCGTACTCGTGGCCGAAACCGGAGCCGAGCAGGGGGTTCTGCTTCAGCGTGAGCACGAGGTTGTAGTTCTCCACGTCGCGGTCGAGCGAGGAGCGATCGACGTTGGAGTCGACGACGCTGCGGACCATCTGCGCCACGCGGAAGACGGAGCTCGTCGAGTTCCAGCCCGCCACCAGGTAGGCGAGGAGCAGCGGGCTCGCGAAGACGAGCGAGCGGGCGAGCGTTCGCTTGAGGAAGGTCCAGGGCGTGAGCGTGTAGAAGGCGAGGAACGCGAAGGCGAGCTCGACCCAGGCGAGCCGGCGGTTGTTGATGTAGAGGCCGAGGAGCAAGAACGGCACCGAGGCCGCGAGCCACCACCGCATCCGGGCCGCCACCCTCTCGTGCCACGAGATGAGCGCGATCATGAGCGCCAGGATGAAGAGCACCGAGTCGCCGTGGCTCGTCACGTAGGCGGGGCGCATGTTGTACTGCCGCGCCACGAACTCGTAGAAGTAGATGCAGACGAGCGACTTCGCGACGGCCGCCACGACCACGGCCGCGCCCACGAGCCTCACGTCGCGGGTGTCCTTGAAGGACGCGAGGAACAGGAAGGCGAGCACCGGCAGGTAGAGGGGCTGTCGGAGCTGCCAGTAGGCCTGCTGGAACATGCCGTGGCGGGCCATGCCCCAGGTGATGCCGCCCGCCATCCCGACGAGCGAGAGCGCCAGCACGAGCCGCAGCCAGCTCACGCTGCGGACCCCGAAGCCGTCGCCCTGGTGCCGCATGGCGCGCCGGTAGAGGACGAGGCAGATGAGCAGGCCCGCGAGGACGTCGAGCGCGGAGAGCTTGAGCGCCTGGATGGGGATGACCTTGTGCAGGTTCTCGAAGAACAGCACGCGCAGCGGCTCGAGGGGGTAGCTCCACATGTCCTTGATGCCGCGCATGTCGGCGTCGAGGATGAGCGCGACGGCGAGGGTGGCGGCCGCCGTCACGCGCAGCGGCGCGGTCCACACCATCCAGCCGAAGCCGGCGAGCAGGAGCGGGGCGAGCGACATGACGAGGTTGCCCTGCGACAGGAACACCGCCGCCAGCGTGATCGCCACGAGCCCGGTGGCCGCGACGAGCAGCGAGCGAGCCCGAGGCTGAGCGCGGTCTTCGATGGCGAGCCCCCCTGCCCTGGTCCGCCCCTCCCCCGAGGGGGTCATGGCGGAGATAGCACGGACACCTTTCGGATACTGCCCCCCGCTCACGGGACCGACGCGGCCGGACGCTGGGGGTCAGACCCTTCCGGGCCCCGCGTGCTGACGAGCACGGGGAGATCGAGCTGCCGCTCAATCTGCCAGGCCTCGGCGATGGTCCGCCGGTACAGGTCGACGACCGTCGGCACCAGGAAGGCCAGCACCAGGCCGGCGAGCAGGCCCCCGGCGAGGGTGAGCGGCACGTTGGGCTTCTGGGGCTTCTTCGGGACCTGGGGCGGGCGGACGATGCTGTAGCGGTACTTGAAGGCGGCCCGCGCGGTGTCGAGCTCGATCCGGGCCGCCTCGATGCGGTCGACGAGGTCGTAGTACTTCTTGATGCCCATCTTGAGCTGCTCCCGCGGGTAGGACATCGTGTCGTCCTCTTCCCGGGAATTGTTGATGACGAGGGCGCGCTCCGGGAGGGGGGCCGGCGACATGCTCGGCAGGTCGTCGGCGTTCTTGCCGCCCCGCCGCGAGTACTCGGCGAGGAGGTCCTGCTCCTCCTTGCGCAGCGAGGCGATCTGCGGGGACTCGCGCAGGAGCCCGTCGATGCTCTGCTTCACGCTCACCACCGAGGGGTGGGCGGGCGCGTAGGTCGCCCGCAGCTCGGCCATCTGGGTCTGCAGCTCGGTCAGGCGCTTCTGGCGGAACTGCTCCAGATCGGCGAGCGCGCGGCGCTTGGCGAGGATCATCACCTTGATCTGGGCGAGGTCCTGGTTCTCCCCGGTCACCCGCGGGGCCGTGCTCGGCCGCGCCAGGGTCTCCCGGATGTTGCGCCCCTCCTTGGCCTTCTTCACCGAGTCGTAGGCGGTGAGCACCGTGTCGTGGGCGGTTTGCGCGTGGCCCTCGAGGATGGAGATGGCCTCGGCGATGGTCGAGACCTCCATGGCGTGGCGCGTCTCGAGGAAGTTCTGCTGGGCTGCCTCGACGAGGTGGAAGGCCATCTCGGCGTCGGGCCAGTCGATGACGATCATCACCGTGCCCTCCCCGGTGCCGACCATGAGCTTCTTCTCGAGCAGGCCCACGAGCGCGTCGAGCTTCTCCTCCTCGGAGGGCTTGCCGGTGAAGACCTGCTGCACGATGTCCTTCAGCCGCACCGCCGGCGCCCGGGTCTTCTCCCAGTTCTCGATGAGGTCGGTCTGGTTGATGAGGGCGACGAGGTTCTCCCGTCGCAGCACCGTGTCCGAGGCTGCCCGGGTCGGCGCGTCCGCCTCGCTGGGGATGGAGCGGTTGGGGTTGGCGAGGCCGGGCATCACCTGGTTCTTCTGCGTGAGGATCTTCGACTCGACGTGGAAGGTCTTCGGGAGCGCCCGAGATCGAGAGGGCCGCGGTGAGGACCACGGCGAGGAAGGTCGCGGCCGCGACCGCCGGGTGCCGCCTGGGGGCGCGGAGCAGGAACACCGCGTAGTCGCGCAGCTTCGGCCAGTCGAAGAGGTCCTCGGGCGCGGGCTCGTGCGAGACCGGGGGCGGTGCCGCGGGAGGGAGCGGGGCCGGCTGCGGTCCCGCGGCGTGCTCCGGCGGCTGGGTCAAGCTGAGTGCCTTCTCCATGATTCGAATCCCTCGCAGGTACAGGACGAGCAGCGCCGCCGCGTAGAACACGTTGAAGACAACGGTGTAGTAGACGACCCGCTTCATCCCGCGAACCGCGTTGCGGTCGCGCGCCGCCGACGCCGGGATGGCGATGGTGGCGACGAGCAGCGAGATGAGGATGAACTTGCCATCGGGTCAGAGGTGCTCGAAGTCGGAGACGGTGACCGAGAAGTACCCGCCCCACTGGTTGAAGTTGGCTCCCACGGCCTGGTTGGCGAGTTGCCACTGCCAGTAGGCCCCGGCGGTGAAGGTGAGGGCCTTCATGGGCGTGAAGGTGAGGGTGGGGCCCGCCGTCCCGTACTTGTTGGAGACGAGCGACGCCACCGTCGTCTGGTTGTTGTAGGGGACGTAGGCGGCGGTGGCGGCTACCCCCAACACCCACTGGGACGACGGGTGCCAGGTGATGCTGGCGTTGCCGGAGAGGCGCTGGTACTCGATCGCGAGGTAGGGGTCCACGTACGGCGCCAGCAGCACCTGCAGGAAGGCCTGCACCGCCTGCCGGGAGAGCGTGCCGCTCTCGATGCCGGCCCCCGCGACCGGCGCGATCCTCTTGTAGGCCCAGCCGGTCACGGCGTCGGTGTTGGCGACGCTGCCGCCGCCGATGAGCCAGGCCGCGGTCTGCTTCGAGAGCTTGACCCGCCAGGTCTCGGTGATCGAGGAGACGTAGATGTTGCGCCCCGGGCCGGCGACCACGACGGTGCCGCCCGAGGAGGACGTGGTCGAGGCGTAGATCACCGGGAAGAAGCTGGCCTGGGCGGTGACCGCGGTCGCGAGCGTGCTCACCGAGCTCGCGTTCCAGTCGAGCGCGACCTCGGCCCGCGGGCCCGACTGGTGCGGCATCACCTCCTGGGCGGCGACCCCAATCCCGCCGGAGTTCAGGTAGGCGGCCACGAAGGAGAGGCGCAGCCGGCGCGAGAGGCGCCCGGCCAGGCCGACCGCCGTCTCGTTGTTCACGTAGAGCAGCGAGGTGAGCGCGGCGGGGTTGAGCGTCGGCGGCTGCTGGCCCGGGGTCCCGCCGCCGGTCCCCGTCACCGGGGTGGAGAGGTTGTTCTCGCCGTAGGTGAGGCGCTCGGCGAAGTAGAGGCGCCAGTTGGCGGACGCGCGGTACTCCATCAGGATCCACCCGCGGTGGAGCACCTCGAAGGGGCCCTGCGTGACGGAGACGAGGTACAGCTGGGGGTTGTACCCGAGCGCGAAGCCGAAGCGCGGGACGGTGACGCCGAGGGCAACCGTGGGCGAAACCTGGAGCCCCGTCTCCACCTGGGTCGTATTGCCCGTCTGGCTGATGGACTGGGTGAGGACCTGGCTCGCGAGCGCCAGGTCGAGGCCCGCGGTGGTGGTGTCGGCGGGGCTGTTGCGCGTGCCTGGGATCCGGACGTTCATCGACGACGGCGCCGTGAAGCCCGTGTCCCTCGCCGCTGCGGCCTGGCCCGTGCCCGCGTCGGGCGCGCCCGGCGTCGCAGGGCTCGCCCCCGTCCCGCCGCCCGGCGGCGCCGGCGCGGCCTGGGCGGCGGCGAGCGACAGGAGGGTGGCGGCGGCGAGCGAGAGGGTCACGCTACTCCACGACGACCACGTCGCCGCTCTGGAGGCGGAACGTGGCGGCCCTGCCGCGGAGCTGGGTCAGGGACTCGTAGGTGAAGCGGATGCGCAGCGGGGCCCCGGCCTCGGGCGTCTGGCGAATGACGTAGATGTTGTCGCGCGACGCGTAGTCGTTGAGGCCCCCGGCCGTCGCGAGCGCCTGGATGACGCCCGAGCCGGGCTCGAGCTGCAGGATCCCCGGCCGCGTCACCTCGCCGAGCACCGAGACCTGGATGGGCTTCGGCTCCTCGAGCGAGATCGTCACCACCGGGTTGACGATGAAGTCCTTCAGCCGCGCCTGCAGGCGGCGGGCGAGCACGTTCGGCGGGATGCCCGCCGCCTCGACGTCGTTCAGGAAGGGAAGCGAGATCTTGCCGTCCTGGCGCACGCGGGCCTTGGCGGACATGCCGTCCTGGTTCCACACCCGCACGCTGATGGTGTCGCCGGGCTGGATCACGTACTCCTTCTCGGTGGACTGCGGCGTCTGCGGGAGGTCGTCCACCCAGACGTAGTCCCCGGTGTGTTTGCACGCCGGGGCCAGGGCCAGCAGGGCGCACAGCGGCGCCCACTTCTCAGGTCTGAAGGTCACGGGGTCGTTTCCAGGCGGTTCGGGCGAAGTCGAGCATCTCCCGCCAGCGCACCGCCCTGAGCGCGATGGCGAGAGCCACGTATGCCAGGGCGTCCGCGATCAACCGGACGTGACCCAGCGAGGAGAGGGAGATGTGTATCGCGATCACGAGGGCGCACACCACCGCGGTGCGACCGAGCAGCACGAGGCCGGTGCGGTCGAAGGTCTTGAACCGGATGAGCGTGGTCATGGCGATGGTGACGCAAGACTCGGTGGCGAGGTTCGCGAGCGCTGCCCCGGCGCCGGCGCCACCGAGGTGCAGCGGCCCCCCGAGGTGCGAGGCGCCGAAGGGGATGAGCACGAGCGCGAGCGTCGGGGCGAGCACCACGCCCATGAGCGACACCTTCGTCACCGTCCAGCCCCGCCCCAGGAGGATGAGGCCGATGGCGTTCACGGTGGCCACGTAGGTGAGGACGAAGACCGGGGACATGATCCGCAGGGGCGTGGACGCGGGGGCGAAGGCCGCGCCGAACATGATGCGGATCCACAGGTCGGCCCCGAGGACGATGAGCAGCGAGCCCGGGACGGCGATGGCCAGGATGAGCTCCACCGAGCGCGCCAGCGCTCGCTCCATCTCCTCCGCGGAGCGGTGCAGCGCCCGGGCATAGAAGGGCATGAGCACCCAGCCGATCACCGGGACCACGAGCAGGGTGAGCGTGGCGAGGTTGCTCGCGGCGCCGTACCAACCGAGCTCCTTCGCGTCGTTGGTGATGAACTCGAGCATGGTGACGTCGAGCCGCCCGTAGGCCACGAACGCCACGGCGTTCAGGTAGAAGGGGAGGCTCGCGACCACGGCCCGCTTGGTGGCGCCCCAGTCGAGGCGCGTCTGCAGGTGGAGGTGCTTGCGGGCGAGGCGCCAGAGCACCACGCTCTTCACCGCCTCGGACAGGACGAACGCGAGCGGCACCCCGACCACCGGGTGCCCGAGCGCGATGCCGACGAGGATCCCGGCGCCCCAGAGCACCTTCGACACGACGTTGATCACGGAGAGGCCGTCGACGGTGCCGTGCGCGTGCAGCAGCGCCGAGAGCGTCCCGTTGAGCGTGAAGAAGAACTGGCCCACGCCGAACGCGTACACGAGCTGGCGCAGCTCGGGCGGTCGGTGGGAGGCCTGCATGGCCACCGCGATCCCGACGAAGAGGAGGGCGGAGAGGCCGAGGCGTGCCACGAGCGTGCCGCCGAAGAACTCGCTCGCCATCGCCGGGTGAACCGGGATCTCCTTGCGGATGTGCATCTCGATGCCCAGGTTCAGGGCCACGAAGACCGTGGCGGCGAAGGCATCGGCGAAGTTGAGCGGTCCGAAGGCGCTCGGGCCGAGGTAGCGGGGCAGGAGGATGCGCACTCCGAGCGCCACCGACCAGGTGAGCACGAGCGACAGCCCGAGCTTGGCGCCGTTGCGAATGGCGACGACCGCGTCGTGCGACGCGGCCGGCGCGACGCTCCCCTGCACTGCCGTGTTCATCTCGGTGCGCTCCCCCCGAAGGTGGCCATCCGTACCCATCGTCCCTGGGTCGTCCAGGGGAGAGGGCTCAACCGGGGCTCACCACTATCGTCGGGGGTCGAAATCCTCAATACCATGAACTGGATGCAGCACGGCCGCAGGCCGAAAGCGGGATTTTTCCAGGGCAATGCCGCACAATACCCACAGTGGTCCCAGGGATACCCGTAAGTGACCACGCTCCCGACTTCGCGCTCTGTTACGCATCGTGAGGTGGGGGGGGGCGCCCGGCGCGGGCGGGCCGGCGAAGGGGGAGGACGGCATGCTGGCTTCGTTGGCGCTGGCACTCGCGGTGGCGGCCGACCCGACCCCGATCCTCGGCCGCGCCGAGACCCTCGCGACGATCGACGGCGTCTCGGTGCTCGTCGAGGACGTCGATCGCCGCGCCGCGAGCCTCGGGCTCAACGCGCGCGTGCTGCAGCTGCGCGTCGAGGATCGGGTCCTCACGAGCGGCATCGCATTGCTCGGCGACGACGCGGTCGAGCGCGCGGCACCCGTGCTCTACGTGCGCGTGCAGATGGTTCCTGTCACCAGGTCTCGCTGCGCGGCCACGGTCGCGGTCGAGCTCATGCAGCTCGTGGAGCTCTCCTCGGGGGAGCGGGCCTGGGCCACCACCTGGTCAGAAGGCGCGCTCGTTCGGGCCGACCCGCACCGGCTCGGCCAGACGGTCGAGGCCGTGCTCGCCCGCCAGCTAAGGGCCTTCGCCCGGACCTACCACGCCGCCCACGGGCTCGGTCGCGGCGACGCCATGCTCGCCGGGCACCCGTAGCGCCGAGCGCCGCTCTCGAGGTCGAGAACAGGCCCGCGCCCGGCTCAGGCGCGCGGCGGGAGGCCTGCCTCGAGCACGTCCCGCATCTTTCGCGCGAGCGCTTCCGGGGTCCATGGCTTCGCGAGGAAGTGGAGGCCGCTGGCTCGCCCTCCCGGGGACGCGAGCGCGTCCGACGGATAGCCCGACAGGAGGATCACGCGGACGGAAGGCCAGCGGATCTGCACGGCGCGCGCGAGCGCGAGGCCGCTCATTCGCGGCATGGCGAGGTCGGTGAGGACGAGGTCGATCCCGCCCTGCCGCTCGAGGATGGCGAGGCCTTCGGACCCGCTCGCGGCGGCGTGGACCTTGTAGCCGAGCCGGGCGAGGAGTGCCGCGGTCGACTGGCGCACCCCCTCGTCGTCCTCCACGAGGAGCACCGCCTCGCTCCCCCGCGGCAGCGCGAGGGCACCCGCCTCCGCCGGGACGGGCTCGGCCGCCGGGGCCGGGCGCACCGGGAGCCAGACGCTGAACGTCGAGCCCTGGCCCTCCCGGGTCTCGACCTCGACGAAGCCACCGTGCTGGCGGGCGATGCCGTACACGGCGGAGAGCCCGAGCCCGCTGCCCTCGCCTGCGGGCTTGGTGGTGAAGAAGGGCTCGAAGACGTGGTCGACTGCGCCCGGGGCCATGCCTCTGCCGGTGTCGGCGACCGAGAGCACCTGGTAGCGGCCGGCGCGGCGCTCCGGGGTGTCGTCCGTCTCGGCGACCTCCGCTTCCCGGGTGGAGATGGCGATGCGCCCGCCGTGCTGCAGGGCGTCGCGGGCGTTCACCACCAGGTTGAGGAGCACTTGCTCCACGTGCGCCGGGTCAGCCACGAGCGCGGGCAGGCCCTCCGCGAGATCCAGCGAGAGCTCCACGTCATCCCCGACGAGGCGGCCGAACATCTTCCGCAGCCCCTCGACGAGGCCGTTGAGCGACACGGGGCGCGCGTCGAGGGCCTGGGGGCTGCCGAAGGCGAGGAGCTGGCGGGTGAGTGCGGCGGCCCGCTGCACGGTCTCCTCGATCTCGAGCAGCGCGGCGCGTCTCCGGTCGCCCTCCGGGGTCTCGAGCAGCAGGAGCGCCACGTTGGCGGCCACGACGGTGAGCGTGTTGTTGAAGTCGTGGGCCACCCCGCCGGCGAGCCGGCCGATGGCCTCCATCTTCTGGGACCGGCGAAGCTCCTCCTCGAGGCGACCGCGCGCCCCCTCGGCGCGGCGCTGCTCGGTGACGTCCCGCACCACCGACAGCACGAGCGGGTCGCCGCCCAGGGCGACGACGTTGGCGGAGAGGACGCCGTCCCGCGCACTCCCGTCGCGGTGGCGCAGCCGCACCTCGAGGCCGCGCACCTGCCCGTCCTCGGCGAGCAGCGCGAGCACGCGCTCCCGATCCTCCGCCCCCCAGACCTCGAGGTCCTCGAGGGTCCGCCCCACCACCTCCGCCTCGGCCCAGCCGGTGACCTCGACGAAGCCGTTGTTCACCGCGACGTAGCGGCCGTCTTCGAGCCGGTGGATGGCGACGGCGTCGGGGATTGTCTTGAAGGCGAGGCGGAAGCGCTCCTCGGTCTCGGACCGCGCGGCCTCGGCGCGGCGGCGGTCGTCCGCCTCGAGCCGCAGCGCCTCGACGGTCTCTTTCAGCTTGGCGGTGCGGGCCCGCACCTCCTGCTCGAGCTCGTCCCGGGCGCGGAGGTTCAGGGTCTGGAGGCGGTCGCCGAGGGCGAAGGTGAACACCACGCCCGCGATGGACACGCCGATCTGGATCCCGTTGAGCGACGCCACGTTGGGGGGAACCACGCCGATGGCGGTGAGGGCGAAGGCCAGGGCGAACACGAGGAAGCCCAGCGCCGCGCCGAGGAAGAACCGGGCCGCCCGCACGCCGGTGGCGAGCGACGCGAGGCTCCAGGCGGCCGTGAGGAGGAAGGCCGCGGTGCCCAGGGCGGCGACGGTCAGGTGGGCGATGCGGAGGTCGGCGAACGAGGAGAGCCCGGCGGCGGCCGCGAGGTAGGCGAGGGCGACTCCGGCCTCTGCGAGCCGCGGCGCCACCTGCTGGGCCTCCAGGAAGCGGCGCGCGAACAGGAGGCCGGCCGCGATGGCGGCGCTCGCGAACAGGACCGGCGCGCGCAGCGCCCACAGGCTGGCGCCGGGCCAGAACCAGGCCGCCCCCATGCCGGTCTCTGCGAGCTGGTATCCGGCGGCGGCGACGAGGACGAGGAAGAACCAGAGGTAGCTCCGGTCGCGCAGCACGAGGAAGGAGTAGAGGTTGAGCAGGGAGAGCACGAGCAGCGCGCCCAGGCTGAGACCGAGCACGAGCATCATCCGGTGCTCGAAGGCGTCGAGCGCAGCGGGCGCCCAGACTTCGAGGCCGAGCAGCATCGGGGAGCGCGTCTTCAGGCGCAGGTAGAGGTCGGCCTTCTCGCCCGGGGCGAGGCGGACGTCCGCCTCGTGGAAGGCGCCGTGGTGAACGATGCCTCGCTCGGCGGGCGGGACCTCGGTGCCTCCGTGGAGGTCGCGGAACCCGCCGGGTACGGGCAGGTACAGGTCGATGCGCTCCATGAGCGGGTGAGCCCAGGTGATCGCCCACGTCCGCCAGTCCGGGGCGGAGTTCTCGATGGCCACGTGCATCCACACGCAGGCCGAGGTGAACCCGAGGTTGCGGTCGTGGCCGAGGGGCAGGTAGCGCCGAGATGGCGACGACGCCTGGGCGACGTCGAGCGAACAGCTCGGGTCGACGAAGACCTCGGAGAAATCGTCGAGGTCGACATTCTCCGTGGACGGCGCGAGGTGGGCGAGGTCGCCCCCGCGCGCCGGAGACTGGAGCAGCGCGGCGAAGGCCGCGACGAGGATGCGGGCCCTCCTCACCGCGGCATGATGACACGGTTCACGGCCGCTCTTGCCCGGCCGCCCCCCCCGGGCTCTGGCCGCGGCGCTTCAGGGCAGCCGGGCGAGCAGCCGCCGCTCGGACTCGTGGTCGAGCCGCGAGAGGGCCTCCCCGCGGGTGAGCCAGGCGATGGCGTCGATCTCCTCGCCGGGCGAGAAGGCGTGCTCCGCTGCCAGCTCCATGTGCCAGTAGAGCACCACCTTGGGTCTCATCCCGACCTGGTAGAGGCTCACCCCGGCGAAGGCGCCGAGGAGGGCCTCGCAGGCGGTCTCCTCCTCCACCTCGCGCAGGGCAGCCTCCTGGAATGTCTCGGACGCCTCGAGCTTCCCCTTCGGCAGCGACCAATCGAGGTGGCGGGGACGGTGGACGACGACGAGGCGCGGGCCCTCGGGGGAGGGACGCCACAGGAGCCCGCCGGCGGCCTCGATCGCCTTCACGCGTCACCTCCGTCCGGAGCGGGACGGCAGCCCGGGACGGAGGGCCGCCAGGGAGCGCCTCATCCTCGCCCGGCCGCCGTCGCCCGTCGAGGAAAGCCGACGGGCCGTCGCGAAGCAGAAGGGCCCGGTCCGCAGGACCGGGCCCCTCGAATGGTGGAGCTGATCGGGATTGAACCGACGACCTCTAGAGTGCGATTCTAGCGCTCTCCCAGCTGAGCTACAGCCCCATGAAACACGACGATTTCCCCCGGGTCGGGCGGGGGAGCCTTCTTTACGGGCCGCGCCCGCGGGTGTCAAGCGCCATCGCGGCGCTAGAGGCGACGCCGCGCCGAGGCGGATGCGGGCCCGGCTGCGACCTCGCAGGGACCGACACGGAGGGAGCGAGGTGCGGCGAGGTGGTCCTCGGTGCGCGCCTCGGGGGGCGCCGTTGTTTGACTCAGTGGGAGCCCCCTGGTAACGAGAATTCAACCCCATGGCCGCGTCGAAGACACCCACGCCGGCGGAGCTCGCCAGCCTCGAGCACGCCTTTGCCGCCGACCCGTCCTCCGAGGCGTGGCGCCCGCTCACCGAGGCGTACCTGGTCATGGGACGCTTCATGGAGGCGATGGTCGTCGCGAAGAAGGGCGTGAAGGCGCACCCGTCCGACGTCTCGGCGCGGCTCGCCCTTGCCCGCGTCTACGCTGCGCAGGGCAAGGACCGCAAGGCGCTCGAGGAGGTGGCGGCGGCGCTCGCGGCGCACCCGTCGAGCCCGGCCGCGAACGCGATGGCCGGAACCCTTCACATGCGCCTCGGCGAGAAGGAAGCGGGTGCCCAGGCCCTGCTGCGCGCCGCGGAGGGTGCGCCCGCCGACGCGGAGGTCCAGGCCGCGCTGAAGCAGTGGGGGATCGCGCCGCCGCCCCCACCGGCTCCCCCGGCGCCGCCGCCGAAGCCGGTGATCTCGAGTGCGGCGGCGGCCGCTGCCGCGAGTCCGCCGGTCCTCACCCGGGCGCCGCCGCCCATTCCCGCCGCCGCTGCGGCGGCGCCGGCCGCGCCGCCGGCGGGCGCGCCCACCGAGCCCGCACCCGGCGCCCGACCTTCCGCGCGGCGCGACCGCCTCGACCGAAACCTCCAGTACGCTCGGGAGCTCGCCGACCGCTACGAGACCCAGGAGTGGAAGATCTCCACCGGCGACACGGCGGAGATTCCGCTCGCCAGCGCGCCGAAGAAGAGCCACTCGCTGCGCGGGACCCTCCTGCTCGTCGTGGGCCTCGCCGTGGTGCTCGGCGGCTGGTGGTCCTGGACGGCCTGGCGCCACGACCGCGACGAGAAGGTGGCGCGGCTCTTGAAGGACGTCGGCGAGCTCATCGCCAAGGACAGCCACGGCGGCTACAAGCAGGCGTCGGCGCTGCTCGAGCAGGTCCTCCAGAAGGACTCGAACTCCCTCGCTGGCCACTCCTACCTCGCCTACATCGACGCGCTGCGGTGGGGCGAGCACGGGGAGGGCGACACCTTCCGCGAGGAGGCGCGAAAGCACCTCGCCGCCGCCCGGCGCGAGGCGTCCTCTCATTCGCACATGATCGCCGCCGACGCCTACCTCAAGGCCTACGGGGGAGACCCGCAGGGCGCCATCGCCGACCTGACCCGGGTCCTGAAGGGACCGGAGGCGGGGACGAGCGGCCTCTTGTACGGGGCGCTCGGGGTCCTGCAGATGAAGTCCGGCGACCTCGACGGGGCCCGCGAGTCGCTGACCACGGCGCGCAAGTTCGCCGACCGCGACGTTCGCGTGAACCAGATGCTCGCCGAGCAGTACCGCCGCGCCGGCCTGGCCCGCAAGGCCAAGGCGTTCTACGACGCCGCCTACGTGCTGTCGCGCGAGCACGTCCCGACGCTTCTCGGGGCGGCCACCGTCTACATCGACGAGGGTCAGTACGATACCGCGCTCAAGTTCGTCCAGGCCGTGCTCGACGCACCCGACGTCTCGCCGCGCCAGCGGGCGCTCGCCCAGGCTCTTCGAGGCACGATCCTGTTCTCCAAGGGGCGGGCCGCCGAGGGCGCGAAGGACGAGCAGGATGCCTTGACCCTCGACCCCGCCAACCCGGACATCCAGGACCAGATTGGCCGTCGCAAGTTCGCGGGCGGCGACCCGGCTGGCGCGGCTGCCTCGATCCAGAAGGCCGTCGAGATGGACCCGCAGCGGATCACCTTCTACGCCGACCTGACCGCCGCCCACCTGTCGGTGAACGGCGGGTCCAAGCAGGCCGTGGAGGCGCTGCGCGGGGCCCAGGCGCGCATGCCCGGCAACGCCCGGATCGCGAAGCTGCTCGGAGACGCCTACCGCGCCGATGGCGACGTGGAGCGGGCGCGGGCCGAGTACGAGCGCGCCCTCGCCGGGCGGTATCCCGACGCGCGCATGGCGCTCGCGCGCCTCTACCGCGCCCAGAACCAGTTCGGGGAGGCGCTCGCGCAGTACGAGGCCGCGGCCAAGGAGTACGGGGAGGCCGGCATCGACGGCGCGGCGCAGGCCTGGGCCGAGACGGCCGAGGTGGAGGCGCAGCGCGGCGGCGATGCCGCCCGGGTGACCGAGTACTACAAGAAGGCGCTCGCGATCGACCCGACGAGCTGTCCGGCCCTCTGGGCGCTCGGGCGGGAGCGCGCCGGTCGGTCCGAGAAGGACCAGCGCGACCTCGCGAGGCAGATGCTGCAGGACTATGCGCGCGTCTGCCCCCGGGGAGCCCACGCCGGCGAAGCGGCGCAGCTCGCTGCCTCGATACGCTAGCGAGCCTCGCCTCAGCGCTTCGGCGCGGGGGCGAAGGCCTTCTCCACGTCGAGCATGGGGTTGCCCTTCACGGGCCTCGGCCGACCCTCGCCGCTGCGCGCGTCCACCACCCGCACCGGGAGCGTCACCCCGGCGCCGTCCACCTGTACGGTGGCGACCGTCTCGCCGGCACCCACCGGCCAGATCTGTCCGCGGTCGTCGCCGCGGCAGACCCGCTCGTCCTCGCAGCGAGTGGCTGCTGGGCGGTCGAGAAGCGGTCGCCCATCGGTGTCCAGCACGACGATCCCGAGCGCCGCCGGCGCGGGCGCGTCTCCGAGCCGCAGCTCGAGCCGGGCCGGTGTCACCTCGACTCGCGAGGCGATGCGCACCGTGACGGCCGCGGAGGCCCCCGCGCCACCCGCGCTGCAGCGGACCGAGGCGATCCCGGGACCGGCAGCGGTGACCGTCGCGTCCCGGAGCTTGCCCGCCACGCGGACGACGCGCTCGTCGGAGGACGACCACTCGCACCCGGAGGCCGGGAGAACCTTGCCGGCCGAGCTCAGCACCGTGGCGCGCAGGGCCCCCGACTGCCCGCGGGCGTGGAATTGGAGCGCGGCCGGGTCGAGGTCGACGCGGGCGGGGCGGTCGCAGGCGCCGAGCGCGACCGCGCATCCCGCGGCGAGGAGGGCGGTCAATCGGTGGCTCATCGCCCCATGCTAGCCGCTCCGGCCGGTGGCGTCGCTCGCCGGCCTCGCTCCCCTGCCGGGGCGGGCGCTGCTCACCGGTGCCGGCGGCCGGGGCCTGGCCTTAGACTCCACGGTGGGCGTCCGCGCCAGGAGGACGGCATGCATCGACGAAGGCTCGGCAGCAGCGACCTCGAGGTGTCCGAGATCGGCCTCGGCTCGTGGCTCACGTACGGGGGGGGCGTGGCCCGCGAGCAGGCGGAGGCGTGCGTGCGGCGCGCCTTCGACCTCGGGATCAACTTCATCGACACCGCCAACGTGTACTCCGGCGGTGCAGCCGAGTCCTTCCTCGGCGAGGTCCTGAAGGGGCGGCCGCGCGAGACCTACGTGCTCGCGACCAAGGTCTTCTTCCCCATGCCGTCCGGGGACCGAGGGCTCTCGGCGGCGCAGATCAAGAAGCAGCTCGACGCCTCGCTGCGGAGGCTGCAGGTGAGCTACGTCGACCTCTACCAGTGCCACCGGTTCGACCCCGAGACGCCGCTGGCGGAGACCATGAGCGCCCTCACCGAGGCGGTGCGCCAGGGCAAGACGCGCTACATCGGGTTCTCCGAGTGGACCCCCGCGCAGATCCGGGCGGCGCTGGCGCTGCCCGGCGAGCGGTTCGTGTCGAGCCAGCCCCAGTACTCGATGCTGGAGCGCGGTCCCGAGTCGGAGGTCTTCCCGCTGTGCGCCAACGAGGGCATTGGCCAGGTGGTGTGGTCGCCGCTCAAGCAGGGGGTCCTCACCGGCAAGTACCGCCCCGGGGAGCCGCCCCCGGCGGGCTCCCGAGCGGCGAGCGAGGCGATGGGCGGCTTCCTCCGGGGCCGCCTCGAGGACCGGGTGCTCGCCGCCGTGGGGCAGCTGCTCCCCATCGCCCAGGAACTCGGCCTGACCCTCGCCCAGCTCGCGCTCGCCTGGGTCCTGCGGCGGCCCGAGGTGTCGTCGGCGATCGTCGGTGCCACGCGTCCCGCGCAGGTCGAGGAGAATGCACGGGCGTCCGGGGTGAGGCTCGAGGCCGACGTGCTCCAGCGCGTCGACCGGGCGCTCGCGCCGGCGCGGGCCGGAGGGGCCTGAGCGTGGAGCGGGCCCCGAACGGACTGCCGAGGTGCCCGGATCGCGAGAGGGCTCACTTCGCGAGAATCGCCTCCTTCAGCCCCTTCAGGCCGTCGTCGGCGGGCCTGGGACCTAGCCAGTTCCGGAAGAGCGCGTCGGAGAAGGCCTTGCCCGCGACGGTGGCGGGCTCGCCTCCCCCGACGGCGACGATGCTTCCCTTGCCGGGCACGTAGGTCACCGAGAGCACCTGGCCCTCCTGGACCTCGTCGGGGAGCGCCTGCTCGAGGAGCTTGAGCTTCGGGAGGACCTCCGCGAGCTCGTCTTTCGAGTTCGACTCGAAGCCCTCCTTGAGCCCTCCGAGGATCTTCGAACGGGGTACGCGGCGGAGGTAGGTCATGCGCATGCACTTCGGCTGGTCGAGCGCGACGATGGCGGCGGCATCCGACATCTTCTTCGGCAGGTAGAGGGCCCCGACGTAGATCTTCACGTCCACGAGGATCGGCGACGAGGCCGACGGTGCGTGGCCGTGGCGGTCCGCGAGCACCGCCCTCGTGCGGATGCCGGCGCCGTTGAGCTGGAGTGGCACTCCGTCGACGACGAGCGACTCGGGCACTCTCACGCCCGCGACCTCGGCAGCGAGCGCCGGGACGGTCGCGAGGAGCAGAGCTGCGGCAAGGCCTCGCACGCGGCACCTCCGGGAGCAGTGGCAAAGGCTACGATAGGAAGGCGGGGCACCCGCCGCAAAGGACGGGGCACGCCGGCACGCCCCGGCCGGGGTAGAGCGCCTACCGCACGCTCGGGGCGACGACGTACAGCATCACGTAGACGACCACGCCGGTCACCGACACGTACATCCAGACCGGGAAGGTCACGCGGGCGACGCGCCGGTGGGACTCGAAGCGGCCCTTCCACGCGAGCCAGAGCGCGCGAAGCACGAGCGGGAGAGCGACGGCCGCGAGGATGGTGTGGCTTCCGAGGAGCGCCAGGTACGCGCCGCGGAGCAGCCCGGTGCCGGGGAACCGGTGCGTGCCGGTGAGCGCCACCCGGGTCAGGTATCCCGCGAGGAAGAGAGCCGACGTGCCGAGCGCGGACAGCATGAGGGCCCGGTGCCGCTCGCGATGTCCGCCCCGGATGGCTCTCCAGCCGAGCCAGAGGAGCACGGCGCTCGTGGCGTTCAGCGACGCGTTCACCGGGGGGAGAAGCTCGCCGAGCGTCACCGGGATGCTCCGCGTCGGTGGGCAGCGACAACCGCGAGGACGGAGGTCCCCGCGGCAAAGCTGGCGAGCACGGCGAGGTCCCGGAGCGCGGAGCCCGGCAGGACTCCCGGGGCGGCGGGCCCGGCGAGCGCGCGTCGAACGGCGGAGACGGCGTAGGCGATTGGGTTGGCGCGCATCAGGGCCGCGAAGGCCGGGTGATCCGGGCTTGCGGGGAACATGGCGCCCGACATCACCCACAGCGGGACGAGCAGAGTCATCTGGATGGCGTGATAGCCCTGGACGTTGTCGACGAGCCAGGCCACCGCGAACCCGAGGCCGGCGAGCGCGACGGCTGCGAGGGCGAGCGCGACGACGAGGAGCGGCCAGTCGACCGATGGCAAGGGGAATCCGGCGGCCGGGGCGAGCACGAGGAAGAGGGCCGCCTGGGAGAGCGCCACGCTCGCCGACCCGAGCACCTTTCCGGTGGCCACGGCGCCGCGGGCGGCCGGGCCGGCGAGCACCGCCTGGAGGAACCCGGCGTGCCGATCCTCGATCACCGAGAGCGTCGTGAAGATGGCGGCGAAGAGCACCACCATGAGCAACACGCCCGGGTAGAAGTACTGGAGGTAGCCGACCGACGAGCCGGGCATGTGGAAGGTCCCCGCCATGCCGGACCCGATGGCGAGCCAGAAGATGAGCGGCTGGCCGAGCGCGCCGACGAGGCGCGAAGGCTGCCGGAAGAAGCGGAGCAGGTCGCGGCGCCACAGGACGGAGACGGCGGCGAGGTCGAAGCCCAGGCCGCGGCGGACGCTCGCCCATCCGGTCAAGACCTCGCCTCCGCGGCGAGGGCTTCGCCGGTCAGGTGAAGGAACGCGTCGGCGAGCGTCGGGCGGCGAACCGACACCGATCGGAAGCGGCCGGCGGGGAAGGCCTCCACGAGCCGCGGCACGAGCTCG
>CAVWHZ010000010.1:0-83756 GCA_963754915.1 uncultured delta proteobacterium | reverse complement strand
TGGGCTTCGGGAAGGCCTTCCCGATCATGTTGTGCTCGGGGTGGAAGGCGAGCGGGATGAAGACCTGGAACCCGCCGGTCTCGTCCTGAAGCGCTCGCAGCCGGGCCATGTGGTCGACGCGCTCGGCGAGCGATTCGATGTGGCCGTAGAGCATGGTGGCGTTCGACTTGAGGCCGAGGCGGTGGGCGGTGCGGTGCACCTCCAGCCACTGCTCGGCGGTGGCCTTGTCGTCGCAGATCTTGCGGCGCACGCGGGAGGCGAAGATCTCGGCGCCCCCGCCCGGGATGGTGGTGAGCCCGGCGCCGATGAGCTCGCGCAGCACCTGCTCGTAGCTCTTGCCGAACTTCTCGGCGAAGAAGTGGAGCTCCACCGCGGTGTAGCCCTTGATGTGGAGCTGTGGCCAGGCCTCCCGGATGCGGCGGACGGTCTCGAGGTAGTACTCCCAGGGCAGGTCGGGGTGCAGCCCGGAGACGATGTGCACCTCGGTGATCCCGAGCGCGCGCTTCGAGACGACGTGCTCCACCGCCTGGTCGAGGGACATCGTGTAGCCCTCGCTGGCATGCCGGTCGTCCGGCCGGGCGAAGGAGCAGAACTTGCAGCTCGCCACGCACACGTTCGTGGGGTTCAGGTGGACGTTGCGGTTGTAGAAGGTGAGGTCCCCGTGCCGGGCCTCGCGGACGTGGTTCGCGAGCGCTCCCACGGCGGCGAGATCGGTCGCCTCGTAGAGCCGAAGCGCCTCGGCCTCGGAGAGCCGCTCGCCGGAGAGCACCCGGTCGCGGATCGCGCCGAGTCCGTCGCGCTCGAGGGCGCGGTGAGCCAGCTGGGAGAGCATCACGCCACCTCCGTCGGGTCCACGCAGGCGTGGGGGGAGATGCCGTCCCAGCGCCGCATGAGGTCGTTCGGCACGCCGAGCCGGTCGAGCAGGCGGGCCACCACCGTGTCCACGAGCTCCTCGATGGTCCCGGGGTTCGAGTAGAAGCTCGGCGTCGCCGGCATGACGAAGGCGCCGGCCTCCACCACCTGGGCGATGGCGCGGGCGTGCACGAGCGAGATTGGCGTCTCCCGCAAGAGGAGCACGAGGCGCTTGCGCTCCTTCAGCATGACGTCGGCGGCGCGGCCGACGAGATCGGTCGACACGCCGTAGGCGACCCGCGCCAACCCCGCGGCGGAGCAGGGCACCACGCACATGGCGTCGTAGAGCGCGCTCCCCGACGCGAACGGGGCGGAGAGGTCGCTGTTCTTCCAGAGGCGGAAGGCGGGGTAGTCGGGCTCGGAGCCGATCTCCTGGTTCCAGACGAGGCGGCCCGTGGTGGTGAAGACGAGATCCACCGAGACGCCCGCGCCCTCTCCCTCGCGGGCGAGGAAGTCGAGCAGCCGCCTCGCATAGGGCGCCCCCGACGCGCCGCCGATGCCGACCACGAGCCTCACGCGCGCACCCCGGTGACGAGCCCGCACACGCCCGGGAAGAGCGTCTCCCCGCGAACGTCGCGGAAGCCGGCCCGGCGCGCGGCCTCCTCGAACTCGCCGCGGGAGGCGAAGCGCTCCATCGACTCCACCAGGTACCGGTAGGCCGACGGGTCGGTCGACAGGACCCGCCCGAGCACCGGGAGCGCCACCCGGTTGTAGGCGCGGTGCACGGCGCGCGAGCCGGCCGACTCCGAGCGGAAGAACTCGAGCACCCCGAGCCTGCCCCCGGGGCGGAGCACCCGGGCGATCTCGGCGAGGCCGGCCTCGTAGGAGTCGAGGTTGCGCACGCCGAAGGCGACGCTGACGGCGCTCGCGCAGCCGTCCCGGAAGGGAAGGGCGAGCGCATCCGCGGCGGCCGCGGGAAGCACCGTCTTCGCCGCCCCGCGGGCGAGCATGGGCAGCGAGAAGTCGGAGCCCACGACCTTCGCCGCGGGGAAGCGCCGGTGCGCCTCCGCCGACACGTCCATGGTCCCGGCGCAGACGTCGAGCAGCCGCTCGCCCGGGGCGAGCGCGAGCGACCGCACGAGCCGCCGGCGCCAGAGCTGGTCCACCCGCAGCGTCATGATGCGGTTGAGCAGGTCGTAGGTCGGCGCGATGCGGTCGAACATCGCGCGGACCGCCTGGGCGCGCTCGCCCTGGCCGGGAAGTGGGACGCTCGCCACCTATGCCCCTCCCTTGCGCGGGGTCCAGAAGGCCGCAGGCGGTACCGGGATGCGGGGCCGCCGCGGTGCGGGCGCGCCCGGCACGAGCCGCTCGTAGAGGGCGTCGGTGCGAAGGAGCAGGTCCGGCGGGTGGACGCAGGGCTCGGGCCACTCGCGGCCGCCCTCCTCGGTCCACTTGCGGGTGGCATCCACGCCGATCTTCCCGCCGAGCGCGAAGTTCGCCGACGCGTGGTCGAGCACGTCGACCGGGCCCTCCAGGACCACGAGGTCGCGCCGCGCGTCGACGTTCGCGAAGGCGCGCCAGGCGGACTGGGAGAAGTCGTGCACGTCGACGTCGTCGTCGAAGACCACGAGCGTCTTCGTCGCCGACATCTGGCCCGAGCCCCACAGGCCGTGCATGAGCTTCTTCGCGTGGCCCGGGAACTCCTTGCGCATGCTGACGAGGCAGAGGTTGTGAAAGACGCCCTCCGGCGGGAAGGCCATGTCCACCACCTCCGGGAAGACGAGCTGGAGCATGGGCAAGAACAGCCGCTCGGTGGCCACGCCCATCCAGTAGTCCTCCATGGGTGGAGGCCCCACGACCGTGGCCGGGTAGACCGCGTCGCGGCGGCGGGTGATCGCCGTCACCTCGAGCACCGGGTAGTCGTCGGCGAGCGAGTAGTAGCCGGTGTGATCGCCGAAGGGCCCCTCGCGGACGAGCGGGGCCTGCGGGTCGACGAAGCCCTCGATGACGACGTCGGCGTCCGCGGGGACCTCGAGATCGACCGTCACGGCGGGGGCGAGGTGCACCGCCTCGTGGCGCAGGAAGCCGGCGAAGAGGTACTCGTCGATGCCGGGGGGCAAGGGTGCCGAGGCGCAGTAGGTGAGCGCCGGATCGCCTCCCAGCGCGATGGCGACCGGCATGCGCTTCTCGAGCCTCCGGTAGGCGCGCCAGTGGGCCGTGGCGGTCTTGTGGAGCTGCCAGTGCATCGCCAGCCGGCGCGGTCCCATCACCTGCAGCCGGTACATCCCGACGTTGCGCAGTCCCGTCTCCGGGTCGCGGGTGATCACCTGCGGGAAGGTGATGAAGGGGCCACCGTCGTGCGGCCAGGTGGTGAGCACGGGGAGCCGGCCGAGGTCGGGCTCCCGATCCACCACCTCCTGGACCGCCGCCGAGGAGACGCGCCGGGGCGCCATCGACGCGAGCCGCCCGAGCTTGGGGATCATCTTCAGCTTCTCCCACACCCCCTGCGGCGGGGCGGTCTTGAGAAGCGCGCGGAGCTCGTCGGCGGGCTGCTGGAGGTCGTCGCAGGAGAGCGCCCACGAGGCGCGGCGGCGCGTGCCGAAGAGGTTCATCGCCACCGGCAGCTCGCCCGTCGCCGGCTTCTCGAAGAGGAGCGCCGGGCCGCCCTGCTTGGCGGCCCGGTCGGCGAGGGCGGCCATCTCCAGGACCGGGTCGACGGGCTCCCGGACGCGGACGAGCTCGCCTGCCTGCTCGAGCCGCTCGAGGAACTGGCGCAGCGACCGGTAGGCCATAAGGTTGCGGGGATCTACTCCTTTCCTCCCCTTGTTTCAACGATCGTTGAAAGATATAAGGCGCGCCCATGCCCCAGACGATCCGCGTTGCGCACAGCCCGGACTCCGACGACGCGTTCATGTTCTACGGCCTCGCCTCCGGCGCCGTGAGGGCCGAGGGGCTCGAGTTCGTCCACGAGCTCTCCGACATCGAGACTCTGAACCGCGCCGCCCTCGAGGGCCGCTACGAGATCACCGCGCTCTCGGTTCACGCCTACGCCTACCTGCACGACCGCTACATGCTGCTCGACTCGGGCGCGTCGTTCGGCGACGGGTACGGGCCGACGGTGGTGGTGAGCAAGGAATCGCAGTTCCTGCGCATCGAGGAGCTGCGCCACGCGCGCATCGCCATCCCCGGCAAGTGGACGAGCGCCGCCCTGGCGCTGTCGCTGCGGCTCCCGGAGCACGAGCCGGTGGTGATGGACTTCAAGGAAGTGGGGCGGATGGTGAAGCTCGGCAAGGTCGAGGCCGGGCTCGTCATCCACGAGGGGCAGCTCACCGCGCGCGAGGAGGGGCTTCGCGTGGTGGAGGACCTCGGTCGATCCTGGAAGGACCGGACCGGCCTGCCGCTCCCGCTCGGCATGAACGCGGTGCGGAGAGACCTGCCCGAGCCGGTGCGGCGCACGCTCGCGACGGGTCATGACCGAGACGGTCGTCTACGGGCTCGACCACCGCGAGAAGGCGCTCGACCACGCCATGACCTACGCCCGCGGCCTCGACCGGCAGAAGGCCGACCAGTTCGTGGGCATGTACGTGAACGAGTGGACCCGCGACCTCGGGCCGCGGGGCCGCGAGGCGGTCTCTCTCTTCCTCAAGGAGTCGGCCGACCGCGGCCTCATCCCGCGGGTGACGCCCGAGTTCCAGGACCGCTGATCCTCGGAGGGAGGGGGACCGTTGGCGAACCCGCGACGGCCACCCGGCGGCTCTGTGGCGGTCGTCGCCGGTGGGGTCTTCGGGGCCGCAGGCGTGGCGCTGCTCGCCGCCGCCGCCCTCCGGCAGCTCGAGGCCCCGCCGCTTTTGCTCGCCGTCTTCGCGGCCGTGTTCCTCGGCGGGGGCCTTCTCATCGGCGTCCAGGGCTTCCGAAGCGGGCACCGCTCTCGCGAGCAGGAGCTCCACCCCCACGAGCCGTGGCGCTTCGACCATCCGTGGGACCCGGGAGGCGCCCTCGACGAGACGGGCACCCGCGCCCGGTCCGCCCTGTGGCAGGCGATCGTCTCCGCGGCCTTCCTGCTCCCCTTCAACGCGTTCTCGGTGCTGCGGCCCGAGGCCTTCCCGGTCGAGCTCGTCGCCGCTGCCGACCTGGTGCCGCCGCTGCTCCTCGCCCGGGCGCTCCTGCTCGGCCTGCGCCGGCGGAAGTACGGCACGAGCCGCCTGCGCTTCCAGCGGTTCCCGTACTTCCTCGGGTCGCCATTCCTCGCCACGCTGGAGCTCGGGCAGCGGGCGCCACTCGTGCGCGGGCTCGAGGTGACCCTCTCCTGCGAGGAGCGGCGGCCACCGGAGAGCGGGCCAGACCCCGATCCGTCCGGGAGCTTCACCGACGTGGAACTCTACCGGGCGACCCAGGTGACGCGCGGCGCCCGCCGCATGGATCTCCGATTCGAGCTTCCGTCCGACCCGCACCGGGGGACGGACCTCTCCTCGGCCGCGCCGAGGCGCTGGTGGCTCCGGGTGCGGGGGCGAGCTCCCGGCATCGGCTACGACGCCACCTTCCTCGTGCCCATCTACGCGCCGCCCGCCGAGGACGGGGAGACCCCCGCGGGGCCCTGAAAGCACCGCCCTGCGTGCGGGCGCGCCGGGGCGAGCCCCGTTACGGAAGGGGCGAGGAGGACGCTTGGCCGACGTGGAAGTGCTGGGGATCGCCGGAAGCCTGCGGGCGGGCTCCTACAACCGGGGACTGCTCCGTGCCGCGCAGGAGCTCGCTCCCCCGGGGATGGTCGTGCGCATCTGGGAGGGACTTCGCGAGATCCCCCCCTACGACGCGGACGTGGAGGCCTTGGGAGATCCGCCGCCGGTGGCCGCGCTGCGGCTCGCCGTCGCCTCGGCCGGCGCGTTGCTCGTGGCGACGCCCGAGTACAACCACTCCGTGCCCGGCGTGCTGAAGAACGCCATCGACTGGGTTTCGCGCCCGCCCGCGTCCACGCCGCTCGCGGGCAAGGTGGCGGCCATCCTGGGCGCGAGCCCCGGGCCGATGGGCACGGTCCGCGCCCAGGTGGACCTGCGGGAGATCCTCCGTCCCATCGGGGTCTCGGTGGTTCCCGCCCCGGAGGTGATGGTGTCGAACGCGGCCCAGCACTTCGACACGGCGGGGCGGCTCGTGGACGAGGCGACCCGCAAACGGGTGGCGGCGCTGCTCGTCGAGCTGGCGCGGTGGCGGGACCGCCTCGCGGGCTCCGGCGCGCGCTAGAAGGCGCGCTCGGTCAGCACCACCGCCGACTCGACGAGCGCGCGGCGGTGAGGGCCGTCGGGCAGGCGCTCGAGCGCGGCGAGCGCGGAGCGCGTGTGATCGCGCGCGAGCGACCGCGCCGCCTCGACGCCGCCGGTCCGCTTCACCGCGTCGATGACCTCGAGGCAGGTGGCGTCGTCGGGCGCGGCGCCCTCGGCGATCGGGGCAAGCCGCTCCCGCAGCCCGGGCTGGGCCGCGAGGGCGCGGATGAGCGGGAGGGTGGCCTTCCCCTCCGACAGGTCGGAGCCGAGCCGCTTGCCGAGCTTGGAAGGATCGGCGGCGTAGTCGAGGGCGTCGTCGACGAGCTGGAAGGCCGTGCCGATCCCCTCGCCGAAGGTGGCGAGCAGGGCCGGCGCCTCGCCGTGGGCGCCGGCCGCCCATCCCCCCGCGGCGCAGGCCCAGCCGAAGAGCGAGGCGGTCTTGCCCTCGATCACCTCGAAGTAGTCCGCCTCGGTGGCGCGGAAACCCCCGCGGACCGAGAGCTGCTTCACCTCGCCCTCCACCAGGCGCCGCATGGTGGCGAGCAGCGCCGGGAGCGCGTCGGCCCGCGCCGGGTGCTCGGCGACGATCTCGAGCGCCCGGGTGAGCAGCCAGTCGCCCGCGAGGACGGAGACGGTGTTTCCCCAGATGACCCGCGACGCCGGCAGGCCGCGGCGCAGCGGTCCGTCGTCGATGACGTCGTCGTGGAGCAGGGTGGCCGAGTGGGTCAGCTCGGCCGCCACCGCGAACGGGACGGCCGCCGACATGTCGCCGCCGCAGGCGCCGCAGGACAGGAGCGCCACGGTGGGTCGGATGCGCTTCCCGCCGGCGGAGACGAGGTGGCGCGCGGCCGCCTGGAGCGTCGGCTCCGCGTCGACGGTGGCGCGGGCGAGCTCGCCCTCGAGCAGCGCGAGCTCCTCGAAGAGGCGCGGGACCTGGGAGAGCGCCGCCTGGGCCTTCTCCGGCCGCACGCCGCGGAGCGCGCTCTCGTCGAGTTGCTGCAGGATGGCCTGGTCCTTCCCCATCTTCGCGCGCGTCCCGGGTCGCCGTTCTGCCGTTCAAGAAAAGGTGAAGGAACGGACGGCGGGGGTATAGCGCGGCGCGGTCGCCGCCGTCAAAGGCCAAGGGTCGCCGACGATGGTCTAGCCTCTGGGGCCGGAGGAACCGTGGCCGCTCTCGCGCGCCTGCGCATCGCCACCGCCGTCGCGCTCGCGCTCGCCGCGTCGGGCGCGCTCGGGTCTGCGCCGCAGGGGCCGCTCGAGCTGCGGACGCCGGGCACGCTCCGGGACCTCTTCCTCGACGTCGTCCTCTGGGACGCCCGAGAGGTCACCTCGCCGCGGCTCGAGCTGCGATGGGCGGTGGCCAACGACTGGAGCACGCCGACCTTGCTCGGGCGCGGGGACCGCACGGTCGCCGTGCGCCTCGACGAGCAGGCGGACTCGCTGGCGGTCTCGGTCCGGCTGCCCTGGGGGGCGCTCGCGGGCGCTGCCGAGGGATCGTGGTCGCGTCGGCTCGCCACCGCGCTCGAGCTGCGCGCCACGGCCCACTGGGGCGGGTGGACCGACGGGCCCATCGAGGCGTGGCACTCGCTCGGGAACTACGGCGACTTCGCGCGGAACCTCTACCCGCGCGGGGAGGTCCACGTGGCGCTGCGGGAGCCCGGCGGGACGACCCTCGTCGCCATCTCGTCGCCGGTCGTCTCGGCGGACGACGTGGTGATCCGCAACCAGATCCTCCTCTGGCAGGGCGGGGCGCCGCTCGTCGAGGGGCCCCCGGCGCGCGCCGGGGTCTCGCTTCGCCTCGACGTGGAGGTTCCCGTGGGAAGGCTCGCGCAGCTCGGCGGCTCGGGGGGATGGGACGCCGGGATGGGGATCGAGGGGACGTGGCAGGCGACGCCCTGGCTCGTCGGCCACGCGCTCGCGGCCGCCTCCCTCTGGTCGGGCCTCCCCGCGGGCTTTCCGCTGCAGCCGCGGCGCTGGCACGGGAGCCTCGACGCCTCGCTCGTCTTCCTCGTGGGCGATTGGGCGCTCTTCCTCGAGGACCGCTTTGCCACCGCGGCCTTCGCGCCCGGCTGGACGGTCCTCGACGCGGGGCCCGGCGGCACCGTGCAGACGTCCGCCGCCTACGCGGTGCTCCGGCCGCAGAACCAGGTATCGCTGGGGATCCGCCACGGCGGGTTCGCCCTCTGGTTCATGGAGGATTTCACTCTTGGGCAAAACCCCGGCAACGGGGCCGGCGACTGGTTCTACGACACGAACGCCCCCGACGTGGCCGTCGGCATCACGCTCACCGTGCCACCGTGAAAACGGGGTCGGCGCGCGCGGGCCGCGGCCCGCCCGCGCCGCGCTCGCTCCGTGCTACCGTCGGGGGCGTGCCGGTGGCGAAGCTCATCGTCGAGTACGACGGGACGGACTACGTGGGGTGGCAGCTGCAGCGAAACGGCCCCTCGATCCAGGCGGAGGTGGAGCGGGCCCTGTCGGCGCTCCACAAGGCGACCCTGCGCGTCACCGCGGCCGGGCGAACCGACGCCGGCGTGCACGCGCTCGGACAGGTGGTGTCGGTCCCGGTGGAGCGCGCGCTGCCGGTCGTCGCCTACGTGAAGGGGATGAACGCGCTGTTGCCGCCGGACATCGCCGTCCGCGACGCGGCGGTGATGCCCGACGGGTTCGACGCCCGCCGCGACGCCCGGGGAAAGCGCTACCGGTACCGCATCGAGAACGTCTCGACGCGCGCCCCGGTCTCCCGGCGCTTTTGCTGGCAGGTGTTCCGCCGCCTCGACGTCGAGGCCATGCGCACGGCGGCCCGGCCCCTCGTCGGCCGCCACGACTTCGCCTGCTTCCAGGCCTCGGACTGCGAGGCGCACCACGCCGTCCGGGAGCTTCGCCAGCTCGACGTGGCCCTGGGGCCGGGCGGCGGCATCGAGGTGGTGGCGGAGGCCACGGCCTTCGTGAAGCACATGGTCCGCAACATCGTCGGGACGCTCGTCGAGGTGGGCCTCGGCGCCCGGTCGCCCGACTCCCTTCCAGCGCTCCTCTCCACGCGGGATCGCAACAAGGCCGGGCCGACGGCGCCTCCCCAGGGCCTGTGCCTCGAGGAAGTGTTCTACGGCTCGTGAGCTCGACCCGACGGCGCCCCGGAATGCGCGAGGCCGGTGGCTCTCGCCACCGGCCTCGCGGTCTTGAGCTCTGGGGTGCGGGGGTCGGTGGCGGCCGTTGCTCCTTGGTCGGTGGGTTCTTCTAGGGGCCGGCCGGGGCGGCCGGCTCCACCCACGAAGCCAACGCAGGGGGCGTGCCGAAAGCCGGCCTCCGTCGAGGCGAGGCATTCCAGGTACTTGCGCGCGTGCTCGCTGGGCGCGGGCTCGAAGCCCTGGGGAGAAACGGGACAGCGGGGGGCGGCGGTGTCTCGCGATTCCCCATTGCGGCGCGCCTCCCGCAAGGGGGGCCTTGCGCGGGGGGCGGGTGGCGGGAAAGGCTCCCCCGGTGATCCGCGTGGGCGTGGCCGGGTGGGACTACGACGACTGGCGGGGCGCCGTGTACCCACAGCCGGCCCCGCGGGGCTTCGACGCGCTCACCTTCCTCGCGGGTTACTTCGACGCCATCGAGGTGAACTCCACCTTCTACCGGCCGCTGCCCGGCAAGGTGGCCCGCTCGTGGGCCCGGCGCGTGTCCCACCTGCCGGCCTTCCGCTTCACCGCCAAGGCGTGGCGCCGGTTCACCCACGAGCGCGACCGGGCCATCGACGCTGACGAGGTGAGGCTCGCCCGGGAGGCGCCCGACGCGCTCGCCGAGGAGGGCCGGCTCGGGGCGGTGCTCGTCCAGTTCCCCTGGTCCTTCAAGCGGGAGGAGGCGAGCCGCGAGTGGCTCCGGGACGTCGCGCTCGCGTTCCGCGGGCTCCCGCTCGTGCTCGAGGTCCGCCACGCCTCCTGGAACGTGCCGGAGCTCTACCGGTCGCTCGCCGAGCAGGGGATCGGCTTCGTCAACGTGGACCAGCCGCTCTTCCGCCACTCGCTCACGCCCTCCGCGGTGGCCACCGCGGCGGTCGGGTACGTGCGCATCCACGGGCGCAACGTCCACGACTGGTTCCGGGCCGACGCGGGCCGCGACGAGCGCTACGACTACCTGTACTCGGCCGCCGAGCTCGCGCCCTGGTCGGAGCGCGTCCGGGAGGTGGCCGCGGCCCCGGGCGTGAAGGATGTCTACGTCATCACCAACAACCACTTCGGCGGCCAGGAGGTGGCGAACGCCGCGATGCTCCGCTCGATGATCGAGGGGCGCCGGGTGCCCGTGCCCGCGCCGCTCTGGGAGCGGTTCGGGCCCGTGCTCGAGCGGTGGGCGGAGCCCGTCCCCGCCGCGGACGGGCGGGGCGCGGGTCCCGGGCCTTAAAGGATCGTCAGGCGGAGCGCGCCTTCTTCTCCTCCGGGCGCGCCGCGTCGTGGGGGCGGGCGCCCTTCTTGAACTCGAGCGCCCCGTCCTTTCCCTCGTCGACGACGATGTGGTCGCCCGGCTGGAACTCGCCCTCCAGGATCTTGGTGGAGAGCGGGTCCTGGATCATCCGCTGGATGGCGCGCTTGAGCGGCCGGGCCCCGTAGACCGGATCGTACCCGGCGTCCGCCACCGCCTCGCGCGCCTTCTCGCCGAGTGCGATCGTCAGCTGGCGGTCCGCGAGCAGCTTGCGCATCCGCGCGAGCTGGATCTCCACGATGGTGGAGAGGTCCTCGCGGGAGAGCGGCCGGAAGACCACGATCTCGTCGACGCGGTTCAGGAACTCGGGGCGGAACTCGGCGCGGAGCGCCGCCATGGCGACGTCGCGGACCTCCTTCTCCGAGTCGCGCCGCGCGGCCAGGCGCTGGATGTCGTCCGAGCCGACGTTCGAGGTCATGATGACGACCGCGTTGCGGAAGTCCACGGTCCGCCCCTGGCCGTCGGTGAGCCTCCCGTCGTCGAGGATCTGCAGGAAGACGTTGAACACGTCGCGGTGGGCCTTCTCGATCTCGTCGAAGAGCACGACCGAGTAGGGCCTTCGACGCACGGCCTCGGTGAGCTGGCCGCCCTCCTCGTACCCGACGTAGCCCGGGGGGGCGCCGATGAGCCGGCTCACCGCGTGCTTCTCCATGTACTCCGACATGTCGATTCGGGTGAGCGCATTCTCGTCGTCGAAGAGGAACTCGGCGAGCGCGCGGGCGGTCTCGGTCTTCCCGACCCCGGTCGGGCCGAGGAAGATGAAGGAGCCGACCGGCCGGTTCGGGTCCTGCATCCCCGAGCGCGCCCGGCGGACGGCGGCCGAGACCGCGCGCAGCGCCACCTCCTGGCCCACCACCCGGGCGGCGAGCCGCTTCTCCATCCCGAGCAGCTTCTCCTTCTGCCCCTCGAGGAGCCTCGACACCGGGATGCGGGTCCACTTGGAGACCACCTCGGCGATCTCCTCCGGCGTGACCTCCTCCCGCAGCATCGCGCCGAGCTTCTGGGCGTCGGCGAGCTCCTTCTGCACCGTGTCGATGTCCTTCTGGATCTGGGGCATCTTCCCGAACTTCATCTCGGCGGCCTTGTTGAAGTCGGCCCGCCGCTCGGCGTCCGCCTGCTGCGCCTTCACCGCCTCGAGCTCGGTGCGGAGCGACGAGAGCTTCTGGATGAGCCCCTTCTCCCGGTCCCAGCGGGACTTCAGCCGGGCGAACTCCTCGTTCAGCCCGGCGATCTCCTTCTCCACGTCGGCCTGCCGGCGCCGCGAGGCCGCGTCCTTCTCCTTCAGGAGCCCCTGCTTCTCGATCTCGAGCTGGCCGATGCGGCGGCGCACCTCGTCCACCTCGGTCGGCATCGAGTCGATCTCGATGCGAAGCCGGCTGGCCGCCTCGTCGACGAGGTCGATGGCCTTGTCGGGGAGGAAGCGGTCGGCGATGTAGCGGTTGGAGAGCCGCGCCGCGTCGACGAGCGCCGCGTCCTGGATGCGCACCTTGTGGTGCACCTCGTAGCGCTCCTTCAGGCCGCGCAGGATGGAGACCGTGTCCTCCACCGAGGGCTCGGTCACGAAGACGGGCTGGAAGCGGCGCTCGAGCGCCGGGTCCTTCTCGACGTGCTTGCGGTACTCCTCCACGGTGGTGGCGCCGATGGCGTGCAGCTCGCCGCGGGCCAGCGCCGGCTTGAGGAGGTTGCCGGCGTCCATGGCGCCCTCGGCCGCCCCGGCGCCCACGATGGTGTGCATCTCGTCGATGAAGAGGATGACCTGGCCCTGGGCTGCGGTGACCTCCTTCATCACCGCCTTGAGCCGCTCCTCGAACTCCCCGCGGAACTTGGCCCCGGCGACGAGCGAGCCCATGTCGAGCGACAGGATGCGCTTGTTCTTCAGCCCCTCGGGCACGTCGCCGTCGACGATGCGCCGCGCCAGCCCCTCGACGATGGCGGTCTTGCCCACGCCCGGGGTCGCCGACCAGGACCGGGTTGTTCTTCGTGCGCCGGGACAGGATCTGGATGGTGCGCCGGATCTCCTCGTCGCGCCCGACCACCGGGTCGAGCTTGCCCTGGCGGGCGAGCTCGGTGAGGTCCTTCGTGTACTTCTCGAGAGCGCGGTACTGGCTCTCGGCCTCCGGGCTCGTCACCCGGGCTCCCGACCGCATCTCCCGGATCGCGCCGCGGATCCGGTCCGGGGCTCGCCCCGGCGGCGCGGAGCGCGTCGCCGGGCGGGCTCCTGTCCTCGGCGGCGGCGAGCAGGAGGTGCTCGGTGGAGACGTACTCGTCCTTCAGCTTCTTCGCCTCTTCCTCGGCGCGGTCGAGCAGCTTCGTGAGCCGGTTGCCCACGTAGGGCTCGGGGCCGCCCTTCACCCGGGCGACGCCGCGCAGTTCGTCCTCGAGCCGCGATTCGACCTGCTGCGGGTTCGCCCCGATCTTCTCGAGGACCGGCCTCGCCACGCCGTCGGCCTGGTGCAGGAGCGCGAGGAGCAGGTGCTCGATGTCGATGGCCTGGTGCTCGCGCTTGCGGGCCTCCGCCTGCGCCTCCTGCAGCACTTCCTGGGCCTTCACGGTCAGCTTGTCGGGTCGCATTTTCTCCAACGTAAGGGCTTCCGAACGCTTGGCAAGCGCCGCTAGGGGTCCTCCGCAGCCCGGCCCGGGCGCGGAAACGCCCGCCCGCAGGCACGTTTCCGGACGGGTTCACCCGCGCCGGGGGAGCGCCGCGGCAGCAGCTGGGTTAGCTTCCAACCGTGCCCGACCGACCGGCGACCCCCTCTCCCGCCGCGGAGGGGCCCCTCCTGCGCGCCGTGGGCCGGGCGCTCCCGCCCCACTACGCGGACCAGGAGACCATCCTCGGTGCACTGCGGGAGCACTGGGCGAAGAAGCACTTCAACGCGCAGCGCCTCGACGAGCTGCACCGGGCCGTCCGGGTGGGTGGGCGGTTCCTCGCCCTGCCGCTCGCCGAGTACGCGGCGCTCGACACCTTCCAGAAGTCGAACGACGCCTGGATCCGGGTGGCCCTCGACCTGGGCGCCGACGCGATCTCCCGGGCGCTCTCGGCCGCGGGCCTCGGCCCCCGCGACGTGGACCACCTCTACTTCGTGACCGTCACCGGGCTCTCCACGCCGTCGCTCGACGCCAGGCTCGTGAACCGCCTGCGGATGCGGGCGGACGTGAAGCGGGTCCCCATCTTCGGCCTCGGCTGCGTCGCCGGCGCGGCGGGCCTCTCCCGCGTCGTCCGACGTGCTCCGCGCCTTCCCGGGAGAGGTGGGGGTGCTCCTCTCCGTGGAGCTCTGCTCGCTCACGCTCCAGCGAAACGACCTCTCCGTCGCGAACGTCGTCGCGTCCGGCATCTTCGGGGACGGCGCTGCGGCGGTGGTGGTCGAGGGCGGCGCGCGCCGCGCCGCGGGCGGCGGCCCCGGGCCCGCGGGTGGTGGCCACCCGGTCCTCGTTCTACCCGGACACCGAGTGGGTGATGGGCTGGGACATCGTCGACAGCGGGTTCAAGGTGGTGCTGTCGGCGAAGGTCCCGGACATCGCCCGGGCCCACATCGCCCGCGACGTCGACGCCTTTCTCGCCGACCACGGACTCGCGCGTGCCGACATCCGCCACTTCATCGCGCACACCGGGGGGCCGAAGGTGCTCGAGGCCTTCGAGGACGCGCTCGAGCTCCCCGCCGGGGCGCTCGACCTCTCCTGGAAGTCGCTGCGGGAGGTCGGCAACCTGTCGTCCGCCTCGGTCCTCTTCGTCCTCGCCGACCTCTTCGAGTCCCGGGCCGCCCGCCCCGGAGACCGCGGCCTGCTCGTCGCCATGGGGCCGGGCTTCTGCGCGGAGCTGCTCCTGCTCGAGTGGTGAGGGTCCCTTGCGGCCGGTCGACGCCTATCTCGCGCTGCTCGCCGCCGTCGCCGCGGAGCGCGCGGTCGAGCTCGTGCTCTCGTCGCGCCACGCGCGGCGCGCGCTCGCCCGGGGGGGCCGGGAGAGCGGCCGCCGCCTCTACCCGCTCATGGTGGGCTTCCACGCCGCCTTCCTCGTGGCGCTCGTCGTGGGCGCCCTCCTGCATCCCTCGCCGCCGCCCCCGGCGGCCTGGATCGCCGCCGCGGGGGTGGCAGCGGCCCAGGGGCTGCGCTGGTGGTCGGTGGCCTCGCTCGGCGACCGCTGGAACACCCGGGTGATCGTGGTCCCGGGCGACCCACCGGTGACGCGCGGCCCGTACCGGGTGCTTCGGCACCCGAACTACGTGGCGGTCGCCCTCGAGGTGGCGTGTCTGCCATTGTGCTGGGGGCTGTGGGAGCTCGCCGCCGCCTTCTCGGCCGGCAACGCGCTATTGCTCGCCGCCCGCATCCGCGACGAGGAGCGAGCGCTCGGGCCGGACTGGGAGAGGGCGTTCGCGGGGAAGGGGAGGTTCGTGCCGTGACCGGGCCGGAAGCGGCCGTGGCGGACGAGATCCGCCGAATTGCCCGCGAGGAGCTCCGCCTCGAGGTGGCGGGCGGCGACGACGAGGAGCTCGCGGCCAGCCTCGACTCGCTGGCGCTGCTCTCGCTCGTGGTGGCGGTCGAGGACCGCTTCCGCGTGATCCTGACCGAGGACGACGCCGCCGAGGCCCGGTCGCTCGCGGACCTGGCGCGGCTCGTCGCGGCCCGAGCCGCGGCGGAGGTCCTGCCGTGACCTCGACGCGGCTCGTCGGTCCGTCCGTGCCGCGCTCCCGGCACGCCACGGTGGGCGCGGCGCTTGCCGCCGCTGCCCTCCACCCCTCCGGCGTCACCTTCGTCGGGCTGCGCGAGGAGGAGACGCGGCTCTCCTGGGCGGAGGTGCACGCTCGCGCGCGGCGCGCCGCGGGCGCGCTCCGCGCGCGCGGCGTGGCGCCGGGGGACCGCGTGGCGCTCTTGCTCCGGACGGAGCCCGCCTTCCTCGACGCCTTCTTCGGGGCGCTGTGCGCGGGCGCGGTGCCCGTCCCGCTCTACCCGCCGGTGAGGCTCGGCCGCCTCGAGGAGTACCTCGCGGCCACCGCCCGGATGATGCGCCTGTCGGGCGCACGCATCGCGATCGCCTCGCCGGCGGTGCGGCGCATCCTGGGGGAGGCCGTGGCGGCCGCGCGCCCTGCGCTCTCGCTCGGGGTCGTCGACGCCGGGGACCTCCAGGGCGGCGCGGAGGTCCTCGAGCCCCGCGGCGGCGCGGACCTCGCGCTCGTCCAGTTCTCGTCCGGCTCCACCGTCGACCCGAAGCCCGTGGCGCTCACCCATGACAACCTGCTCGCCCAGGTGGAGGCGCTCATCGCGCTCGTCGAGCCCACCGGCGCGGACACGCTCGTCTCCTGGCTGCCGCTCTACCACGACATGGGGCTCATCGGCTGCCTGCTCGGCGCCATGGGCTACCCGGGCCCGCTCGTGCTGCTCCCGCCCGAGCACTTCCTGGCGCGGCCGGCCCTGTGGCTCCGGGCGATGGCGCGCCACCGGGGCACCATCTCGGCCGCGCCCCACTTCGCCTACGCGTACGCGGCCGACCGGGTCCGCGACGAGGACCTCGCCGGGCTCTCGCTCGCCCCCTGGCGGATCGCGCTCGACGGTGCCGAGCCGGTGACCGCGGGTACCCTGCGCCGCTTCGCCGCCCGCTTCGCCCGCCAGGGCCTGGACCCGCGCTCGCTGCGCCCGGTCTATGGCCTCTCCGAGGCGGCGCTCGCCGTGACCTTCACTCCCGGGCGCATCGAGCCGAGGGTCGAGCGCCTCGACCCGTCGCGGCTCGCCGACGGCGAGGTCGCTCCCGGAGGGCGGGAGGTGGCGTCGGTGGGCTTTCCCATTCCCGGGATGGAGGTCGAGGTCCGCGGCGACGCCGGGGAGCCGCTCCCGGAGCGCCGCCTCGGGCGGATCCACGTCCGCGGACCCTCCGTGATGCGGGGGTACCTGGGCGACGATGCCGCCACGGCGCGCGCGCTCGCCGGGGGCTGGCTCGACACCGGAGACCTGGGATTCCACGTCGAGGGCGAGCTCTTCGTCCACGGCCGCGCCAAGGACCTCGTCATCGTCCGGGGGGCGAACCACGCTCCCGACGAGTTCGAGTCGTGCCTGGCGGCCGTTCCCGGGCTTCGGGTGGGCTGCGCGGTGGCGCTCGGCTTCGTGCCGCCGGGGGCGGACGGGGAGGAGCTCCTCCTGCTCGCCGAGCGCGGCCGCCGCGGCGCGGCCGGCGAGGAGGCGCTCGCCGAGGCTGCGCGCCGCGCGGTCCTGGAGCGCACCGGCGTCCGGGCCCACACGGTGCGGGTGCTCGCGCCGGGGACGCTCCCGCGCACCTCCAGCGGAAAGATGCGGCGGTCCGAGGCGCTCCGCCGCTACCTGTCCGGGACGCTCCGGCCTCCGGGGAGGGTGAACGCGCTCTCGCTCGCCCGCCAGGTGCTGCGGTCCGGGCTCGCCTACGCCCGCTGGCGGAGGTGACGTGCGCGACGTGCTGGTGGCGGGAGGAGGTCCGGCGGGGCTGGCAGTGGCCGCCGAGGCCGCGCGCCGCGGGCTCGACGTCCTCCTCGTGGAGCGCCGCGCGCTCCCGGCCGACAAGGCCTGCGGCGAGGGCCTGCTCCCGGGGGGCTGCGCGCGCTCGAGGAGCTGGGCGCGGCGCCACCTCGACCCCGAGGGCTTCGCCCCGGTGCGCGCCATCCGCTGGGTCTGCGAGGACGGGTCGGCGGCGGAGTCGGTGCTGCCGGCGCCGGGAGGCCTGGGAATCCGCCGCCTGGCGCTCTCCCGCGCTCTCGCCGCCCGCTCGCGCGAGCTCGGGGCCGAGGTGCGCGAGCGCTGCGCGCTCGAGGCCCACCGCATCGAGCCGGGTGGCGTGGTGGCTCGCCTCGAGGGCGGCGAGGAGGTCCGGGCGCGGCTGCTCGTCGCGGCGGACGGGCTCTCCTCGCCGGTGCGGGCCCGCGAGGGACTCGACCTCCCGGCGCGCGGCACGCGCCGCTTCGGGCTGCGCCGCCACTTCGAGGTGGAGCCGTGGACGGACGCCGTGGAGGTCCACTTCGGGGAGGGGGCCGAGGGCTACCTCACGCCGGTGGGACCGCGCCTCGTCGGGCTCGCCTTCCTCTTCGAGCAGCGCGTGGCGCCGGACTACGAGGCCCTGCTCGCCCGCTTCCCGCGCCTCGCGGAGCGGCTGCGCGGCGCGCCGGCGGGCTCCGCCGTGGCCGGCGCGGGCCCGCTCGCCCGGCGGGTGGCCGCGCGGGCGAAGGACAGGCTGGTGCTCGTGGGGGACGCGGGCGGCTACCTCGACGCCATCACCGGCGAGGGCCTCTCGCTCGCCTTCGAGGCGGCGGCCCTCCTCGGGGCCGAGCTTCCCGGTGCGCTCGCCCGGGGAGCCACCGCCCGTGCGCTTCGCCCCTGGGAGCGCGCCGTGGACGCGCGATACCGCCGGTACGCGGCGGTGGCGAGCCTCGTCCTCGCCATGGCGCGGCGTCCGCGGCTTCGACGAGGCGCGATCGCCCGGCTCGGGGACCATCCCCGGCTCTTCTCCGCGCTCGTGGCCCGCGCCGTCCGATAGGGACCCTCACGGACCGGGCGCGCCGGCGCGGTCCGTGGTTAACATGGTCCTCTCGAACTGGAGGGATGCATGCGATCGACGGTGCTCGGAGCCGGCTCGTGGGGGACAGCGCTCGCCTCCGTGCTCGCCAGCAAGGGTTACCCGGTGACGCTGTGGGGCCGGGACCCCGTCGTGGTCGAGGCCATCGCCTCCCGCCGCGAGAACGCCCGCTACCTGCCGGGGCTCGAGCTGCCGCCGACGCTCGTCGCCACCACGCAGCTCGCGAAGGCGTTCGAGGGCGCCGAGCTCGTGGTGCTGGCCGTGCCGAGCCATGCCATGCGGCAGGTGGCCATCGAGGCGAAGCACCACCTCCACGCTGGCGTGCCGGTCGTGTCGGCCGCGAAGGGCATCGAGGGCGAGACCCTCATGACCATGAACGAGGTGCTGGAGGATGTGCTGCCGGTCGCCATGCACCCCTACCTCACCTTTCTCGGCGGGCCCGCCTTCGCGAAGGAGGTGGCGAGGCAGATGCCCACCGCCGTCACCATCGCCGGTCGCTGGGAGCGGGTCGCGAAGGCGGTCCAGGACGCCTTCCACACCCGCTGGTTCCGGCCCTACACCTCGAACGACATCGTCGGCTGCGAGATTGGCGGGGTGGTGAAGAACGTCATCGCCATCGCCGCCGGCATGTCCGACGGCCTCGGCTTCGGGGCCAACGCGCGGGCGGCGCTCATCACCCGCGGCCTCACCGAGATCCAGCGGCTCTCCGTGAAGAAGGGCGCGAACCCCATGACGTTGTCGGGGCTGGCCGGCCTGGGCGACCTCGTGCTCACCTGCTCGTCGCAGCTCTCGCGAAACTTCACGGTGGGGTTCGGCCTCGGCAAGGGCAAGACGCTCGACGAGATCCAGCGGGAGCTCGGTCAGGTGGCCGAGGGCGTCCGCAACGCGAAGACCGTCCGCGAGCTCGCCCACCGCCTGCACGTGGAGATGCCCATCACCGAGGTCATCCACAAGGTGCTCTACCAGGGCATGCCGGCAAAGCAGGCGGTCGGCGACCTGATGACGCGCGAGACCAAGGCCGAGATTAGGCGCGGCGCGCCCCCTTTCTTGAGGAGCCGACCGATGCCGCAAGCCCCCTCGCCCTCCCGCGCCGCAGAGCTCCTCGTGGCGACCCCGGCGGAGTTCGTCGCGGCCTCGCGCGAGGACGTGCGGCGGGCCCGCGACTCGGCCCGCTCGCTCGAGACGGCGGCGCCCCGCTCCCGCGACGAGGCGCTCGGGCTCTTCGACGAC
The DNA here is from genome assembly GCA_963754915.1 of uncultured delta proteobacterium. Taxonomy (GTDB): domain Bacteria; phylum Myxococcota; class Myxococcia; order Myxococcales; family Anaeromyxobacteraceae; genus DATJZG01. Next base: position 64,436 of record CAVWHZ010000010.1, on the reverse strand, counting down.
GCCTTCGCCCTGCTCTCCGACGCGGCGGCCCGCGCGAGCCTGTGCCGGAACGTGCACCCGTCGCCTCAGATGCGGGAGGCGGCCGAGACCTGCGAGCAGGAGGTGGACGCGGCCCAGACCGAGCTCTCTCTCGACCGCGACCTCTACCGCGCGCTCGGGGCGATCGACCTCGCCGGCGCGGATCCCGCCACCCGCTGGCTCGTCGAGCGCAGCCTGCGGGACTTCCGCCGGTCCGGAGTGGACCGCGACGATGCCACCCGGGAGCGGGTGCGGGCGCTCCGCGAGGAGCTCGTGCGCATCGGCCAGGAGTTCGGCCGGGCCATCAAGGACGACGCGCGATCGGTGAAGGTCGACCCCGCCGAGCTCGACGGCCTCCCCGACGACTGGCGGCGCGCGCACCCGCCCGGGCCGGACGGAACGGTGTCGGTCACCACCGACAGCACCGACTACGTGCCGACGCTGAGCTACGCCCGGAGCGCGTCGGTCCGGGAGCGGCTCTGGCGGGAGTACCGCCGGCGCGCCCACCCCGGGAACCTCGACGTGCTCTCCCGGATGCTCTCGCGGCGGGCCGAGCTGGCGCGGCTGCTCGGCTACCCGAACTGGGCGGCCTACGCCACCGAGGACAAGATGATCGGCAGCGAGGAGGCGGCCGCCGCCTTCATCGAGCGGATCGCGGCCGGGGCGGAGTCGCGCATGCGCCGGGACTACCGCCAGCTGCTCGAGCGCAAGCGGCGCGACGTCCCCGGCGCCGAGCGGGTCGACCCGTGGGACTCCGCCTTCTACTCCGAGCGCATCAAGGCCGAGGAGCACGGCGCCGACGCCCAGGCGATCCGGCCCTACCTGGAGTACGGACGCGTGCGGGACGGGCTGCTCGCGCTCACCGGCCGGCTCTTCGGCATCGAGTACCGGCGCGCCGACGCCGCGCCGGCCTGGCACCCGGAGGTGGAGGCCTTCGACGTCATCGAGGACGGGAGGCTCGCCGGGCGCATCTGGCTCGACATGCACCCGAGGGACGGGAAGTACAAGCACTTCGCCCAGTTCACCCTCTCGAGCGGACAGGCCGGGCGCCGGCTGCCCGAGGGCGTGCTGGTGTGCAACTTCGCCCGCCCCGGCGCCGAGCCGGCGCTGCTCGAGCACGGCGACGTGAAGACCTTCCTCCACGAGCTCGGGCACCTGCTCCACCACGTGCTCGGCGGCCGCACGCGCTGGGCGGCCCAGTCCGGCGTGTCGACCGAGTGGGACTTCGTCGAGGCGCCGTCGCAGCTGCTCGAGGAGTGGGTCTGGGACGCAGAAGTCCTCGACGGCTTCGCTCGCCACTGGCAGACCGGCGAGCCGGTCCCGGCCGAGCGGGTGCGGCGCCTCAAGGCCGCCGAGGAGTACGGCAAGGGCCTCATGGTTCGCCAGCAGATGTTCTACGCGGCGGTGAGCCTGGAGCTGCACCGCCGCGACCCCGAAGCGCTCGACACCACGCGGCTCGTGGACGAGCTGATGGAGCGCTACACCCCGTTCCGGCGCGTCGAGGGAACCTACTTCCACGAGTCCTTCGGCCACCTCGACGGCTACTCCGCCGTCTACTACACGTACATGTGGTCGCTCGTCATCGCGAAGGACCTGTTCACCGTCTTCCGCCGGGACGGACTGCTGTCTCCGGGCCCGGCAGGCCGGTATCGGCGGGCGGTGCTGGAGCCGGGCGGGTCGAAGAAGGCCGTCGAGCTCGTCGGCGACTTCCTGGGCCGCCCCTACGGGTTCGAGGCCTTCGAGGCGTGGCTCGACGCCACATGAACGAGGCCCTCGACCCGGGGCCGCCGGCACCCGGCGGTCCGGTGGCGCGCGGGCCCTGCACGGAGTACGGATTGGGAACATGAGCGAGACCGCACAGCGCCCGGCGCCGCCGACCTCCGAGGGCGGAGCCCGCCGCCGCATCAAGGAGATGGAGGTGATGGTGGCGGAGGTGAAGGTGGAGACCCCCGACACCGTCACGCTCGTCCTCTTCACCGGCAACGACCGCCTCGACTACCGGGCCGGGCACTTCCTCACCATCGACCCGCACCAGTTCGAGGCGCTCGACCGGTTCATCGCGTACTTCGAGGACGTGAAGGGCAAGAAGGAGCCGCCCCGCGCCTACTCGATGTGCTCGGCCCCCCACGAGCGCTACCTCGCCGTCACCGTGAAGGAGGAGCGATACGTCCGCGGGCAGACCCGCTACCCGCCGCTGCTCTCGCCGATGCTCGTGAAGCGCACCACGCGCGGCATGCGGCTCGTGGTCACCGGCTTCACCGGGCCCTACGTGCTGCCGGACGACGTCGAGTCGCGCACCGACCACCTCGTCCACGTGGTGGCCGGGTCCGGCGCGGTGCCGAACTTCGCCATCCTGAAGGACGCGCTCGTGCGGCTCCCCGCGCTGCGCCACACCTTCGTCTGCTCCAACAAGTCCTGGCAGGACGTCATCTTCCGGGACGAGCTCGCCGCGCTCGAGCGCAGGCACCCGGCAAGCCTGCGGGTGTTCCACACGCTCACCCGCGACCCGGTGACGCCGGTGTCCGAGAACGTCTGGAAGGGGAGGGTGAGCGCCGCCACGCTCCGCGAGCTCATCCCCGACCCCGCCGCCGCGCTCGTCTACGCCTGCGGCCCGGCCATCGGCCCGTTCGAGAGGGCGGCGGCGAAGGAGAAGGGGGAGGTGCCGAAGCCCCGCTTCCTCGAGGCGGTGCTCCAGGCGCTCCGCGAGGCGGGAGTCCCCGACGACCGGGTGACGCGCGAGTCGTACGGGTAGCGCCTTGCTCCGGACCCTCCGCGCCCTGCCCACCATGCTGCGCGTCGGCCTGGCCGAGGCGCTGGCCTACCGCGCCGAGTTCCTGGTGTGGCTGCTCTCCACCAACATGCCGCTCGTGATGCTGGCGCTGTGGCTCGCGGTTGCCCGGGACGGGCCGGTGGGGCGCTTCGACCGGGCCTCCTTCACCGCCTACTACCTGGCGGCGCTCCTCGTCCGCCTCATGACCGGCGCCTGGGTCATCTGGGAGCTCAACTTCGAGATCCGGCAGGGCACGCTCTCCTTCCGCCTCTTGAGGCCGGTCCACCCGCTCGTCACCTACGCCGTCGAGAACATCGCGGCGATGCCGGTGCGGCTCGCGGTGGCGACCCCGGTGGCGGTCGCCGCGCTCTTCATCGCCGGCCGCGATCACGTCACCCACGACCCGCTCCTGCTCCTCCTCTTCCCGGTGACGCTCGTCGGCGCCTGGCTCATCACCTACCTCGCCATGGCGGCGGTGGGCTCGCTCGCCTTCTACCTGGACTCGGCCGCCTCCCTCTTCGACGTCTGGCTCGGGCTCTTCGGCGTCTTCTCCGGGTACCTCGTGCCGCTCGAGCTCTACCCCCGCTGGGTGGGGTCGCTCGCGCGCTGGCTCCCGTTCCGCTACATGCTTGCCTTCCCGGTCGAGCTCGTCACCGGGAGCCTGTCGCGCGGCGAGGTGGCGGTCGAGCTCGGGGCCCAGTGGGCCTTCGTGGCCGTGCTGCTCGCGCTCGCACGGGGGATGTGGCGGGCCGGCACCCGGCGGTTCGCCGCCTACGGAGGGTGAGCCATGTGGCGCTACCTCCGGCTCCTCGGCGTCCAGTTCCGGGCCTCGGCGCAGGTGGCCATGCAGTACCGCGTGGAGTTCCTGGTCGAGGGCGCCATGGCGTTCTTCTGGATGGCCTGGGCGGTGGTCCCGGTGCTGGTGGTCTACGACCACCGCAACTCGGTCGCCGGGTGGAGCTTCGAGCAGTCGCTCGTGGTGGTCGGCTTCTTCATCCTCATGAAGGGAGTGCTCGAGGGAGCGGTCAACCCCTCCCTCGCGAGCGTGGTCGAGCACATCCGCAAGGGGACGCTCGACTTCATCCTCCTCAAGCCGGCCGACGCCCAGTTCCTCGTCTCCACCGCGAAGTTCGAGCCGTGGCGTGTCGTGGACGTGCTGTCGGGCGTCGCCATGCTCGGTTTCGCGTTCGCGCGCATGGGGCGCACGCCCGCGCCCGCCGACGTGGCGGTGGCGCTCTTGCTCGGGGCCTGCGCGGTGTGGACCCTCTACGCGGTGTGGATCCTGGTGGTGTCCGCCGCCTTCTTCGTCGTGAAGGTGGACAACCTGTCCTTCCTCTTCCTCTCCATCTTCGATGCCGCTCGCTGGCCGGTCTCCGTGTTCACCGGCTTCTTCCGCGTCCTCTTCACGGTGGTCATCCCGCTCGCGCTCATGACCACCTTCCCGGCCCAGGCCCTGCTCGGACAGCTGGCCCTCTCCACGCTCGGGCTGGCGCTCGCCGGGACGGTGCTGTTCTCGGCGGCCGCGCGGCTCATCTGGCTGCGGGCCATCGGCCGCTACACCTCCGCTTCCTCCTAGGTCGACGACATGCTGCGGCTCACCTTCCTCGGGACGTCCGGCGCCATGCCCACGGTGGGGCGCAACCTCTCCGGGCTCGCGGTCCGGCACGGGCGCGAGCACTACCTCGTGGACTGCGGGGAGGGCACGCAGCGGCAGATGATCCGCTTCGGCACCGGGTTCGACTTCACCGCCATCCTCTTCACCCACTTCCACGCCGACCACTACATCGGGGCCATCGGCTTCCTGCGCACGCTCTCGATGCTGGGGCGCGTGCTCCCGCTCGACGTCTACGGCCCCAAGCCCGGGCGCCGGCTGCTCGACACCATGCTCTTCACCGGGACCGATCCCCTCTGCTTCGACGTGCGCATCCACGAGGTGGAGCCGGGCCTTCCCATCCGCCGCGATCGGGCCGCGCTCGTGCCGTTCCAGGTCGAGCACCGCATCGCCGCCGTCGGGTGGAGGCTCGAGGAGGACCCGCGCCCGGGGCGCTTCCACCCCGACCGGGCCGCCGCGCTCGGCGTCCCCGAGGGCCACCTCTGGGGCGACCTGCAGCGGGGGCGGAGCGTCGTCGTCCCCGGCGGGCGGGTGGTGGAGCCGGCCGACGTCGTCGACCCGCCCCGGCCCGGCCGCAGGCTCGTCGTGACCGGCGACACCCGGCCCTGCCCGGCGACCGTCGAGGCCGCCAGGGGTGCGGACCTGCTCGTCCACGAGTCGACCTTCGGCGACGCCGAGGAGAGCCGCGCCGTCGAGACCACCCACTCCACGGCCCGGGAGGCGGGGCGCGTGGCGAGCCAGGCCGGGGCGGAGAGGCTCGTGCTCACCCACCTCTCGAGCCGTTACGACTCCGACCCCTCGCCGCTGCTCGCCCAGGCCGCCGAGGAGTTCCGCGGAGCCATCGAGGTGGCCTACGACGGGCTCGTGATCGAGCTGCCGCGCCGGGCCTCGTGATGCGATCCGCGACCGACGACCTCTCCCGGTGGATGCCCCGGCTGCTCGCCGCCTGGCGCACTCGCGCGCCGCGCCGGGGGCCCCGCCCGCCGCCCGACCGGCTCCTGCCCGACGAGCTGCGGCAGGTGGCCGCCGCGGTGGAGCGCCTCTCGCTCGGGCTGACGCGCGACCGCCGCCTCGCCGGCGCTCGCTACCTCGACGACGAGAAGCTGCTCGGGGCCTACCTCCTCTTCTACTGGCCCGTCTCCTACCTGCAGGCGCGCGGGGTCCTCTCGGAGCTGCCGCGCCGGCCCCGCTCGGCGCTCGACCTCGGCAGCGGCCCGGGCCCGGTCGCCTTCGCCGCGCTCGACGCCGGCGCCGCCGAGGTGCTCGCCGCCGACCGGTCCGCCCGGGCGCTCGCCGCGGCCCGCTCGCTCGCCGCGCTGTCGGGCGAGCCGCTCGCCACCCGGGAGTGGAGCCCGGGGCGCTCGGGCCTCGCCGAGCTGGCGAGGGGCCGCAGCTTCGACCTCGTCACCCTGGGCCACGTCGTGAACGAGCTCTTCCTCGGGGAGGGCGCCGCGGCGCGGCGCGCGGCGCTGCTCGAGGAGGCGCTGGCGCTCGTCGCCCCCGGCGGGTCGCTCGTCGTCATCGAGCCCGCCCTGCGGGAGACGTCGCGCGCGCTGCTCGAGGTGCGCGACCGGCTCGTCGAGAGCGGCGTGGCGGTTCGCGCCCCGTGCCTCTACCGCGGCGCCTGCCCGGCGCTCGTGCGGCCCGGCGACTGGTGCCACGCCGAGCGAGCGGTCGAGCCGCCCGCGCTCGTCGAGGAGATCGGCCGCCGCGCGGGGCTGAGGCGCGAGGCGGTGAAGATGAGCTACCTCGTGCTCGCCCCCCGGGGCGAGGCCTGGGCGGCGCCGCCCTCCGGGCGCGTCTTCCGCATCGTCTCCGAGCCGCTGCCGTCCAAGGGACGGCTGCGCTACATGGGATGCGGCCCGGAGGGGCGCATGGGGCTCGCCCTGCAGGACAAGGACGCGACCGACCGCAACCGCCGCTTCGAGGGGCTCCTGCGGGGCGACGTCGTGGTCGTGACCTCGCTGGAGCCGCGCGGCGACGGCCTCAGGCTCGGGCCCGATTCCGACGTGCACGTGCTCGCCGCCGCCGGGCGGCCGGTCGCCTCGCCGGGGGCGCCTCCCTGAGAGCGGGCGCTCGCCGGCCCGGGCAGCGCCGGCGGGACCTTCCCCGGGCGCGGCGATCGGCTAGCATCCCCGGGGTGCCTCTCGATTCCAGGGCGGCGGGAGGCCAGGCGGTGGCTGCGGCCGGAGGGGCCGGGCCGGCACTCCCGGCGAGAATCCTCCGGCGGCCTGCCTTCCACCTCGCGCTCGTCGCCCTCGTGGGCGTCGCCGCCTACGCGAACAGCCTCGGCGTTCCGTTCGCCTTCGACGATTGGGGCGCCATCCTCGACAACCCGGCTCTCCGCGACCTCGCCGCCTTCTTCCCGCCCTGGCGGTTCCCGGGCGGCGTGAACCGGTACGTGGCGCTCCTCACCTTCGCGCTCGAGTACCGGATCCACGGCCTCTCCCCCGCCGGCTTCCACGCCGTGAACCTCTCCATCCACGTCGCTGCCGCCTCCGTGCTCTACGCGCTCGCGCGCCTCACCATGCGGGTCGCCCGCCCGCCGGGGCCGCAGCCCGCCGCGGACGCGCTCGGGGCCCTCCTCGCGGCGCTCGTGTTCGTCGCCCATCCCGTCGAGACGCAGGCCGTGACCTACGTGGTCCAGCGCATGGCCTCGCTCGCGACGCTCCTGTACCTCGCCTCGCTCCTCTGCTACGCGGCGGCGCGCCTCCGCCCGCCGGGTGCGCGCTCGGGCTTCCTCTACGTGGGCTCGCTCGCCGCCGCGCTCCTCGCCATGGGGACGAAGGAGATCGCCTTCACGTTGCCCATCGCGATCGTCGTCTACGACCTCGCCTTCCTCGGGGGGCCGCCGCGGCGTCGCGTCGCCTGGCTCCTTCCGCTCGCCGCCACCCTGGCGGTGATCCCGCTCGAGAAGCTCGCACAGAGCCCCGGAGCGGACCTCGCCACCGCCTTCGACCGGGCGACCCGCGTCATGGCGAGCGTCCCCCGGCTTCACTACCTCCTCACCCAGGCGACCGTCGTCGTCCGCTACCTCGCGCTTCTCGTCGTCCCCGTCGGCCAGCGCGTGGAGTACGACCTGCCTCTGCGGACCTCGCTGCTCGACCCGGCGGTCGCGGCCTCGGTGCTCTTCCTCGCCCTCCTCCTCGCCTCGGGATTCTCGCTGCTCTTCCGGCGGCGGGCCACCCGCGATCCGCTGGCCCGCGTCGCCGGCTTCGGGATTGTGCTCTTCTTCCTCGGGCTCTCGGTGGAGTCGACCCTCGTGCCCATCGTCGACCTCGCCTTCGAGCACCGCGTGTACCTGCCGAGCGCCGGGGCGTTCCTCTCGCTCGGGGCCGGGTTCGCGATGCTGGAGGAGAGGGCCGCGGGCCGGGCGCGCGGAGCGATTCTCGCGGCGCTGGCGGCGGCCTGGGTGATCGCGCTCGCCGGGGCCACCCGCGTCCGCAACGAGGTCTGGAAGAACCCCATTGCGCTCTGGTCCGAGGCGGTGGCGCGCAGCCCGGGGAGCGCGCGGGCGCACTACGCGTACGGGATCGCGCTGTGGGAGTCCTACGACTTCCAGCGCGCGGCGAGCGAGTGGAAGGTGGCGCTCGAGCTCAACCCGGGAAACCCGATGGTGCTCACCAACCTGGGGGCCTACCACGAGCTCGCCGGCGAGGCTCCTCGCGCGATCGAGTGCTACCGCCGCGCGCTGGCGGTCGCTCCGGGGATGGCGGTGACCCACTACAGGCTCGCGGCGCTTCTCGAGGGGTCTGGCGACCGGGACGAGGCCCTCGCCCACTACCGGCAGTTCGTGCGCCTGGCGCCGCTGTCGCTCGCCCCGCAGGTGGCCGCGCTCCGCGCCCGCCTCGGCCGGGCCGTCGACCCGTGAGCGCCGGGCGCGACAGGGCGGCCCGCGGCCCCGGCCGCCTCGGGCGAGGCGGCGTCGCCATCGCTGCGGTCGTCCTCGGCGCCGTCGCCTTTCTCGGGACCCTCACCGAGCTTCGCGACTTCGACATGTTCCACCACCTCGCCTACGGGCGAGACATCCTTCGCCGCGGGGGCTTCGCGGCAGAGGATCCCCTCCTCTACCCGCTCGCCGGGCTCGCGAGCGGCCCTCAGCCGTCGTGGCTCGGCAGCGTCCTCGTCTACCTCTCCTCCGCTCTCCTGGGGGGCGCGGGGCCGCTCTTCCTCGCCGGCGCGATGGCGGCGCTGCTCGCCGTCATCCTTCTTCTCGACGGGCTCGACGGCGACGACACGGTCGCGGGCGTGGCGGTCGCGCTCGTCCCCGTCGCCTTCGCGCTCGCCGTCTACAGGGGCAGGGCGGTGCCCCGGCCGGAGATGTTCGCGAACGTCCTGCTCGCCTTCTCGCTCGTGGCGCTCCGGCGCTTCGCGGCGGGGAAGAAGGCGCTGCTCGCGGTGCTCCCGGTGGCGCTCTCGCTCTGGGCGAACCTCCACCAGTCCGTGCTGGCGGGCGTGGCCGTGGTCGGGATCTTCGTCGCCGTGAACGGGCTGCTTCTCGCCATCCGTCCCGCGAGACGCCTCGCCGAGGTCGACCGCGTGCGCTCGCTCCTCGCGCCGATCCTCGCCGTCGGCGTTGGAGTGCTCCTTGCCGGCCTGGCGAGCCCGGTCGGGCTCACGCCCTTCCTCACCCCGCTGGGGGTCGTCCGTGGATGGGCCGGGGTCGGCTCGCCTTCGGCCGCGGCGGGCGTCGCCCCGGACGTGGCGGAGGCGATGCGCGCGGCCATCGGCGAGCTCCGGGCCATGCCGCTCGATCGCTGGGTCGGGCCGTTCGGGTGGCTCTCGGCGCTCGCGGCGGCATCCTTCGCGATCTCCTGGCGGCGCCCGAACCTGCGCGAGCTCGTCACCTCCGCGCTGTTCGTCCTGCTCGCCGCCCGCGCGGCGCGGTTCGGGGCCATGGCGGCCCTGGTGCTCGCCCCTGTCGCGGCGCGAAACCTGCGCTCCGGGCTCGCGGCGCGCGGAGCCTTCGCCCGGCCGGCGTCGCGGCTCGCGGCGGTGGCGGGGTCGCTCGCCGCGACCCTGGCGGCGGTCGCCTGGGCCGTATCCGCGAACCCGACCCTGCACTTCGGACTCGGGCTCTCCCGGCAGCTCCCGGCGCGCGCCGCCGACTACCTCCGGGACGCGGGCTTCGAGGGGAGGCTCTTCAACACCTTCCACCTCGGCGGTTACCTCGAGTGGACCCTCGACCGGCAGGTCTTCGCGGACGGCCGCGGCGCGGTCCCCCGCCGGCCTTCCGGGCAGCGCTGCTCGGGCCCGCCTCGCGAGGGACCTTCGAGGAGCTCGACCGTACCTACCGCTTCGACGCGCTCGTCGTCGACTACCCGGAGTTCGAGCCGGGGGCGTACCGGGAGCTCGCCGCGTCCCGGCCCGGCGAGGACTGGGGTGCCGACCGCCGGACCTGGGCGCTCGTCGCCTTCGACGACGGCGGGCAGCTCTACCTGCGGCGGGACGGCGCCTACGGCGAGCGCGCCGCCCGCGACGAGTACCGGTTCGCGATGCCGGCGGTGCCGCTCAGCATCCCCATCTCGAATCCCGCCGCGGCGCGCCGCGAGCTGGAGCGGAGCCTCGGGGAATCCCCGCGCTGCGCGGTCTGCCGCGCCCAGCTGGGCTTCGCGCTGCTCGAGCTGGGGCAGCCGCGGGAGGCGGCGCGAGCCCTCGAGGGCGCGCTCGACGGGCTCCCCTCCACGCGCGGGGCGGCGCTCCTCGGCCTCGCTCGCACAGCCGAGGCGCTTGGCGACCGGGCCAGGGCCGCCGCCCGGCTCCGCGAGGCGATGGGGATGATGGAGAGCCCGGCCTGGCCCCGCCGCGAGCTCGCCCGCCTCGCCGTCGAGGACGGCCGCGCCTCCGTCCGGGCGGGCGACCTCCCCGGCGCGCTCGCCGCGTTCCGCCGGGCGACCGAGATCGACGCCTCGTTTCCCGACTCCCACTTCGGGGCGGCCGCGATCCTCGAGCAGCAGGGCGATGCCCGGGGGTCGGCCGAGGCCTACCGGGAATACCTTCGCCTCGCGCCGACCGGCCCGTGGGCGAGCGAGGCGGAGAAGGGGCTCGCCCGGCTGCGCTGAAGGCGGGGCCTACCTTCCGGTCGCCCGCAGCGCCGTCTCGAGGTTATTGCGGGCTCCTGCGTGGCCGGGAGAGGCGGCGAGCGCGGCGCGAAACTCGCGGATCGCCTCCTCGAGCCGCCCCTGCCGGGCGTAGAGCGCGCCGAGGTCGTTGTGGGCGTCCGCGTAGTCGGGCCGGAGCCGGATCGCGTCCAGGTACTCGCGGGCCGCCAGGTCGACCTCGCCGACCGTCTTGTAGAGCAGCCCGATGTTGTCGTGGACCTCGGCAGCCGAGGGGTCTTTGGCGAGCGCGGTCCGGTAGGCCGAGAGCGCCTCGCCGATGCGCCCCTGGCGGACCCGGACCACGCCGAGCGCGTTGAGGGTGGCGGCGTCTGGCCTCGCGCGCACCGCCGCCTCGATCTCTCGCGCGGCCTCGTCCACCCGGCCGGCGCGGAGGTGGAGCCAGCCGAGCCAGAGGCGCGGCCGGACCTTGGCCGGGCTCTTTCGGGCGGCGTCCTCCCAGAGGCGCACCTCGTCGGCCCAGACCTCGTTGCGGAGGTAGGCGGCGACTCCCAGGGCGACGGTGAGCGCCGAGAGGAGCGGAACGACGAGGCGGGCGGCCCGCGGCGCGAGCCGCTCCCGCAGGTCGAAGGCGAGCGCCACCCCCGCGAAAAAGAGGCCCGCGGAGGGGAGGTACAGGCGGTGCTCGAAGATCACGTCGGCGAGCGGGAAGAACGTGGCCTCGACGCTGGAGGTGGCGAAGAACCAGAGGATCCCGAAGGCCGGCACCCGGAGCCCCTCGCGCCCCGGCCGCCGCGAAGCGCGGGCGAGGAACGCGCCGAGCGCGAGAAGGGCGAGGAGGAGGAGGCCCGAGAGGAGCACGTCCGGCTCGAGCGCGGATCGCGAGACCCGGTAGTCGTAGTCCAGGTTCTGGCCGACGGGCAGGACGAGCAGCCGCAGGTAGGTGACGAGCACGCGGACCTCCGTGAGGAGGTACTCCCAGTGCGTCGTCCCCGGATTGGTCGACGCCTGCAGCGACAGGCCGACGGCGTGGAGGTCGAGGGCCGGGCCGGCCGGCTGCAGGAAGGCGAGCGGGATGATCGGGAGCGCGAGGAAGAACGGCGCGAGCGTCCGGATCCGCAGCCTCGCCGGTCCGCCGAGGAAGGAGAGGTCGTAGGCGGCGAGGACGAAGGGGAGCGTGAAGGCGATCTCCTTCGTCAGCATGGCGAGCACCGTCGAGGCGAGCGCGCCGGCGAACCGGGCCCGGCGGGAAAGCCCGGGCGCTTCGAGCCGGGCGCCCGCGTAGAGGACGACGGCGAGGAGGTAGAGGAGCGTGGCGAGGGAGGCGAAGCGCTGCGCCACGTAGGTCACCGCCTGCGTCTGCACCGGGTGGCAGGCGAAGAGGAGCGCCGTGAAGAGGGCGACGAGCGGGCCGTCGCCCTCCCGCGCTCGCCCGGCCAAGAGCGGCGTGCGGAAGGTGAGCGAGACCAGGCGGTAGAGCAAGAGCACGGTCGCGAGGTGGATCGCGATGTTGACGAGGTGGTAGCCCAACACGTCGAGGCCCCCGAGCGAGAAGTTGAGCGCGAAGGTGAGGTTGCCGAACAGTCGGGCAGCGTTGCCGCAGCGCGAGGCGGACATGCTCGCGATTGCGGCTCCGGGGGCATTCGAGAGGCCGCGGATGGCGGGGTTGTCGACGATGCAGCGGTCGTCGTCGAGCGTGAACGGGGCGCGCAGCGTGCCGAGGTAGGGGAGCGTCGACGCGAGGACCAGCACGGCGAGGTGCAGGGAGGTGCGGCGGGAGAAGCCGGGGCTCTCGTTCGGGGGTGCCATCTCGGGCCGGGTCGACGCGCCGCAGAGGAGACTATCGCACGCCGGCGGGCGTCTGCAGGAGGCCGGGGCAAGAGCCGCGGTGGGGATTCTCGCGCGCTCCGTCGCCGTTCGGTAGCATGGCGCTCATGCGCCGCGGCCGCACCGGAGTCGCCACGCTCGCCGTCGTTCTCCTCGCGGGCGGGACGGCGACGTGCGACGCCGAGCGCGACTGCGGGTCGGGCAAGGAGTGCGAGGGCGCGCAGTCCGAGTGCCGGCCGTCGGTCAACTACTGCCCGGGCGAGGACCGGGCCGCCACGCTCGGCCCCGGCCAGTGCCGGGACCGCGGCGCGGGTTGCTCCAGCGACAACGACTGCGTTCCCGAGGAGATTCTGCGACACGTCCGGGCCGAGCGGCGTCTGCCGCGCCGGAAGCCGCTGCACGCAGCCGCCTCCGGGGACGCCGAGCTGCCCGTCCGGCTGCACGTGGGAGGCAGGGTTTCCCTGCGCCTGCGTGTGCCAGGTGTGCCCGGCCCCGGACGGCGGGAGCTCGCGCTAGCCCTCCGCCGACTTGCGCGAGCTGCGGAAGAGCTCGCTCATGACCTCCTCGAGTGGAGCATCCTCCACCGTGAGGTCGGCGACCGGGAGCGCCGAGAGCATGCGCCCCACCGCCCCGGCGACCTCGTCGGCGGGGACGCGCAGCACCGCCTGGGCCTCGCCCGCGGAGATCACCTGCCCGAACCGCGACAGCTCCGCCGCCGGCACCGCCCGGCCGAGCCGGACCACGATGCGCTTGTCCGGCCGGATCTCGCGGGACAGCCGGCTCAGGTCGCCGTCGTAGATGAGCCGCCCGCGGTCGATGACGATGACCCGGGGACAGAGCGCGAGCACGTCGTCCATGTAGTGGCTCGTGAGCACCACCGTGGCGCCGTAGCGCTCGTTGTAGGTCCGCACGAAGTCCCGGACGGTCGCCTGCATGGTCACGTCGAGGCCGATGGTGGGCTCGTCGAGGAAGAGCACCCGCGGTCGGTGCAGGAGCGCCGCGGCGAGCTCTGCCTTCATGCGCTCGCCGAGCGAGAGCTGCCGCGTCGGCTTGTCGACGATGTCGCCGAGGTCGAGGAGCTCGGTGAGCTCGCGAACCGTCGCCTCGAAGTCGGGGCGCGAGATCTCGTAGACGGCCCGGTTGAGCGCGAAGGTCTCGGACGGCGGCAGGTCCCAGAGCAGCTGCTGCTTCTGGCCCATCACGAGCGTGATCGCCTTCAGGAACTCCGCCTGGCGCCGCGCCGGGACGAACCCGGCCACCTGCACCGAGCCGGCGGTGGGGTGGAGCAGCCCGGAGAGGACCTTCAGCGTCGTGGTCTTGCCGGCCCCGTTCGGCCCGAGGAACCCGATGCGCTCGCCCGGGCCGACCGAGAAGCCGATGCCGTCGACCGCCTTCACCGTCTCGTAGCGGCGGCGCACGAGCGACGCGAGCGAGGCGACGAGCCCGGGTTCGCGCCGGTGGACCCGGTACTCCTTGCGCAGCTCGCTCACCTCGATCACGGCCCGGGACACTAAGCCGCAGCGGCGGGGGCGGCAACGGTTAAGGGATTGGCATGCGAAAGCCTGCCCTCCTTGCCCTGGCGCTCTCGGCGTGCGCCCACCCCGGCCCCCCGCTTCGCACCGTGGAGCGCGTGGACCTCGAGCGCTACGCCGGGACCTGGTACGAGATCGCCACCATCCCGGCGAGCTTCCAGAAGGGCTGCGTGGCCTCGACCGCGACCTACACGCTGCGCGCGGACGGGGAGGTGGACGTCGTGAACCGGTGCCGGAGCGAGACGCTCGACGGCCCGGAGCGCACCGCCCGCGGCACCGCGTGGTCGGCGGACCCGTCCAATGCCAAGCTCGTGGTGCAGTTCTTCTGGCCGTTCCGGGGCGACTACTGGGTGATCGACCTCGGCGCGGACTACGAGTACGCGGTGGTCGGCCACCCGGGGCGGAACTACCTGTGGATCCTGTCCCGGACGCCGGCCATGAGCGACGCCACCTACCGGGGCATCCTGGAGCGGCTCGCGGCTCAGGGCTACGAGCTCTCGCGGATTGTCCGGACGCTGCAGCCGGCCGCCTGAGGTCTCTAGAGGGGCCCGGCGGCGTGCCGGAGCCCGTCGGGCGCTCCGTGCTCGACGACGCTCCCGTGCGACGGGACGAGCCGGCACAGCCCGGGCAGCCCGGCGAGCCGCCGGAGCGTCCTCGCCACGGCCCTGCGGTCGAGCACGGCGAGCAGGCGCGTGAGCGGGGTCACCTTCGGCCCGCCGACGGACCCGACGGCGCGGAGCACCAGGCCCGGCAGGCCGGAGGTCGGGGGGTTGTTCATGACCGTGTCGCCGAAGAGCAAGCTCACTCGCTTGCCGCTGTGCACCGCGAACGCCGCCTCGCCGAAGCGCGAGCCCTCGATGGGGTAGGCCGCGAGCGCCGGGTCGACGGGGAGCTCCTGCCAACGCCCGTCGACTTGTGCCACCTCCCAGACCCTCCGTGCGGCCGGCGCCGGCGCGAAGATTCGCAGGGACGGGTAGCGCTCCTTCCAGGCGTGAACGTCGAGGCGGTGGAGCCCGTTCGGGACGAGGAGCAGCGAGGGCTCGCCGAACCGCTCCACCTCCCGCATCGCATCCTCGCGGAGAGGCACGGCGTTGTGGAAGGCGAGGCGCCCGTCCGTGAGGCGCACGATTGACATGCGGCGGCGAACCGGGGGACCTCCGGGCAGGTCGCCCTCGACGAGCCACAGGTTCTCCTCGGCGCGGACGATGGCGTCGTGGGGCAAGACGGTCCAGGGCCGGAACGGGACCATGGGGTCGCTCTTGGCGAGCGGACCCCGGCGCGGCAACGACCGTGTGGGGCGCTCCTTCCGGGTTCGCCAAGGGCGGTCCGCGGGCGTCTACACTGACGCACATGGCCGCCACGAAGAAGCGCCCCGCCACGAAGACCGGACGCCCCCGCAAGCGCAAGGGCGTGAAGCTCGAGCCGACCGCGCTCGAGGCCAAGGACCTGCGGCTCGCCGAGCCGTCGGCAGAGGTTGCCGAGCTCGCCCGCGCGGTGGAGGCCGACGGCGGGACCGTGCTCGCGACCTACCGCGAGCCGCTCGGGGGCCACGCGCTGCTCTTCGCGGCGCTGCCCGTCGACCGGGTGGAGCGCACGCCCTTCCAGCGCGACGTGTCCGACGCCCACGTGCGCCGGCTGACGCTCGCCATGGACAAGACGAAGCGCTACCTCGACCCCATCATCGCCGTGCGCGAGGGCGACCGGTACCTGACTCCCAACGGCGGCCACCGCCTCACCGCCCTGAAGGAGCTCGGCGCCCGCGCGGTGCTCGCGCTCGTCGTCCCGGAGCGGGAGGTGGCCTACCAGATCCTGGCGCTCAACATCGAGAAGGCCCACAACCTGCGCGAGCGCGCCCTGGAGGTGGTGCGGATGTACCGGGACATCGCCTCGAAGACCGACGCCCGCGAGCCCGAGATGGCGCTCGAGTTCGAGGAGCCGGCGCTCGTCACCCTGGGCTTCGCCTACGAGGAGCGCCCTCGCCTGTCCGGCGGCGCCTACCACCCCATCCTCCGGAAGGTGGACGGGTTCCTCGACGAGAAGCTGTCCAAGGCCACCGCGGAGCGGGAGCGACGCGCCGCGGTCCTGCTCGCCTTCGACGACGCCGTCACGGCCGCCGTGGCGCGCCTCAAGGAGAAGGGGTTCGACTCCCCCTACCTGCGCAACTTCGTCGTCGCGCGGGTGAACCCGCTGCGGTTCATGAAGGGGGCGGCCCCGCCGTTCGACGAGCTCTTCGCCCAGATGACGAAGCGCGCGGCCGGGATGGATCCCTCCAAGGTGAAGGGCGAGGACCTGGCGCGCAGCGGTGGACCGGCCGACGGAGAGTGAGGGGCGTCGGGACGGGCGGCCTCTAGGCCCGGTGGACCGCCGCAGTGCGCGCGAGCACGAGCCGCCTCTCGAGCTCTTGGCCGAGCGTCGCGAGGGCCTCCTCGCCCACCTGCTCCTCGAACCGCGGGAAGAGCTCGCGCTCCTCCCAGCGGACGTGTCGCTCGAGGAGGTCGGCGAACCCCAGCAGCGCCTGGCGCCGGTCGGGCGGGGGCGCGGTGGCGGCGTCGGCGAGGAAGCGGCGCATCTCAGCGTGCTCGCCCCCGAGCCGGCGGTTGTCCTCGGCGGACAGGTAGCGGCCGAGCAGCTCCTCCTCCGCCGTCGTGTGCGTGCGGAAGACCGATTCCTCGTACCGGCGCGCCAGCGCGAGCAGGCCGTCGAGGTCGCGCGGCGCCCCGGCCGCCTCGGCGTGGCCGGCGATCGCCTTCTTCAGCTGGAAGGCGACGAGCAGCGCCTGGTGGTGCTCGCTCGACAGAGGCCGGAGCTCCCGCGTGCGCTTGAGGGCCATGCGGGGATCCTAACCGAAAAGGGTCGAGACAGCCGCCGGCGGGGGCGTCCGGGTCTCTCCCGGGTGCATCGACCGCCACTGCCCCGGTCGACCCTTGACGCTGTGCGTCGAGACGGCTACTAAGGGATCGAACGCTCACTGATTCCAGAATCAACGGGGGCCCCGCATGTCCCACGGCAACACCCATCCCACCCATGGCACGAGCCACCACCGCCGGGTCGCAGTGGTCGCCGGGCTTCGCACGCCGTTCGTCCGGTCCGGCGGCGACTTCAAGGACCTCTCGGCGGTGGACCTGGGCTCGATCCTCGTGAACGAGCTCGTCGGTCGCAGCGGCATCCCCGCGAAGGAGTTCGACGGCCTCATCTTCGGCCAGGTGATCCCGGCGCCGCTCTCGTCGCTCATCGGCCGCGAGGTGGTGCTCCGCACCGAGCTGCCCCGGACGCTCGCCGCGCACACCACCTCCCGCGCCTGCGCGACGTCGATCCAGTCGGCCACGGAGGCGGCCGACCAGATCGCCCTCGGCCACGCCGACGCCATCATCGCCGGGGGGGCCGAGTCCCTCTCGGACGCCCCCATCTTCGCCTCGCGCGCGCTCGCCCAGGCGCTCGTCGCCTTCTCGCGCGCCCGCAGCCTCGCCGACAAGGCCAAGGTCCTCGCCTCGCTCAAGCTCGCGGACATCACCCCGGTTCCCCCGGCGTTGAAGGAGCCCACCACCGGGCTCACCATGGGAGAGAGCGCCCAGAAGATGGCCTGGGAGAACGGCATCTCGCGCGCGGCGCAGGACGAGTTCGCCTGGCAGAGCCACCTCAAGGCCGCCGACGCCTGGAAGAGCGGCCGCTTCGCCGACGAGGTCATGGCCGTCGAGGTCCCGCCCCGCTACCAGAAGATCGCGCGCGAGGACAACAACGTCCGGGCCGACACCACCCTCGACGCGCTCGCGCAGCTGAAGCCGGTCTTCGACCGCCGCTACGGGACCATCACCGCCGGGAACTCGTCCCCGCTCACCGACGGCGCCGCCGCCGTCATCCTCATGAGCGAGGAGAAGGCGAGCTCGCTCGGCCTGAAGCCGCTCGGCTTCATCCGCTCGTACGCCTACGCCGCCACCGATCCCGGCGACCAGCTCCTGCAGGGCCCGGCCTACGCCGCGCCGGTGGCGCTCGACCGGGCCGGGTTGAAGCTCGCCGACATGGACATCGTGGAGATGCACGAGGCGTTCGCCGCCCAGGTGCTCTCCAACCTGCACGCCTTCGCCTCGAGGAAGTTCGCCGAGGAGAAGCTCGGTCGCGCCCACCCGCTCGGCGAGGTCGACCCGGCGCGTCTCAACGTGAACGGGGGCTCCATCCCGCTCGGCCACCCCTTCGGTGCCACCGGGGCGAGGATGATCACCCAGGCCTTGCGGGAGCTCCGCCGGCGCAAGGGGGCCCACGCCCTGCTCACGGTCTGCGCCGCAGGCGGCCTCGGCGCGGCCGTGGTGCTCGACGGGGCGGAGGCGTGACCGTGAACGCCACCTCCAGGGGGACCGAGATGAGCTTCAAGAACTTCCGGGTCGAGGTGAAGGACGGCATCGCGGACGTGCTCATCGACGTGGCTGGCGAGCCCGTGAACACGCTCTCGCCCGAGGTGGGGGACGAGTTCGCCCGCATCCTCGACGGGCTCGAGAAGGACGCGGCGGTGAAGGCGATCGTGTTCGCGTCGGGGAAGAAGGACGGCTTCGTGGCCGGAGCCAAGATCGAGGTGCTGCGGGACGCCAAGACCGCGGCGGCGGCCGAGAAGCTGGCCAGCGACGGGCAGGCCGGGTTCAACCGGCTCGAGCGCTTCCCGAAGCCCGTGGTGGCCGCCATCCACGGCGCCTGCCTGGGAGGCGGGCTCGAGTGGGCGCTCGCCTGCCACTACCGGGTGGCGAGCAACGACCCGCGGACGCAGCTCGGCCAGCCCGAGGTCCAGCTCGGGGTCATCCCGGGCGCCGGCGGGACCCAGCGCCTGCCGCGGCTCGTGGGAATCGCCACCGCCCTCGACCTCATCCTCGCCGGCAAGACCGTGAAGGCGAAGAAGGCGCTCGCCATCGGGCTCGTCGACGAGTCGGTGCCGCCGCCGTTGCTCCTCGCGGTGGCCCGCGAGCGCGCCGGCGCGCTCGCCTCGGGGTCGCTGCGCCGCGAGCGGCCGGCCGGCGCGAAGAGCCTTCGCAAGGACGGCATCGCCGCGGTGCAGAAGGTGGTTCTCGAGGAGAACTTCCTGGGGCGCGAGGTGCTCTTCCGCCAGGCCCACAAGCAGCTCCTCGCGAAGACCAAGGGACACTACCCGGCCCCGGAGAAGGCGCTCGAGGCCATCCGCCACGGCTACGAGAAGGGATTCGACAAGGGCCTCGAGCGGGAGGCGAAGCTCTTCGGCGAGCTCGCCGTGTCGAAGGTCGCCCGCGAGCTCATGGGGATCTTCTTCGCGCAGACGTCGCTCAAGAAGGACAACGGCACCCCGGACCCGCTCGTGAAGCCCCGCAAGGTGGAGTCGGTGGGCGTGCTCGGCGGCGGGCTCATGGGCTCCGGCATCGCCTACGTGACCGTCAACGCGGGCGTGCAGTCGCGCATCCGCGAGAAGGACGACCCGGCCGTCGGTCGCGCGCTCGCCTCGGTTGGCGGCCTCTTCGACGAGCGGGTGAAGAAGCGCTCGATGGACCGCTTGGAGCGGCTCGCCAGGATGCGGATGCTCACCGCGGGCACCGGGTGGGAGGGCTTCGAGCACGTCGACCTCGTCATCGAGGCGGTGTTCGAGGACCTGAAGCTGAAGCAGGACATGGTCCGCGCCTTCGAGGCGCTGAACCCCACGGGCATCTTCGCGACGAACACCTCGTCCATCCCCATCGGCGACATCGCCCGCGCCTCGTCCCACCCCGAGACGGTGCTCGGGATGCACTACTTCTCGCCGGTGAACAAGATGCCGCTGCTCGAGGTCATCGTGACCCCGAAGACGGCGAACGAGACCACCGCCACCGCGGTGGCGGTGGGCAAGAAGCAGGGCAAGACGGTCATCGTGGTGGGGGACGGCCCGGGCTTCTACACGAGCCGCGCGCTCGCGCCCTACATGAACGAGGCGGTCATCCTGCTGCTCGAGGGGGCGTCGGTGGAGGACCTCGACGGGGCGCTCACCGGGTTCGGATTCCCGGTCGGGCCGATGACGCTGCTCGACGAGGTGGGCATCGACGTCGGCGCCAAGGTCGCGAAGGTCCTCCACGGCGCCTTCGGCGACCGGATGGCGGTGCCCGAGGCCATGGTGAAGGTGGTGGAGGCCGGGAGGCTCGGGCGGAAGAACAAGAAGGGCTTCTACACCTACGAGGAAGGCAAGAAGAAGACGGTGGATGCCACCGTCTACGACCTCCTGCCCGGGGGCCGGGCGCGCAAGAAGGTGAACCGCGACGAGATCGTCGAGCGCTGCGTGCTGCAGATGGTGAACGAGGCGGCGCTCACGCTCGGGGAAGGGATCCTGCGGAGCCCGCGCGACGGCGATATCGGCGCCATCTTCGGCCTCGGTTTCCCGCCCTTCCGCGGCGGCCCCTTCCGATGGGCCGACTCGGAGGGCACCGGCGCCATCCTGGAGCGCATGCGCAAGCTCGAGGGGCGGCTCGGCCCGCGCTTCAAGCCAGCTCCGTTGCTGGTCGAGCGCGGGTCCGCGAACCGGCCGTTTCACGAATAAATCGGGATGACCAAGGCAAGGCACCCGCGGTGAGTCGCGGGCGTGGACCTGCCCCTCAAGACCGGCCTGCCCGGCGCGGTCGCCGCGCCGGGTTATTCACCATTGGTGACGCGCACAGCATGACCCAAGGGAGTCAATGGGGACACGTGTCCTCACAAATGCCGTGTGTTTTTTGCCCCAGCCCCATAGGACCATAGTGGGTGAAGTGACCCAACGCGTGCGCAAGTCTAGCGACGCGAGGCGGGCCAAACGCACAAGCTGCGCCGAGCAGCGCTGTACCGAGGACGTGGTACGGAGCTTGGAGATTGCGCACAAAGGACGAGTTCAGTCGGATTATCGCAGTCATCGCGCCGCGCGGTCCTCTCGCCAAAATTCCTCGTAATTGATGCACATCAATTAGCTCCCATGTGGGTCAATTCCTCTTTTGTTATCGAGCAATTGGCACTGATTGAGCAGTTACTGGCGCGCGCAGTTGGAACGTGTAGCCTCTCATCTGCAATTCCTCTCCAAGTTCGCTGTCTGCAGTCCTCTCCAAGTTCGCAGTCCGCAATTCCTCTCCAAGGAGAATACATGTCAACGCTGAAGCTAAGCGCGGTAGCAGTCATCGCCGCCTTCGGACTCGCAGCCTGTTCAGGCTCGACGGGTCCGACGGGCGCCACGGGCCCAACCGGCCCCACGGGCCCGACGGGTCCGACGGGCCCCGCGGGTTCGAGCAAGGGCAACGTGAGCGGCAAGCTGACCGCCACCCCGGGCACCGGCGGCGTGCCGGGTGCCACCGTTTCGACCGTTCCTGACGAGACCATCACCGCGACGACCGCGGCGGACGGCTCCTACACGCTCACCGGCCTGCCCGCGGGCGTCTACTCGATCGTGTTCAGCGGCGCGGGCATCACCTCGATGACCGTGACCGGCGTCTCCGTCGTCTCGGGCGGGACCGCCACTGTGAACGCGAGCGCCGCCTACTCGCCCATCAGAATCGCGCTCAGCACGGTCACCCCGGCCGGCTTCGGCGGGAAGGCGACCGTGAACGCGGTCGTGTCCGGCTCGACGAGCACGCTCTCGTATTCCTGGAAGCTCGTCGCCCCGCCCGGCCTGTCGCCGAGCGCGCCGGCGCCGGTCCTGTCGTCGGGCACCACCAGCGTCAACTTCACCACCAACGCCTTCGCCGACTACAACTTCCAGCCGGTTCCGTCGGGCATCGGCGGCACGAGCGGCGGTGGCGTCAAGCTCGCCGGAACGAGCCTCATCATCCCGAACCGCCAGACGCTCCTCGGCATCACCCCCGGCATCATGTCGAAGGGCCTCAATTACACGGTGACCCTCACCGTGAGCGACGGCACCTACAGCCAGACGGCCTCGACCTCCGTGTACCCCATCGGCGCCAGCCCCGGCACCCCCTACAACGCCGAGAAGGTCACGCTCATCGCGAACGACGTGACGACGACCGTGAACTGGAGCCTCGCCTACAGCCCCAGCGACCCGGCTGTCATCACCGGTCAGGTCAACAAGACGAGCCTTCTCCAGAACGCGAATACGCCGAACCCGGTCTTCACGACGGACGCCCCTGGGTACTGGGCGCTCACGAACGCTGCCACCACCACCATCTTCTTCCGGACCGCCGACTACCTCGGCGTGGGTAACCAGCCGAGCACCACCGCCTGCGGCCTCTGCCACGGCGACGGCAACACTGCCGGGAACGGCCCCGACATCGGATGGGGCCTCTGGGTCCAGTCCGCGCACGCTGACTTCTACTGGGATCCGAACGGCAACTGGTACTCCCCGACGGGCGCGGCACCTAGCGCCATCCCGACCACCCAGTCCGCCACGATCCCGGGCTTCGGCGCCATCGTCGGAAACCCCGGCGTCGACACCGTGACCATCCCGACCGTCACCGGCGCGCTCACGCTCTTCTCCCAGGGCGTCGACGGCGTCGAGGGCAGCCACTACACGGTGAGCTGCATCACCTGCCACACGGTCGGCTACAAGAACCCGCAGACGCTGCCGAACCTGGGCAACGGCTCGTTTACCGACGTCGCGGCCTCCGACGGCTGGACGTTCCCGAACAACAGCACCATCGACTACAACCGCTACGCTGCCACGACGCCGGCGAACCTGCAGAACCTCTCCGGCATCCAGTGCGAGAGCTGCCACGGCCCGATCAGCCTGCACACCGCGGCGACCGGTGGCCCGAAGGCGGCCTCGAAGCCGCTGCCGGTGTGGAACACGACCGCCTGCGCCGTCTGCCATGACAGCCCGGCGAACCACGACAAGGTGTGGCTCTGGTCGCAGTCGATGCACGCCAACTACCAGCTCGCCATCAACGAGAGCGGCTCGTCCTCCTGCATCCGCTGCCACACGGCTCAGGGCTTCGCGAACTACGTGGACAACGGCCTCGGGACCTACCTGCCCCCGAGCACGCTGCTAGGGCCCAACGCGACCGCGCAGAAGGCCGCCGCCATGCCGCAGACCTGCCAGGCCTGCCATGACCCGCACACCACCACCCTGCGCGTCGACCCGTCCGTTCCGTTCACCACGCCGGCGGGCTTCGTCGTCGAGAACGTGGGCACGGGTTCCACCTGCTTCGTCTGCCACAACACCCGCAACTTCGCGCGTGGCGACTTCGTCCTGCCGTGCCCCACCACCACCCCGGCCACCGGCATCCCGGCGTCGTACGCGTTCTGCACGCCGATCGCCGTTCCGAGAGGCGGCTCCACTGCCGTCATGACGATCAGCACGCCGCACGACGGCCGCCAGGGCGACATCCTCATGGGTGCGAACGCCTACTTCGTGACGACCGGCGTTCCTTCGAAGCACGTTGCCGTCGGCGACACCTGCGTGGGCTGCCACATGACGCTCCACCCCGACAGCATCGCCGTCTCGAACACCAACCACACGTTCAAGGCCGACGGGACGATCTGCAAGAACTGCCACAGCTCCGCGACGAGCCTCGACCAGCTCGAGGGGCAGTTCAATCTCGCTCAGCAGAACCTGTACACCGCGCTGCCGGGCTTCGTCGCGAAGGCTCTCGGGACGAACGCCACGAGCTACTTCGTCTCGGTGACGAGCGGTCCGGCCGGCAGCTTCCCCGGCTGCACGAGCGCAGCGCCGTGCATCCTCAACCTGACCCAGGCACCGACGACGGTCACGCTGAGCGGCAGCAGCATGGTGTTCACGATGGCCACCCCCATCACGGTGGGCACCACGGCGAACGTGACCACGTTCAACGTGAGCCTCGCCAACGTCGCGCTGACCCAGGTGAACGCGACCACCCTCGGCCCGCAGCTCTTCTCGCCGTCCGGCGTACTCGCTCGAGTCATCTGGAACAACACCCAGGTGACCTCGATCTCGCCGAACCCGGCTGCGCTCGTGGTCCACAACCCGACGTTCGTCTTCGACATCCTCGCCGCGAGCCAGTCCGCTCTGCTGGCGACGGCTGCCGGAAACCCGCCGAACGGCTTGCCGTTCTAGTCGGGGCATAGGTTAGGGACCTCCGGGTCCCGAAGGTTCGGGCCCGCCCGCGCTTCCGAGCGCCGGCGGGCCCGAATTCTTTGTGGCGATCGAGGCAGGCAGCCCCCCCGGCATCCGCCCCCGCACGCTGGAGCGATGGAGGATGGCCAGGCTGCGCGGCGGATCGACAACTGTTCCGCAGCTCCTCTGTTCCGTAGCTCCTCCGGCGGCCCTCCTGGCGATAGCGTTGGGCCCGTCGACCAGGCTGCGAGCGGGAAACTCATGCGGGCGTCGGCGTCTGAGCCCTCCGCCCGTGCCCGCCCAGTCTGCTCGTTGTCCCGAGCTCCCGTCGCCGGGGCCAGTCGGCTGTAGCAATAATGTTTTCACTCGGCCCGCCGACCGACCATCACCCTGGGAAGAATCCCGCGCGAACTCTCGCGGCTCGGATGGCAAGCGGCGACAGAGGAGGGCGCGCTTTTCAGGTCGGGCGAGAATCTCCTCACAGCTGCCCACACGCCGCCGTAGAAAAAAAAGAGACTCCCGCGCGCAGGCTTCGAATGCGAGCCATGGCCTTTTTTCAGGCCCTTTTGAGCGCTCGCGATCTCAGCCCCGCGCTCCTAACGTCCTTGCCGCCCCCGCGCGCGCGTGTCCCGGGGGCCTTGTTCACTGGCCGTGTCCATCAGACGTTGCGTGCCTAAGGAGGCAGCACATGCGAACGTGGAAGCTCGCCGCGATGTCCGCGGTCATCGCCGTTGCGGCCTGTAGCGGATCGACCGGGCCCGCGGGAACCAACGGGGCGACCGGTCCCACGGGGCCCACAGGACCGACGGGACCGACCGGTCCGACCGGCCCCACGGGGCCCACTGGCCCGACGGGACCTGCAGGAGCAGCGGTCGTGCCCATCCACCTCTACGCGCAGGTCACGAAGGCGGTCATCCCGAACGCCGCCACCACCGGCGGCAAGCCGACCATCACCTACCGCGTCTACACGGACGCCGCGATGACGCAGGAAACGACCTGCATCGGCGGCGGCGACACCGGCTACGCCCCCTTCACCCCGAACTTCGCCATCTCGTTCCTCGAGGCCGATACCGAGAACCCCGGGACCCAGCGGTGGCAGAGCTACATCAACAAGAGCTTCGAGAACGCCGCCTCGGTCGCCTCCGCCGAGGGCGGCCACAACTCCTACCCCGGCACGCTCGTCGACAACGGCGACGGCTCCTGCAGCTACACCTATGCGGCCGACCTCTCGAACGTCGTGGCGCCCGGCCCGACCGCGGCCGTGACCGTGGCCTACGTCCCGACCGCCGACACCCGCTTCGGCCTCCAGAACAACCCGACGGACCCCGACGCCACCCACCCGGCCTTCGACGGCACCCTGACGGTCGTCGCCTCCACCGGCGCCATCGTGACTCCCGATCCGCGCGAGCTCGTCACCCAGGGGGCCTGCAACGCCTGCCACTGGCAGCTCGCCCACCACGGTGCGAAGCGCCTCTCGGTCCCCTACTGCGTCATGTGCCACAACCAGGGCACGCCCGACCCCGACCCCACCTCGATCAACTCCACCTCGCTCGACATGGCGGTGATGATCCACAAGATCCACGAGGGGGGAAACCTGCCCAGCGTGACCGGCGTCGGCCTGAACGGCACGCCCATCGCCGGCGCCTCCACGTCGGTCATCATCATCAACGGCACGAACTACTCGAACGTCGTCTTCCCGCAGAACACCGGCAACTGCTCCGTCTGCCACAACGTGGCCGCCGGCATCACCGGTTCCAACTACTGGATGACGCAGGCCTCGATCGAGGCCTGCGGCGCCTGCCACGACCGGACGTGGTTCGGTGCGCTTCCCGCGCCGACCGGCTGGACCGCTCACGCGGGCGGGCCGAACCATGCGGACGGGACGTGCATGCTCTGTCACGCGGTGGGTTCGGGCATCAACGCGTCCGACGTCCACCCGGTCGCCTCCCCGGCCCTCACCGGCCAGCCGTCGAAGCTGACCATCACGAGCGTGACGGGGGCAGCCGGCACGACCGTCTCCGTCCAGATCTCCGTCACGGACCCGGCGACCGGCCTTCCCCAGGACCTCGCCGCGAGCCCGCTCTGGAGCACCTCGGGATCGGTGGCGGCGCGCCTCGCCCTCGACGTCGCCTTCACCGTGCAGCCCGGCGAGGACTGGACGAACACCGGCAGCGGGGCGACGACGGGCTTCGGCTCCACTGTGCCCGCCGGCTCGCCGGCACCCGGCCAGCCGCAGTCCTTCGACGTGCTGGCGGGCCTGAAGGCCACGCCCGCGACCGTGACGAAGAACGGCGACGGCAGCTACAGCTTCACGACGCCGTTCTCCGTGCCGGCGAACGCGGTCGGCTCGGCCGTCGCCGTCCTCGAGGGCCACCCGGTGAACGCGGCCGGGACGGTCGAGACGCCCGTCCGCACCGACACCATGTTCTTCGCCATCACGGATCCAACACCGCAGGCGAGGCGCACGGTGGTGAGCATCCAGAAGTGTGACGTCTGCCACGGCATGCTGTCCCTGCACGGTGCCAACCGCACCGACAACATCGACGCCTGCGTCGCCTGCCACAACACCGAGGCGACCGACGTCACGCAGCGGCCGCTGCCGCTCGGCACGGCGGGCATCGACGGGAAGACCGAGCAGGCCATCGACTTCGCGGCGATGATCCACGGGATTCACTCGGCGCAGATCGTCGTCTACGGCTTCACCGGGGCGCCGCCGGGCGGCACGCCGGCCCCGGTCAGCTACCTGAACCTCATGTTCCCCGAGGGCAACAGTCCTCACCACTGCACCATCTGCCACGACGACTCGAACCCGTACCCGACCGCCGATACCATCGGGATTCGTGAACGGGGTGAGCCAGGTCACGGCCGACTCGGCGGACCAGGCCACCTACCTGCGCACCACGAAGACGATGGCCGTCTGCTCGTCGTGCCACACGGCGAGCGACTCTCTCGACCACATGGTGCAGATGGGCGGTGCGCTCAGCCTCACCCAGGCGACCATCAACACGAACTCGGGCACGCCGGGCGCCCCCGGCAACGAGGCGTGCACGGTCTGCCACAGCGCCGGCTCGCTCGTCGATCCGACGCAGTGGCACGCCATCGCGTTCCCGTAGCGCCGAACTCGAGCATCACCTGAGGTACGGGGCGGACCCTCCGGGGTCCGCCCCTTTTTCGCGAGCCAACGGGGGCGTGGCCGGCGCCCAGGTTGTAGAATCCCGCCCGTGAAGCTCCGCCGCGTCTACCCCCTCTTCATCGGCTTCGTCGTCGTCCCGGCGGCGCTGATGCTGACCGTGGGCATCCTCATCCTGGTGTTCGGGTCCCAGGCGCGCGACTACGTCTTCGGCACCCTCATCCTGGCGCTCGTGGGGACCACCTTCATCGGGGTGGTGGCGACGCTCGTCGTCCTCTACCGCGAGGCCACCGTGGCGCGCCTCCAGACCGACTTCGTCAACAAGGTCTCCCACGACCTCCGCACGCCGCTCACCAGCATCCGGATGTTCGTGGAGACCCTGCAGCTGGGCCGGCTCACCGACCCGGAGCGACAGCGCGAGGCGCTCGAGATCATCGCCAACGAGACCGCCCGGCTCTCCACCCTCATCGCCCGGCTGCTCGACTGGGCCCGGATGGAGTCGGGGAAGCGGAGCTACGAGTTCGAGGTGGAGCGCGTCGAGCCCATCGTCGACGCCGCGCTCCGGGCCATCGACCCGCAGCGGATGCAGACCGCCGCCGAGGTGGTGCGGGACGCTGGCGCCCGCGCTGCCGGCGGTGCGCGTCGACCGGGACGCGCTCGTGGACGCGCTCGTCGACCTCCTCCAGAACGCCTTCAAGTACACCGGCCCGAGAAGCGCATCGTCGTCGGCGCCGCGCCGGGAGGGCCCGACGGTGGTGCTCTCGGTCTCCGACAACGGCCCCGGCATCCGCGGGCGTCGACCAGAAGCGCATCTTCGACAAGTTCTACCGGGGCAAGGACCCGCTCGACCGCTCCATCGAGGGCAGCGGGCTCGGGCTCGCCATGGTGAAGCACGTGGTGCAGGCCCACGGGGGGCGGGTCGGCGTGACGAGCGAGCTCGGCAAGGGGTCGACCTTCACCATCCTCTTGCCGGCTGCGGAGGGCACGTGAGCGGCGAGCGCATCCTGGTGGTCGAGGACGACCCCTCCATCCTGAGGGGGCTCGACCTCAACCTGGGCATGGAGGGGTACAAGGTGCGGGTGGCGGCGGACGGGGAGGAGGGCCTGCGCATCGCCCGGACCGAGCGGCCGGACCTCCTCATCGTCGACCTGATGATGCCCCGGCTCGGCGGGCTCGAGCTCATCCGAGAGCTGCGCCAGGAGGACCCCGACGTGCCGATCCTCATCCTGTCCGCCAAGGGCCAGGAGGCGGACAAGGTGACCGGGCTCGCGCTCGGGGCCGACGACTACGTGGTGAAGCCCTTCGGGCTCCGCGAGCTGCTCGCGCGCATCGACGCGGCGCTGCGGCGGCGGCGCTCGCGGGGCGAGTCCGGGGCGAGCCGCCAGATGCGGCGCTTCGGCACCGTGGAGATCGACCTCGGCGAGCGGCGGGTGACGGTGAACGGCGAGGCCGTCGAGATGACCGCCCGGGAGTTCGATCTCCTGGCCTTCCTCGTTGCCCACCCGGGCCGGGTCTTCAGCCGCGAGCAGCTCACCCGGGCCGTCTGGGGCTCGCTCTACATCGGCACCGGGCGCACCGTGGACAACTTCGTGGTGCGGCTGCGCGCGCACCTCGGCGAGGACGCCGAGCGCCCGCGCCACCTCGAGACCGTCCGGGGCATCGGCTACCGCTTCAACCCGTAGCGCCGAGCGCGAAGCGCACCGCGGCGAGAAGCGGCTCGTCCTCCCCGGGCAGGACCGTGCGCGGGTCGAGGAGCACGCGCCCGTCCTCGATCCGGCCGACGACGGGAGGATCGGCCCGGCGCAGCCGGGCGGAGAGCGCGTCCGGGTCCGCGTGCGCGAGCGCGAGCGCGAACGTCGGGAGCGTCGCCTCCGGCAGCGTGCCGCCCCCCACGGCGGAGCGAGCTTCCCGGACCTCTGCTGCCGCGCCCGGCCCGAGCGCGTCCCGCCAGGCGCGGGCGCGGAGCGCGAGGTCCTCGGGCCGGGCCGCGATGGCCCGCCACACCGGGATCTCCCGCTCCGCCTCGCCGCGCTCGTAGTGCGAGAGCGTCGCCGACAGCCCCGCGAGCGTGACCTTGTCCACCCGCAGCGCCCGCACGAGCGGGTGGCGGCGACAGAGGTCGATGGCCTCGCGGCTGCCGGCGAGCACGCCGGCCTGCGGGCCGCCGAGCAGCTTGTCGCCCGAGAAGGCGACGAGGTCGACCCCGGAGCGGACCCGGTCGGAGACCGTCGGCTCCTCGGGGAGGCCGTGCGCCGCCGTGGGCAAGAGCGCGCCCGACCCGAGGTCGTCGACCACCCAGACCCCGGCGCGGCGGCCGAGCTGGACGAGCTCCGCGAGCGACACGTCGTGGACGAACCCCGCGAGCCGGAAGTTGGAGCGGTGCACCGAGAGCAGGATGCGCGTGCGGTCGGAGAGCGCGCGCCTCGAAGTCGCCGAGGTAGGTCCGGTTGGTGGTGCCCACCTCGCGGAGCTCGGCGCCGGACCGGCGCAGCACGTCCGGGATCCGGAACCCGCCCCCGATCTCGACGCAGCTGGCCGCGGGAGACCACCACCTCGGGTGCGCCCGCCGCCGCCGCATCGCCCTGCGACGCCCGCCGCGCCGGCAGCCGCTCGGCGAGCGCCGAGAGCGCCAGCAGCACGGCCGAGGCGCAGTTGTTGACCACGAGCGACGCCTCGGCCCCCGTGAGCCGGCAGAGGGCGCCGGCCGCGTGGCCGTAGCGGTCGCCGCGCTCGCCCGTCGCGAGGTCGTATTCCAGGTTCGAGTAGCCCACCGCCGCGTCTCGCATGGCGGCGACCGTCGCCGCGGACAGCGGGGCGCGACCCAGGTTGGTGTGGATGACGACCCCGGTGGCGTTCACCACCCGCCGCAGCGACCCGCGGGAAAGGCCGGCGAGCCGGTCGAGGAGCCGCTCCTCGATCTCCTCGGGGGAGGGGCAGGGCAGGCCGGTCAGGATCCCCTCGCGCAGCGCGTCGAGGGTGGCGCGCACCGCCTCGATCACCGGGGCGTGCCCGAGCTGGACGGCGAGTCCCGAGCGCTCGGCCGCGGCCAGCAAGCGGTCGGCTTTCGGGAGCTTTCGGGCCTCCGCGGCGATGTCGGTCGGGTCCGGCACGGGGTCATCATACCCGCGCCCCCCGGCCCCTCGCCCCTTTTGAAGAGCGCCGGGCCGGCGGCGCACAAGGTGATTGCCTCCCCTGTTCGAAGAAGGTAATCCTTTCGCCTCCCTATGCCCTCGCTCCTGGACAACCCGGCTGCGGCCCAGAGCACCCTTTGGGCCATCGTCCTCCTGCCGCTCGTCGGAGCCCTCGTGAACGGGCTCTTCGGCCGGCGCCTCGGCCGCGGCAACGTGGCGCTCATCGCGCTCGCCATGGTCGGCGGCTCCTTCGCGCTCTCGGTCATCGCCTTCAGCTGGGTCGCGAACGGCGTCAACCTCAGGTTCGCGGGCGACCTGTGGTTCGGGGTCACCGGCCTCGACGGGCGCATGCCCGTCTCGGTGCCCTGGGGCCTCTTCGTCGACCGCCTGTCCGGCACCATGCTTCTCGTGGTGACGGGCGTGGGGTTCCTCATCCACGTCTACTCGACCGGGTACATGTCCCACGAGGACGACGCCGGGTACGCCCGCTTCTTCACCTACCTGAACCTGTTCGTCGCCGCGATGCTCATCGCTCGTCCTCGGCGACAACCTCGTCTCACCTTCGTGGGCTGGGAGGGCGTCGGCCTCTGCATCTACCTGCTCATCGGCTTCTGGTACACCGACCCCGAGAAGGCGTACGCGGGCCGCAAGGCCTTCGTCGTGAACCGCATCGGCGACTTCGGCTTCCTCCTCGGCGTCTTCGCGCTCCTCTCGGTCTTCGGCACCACCGACTACGGCCGGCTCTCGAGCGATGACCCGCGCGCTCGACACCGACTGGGTCCTCACGAGCGGGTCTTCGCGGGCTGGACCGTCCGCGCCGCGCTCACCTTCGCCACGCTCGGCCTGTTCATCGGCGCGGCGGGCAAGAGCGCGCAGCTGCCGCTCTACGTCTGGCTGCCCGACGCCATGGCCGGCCCGACGCCGGTCTCCGCCCTCATCCACGCCGCCACCATGGTCACCGCCGGCGTCTACCTCGTCGCCCGGACGAACTTCCTCTTCGCGCTCGCGCCGGCCTCCATGGCCACCGTGGCCTTCGTCGGGGCGGCGACCGCGCTCTTCGCCGCGGCCATCGCCTTCGCGCAGAACGACATGAAGAAGGTGCTCGCCTACTCCACGGTGAGCCAGCTCGGCTACATGTTCATCGGCGTGGGCGTGGGGGCCTTCTCGGCCGGGATCTACCACCTCGTCACGCACGCCTTCTTCAAGGCCTGCCTCTTCCTCGGCGCCGGCAGCGGTCATGCACGCGCATGCACGACGACCTCGACATCCGCAACATGGGCGGCCTGTGGAAGAAGATGCCGTCGACCGCCTGGACCTTCCTCGTCGCCACCCTCGCCATCACCGGCATCGTCCCGCTCTCGGGCTTCTTCTCGAAGGACGCCATCCTCGCCGGCGCGCTCGCGAGCCACAACCCCGCCGTGGCCCGCCGTGGGCACGATCGCCTACGTGCTCGGCACGCTGGCCGCCGCCGGGACCGCCTTCTACATGACGCGGGCCTTCGCGCTCGCCTTCATGGGCAAGCCGCGGACCGACACCGCCGAGCACGCCCACGAGTCGCCCCCGGCCATGACGGTGCCGCTGTGGATCCTGGCCTTCCTCTCGGTGGTGGCCGCGCGTGCTGGGGCTGCCGACCGCGGTCGTCGGGCACCGCCTGGGCGAGCTCTTCGGGCAGTTCACCGAGCCGGTCTTCGACGCAGGCCTACCAGGTGCTGCACGTGCGAGGAGCGCCGAGGCGGCTCTGGCCCTACGCGGTCGCCTGGGTGGTGGCCATCGTTCCCGGCTGGCTCGGCTGGCAGATGTACGCGGGGAGCCTGCGCGGGTTCCCGGACCGCTTCGTCGCCGCCTTCCCGCGGCTTCTACCGGCTGGTGGCCGACAAGTTCCGCGTGGACGAGCTCTACGACGCCATCGTCGCTCCGGCCGCTCAAGGTGCCGCGCCGAGGTGCTGCTGGCGGTCGTCGACCGCTTCGCCATCGAGGGCATCTTCGTGAACGGCGTCGCCGGGCCGTCTGACGCCGTCGGTGACACGCTGCGCTCCTGGCAGAACGGCAACCTGCAGCGCTACGCGGCCGTCATCGCCATCGCCGCCGCCGCCATCCTCTGGGCGGTCCTCGGAACGGGAGGGCACTAGCCATGCCGACCCTGCTCAACGTCGTCCTCTTCCTCCCGCTCTTCGGCGCGCTGGCCGCGGCGCTCTTGCCCGCGCGGCGAGGCGGCCCAGCACAAGAGCTGGGCGCTGCTCGTCAGCCTCGTCACCTTCTTCCTCTCGCTCGGCCTGTGGTTCAACTTCGACGCCGGGCGGGGCGCGCCCGAGTTCCAGTTCGAGACCAACGTCCCCTGGATCTCCGCGCTGGGCATCGGCTACCACGTCGGCCTCGACGGGGTGGCGCTGCTGCTCGTGATGCTCACCACGGCGCTCGCCCCCATCGTCATCCTCTCCGCCTGGAAGGACGTGGAGGACCGGGTGAAGGAGTTCTTCGTCGCGCTCCTCGTTCCTGGAGACGGCGATGATCGGGACCTTCGCCGCGCTCGACCTCGTCCTCTTCTACGTCTTCTACGAGGCCATGCTGATCCCGATGTACCTGCTCATCGGCATCTGGGGCTCGGAGAACCGCATCTACGCGACGGTGAAGTTCTTCCTCTACACCTTCGCGGCGAGCGTGCTCATGCTCGTCGCCATCCTCTACGTCTACTTCCACGACGGCGGGACCTTCGACTACGTGGCGGCGCGCCAGTCGCTCGGTGACGCTCTCGCCGCCTCGGCGCGCTGTGGCTCTTCGGGGCCTTCGCGCGTCGCCTTCGCGGTCAAGGTGCCGATGTTCCCGCTCCACACCTGGCTGCCCGACGCCCACACCGAGGCGCCCACCGCCGGGTCGGTGATCCTGGCCGGCGTGCTCCTCAAGATGGGCACCTTCGGCTTCTTCCGCTACGCGCTTCCCGCTCTTCCCCGAGGCCGCGCTTCCACTTCCGCGCGCCTCATCGCCGCGCTGGCGGTGGTGGGGATCGTCTACGGCGCGCTCATGTCGCTTCGTGCAGACCGACATGAAGCGGCTCGTGGCCTACTCCTCGGTCTCCCACCTCGGCTTCGTCATGCTGGGGATGATGGCGATCACCGCCGAGGGGCTCACCGGCTCGGTCTACCAGATGCTGAACCACGGCGTCTCCACGGGCGGGCTCTTCCTCCTCGTCGGCATGCTGAAGGAGCGGCGCCACACCCGGCTCATCGCCGACTACGGCGGGCTCGCGAAGCAGGTGCCCTGGATCGCGACCGTCTTCGTCGTCGTGACCCTCTCCTCCATCGGGCTCCCGGGCACGAACGGCTTCGTCGGCGAGTTCCTCATCCTCTCCGGCACCTGGCTCAGCCGGCTCTCGCTCCGTCGGGCTGGTTCGCGGCGCTCGGCGCCACCGGCGTCATCCTCGGCGCCGTGTACATGCTCTCGCTCGTGCAGCGGGTCTTCTTCGGGAAGCTCGACAACCCGGAGAACCACGGGCTGCCGGACCTCACGCTCCGCGAGGCCTTCGTCATGGCCCCCATCCTGGCGCTCATCGGGGTGATGGGCCTCGTCGCCCGAGCCCTTCCTGCAGGTCGCGCGCCCGTCGGTCGACCGGCTGGTGGTGCGGATGCAGGCCGCCGAGCAGCGGATGCGCCAGGCAGGACCCCGGGCTCAAGCCGCTCGTCGGCACCGAGCCCCCGGCCATCGCGCTCGCGAAGCCCCCGGCGGTACCCGCGCCCGTCCCCGAGGCCGAACCCTCGCCCGACCACGGGAGCCACTGACATGGTGTCCACGCTGGACCTCTCGGCGCTCCTGCCCTTCATCCTGCTCGTCGCCGGGGCGCTCACGCTGATGCTCTCGGAGGTGTTCCTCACCTCCGGCCGCCGCGCCTACCAGTCTGGCCTCGCCGTGCTCGTCGCCGTTGCCGCCGCCGGCGGCGGCCGCGCTCGCCCCGGAGCGCATCCTCTTCGGAGGCCAGGCGGTCTCCGACGGGTTCTCGGCCTTCGTCGCCGTGGTGGTCTGCGGCGGCCTGGCGCTCTCGGTCCTGGTGGGGCGCGGCTGGCTCGAGCGCCGCGGGCATCGAGCGCGGGCGAGTACTACGCGCTCGCGCTCTTCGGGACGAGCGGCATGGTGCTCCTCGCCATGGCGACCGACCTTCTCGTCGCCTTCATCGCCATCGAGGTGATGAGCCTCGCGGTCTACGCGCTCGCCGCCTACCCGCGCCGCGGCCAGCGCGCCGGCCGAGGCGGCCTTCAAGTACTTCATCATCGGCTCCTTCGCCTCGGCGCTCTTCCTCTACGGCTCGGCGCTCATCTACGGCGCCACCGGCTCCACCCTCTTCGCCGCCATCACCCGCGGGAACGGCGGGGCGCTGCTCGCCGCCGGCCTCGGCGCTCGTGCTCGCCGGCCTGGCCTTCAAGGTGGCCGCGGTTCCCTTCCACGCCTGGACGCCCGACGTCTACGAGGGCGCGCCCGACCCCGGTGACCGCCTTCATGGCCGCCGGCGTGAAGGCGGCCGCCTTCGCGGTGCTGGCCCGCGGCTTCCTGGCGATGGTCGCCGGCACGCCGCTCGCCACCGCCTCCGAGTTCGGCGGGGTGCTCGGCCTGCTCGCCGTCCTCTCCATGGTGGTCGGCAACCTCTTCGCCCTGCCGCAGCGCAACGTGAAGCGCATGCTGGCGTACTCGTCCATCGCCCACGCCGGCTACCTGCTCGTCGGCGTGCTCGCGGCCGGCGCACCCGCCGGCGCGGCAGGCCGGCATCTCGGCCGTGCTCGTCTACCTGGCCGCCTACGCCGCCACGGTCATCGGCGCGTTCGCGGTGGTGGCGGCGGTCGAGCGGCTCCCGCGCCTCGCCCGACCTCGAGGCCGGCCCGACGCCTGGGACCTGTCCCGCTTCGCCGGCCTGTCGCGCAGCGCACCCGGCGCTCGCCCTCGCCATGGCGGTCTTCATGCTGTCGCTCGCCGGCGTGCCCGCCCACGGCCGGCTTCGTCGCCAAGCTGTCGGTCTTCCAGGCGGCCGTGGAGGCCAAGGCCTACGGGCTCGCCGTGGTCGGCGTGCTCACGAGCGTGCTCGGCGCCTACTACTACCTGCGGGTGGTGGTGGCGATGTACATGCGCGCGCCCGAGCCCGGCGAGGAGCCGGAGGCGACGGCGACGCCGGTGGCGGTGGCCATCGCCCTCGCGGCGCTCGCCGTGGTGGCCCTCGGCATCGGCCCGGGGCCGCTCGCCAGCCTGGCGCGGGCCGCCGGCGACGCGCATGTAGCGGCGGGTCAGGCGCCGGGCGGCTGGCCGGCGCTCGATGCCGAGCCGCTTCATCTTCCGCCACAGCGTGGTCGAGGAGATCCCGAGCTCCCGCGCCACGAGCGCCAGGTCCCCGCCGCAGCGCCGAGAGCGCGCCCTCGATGGTGCGGCGCTCGGCGCACGCCACGGCCTCGGCGAGCGTCGCCGGCGCCGGGACCGGCCCCGCGCGGGCGGCTCCGTCCGGCCGAGAAGGAGATGTCGGCGGCCGGATGAGCGCCGGTCTCGGAGAGGGCGGCGGCCTGCTCCACCATGTTCTCGAGCTCGCGGACGTTCCCGGGCCAGTCGTGCTCGAGGAGCCTGCCGATGGCCTCGGGCGAGAGGCTCTTCGCGGCGCCGCCGCGGCGGTTGTAGCGGTCGAGGAAGTGGGCGGCGAGCAGCGGGATGTCCTCGGGCCGCTCCCGCAGCGGCGGGATCCGCAGCGGCACCACGTTGAGCCGGTAGAAGAGGTCCTCGCGGAAGCGCTTCTCGCTCGATGGCGCGCTTCAGGTCCTGGTTGGTGGCGGCGATGATGCGCACGTCCACCTTCACCGGGATGGACTCGCCGACGCGCCGGATCTCGCCCTCCTGCAGGGCGCGCAGGAGCTTCGCCTGGAACCCGAGGGTGGTCTCACCCACCTCGTCGATGAAGAGCGTGCCCCCGCTCGCCTCCTCGAAGAGGCCGCGGCGCGCCCGGGTGGCGCCGGTGAAGGATCCCCTTGGCGTGGCCGAACAGCTCGCGACTCGAGCAGCGTCTCGGTGATGGCGGCGCAGTTCACCGGGACGAAGGGGTGCTCGCTGCGGCGGCTCCCGGCGTGGATGGCGCGGGCCACGAGCTCCTTGCCGGTGCCCGACTCGCCGGAGACGAGCACGGTGGCGTCGGTGGCGCGCCACGCGCACCGCCCGCTCGAGCACCTCCCGCAGCGCCGCGGAGCGCCCGACGATGTTCTCGAGGCCGTAGCGGTCGCGGAAGTCCCCCGCGAGCAGGCTCACCTGGCCGAGCAGCCGCCGCTTCTCGAGCGCCTTGTCCACCCGCACCCGGAGCTCGTCCTCCTTGAAGGGCTTGGAGATGTAGTCGTAGGCGCCGCGGCGGATGGCCTCGACCGCCGCACTCGATGCTCCCGTAGGCGGTCATGACGATGACCTGGATGAGCGGCGAGGCCTCCACGGCGCTGCGCAGGACCTCCATGCCGTCGACCTCGCCCATGCGCAGGTCGGTGAGGACGACGTCGAAGGGCTCGGCGGCGATGCGCTGGACGGCGGCCGCGCCGTTCTCGGCCTCGGCCACCTCGTAGCCCGCCTGGCGCAGCACGATGGCGGTCGTGACCCGCATGTTGCGCTGGTCGTCCACCACCAGGATGCGGCCCGGAGGGGAGTGCGGTCGGGCAGGGCGCTGCGGTCGTCATGGCCGTCGATCTCACCGGAACGGGCCGCCGCGGTTTCAACCTCCGGCAGCCGCCGACGAGCGGGAATCGCAGCACGAACGTGGCACCGCCGCCCTCGCCCTCCAGCCGCCTCCGCCGTCCCGCCGTGGCCCTCGGCGATGCGCCGCACCACCGCGAGGCCGAGGCCGGTACCGGTGGGCTTGGTGGTGAAGAACGGCTCGAAGACCCGGAGGCGGTGCTCCGCCGGAACTCCCGGGCCGCTGTCGGCGATCTCCACGCCGGGCGAAGGCCCCGTCGAGCCGCGTGCGCACCGTGAGCGTGCCGCCGCGCGGCATGGCCTGGACGGCGTTCACGGCCAGGTTGAGGAGCGCCTGCCGGACCTGCCGGGTGTCGACCGGAACGCTCGGGAGCGCAGGGTCGTAGTCCCGCGCCACCAGGATGCCCTCGGGCTGCCGCGCCAGGGCCACTCCGATGGCATCCTCGACGATCCGGTCGAGCGCCTCGGGCCGGAGGTTCGGCTCCACCGGCCGCGCGAAGTCGAGCAGGTCGCCGACGGTGCGGTTCAGGTGGTCGGCCTCCTCCTGGATCACGTCGAGGAGCAGCTTGGCGTCGCCCTGCGGTCGCAGCATCCGCTGCAGCGATCCGAGCGAGTTGAAGATGATCGCGAGGGGGTTGCGCACCTCGTGCGCCACGACCGCCGAGAGCTCGCCGAGCGCCGCCAGCCGCTCCCGCTGCACGAGCCGCTTCTGGGTCCGGGCCAGGTCGGCGTAGCTCCGGCGCAGGTCCTCGAAGAGCTGGGCGTTCTCGACCGCCACCGCGAGCGGGCTCGCCACCGCGGTGACGCGGCTCTCCTCCGCCGCGGTGAACACCCGCGGCCGTCGCGCCTCGATCACCACCAGCACCCCCACGGCCTCGCCGCGGCGCAGGAGCGGGGCCGCGAGCGCCGCCTGCACGCCGAGCCGTCGCATCAGCTCTCCGTGCGCTCCCGAGGGGAGCTCCGAGCCGCTCCACCGCAGCGGCCGCCGCTCCCGCAGCGCCGCGGCGGCGATCCCGTCGCCCTCCGTGGACTGCCGGACGCGGAGGAGGTCCGGCGGGCATCTCCCCGGCGTGGGCGCCGACCCAGAGCTCCTGGCGCTGCCGGTCGAGCAGCGTCACCACGCAGTCCGAGGCGTCGAGGAGGCGCCGGGTCGCCTCCGCGCCCTGGCGCAGGACCTCGCGCAGGTCGAGCGAGGCGGCCACCGAGCGCCCCACCTCGTCGAGCATCGCGAGCTCGTCGGCGCGCAGCCGCGTCTCCTCCTGGAGGAGCGCGTTCTCGAGGCCCATCGCCATGGTGCTCGCGACCGCGAAGGCGAGCGCCACCTCCGACTCCGAGAAGCGGCGCCCTCGCTCGCCCGCGACGACCAGCACCCCCCGGTGCGCCCGCCGCGAGCTCATGGGCACGAGCAGGACCGAGAGGGGCGGGATCCCCGCCCGGCCGGCCGCGGCCGCGCGCGGGTCGACGCTCGCGTCCTCCGACTGGACCGGTCGCTGGGTCCGCATCACCTCGCTCGAGAGGTTCTCGCCGGTGCCGGAGACGGGGACGAAGGCGTCCGCGGGCGGGACCGGGCGCCCCCACGTCGCGGCCGGGCGCAGCCCGCGCCCGGCGTCGTCGACCAGGAGCACCACCACCGAGCTGGCGGCGAGCGCGCGGCCCACCGTCTCGCTTGCCGCCGCGAGCAGCGAGTGAGCGTCGCCGGGCGCTCCGCCGAAGACCTCCAGGGCCACGGCGTTCACCGCCTCGAGGTTCGCGACCTGCCGGCGTGCCTCGGAGAGGAGCCGGGCGTTCGCGAGCGCCACGCTGAGCTGCGCGGCCACCGCGGAGAGCAGGTCGAGCTCGCGGGCGCGGAAGGGCTCGTCGCGCCTGCGCCCGGCGATGACGACGCCGAGCGGCTGGCCCTTCGCGGCGAGCGGCACGACCGTGGCGCTCACCACCCCCTCGCGCTCGAGGACGAGGTTTCCCCGCCCCGACGCCCTCGACATGTCCGGGACGGAGACCGCCACCTGCGTGCGGATCGCCTCCGCCACCGGTCCGGGGATGACCTCGAGCCGCCGGGAGAAGGCGCGGCGGGTCTCCTCGGAGACGCCGATGATCGCCTGCTCGACGAGGCGGTCGCCCTCGAGCAGGTAGGCGACTCCCACGTCCGCGCGCACCGTCGCGAAGACGCGCGGCAGCGCGCCCTCGAGCAGCACGCGGGGGTCCATGGCGGCAGAGGCGAGGGAGGCCTCGTTCAGGAGCTCGAGCTCCGAGACCCGGCCGCGTGCCTCGTCGAGGAGCTGCAGGTTCTCGACCGCGCCAGCGAAGTGTCCGGCCAGCGCCTCGAGGAGCGGGAGGCGGACCGCCTCTCCCTCGATCTGGCCGTGGAACGCGGCGCTCATGACCCCTACCACCCGGGAGCGCACCCGCAGCGCCACCGACGCGAAGGTGCGGTACGGCGTGGGCCCGAAGACGGCGCGGGCCGCTTCCGCGATCTCGTCGAGGTACTGGACCTTGGACTTGCCTGTCCGTAGCACCTCCCGGATTTGGACGAGGCTGTCCACGGGCCGCCGCGCGTACGCCGTCTCGAGACCGGCAGGCAGCCCGAGGACGTGCCTCAGGATGAGCTCGTCCCGCTCCGGGTCGTGAAGCCAGAGCGCGAACCCCTGGCACCCCACGGCCTCGCGCACGATGGTGGCGGCACCGGCGAAGAACTCGGCCAGGCTGGACGCGTTGGCGGCGACCTCCACCACCCGGTTGCGGAGGGCGAGCTCGAGGGAGCGGTCCGACACCTCCGAGAACGCGCGAGCCGTGGCGAGCGCGGCGGCGACCTGCGAGCGGAAGAGCTGGAAGGCGGGGACGTCGGCGGGCTCGACCCAGCGCCCGCTCGCGACGAAGACCGTCGTCGGGCCCCCCGGCTCCTCGACGCGGAGGCCGACGGCGTGGTCGAGCCCCATCCCGCGCAGGATCTCTCCGGCGAGGCCGCCCCTGTCCTCGCCGAGGGCGCGGACCACCACCGAGTGGAGGTCGGCGACGTAGAAGACCCCGTCGCGCCATGCGAGGTCCGGGGGCGGGTCCCATGCCATCCCGCGGATGGCGTCCCCGGACAGCCCGTGTCGCGCGAGGAGGGGGGAAAGCGGCCCCGGGGCGTCCGATTCCTCGATGAGGAGCCGGTCCCCGTCCTGCCGGAGCCGGCTGCAGGCGAGGCCGAGCTCGAGGAGGCCCCGGTAGACGGCGGCGAGAACCTCCTCGCGGCCGCGCTGGCGCTGCACGCGTGCGCCGAGCTGGGCGAGCGCGCCGAGGCGCTCGCCGTGGCTCGCGCGCTCGCTCACGTCGACGAGGACGCCGAGCACCTCGTCCCCGCGGCGCACGTTGCGGAGCTCCACCCGGACGGCGCGGCCGCCGGCGGTGAGGATCGAGGTCTCGTGGACGGCGGGCGGGGCCTCGAGCGCGGGCTCGCCCCGGAGGAGTGCCTCGACCTCGCGGAGCGCGTCGACGGGGAGGAAGCGCGCGACCGGCTCGCCGAGCAAGTTCTCCGGCGGGAGCTCGAGCAGCGCCGCGAGCGCCCGGTTGACCCGGACAAAGGCGCCCCCACGGACGACGTAGGAGGGGAGCGGGAGGTCGTCGAGCTCGGTGCTCACGGGCGCCCTCCGTCGCCGCGGAGCACCCGCTTGTCGCCGACCCGCAGCGTCACCCGCTCCCGGTCGAAGTACTCCGCGAGCGGGATCACGTGCTTGCGGGTGGCGCCCACGAGGTCCTTGAACTCCGGGGTGGAGATCTCCCGGTGAGACCGGAGGTGCTCTACGAGGCGGTCCCGCAGCACCGCCACGGCCGCGGCGTCGTAGTAGAGGTCCGGGGAGACGCGAACCACGGCCCCCTCGGCGAGCAGGAGCTTCAGGACCGCGCCCACGTCGGCCGCCGGCGCCCCGGCGGTCGCCGGCAGCTCGTGCACCCACGGCGGGGTGAGCCCGCCCGCGCGGAGGGCGGCGGCCACTCGCTCCTTCAGGGCGCCGCCGCTCGCGCTCGCGGCGGCGGCGTGGCCGCGGCGGCGCACCAGGTCGCCCTCGACGACGAGGTCCCCCTTGTCGGTGAGCGCCTGCAGGAGCCTCTGGAAGAGGCGCGGGTCGGTCACCGGCGGCAGGCGGCCGCGGAGCTCCTCGCGGCCGACGCCGGCGGCGAGCGGATGGGCCTCGTGGAACGCGGCCGCGGCGGCCACGAGCCGCGCCTGCAGGTCGCGAGCCACCTCGCCCGCCACGAAGGAGCGCCGCTCGCGGTCGAAGAGGAGCGCCTGGCCGCGGGCGCCGAGGCGCTCGAGCGAGGCCTGCACCGCCCGGGGCGAGAGCGCCGTGCGGCCCACCAGGGCGTCCGCCGGGAGGCCGGCGGGCCCGGCCATCTCCAGGACCGCGTGGACGCGGGCGTCGCCGTCGGCGCCGGCCAGCACCTGGAGCTGCTCCATGTGGTCGGGGCGCCCGCGGCGCCTCTTGCGGGGCAGGATGGCGAGCACGCGGCCTCCCCCCACCGTCTTGCCGCGTCCCTCGAGCGCCCGGAACCCGCGAAGGATGAAGCGCTGGCCGGGCAGAGCGGCCACCGGCGCGCCGAGGCGCAGCTGGGCGAGCGCGGTGGAGCCGGGGGCGAGCTCGGGCCGGCCGTCCACGAGCGCCACCGTGCAGGACACCTGGGCAGTGCCCACGTGCAGGAGCAGGCGGGAGCGGTGGCGCAGGGGCCGGGGCGCCGCGCCGAGCAGGGTCACCTCCGCGTCGAGGATCGAGGTCGGCGGGAGGACGCCGGGGTGGGCGAGCACCTGGCCTCGGCTCACGGCCTGGGCCTCGACGCCGGGGACGTTCACGGCGGTGCGCTGCCCGGCGAGGGCCGACCGGGCCGGCTTGCCGTGGACCTGGACGCTGCGGGCGCGCAGCTCGCCCACCCCCGGCGACGGGGGCACGAGCGCGAGGGCGTCGCCCTCGGCCAGCGTGCCGGAGAGGAGCGTCCCCGTGACCACCGTGCCGAAGCCCTTCAGCGTGAAGGCCCGGTCGACGGGGAGGAACAGCGGACCGTCGGCCGGCCGCTCCGCGGCCTCCGCCGCGAGGCGGGCGAGCTCGGCCCGCAGCCGGTCGAGCCCCTCGCCGGTGCGGGACGACACCGGGATGATCGCGCACCCCTCCAGGAAGGTGCCGGCCGCGGCGGTGCGGACGTCCTGCTCGAGCAACGGGAGCCAGTCGGCGCCGAGCTCGGGGAGGAGATCGCTCTTCGTCACCGCCACGACGCCGCGCGGCACGCCGAGCAGGCGGCAGATGTCGAGGTGCTCGCGAGTCTGGGGCATCACCCCCTCGTCGGCAGCGACCACCAGCACCACCAGGTCGACTCCCCCGGCGCCCGCCGCCATGGCGCGAACGAAGCGCTCGTGGCCGGGCACGTCGACGACGCCGGCGACGGTCCCGTCGGCGAGCGGCAGGTGGGCGAAGCCGAGCTCGATGGTGATGCCGCGCCGCTTCTCCTCGGCCAGGCGGTCGGTGTCGATGCCGGTGAGCGCCTTCACCAGCGACGTCTTGCCGTGGTCGATGTGACCGGCCGTGCCGATGACGACGCGCTTCACGAGTCGCTAGACGCCCATGGCGCCGGGGTCGCCCGCCGGGTCGACGCTCTCGCCGAGCTGGTAGTCCCAGGGGAAGACGACGAGCTGCGCGGTCTCCAGCGCGAACCAGTCGGGCCGGGAGCCGCCGGGCCGGACCACGAGCGCGGCCGCTTCCACCTCTTTCGCGCCGGAGCGTTGCGCGAGCTGCCGCGCCTTGTCGAGCGTGGCACCCGAGTTGGTGACATCGTCGACGACGAGGATCCGCTTGCCGCGGGCTTCCGGGACGCGCCAGGTGGCGCGGGCCTTCCGGTCCCGGGAGCGCTTCTCCACGCGGACCGGGAGGAACTCGGCCCGGAGGGGGCTCGCGAGCGCCCCGCCGACGACGATGCCGCCGCGGGCCACGCCGAGCACCAGCTCCGGCTGGAAGCGGGCGGAGATGCGGGCCGACAGCTCGCGCACCAGCTCGCCGAACTCGATCCAGGAGATCTCCCTCACCGCCGACTTCGCCGGGCGGGCGTGACCGGGCGGGATGCCGAGCCGCCGTACCGCGAAGGCGTCACCTACGCCGACGCCGAGCGGCTGCTCCCGTCGCGCTCTCTTGGCGGGCGCGGCACGGCGCGGCGCCCGGGCCGGCTTCCCTCCGCTCCGCTTGGACCGCTTCGGCGACGGGCTCTTCTTCCTGGGAGGGGCGATGGCGGGTCTCCGGTGTCGTGGCCGGCGCGCGGCCTTGGAGAATCTACCACGGGGGTGCCCCCGGCGCCGCAGGGTGGACTCAGGCGCTCGCCTGGCCGGACCCGCCAGCCGAGAGCCGCCGCAGCATCTCGCGGAGCTCCGCCTCGCCCACGACGTACCGCTGCTTGCAGAACTCGCAGTCGATGACCACCTCGCGCTCCTGGGACAGCACCGAGCGCAGCCCGTCCGCCCCGAGGGCGCTCACCGCGTTCACGGCGCGCTCCCGGCTGCAGGCGCAGCGGTACGCGACCTCGCGCTCCTCGAGGATCTCGAGGTCCGCGCCGACCGCGCGCCGCGCCGCCTCGGCGGGCGCTGACCCTTCCGAGAGCGCCTCCTCGAGGGAGCCGGCCGCGAGCCGGGCGCGGACGGCGGCGAGCGCCTCGGCGCTCCCCTCCGGGAGCTTCTGCACGAGGATCCCGGCGACGACGCCGAGCGGCTCCTCGCCGCGGGGCTGCACGCGGATGTCGAGTGCGGTGGCCACCTGCTCGCTCTCTGCGAAGTAGCGTCGCAGGTGCTCGGTGAGGGTGCCGGTGCCGATCTCCACGGATCCCCGGTAGATCTCGCCGTTGCCGAGGTCGCGGAGCACCGACAGCATGCCCCCGCCGCCCAGCGCGGCGCGGGGACCGATCGAGGGGTCCCCGGGGAAGTGGACCTCCGGCCGGCGCACGCGCCCGCGGATGTTCCCCTCGGTATCCGCGTCGACGAGCAGGCCGGACAGCGGCCCGTCGACGTCCAGGTGGAGGTTGATGCGCGTCTTTGCCTTCTGCAGGGCCCCGAGCAGGAGGCCGGCGACGAGCGCCTCCGAGAAGACCGCGGCGCTCGTGGGCGCGAGGCCGTGGAGCATCCGTGCCATGCGGGCGAGGTCGGTGGCCTCGACGTGCACCACGCGAAGGTCGGTCGGGCGCACCAGCCCGCGGAGGAGGACGTCGCGCATGCGGGAGGAGGAGAATAAGGCGCCGGCGCGCCGGTTTCAGCGGAAACGGGCGGCGCCCGGTCAGCGGGAGGGGAGCACGCTGCGGATGGTCTCCCGCAGCGAGTACTTCGGGGACCACCCGGTCTCGCGGACGAACCGGGAGCCGTCGACGGCGCACAGGTACTGGATGTAGTCGACCTCTCCCGGCGGGTAGTTGGAGAGCCGGGCGTCGAAGAGCCTCTTCGCGAGGGCGCGCAGGAG
The DNA here is from genome assembly GCA_963754915.1 of uncultured delta proteobacterium. Lineage (GTDB taxonomy): Bacteria > Myxococcota > Myxococcia > Myxococcales > Anaeromyxobacteraceae > DATJZG01. Next base: position 20,231 of record CAVWHZ010000010.1, on the reverse strand, counting down.
GAAGTCCGGGACCGGGACCGGGTCGCGACCGAGCTCGCGCAGCACCGTCGAGAGCGGGACCTCCCCCGGGCCGATGACGTTGAAGACGCCGCGCACGCCCGGACGGAGCGCGAGCCCGATGGCGCTGCACACGTCCTCCTCGTGGATGAGCTGCACCATGGGGTCGAACCCGAGGACCGTGAGGGGGTGCTCGAGCCTCAGGTAGTTCGAGGGTGCGTTCTTCACCGTGGGCCCGACGATGTTCACCGGCCGCAGGACGACGGTCTCCATCTCCGGGTGCTTCCACATGAACGACTGCACGTACATGTCGACCTCGAGAAGGTCGCGGACATTCGGGAAGCGCGCGGCGCCGAGCAGCGGCGTCTCCTCCGGGAGGAAGTTCGGGTTGCCCGGAAGAGGGCCGTAGACGTTGGCGCTCGACAGGAGGACCACCTTGCGCACGCCGTGGCGGACGGCCAGGTCGAGCAGCTTCTGGGTGCCGGCCACGTTGAAGCTGTGGGCCTCCGAGGCGCGCTCGCGGGGATCGTGCTTCAGCCCGAGGTGAGCGAGCGCCTCGACGCGGCCGTGTCGGAAGACCTCCTCGACGCGGTTCTTGCGGATGTCGAGCTGGTGGTGCTCGACGTCCTTGGGCTTCTCCCGGAAGGGGCGCCGGTCGATGCCGATGAGGCGCGTCTCCCCGTGGAGCAGCTTGGCGAGCTTCTTGCCCAGGTTGCCGGCGATCCCGGTGATGACCACGCTCGCCGGGAGAGGCGCGGTTTCCGGTCGCGCTGCGGGGGCCGAGGGGAACTCTGACGCGGGCATGGTCACCAGAACACGTGGGGGCGCTCTTCCAGGCCGCGGGCGAGCAGCGCCACCACGGCGCCCTTCACCTTCGCGACCTTGCCCGCGAGCACGGCGTCCTCGTCGTCGGGGCTGCCGCCGAGGCGCATGGGCTCGCCGAACCAGATCCGGTAGCGCACCGGCATGGGGAACGGGAGCACGGTCGCGGTGACGGGGAAGTGCGGGAAGGCGAGCAGCCGGGCGAGCGGCTTGAGATCGAAGAGCGCCGGGGCCTGCTCCTCGGCCCCCACCACCCCGACCGGCACGATGGGGGCATCGCTCTCGAGCGCCAGCCGCAGGAAACCGAGCCCGAAGTCCTGCAGCTGGTAGCGCTTCGCGAAGGGCTTGTTGAGGCCGCGCGTCCCCTCGGGAAACACGAGCAGCGCCTCGTCGGCGGCGAGCAGCCGACGGCAGTTCTCCGGCGTCCCCACGATTCTGGCCGCAACGCGCGAAGATGGTGGACAGGAAGGGGAGGGTGGGGACCCACTTGTCCACGAGGGCGCGGACGGCGCGCGGAGGGTCCTTGTCCGCGAAGCACGCCACCTCCACCATCGCGGCGTCGAAGGGAAGCTGGCCCGAGTGGTTGGCGACGAGGAGGACGCGCCCCTCGTTGGGCACGTTCTCCAGCCCGTGGGCCTCCACCCGGAAGTACTTGCGGTAGAGCCAGAGCAGCGGCGCGCTCGCCGCCTGCAGGTAGTCGACGTCGAACCCGTAGGGGTCCACCCCGTACTCGTTGCGCGGCGGGGTGAGCTTCTCCAGGCGCTCGCGCATCCCGGGGCCGCCGAGCTCCAGCGTCCAGCGCCTCAGCCGCTCCTTGATCTCGCCCCCCAGGCCGCCGGCCATCGGGGACGATTTATCACGGCGGGGCGCATCGCGCCGAGGGTGGAGGGCGGCCGTGCGGCTGGGACCCTGCCCCGGGCCGTGCTAATCAGGTCCCCGATGGCCGCCGCGCCCGCGCTCACCGTCGTCATCCCGGTCTACGACGAGGAGGAGATCGTGGAGGTGGCCTGCCGGGAGCTCGCTCTGCAGCTCGACGAGCGGGGGCTGGACTGGGAGATCGTTCTCTCCGAGAACGGGTCGCGCGACACCACCCCGGCGATCCTGGAGCGCCTCGCGCGAGAGGACCCGCGGGTGCGCTTCCTGCGATTCGAGGGAGCCGAACTACGGGCTGGCGCTGCGCCGCGGCATCCTCGCCGCGCGGGGCCGCTTCGTGGTGGCCGACGAGATCGACCTCTGCGACCTCTCCTTCTACGACCGGGCGCTGCCGATGCTCGCCCGCGGCGAGGCGGACATGGTGGTCGGGTCGAAGCGGGCCCAGGGCTCGGAGGACCGGCGACCCGCGCACCGCCGGCTCGCCACCTGGGCGCACAACTCGCTGTTGCGGGTGGCGCTCGGCTTCGAGGGAACCGACACGCACGGCGTGAAGGCCTTCTCGCGCGAGCGCATCGCGCCGGTCGCCCGCCGGTGCGTCGTCGACCGCGACGTGTTCCCGAGCGAGCTCGTGCTGCGCGCGGCGAGGGAGGGCGCGAGGGTGGTGGAGATCCCCGTCGCCCTGCGAGAGAAGCGACCCCCCTCGATCGGTCTCGTGAAGCGGATCCCGGGCGTGCTCTCGCGGGTCGCCCGGCTCGTCTGGATCCTGCGGGTCCGCGCCCCGGCCCGCCCGGGCGAGGACGGCGGGCGCGAGGCGGGCGGGTAGCGATGTCCATCGCGGCGCTCTCGGTCGACCTCGACCCCATCGAGCTCTACCACCGCCTCCACGGTCTGGGCCCGCCGCCCGGCCCCGACCCCGTCTACGGGAAGGCCGCCGCGCGCTTCGGCGAGCTCTGCGCCCGCCTGGGAATCCTCGGCACCGCCTTCGCGCAGGGCGATCGACTCGCCGACCCGGGTGCGGCGGCCGCCGTGCGGGCGCTCTCCGAGGCAGGGCACGAGGTCGCGAACCACAGCTTCTCCCACGACTACCGGCTCGCCCTGCTCTCGCGCGACGACATGGCGAGCGAGGTGCGGCGCGGCGCGGAGGCCGTGGCGGCGGTGACCGGGCGCGCTCCGGTGGGATTCCGGGCCCCGGGCTATGCGCTCTCGGGGCCGCTCCTGCGGGAACTCGCGGTGCAAGGCTATCGCTACGACTCCTCGGCCTTTCCCTCCGCGCCCTACTGGGCCGCGAAGGCGCTCGCCCTGGGCGCCCTGGCCCTCGCCGGCCGCACTTCCGCTGCGGTGCTGGACAGGCCGCGGGCGCTCTTCGCTCCCCGGGTCCCCTACCGGCCGTCGGAGAGCGAGCCCTATGCCCGGGGCGGGCTCGACCTCGTCGAGCTGCCGGTGACGACGGGGTTGCTCGGCTTTCCCATGATCGGCACCGCGGTCGCCGTGCTCCCCGGGGCCCTCATCCGGGCCGCCGCCGCCGGGACGGGTTCGCTGCCGCTCTTCAACCTGGAGCTCCACGGGGTCGACTTTCTCGACGCCTCCGATGCCTCGCGCGAGCTGCGCGCCCGCCAGCGCGACCTCCAGGTCCCCGCCCGGAAGAAGCTCGAGCGCCTCGAGGCGTTCGTTCGCTTCCTCTCCAGGGACTGGGTTCCTCTCCGGGAGGCGGCCTCGCGGCTCTCCCCGCCTCGCTAGCGCAGGCTCCGGGCCGCCTCGCGGCCGCCGAGCAGCGCATCCTCCATCGACGAGTACTCCCAGGCGCCGTAGCGCCCGGCGACGAGGATGTCCCGATCGGCGAGCCACCGGATCACCGTCTCCCGCGCGCCCGCGTAGGCGCGGTCGCAGAGCACGTAGGCGTGGGGAATGGACCGGGTCTCCACGAAGAGGAGGTCCGCGCGGGAGCGGAGGAAGCCGAGCTCGAGGAGCGTCTCGACGGCGCTCGGCTCCACCTCGGCCGGCGCGAGCGGCGCGCGGGCGCTGAACTCCACCCAGAAGCTGCGGCACCCGCCCGGCGCGGTCGAGGGGGCCGCCGCCGAGGCGGAGCCCACCCGGTAGGGACGGTACCTCTCCTCGGGCAGGTAGACCCAGTGGAAGGGAGGCGCTCCCACGTCGCGCGCGGCGACGTTCACGTAGGTGACGGCGTTCGAGCGCAGCGCGTCCGCGGCCTCGAGGACCGAGGCCGGAGCGCCCCCCACGATTCGGGCCATCTCCGGGAGCGGGATGGTGGCGACGACGCCGCGGTAGCGCACCTCCTCGCCGCTCGAGAGCCGAGCCACCCTGCGAGCGGGGTCGACGGCGAGCGGCCGGACGCCGCACTCGGCGGGCCTCGGCAGCCGCGCGCAGAGCGCGCGCACGAAGGTCTCGATGCCGCCCTCCCGAGGGTAGAGGAAGGAGGCGTTGTAGCCGGCGTCGTCGCCCTCGAGGCCGAGCGCTCCCCGGACCACCTCGCCGAGGGTGGGCCGCGGGACGAAGCGCTCCATGGGCCCGGCGTCGAGCTCGTCGGGGTGCACCGTGAAGAGCTTGGTGTTGTACGGGAACATGAAGTTCCGGGCAAAGCCCTCGCCGAGGTGGCGCAGGATGAAGTCGCCAAAGGTCCGGGGCTCCCGCTCCCGGAGCGCCCGTCCCCCCTCGCCGAGGGTCGCGTCGACGAATCCGAGGACGTTCTCCGATATCACCCGCGGAGGAAGGCCGTGGGTGTTCACCTGGTACGGGTAGCGGGTGAAAACGCCGCGCGAGAACACCGCGGCGCGCCGCCGCACCTCGAGCCAGCCGCCCGCCATCACCTCCTCGGCGAGGCGCCGCATCCCCGGGTCGCGAAGGTGGAGCCAGTGCCCGGTCGCATCGAAGAGGAAGCCGTCCCGCGGGTCGGTGCGGCAGAGGCCCCCGGGCCGGTCGGCGCGCTCGACGAGGCGATATCGCTCCCCGAGGTGCAGCGCGGCCGAGATCCCGGCGAGCCCTGCGCCGAGGACGAGAACGTCGCTCTGAGGTGGCGCGGAGTTCACGGCCGGCGGTACGATGATGCCTCATAGCTAGCACGCGGGGACCCCTGGCGCCACGGCGCCCCCGGGAGAGGCCGCGCCGAGCCCAAGATGCGCGTGACGTGCGCCCACTGCCGAGCCGAGTACGACGTCGACGAGACGCGAATCCCGGCGTCCGGGCTCAAGGTGCGCTGCCCGAAGTGCCAGCAGGTCTTCCCGGTGCGCCGGCCCGCGGCCGGAGGCGATACGGCGGTGGGGATTGCGCCCGGCGCGGGGTCGACGATGGTGGGCACGCCTCCATCTCCGCGGCCCGCGGGGCCCGGCGCGACGATGGTGGGCTCGCCCCCGCCCCCCGGTGGCACCGTGGCCGGTGCCCGTCCGCCCCCGCGGCCAGCGAGCGCGGTCCCGCTGCCCGGCGCTCCCAAGGGCGGAGCGACGATGGTCGGCTCTCCTCCGCCGCTCGCCCCCGGGGCGACCGTGGCGGGCTCGCCCGCGCCCCCGAGGCCCGGCGCCCCCGTGCCGCTGCCCGCGGCGGAGGGGGGAGCGTCGGGCGCGACGATGGTCGGCTCCCCTCCGCCGCCCGTCCCCGGGGCGACCGTGGCGGGCTCCCCCGCGCCGCTGCCCGCACCCGAGGAGGGAGCGCCGGGCGCGACGATGGTCGGGAGTCCGCCGCCCGTGCCCCGGTCCGTGCCGCTGCCGGGGACGCGCTCGCCGGCGCCGCCGCCCCTCTCGCCGGGCGCAACCATGGTCGGAGTCCCGCGGGCCGACGCGCCGGTGCCGCTGCCTCCCGGCGCGCCCTCGAGTGCCACGCTCTTCGGCTCCCCGCCCCCGGCCGCGCCCCCTGAGGCTACGTCGGCGGGCCAGCCGGCGCCTCCGCTCGCCGGGTCGACGATGGTGGGATCCCCTCCGCCACCCGCTCCCGGGGCGACGGTGACGGGCGCTCCCGCGCCCCCGCGACCGGGCGCGGTCCCCCTCCCGGCTGCGGCGGAGGAGCGAGAGCTCGGCGCGACCGTGGTGGGCGTCCCGCTGCCCGTCGAGACCCCGCCGGCGGCCGTTCCCCTCCCGGCGCGGGCTGCCCCGGCCCCGCCGCTTCCCGCCCCCCCTGCTCCTGCCGAGGCGGGGCCCGCGTCGGTTGCCCTGCCGGCTCCCCCCGGGCGCCGCCCCCCCGACGTCATCGCACCGCCCCCGCCGGACGGCTTCGAGCCGATGCCGACGGCGGAGCTGGACGTGGACGCGTGGCCCGCCGCACCGCCCTTTCCCGACGACACCGGGCCTCCCAGGGCGGAGCCGCCGGAGCCCCCGAGCCAGCCACCCGGGGATCTCGAGCACACCTTCTCCTTCGAGGAGACGCCCTTCGGGGAGCCGAAGGCGGCCGCTCCGGCGCCCCCGCAACCATCGAGCCCCGAGCCGACGGCGGACGCGCAGCCGGCCGGAGTGGACGACGGCGAGCTGGAGATGCTCTTCGGGCAGCCCGCCGCCCCGCCGGAACGGGGCGCGCCGCCCCGGGGCGACGGGTCCGGCACCTTCAAGGTCCGCCGCCCATCCGGCAAGGTCTTCGGCCCGTTCGGCGAGCACGACATCGTCGACATGCTGGGAAAGGGGGAGCTGCTCGGGAACGAGGATGTCTCGCCGGACGGCGGGGAGACGTGGACCTCGATCGGAGCGGTTCCGGCGCTCGCCGACGCGGTGCGCCGCCTCCACGAGGCGCCGGTGGTGTCGCAGCCCGGTCCGGCCAAGGATTCCTCCCGGATCCCCCAGCCCTTCAAGCCGCGCATGGAGAGCGGGCTCAAGGAGAGGGTCTCCCGCATCCCGGGGAAGCTGCGGAGGCCCGCCGTCCTCGCCGCGCTCGCCGCCACCCTGCTCGTCGGGCTCGGGCTCGGCGTCGGCGGGAGCCTCACCCGCTACGGCCCGTTCTTCTTGAGGGCGCTCCGCGGGCGCTCCTCCAACCCGGCGGTGGCGAAGCTCGTCGCCGACGGGCGCAGCGCGCTCGGCCAGGACTCCTACCCCGACGACATGCAGGCGCTCGCGCTCGCCAACCAGGGCCTGCGCATCGACTCGTCCGACCCTCAGGCGCGGCTGCTCCTCGCGCTCGCGGCGGCGGCGCTCGCCCCCCGGGGCAGCGACGACGCGGTGGCGCGCGCCCGGGAGCTCGCGAACGACCTCGTCTCGCACGAGCCGGACAGCGCCGAGGCCCGAGCGGCGGCGCTCGCCGTGGTGCTCGCCGCCTCCGAGGACGCGACCGCCGCCGCGGCCGCGCTCGGAAAGCTCCCGAAGAGCGACACCGACCCGGAAATGGTGCTCTTGCTCTCGCGGGCGGCCGCGGCCCGCGGCGATCCGAAGAAGGCGGCCGCCTTCCTCGACCGATTCGAGGCGCTGCGCCCCAACACCTCGCGCGGCGCGCGCGCGAGGGCCGGCCTGGCGCTGCGGCGGGGGGACGACAAGGCCGCGCGGCCGCTGCTCGAGACGGCGCTCGCCCGCGACCCGGGCAACGTCGCCGCCGCCCTCGACCTGGCGGTGCTCATGGAGCGGGCCGGAGAGCCCGGCGCCGAGGCCGCGCTGCGGTTCCTCGCCGAGAAGAATCGCTGGGCGCGGCTCGGCCCCGCGGAGCAGGCTCGCGTCCATCTCATGCTCGCCGAGCTCCTCTCGCACCGGGCCGGGGGCGAGGCATGGGCCCGGCCCATCCAGGCGGAGCTCGAGGCCGCCATCCAGGCGCAGCCGACGAACGTGGCGGCCCGGGTGGCGCTCGGGCGCCTGCTGCTCAAGCGCGGGGAGGCCGACCGGGCCGCCGACGTGCTGAAGCCCGCCGCGGCAGCTACCCGCGACCGGGACTTCGTCGCCCTGTACGCGCGGGCGCTCGTGCAGGCGGGCAGGGCGCTCGACGCCCGGACGGTGGTGGACGAGGCGCTCGGCCGCTCGCCCGACGACGCGCGGCTCCTGTACCTCAAGGGCTGGCTGGAGCAGCAGGCCGGCAAGCGGGCCGAGGCCCGCAAGCTCTACGAGAGATCACTCGAGCGGGCCCCCACCGACTGGATGCCCCGGCTGGCGCTCGGCAGGCTGGCGCTCGCAGAGGGGGACACCGCGACCGCCGCCGCCCAGCTCTCGCTCGCCGCCGAGAAGGCGCCGAACGAGGCGGAGACCCAGGCCGGGCTCGGCGACCTGAAGCTGGCGCAGGGCGACGTACCCGCCGCGGAGGCGGCCTACGGCAGGGCGCTGGAGCTCGATCCCGACGACCCCGCCGCGCTCGTCGGCAGGGCGCGGGTGGCGCTCGCGAGGGGCGATGCCGCGGCGGCGCGTCCAGCTCTCGCGCAGGCGGTCCGGCTCGACCCGCGCCTCGCCGACGCCCAGCTGCTGCTCGGCTGGATCCTCTGGAAGGAGGGCGACGCGGAGGGCGGCCGCAAGGGGCTCGAGGCGGCCGTCGCGCTCGACCCGAAGAACGCGCTCGCCCATTCGCGCCTCGGCGCGGTGCGGCTCGACCAGGGAAAGACCGACGACGCGCTCGCGGAGCTCGACCTCGCCACCAGCCTGGACGCCGGCCTCGCCGAGGCCCAGTTCTGGTACGGCCGGGCGCTGCTCGCGAAGGGCGAGACGAAGCAGGCGCTCGACCGGTTGCAGAAGGCGGCGGCGCTGGCGCCGGAGGACCCGAACCACCACCTCTTCGTCGGGCTCGCCGAGGAGCGGCTCGGCCAGCCGGCCGATGCCGCCGAGGCCTACAGGGCCGCCAGCGCGGCCGCGCCCAAGCTCCCCGACGGCTACGAGCGGCTGGCGATGCTCTACGTTGCCCAGGGCGACTTCCAGGGAGCCGCGCAGCAGCTGCAGAAGGCCATCGAGGTGGCGCCGCGCGTGGAGCGGCTCCGCGTCGAGCTCGGGGATGCCGACGAGCGCCTCGGCAAGCACGCGGAGGCGGTGGCGCTCTATCGCCAGGCCCTGCAGCACGACCCGAAGCTCGTGGCCGCGTACTTCAGAGATCGCCCAGGCCGTCCACGCCGGACAGGGCCTGCGCGCGGCGGTCCCGTGGTACGAGCAGGCCGCCCGGGCCGACCCGTCGAACCCCATGCCGCACCTCTACCTCGGCTACGCCTACAAGGAGCGCGGCCAGAAGGCCCGGGCCGTCCAGGAGTTCAAGACCTACCTGAAGGGGCGCCCCGACGCCGACGACCGCAAGGACGTCGTGCGGGAGATCGAGGACCTCGGAGGCTAGGGGCCGGCCCGTGGCACTCGCGGGCCGGTGCGGAATGCGCCGGGCACGCGGCGGCCGGTCGCGAGCGCGGCCGACGAGGACGGCGCGCGAGCGCTCGCTTCCCCCCTCGCCGCTCGTCGTCGCCCGCCGGACCCTCGTGCCGCCGAGCGTGCGGGGCCGGCCCCGGGCGTCCCCCGCGGGTGCCCGCGGGGCAAAATCTCGCAGCGCCACGGGCGCTCTTGGTGTAGACGTCGTGAGCCCAAATGGAGGACGCATGACCGCAGCCAGCATCGTTTTCGCACTTGCCCTGTCCCAGTCGACGCCCGCGCCCGCGCCCGCCCCGGCTCCCGGGGACACGGCGCCCCCGGCGGCTCCGGCGGCGGCCCCGGCCCCGGCCCTCCCGGTGCTGACCCTCCTCGAGGCCATCGACCTCGCTCGCCGCCAGAACCTCGACATCGCGCAGGTCAACGCTCGGGTCGAGGCGGCGCGCCAGCTGTCCTGGAAGGCGTGGAGCTTCTACCTCCCGCAGATCACGGTCGGCCTCAGCTACACCCGCAACGAGCTCCAGGCGGACTTGGCGCTCCCGACCGCATACTACGTGTACGACACGACGGGCGGAACTTCCCCACCCAACCAGATCCCCCCGCCCAAGGCCAATCCACCCCCCGGCACGACGCTGACGTCGTATCAGGCGCTTGCCCCATCGCAAGTCGAGGGCGAGGCCATCCAGGTCCTCAACCAGTGGCAGGGCCAGGCCGCGCTCAACCAGGCGCTCATCGCCCCGCCGCTGTGGTTCGCCATCTCGAACGCCTACAAGGGTGAGCGCGTCATCGACTACAACGCGCAGCAGGCACGGCGCGACGTCCTCTTCCAGATCGCCCAGCTCTACTACGGCATCGCCGGCCTGAAGCAGCTCATGATCGTGCAGGAGCGGCAGGTGGAGCTCACCCGCGAGCGCGAGCGGGACGCCCGCGTCCGCTTCAACGCCGGGACCTCGCCGAAGGTGGGGCTGCTCCGCGCCGAGATCGACCGCGCCCAGGCCGAGGAGGACCTGAAGCGGGCACAGATCGACTACCAGAAGGCGAAGCTCTCGCTCGCCACCGCCCTCTACCGCGACGACAACTTCGACATCGAGAACCCCCGCTCACCGAGGCCACCCCAGGGCGCGAACCTGGAGCAGCAGGCCCTCGATCTCCGGCCCGACGTCAAGGCGGCCGCGGAGAACCTGAGCCTCGCCGAGGGGCAGCGCACCCAGGAGATCATGCGCTACCTGCCCTCCATCGGCGGGTTCTTCGACTACCGCTACACGAACGTCTCGATCTTCACCGGCCAGGCCTACACCTGGCAGGCAGGCGTCGCCCTCACCTGGACCATCCTCGACGGCGGGCTGCGCGAGGCGAACATCCGCGAGGCCACAGCCCACATCGCCGAGGCCAAGGCGGCCAAGGAGGAGACGGACGTGAAGACCACCGCCAACGTGCGCCAGCAGCAGCTCGAGCTCGAGGCGGCCGTGGCGAACCGCGCCAAGGCGCAGGAGCGGACCGACCTCGCTCGCGAGAACGCCCGGCTCGTCGACGTCGCCTACAAGGCCGGCGCGGCCACCTACCTCGAGTCCACCGACTCGGTGCAGACGCTCCGGCAGGCGGAGGTGAGCCTGGTCGCGGAGTCCCTCAACGTGGATCTCGCCACGCTGCGACTGCTGAACGCGGTCGGCGCCTTCCAGGAAGTGAACAACTAGGGGAGGGCGACCGGCGCGCTCGTGAGGGCGCAGTTGCCACCCGCCTCCTTGCACTGGCGCAGCGCGCCCTCGGCCGCGTCGATGACGGCGCGGTCCGTCTTGGCGGGCTCGTAGGTCCCGATGCTCGCCACCGGGGCCACGCCCACGCTCACCGTGAGCGCCAGCTCCTGGCCGCGGAAGGACAGCCGCGAGCGCTCCACCGCCTTGCGGATCCGGTCCCCGAGCGCCTTGCCGCCCGCGGTCGCGGTCTCGCGGGCCAGGACCGCGAAGTCCTCGGAGCCGAGCCGCGCGAGCACGTCCTCGCGTCGCACCGCCCCCTGCATGACGTGGGCGATCATCTTCAGCGCCTCGTCGCCCGCGGCCTGGCCGTGGGCGTCGTTGACGCGGCCGAACCCGTCGACGTCGACGAGCAGCAGGGAGAGCGGCCTGCCGTGGCGCTGCACCGCCGCGAGCTCCGCCGAGAGCCGGTAGGTGAAGTGGCGGCGGTTGAAGAGGCCGGTGAGCGGCTCGTGCAGGGCCCCCTCGGCGAGCCGCCGCTGGTACTCGATCTCGAGGTCGTCGCAGAGGCAGTACTTGAGGGTGGTGTGCATCCCCAGGTGCACGCGCTGCCCGTCCTGGACGCGGCAGTCGCTGACGCGCGTCCCGTCGACGAAGGTCCCGTTCTGGCTCGAAAGGTCGCGCACCCGGGCCCCCTCGCTCGCCGGGAAGATGGTGGCGTGGCGCCGCGAAACGGCGGCGTCGCGCACCCGGATGTCGCAGAGGGTGTCGCGCCCGATGGTTTGCTCGCGTCCCCGCTCGAGCGGGAACATCTCGCCGAGCTGGGGACCCGACAGCACGAGGAGGTACGGGCGCCGGTCGGCAGGGGGAGGCCGCGGAGGCAGGCTCCAGGAGTCGGTGCCGTCGCTGGCCGCGGGGTCGAGCGTGGGCATGCGGCGAGCATCTTATCGCAGCCGCCCGCGGTCGGGACGACTGTCCCGCGTCCCCGGGACGACCGTTGCCGCCCGGGGCGCCCCGGCGCATCATGTGGACGCACCGTGCGACCACCGCCCTTCCGGGTCATGAGCTACAACGTGCGCTACTTCGGCCACGCGCTGAAGGGGCTCGCCAGCACGCGCAAGTCCGAGCGTCGCATCGCCGCCGGGCTCGCCGCCCTGGAGCCGCTCGCGGACGTCGTCTGCCTGCAGGAGATCGAGACCATCTCGCTCCGCTCCCGGATGGCCTACGGGCGCACCGCGGCGGGGGCGACCCAGCTCGAGTCGTTCATGGAGGCGCTCCGCCGCTTCTTCGCCCGCGCCGGTCGGCCCTTTCCCTACGCGGGCTTCTACTTCCGCGCCCACGCGAACCGCATCCGCAACGTCAGCATCACCACCCACGGCCTCGCCATCCTCGTGAACACCCGCCGGCTCCGGGTCGAGTCGCACAACGTGGACGCCCCGGAGACCATCACGCACCACAGGGTGGAGCTCTTCCGGGACCGCAAGCAGGGTCGCATCTGCGCCCACATGCACGTGGCCGACCGCTGGGGCCGGAGCCTGCACGTCTTCAACACGCACCTCTCGCTCCCCACGCCCTTCGCCCGCGCCTTCTGGACGAGCCGCGCCCGCATGGGCTGGGGGGTGAACCAGCTACACGAGGCCCGCTCGCTCGCCGCCTTCGTAGAGCGCCACGCACGCGCCGAGCCGTTCGTGGTGTGCGGAGACTTCAACGCCGCGCCGGGCTCGCCGGTGTTCCGCTTCCTGACCGAGTCGGCCGGGTTCCGGTGCGCCGAGGGAGACCTCGGCCTCCTCGACGGCGCCGACCCGACGTCCTACCCGACCGCCGGCTTCCTGAAGATGCGGATGCACCTCGACCACATCTTCCACGGAAACGGCGTGCGCTTCCTCGATCTCGAGGGGACGGCGCCCTTTGGCGATCGCTCGAGCCGGTTCGCCGGGCTCTCGGACCACGTCCCGCTCATCGGGCGGCTCGCCTGCGACGCGGGCGAGTAGGGACTCCCGGCTACCGGGACATGGCGCCGCTGCGGGGCGCGGGCGCGCCGTCCTGGCCCGCCACTGCCACAGGCCGCGACCAGGGCCGGCGCATGAGCACCGTCCCCGCGTGCTCGACGCGCTCGAGGCCCAGGCCCTCGGCGAGCCGGAGCTCGCCCGGGGCGAGCACCAGGTAGCCGCCCGGCCGGGCCGCGTCGACGAGCAGTCGCAGCGTGGCGGGGACGTCGGTCGGGTCGAGGAAGGAGAGCACGTTGCGGCAGAGGACGGCGTCGAAGCCGCCGTCCTGCGGCGGGTCGCGCACGTCCTGCAGGCGAAACTCGACCGAGCTCCGCAGCTGCTCGGGCACGGTCGTTCCCGCGGGCGCTCCCTCGAAGAGCGCCTCGAGCTCGCGGTCGGCCTGGCGGAACGACCAGCGGCCGTAGACCGCCCCGCGCGCGTGCTCGAGCGCGCGGCTCGAAACGTCGGTGGCCACCACGAGGTCCCTGCCCGGGGGCCTACCGGAGGCGCGCAACAGCGCTGCGAGCGCGTAGGGCTCCTCGCCGCTGGCGCAGCCCGCCGACCAGAGCCGGAGCGCGCGGCCCGGGTCCGACGAGGCGAAGAGCAGCCGCTGGAGGGCCCGGAACTGCTGCGGGTGGCGAAAGAAGTACGTCTCGCCCACCACGGCTCCCTCGAGGAGCGCGCAGATGCTCGTGGGGTCGCCGGCGACGATGGCAGGCAAGAGCTGCGGGCCGTCGAGGCCGAGCTCGGCGACGGCGGCGCTGAGGTGCGAGCGCAGCCGGCCGCGCAGCCGGTCGCACACCTTGAGCCCGCGGCGCTCGAGGTCGATCTCGAGCCGGGAGAGCTGGCGGCTGACCTGCGCCTCCTCGTGGGTGCGGCCGGTGGGGATCTCCAGGATCCCGGCCAGGCGCTCCACCTGCAGGAGCGGGAGCACCTCGTCGCCGACCTGGGCGACGAGCAGCGGGTGGCGGCTGCGCGAGGCGGCGAGCGCCGGCGGAACGAGGAGCGCCGGCCCCGGGGCAGGGGAGACCGCGTCGACGAGCAGGCCGACCGCCACCTCGGAGTGGAAGACGACGAGGGTGGCGGAGACCGGGGCCGCCCGGCTCACCCCGAGCAGGGCGGCGAGGTCGAGCGCCACGAGCGATCGGCCGCCCGCGGAGACGAGGCCCGCGGCCTCCGGGGGACCGCCCCGCACGGGCGACGGGTCGGGGGCGCGGGTCACCTCCTCCACCTGCGAAGCGGAGACGAGCGCCTTGCGGCCGCCCGCCTCGAGAACGAGGTAGAGCCCCGGCAAGCGGTCGCCGGGCCCGAGCTCGGCGAACTCCGCCTCGAGCTCGGCGAGGTCGCCGCGAAGCTCCCGCGCCCTGCGATGAAGCGCCCTTCGCGCTCGGTGTACTTGGTCCGTCATCCCACCCGCGTCCCGTCGATGGCCAGGGGCCCCCCCCGACGGCCCATCCTGCAAAAGGGGGGTGAGGCGCGCCATCCCGTGTACGTAGGACGAATGCCTACCCGTCCCCGACGATGGGGACGCCGGCCGGTGGCGACCAAGGCCGCTGTTGGCCGCGGGTCGGCGCCGTGGTCTACTCCGCGCGCATGGATCTCCCCCCGGACGCGGCCCGGGCGCTCGAGGCGGTGCGCCGGACCGCAGGCGACGTCCGCTTCGAGATCCGCAAGGCCTGCGAGCAGGAGCGGTGGCGGCTCAAGGTGCGCTACCGCCCGCCGGGAGCCGGGGGGGAGGCAGAGCTCGGGCTCGTCTGGTCCGAGGACCTCGCAGGGCTCGAGGCCCTGCGGCGACGGCTGGAGGGAGAAGCGGGATGAAGACGAAGGCAGCGCTCCTCGCGCTCGCGGCGCTCGCGGGCTGCTCGGGGCTCAAGTCCGAGATGGCGCGGTCCTCCTACCTGAAGGAGCAGATGGCGTCGCGCGTGTTCCCGGCGACGTGCGGCGCCCTGTGGGCCGACGGCCTCAAGGTGCTCTCGCAGCAGGGGTACGAGCTCGTCGGCACCGACCGGCAGCTCGCCGGCCAGCCGTCCCGCGGGGCCATCGCCTCGATGCTGGCGGCGGGCCACGAGACCACCCGGAACTCGCAGGGCGTCTGGGTGGCCGAGACCGACTGGACGAGCGACCGGCTCCGCTACCAGATGAAGGGCTTCCCGGACGGGGTGGACGGCTGCCAGCTGCGGATGACCGCCATGCAGGAGAGCGGCGGCGAGGTCGGCGAGACCCGCAACTGGCGCGACTTCGAGATGGAGCTCGCGGTTCTCGCCCGCGTCGCCCCGAAGGAGGCCGCGGCCGTCGAGGCGGGAGCCCCGACGGAGTCGCGCTAGCCGCACAGCGGCCTCGGGGCCCTGGGCCGCGCTCCGGGTGCTCGTCTAGAACCGGTACCCGAGGTTGCCGGTGATCACCACGCCGTCCATCTTGAGCTGCGACACCGGGAAGCCGTTCCAGGTGTAGGTGGTGGGGCTGATGTACAGGTAGCGGACCTCGGCGCCGAGGAGGATGGGGCCGAGCAGGACGTCCACGCCGCCGCCGAGCGGGGCCATGAACACCGTCTTGGTGCTCGAGGCCGCGGTTTCGACGGTCGAGATCTTGGCGGTGTTCACGAACACGCCCACGCCGGCCTCGAGGTAGGGCACCACGATCGCAATGGGGATGCGCAGCTGCAGCAGCACGTTGATGGGCGCGCCGGTGACCTGGAGGGTGCCGCCCGGAGCGTCCTTGCTCGTCCACAGATAGCCCCCGGCGAGCTGCACGCCCAGGATCCCGAAGGACGTCCCCAGCGCGAGCTCGACGTCTCCCGAGGGCGGGAACTGCGAGAAGCTGATCTGGTCGAAGGCGCCGCCGACGCTGGTGGCCGTCGGGAGGTAGGCGCCCCCCTTCACTTCCACGTAGGCGCTGCGGTCGTCGGCCGAGCCGCGAAGCGGGACCGTGCCGAAGAAGAGGAGTGCGGAGGCGAGTGCCAGGGTTCGGCTGGAGCGGGTCGTCACGTTCTTCTCCCGGTTGGGATTTGGGCCGCTGCTGCGGACCCATCGATTCTAGGGCGCGCCGGAGCTTTGCCGCTCCTCGCGGCACCGCGCGAACCCAAGCGGGTGTGACGGGTGCGTCGGGCCCGCCCCACGTCCGCGCAGGGCGCCGCACCTTCACGTACCTGGCGTGGAGCGGCCGTCCGCCGCCGGGTACTCGGGCGCCACCGACGACGGCGGGAGCCCGAGCCGCGTCACGAGCAGCGTCGCCGCGGTGATGGCGACCGCCCGGAAGAAGATGCCGATGACCGGCGTGGCGAGGAACACCACCGCGGCGAGCGCGAAGCCGAGGCTCGGCCAGGGGTGGAGCTCGGTGAAGGCCGCCTCGTGGCGCCAGGGGCGGGCGAGCCAGCCGAGGAAGCGACCGGCGAGGCGCGCGGGGAAGAGCCACCGGGAGCGCGCGCCGAGCCCGATGAGGACGCGCTCGAACCAGGTGACGTGGCCCGGGCCGAGCTTGCCGGGGACGACCTCGGTCGGGATCTCGAGGGCGTCGAGCACCACCCAGTACCAGGCCCAGAGCGCGCCGAGGACCACGGTGACCTTGTGGCCGACGAAGGGGAGGATCTCCACCGCCACGATCACCGGGGCGATCCCGGCGGTCACGACCGCCGCCTGCAAGACGCCCTTCCAGAGCTCGCGGGCGAGCAGCCTGGGGTAGGACTCGCCCGGGTGCTCCTCCTCGCCCGGGGTCGCGCCCACGGCGCGGCGGGCCTCGAGGCCGACCTTCAGCCACTGCCGCCACAGGATGGTGGGCGGCATCGAGGAGATGGCGACGAAGGCGGCGAGGGAGGCCTCGACGAAGCGCCCCTTCGCGTTTCGGGCGAAGAAGGCGGCGAGCGCGGCCGAGCCGAGGAAGGTGAGGGCCGTGGGCAGGAGCGCGGCGCGCAGCAGCGCCCGGTCGGTGACAAGCAGGCGGACCGCGCGCACCACCTGCGCGAGCCCCCACAGCGCGCCGTCGACCCCGGAGTCGCCGGGCGCGGCATCCGCCTCGCGGGCGTGCCGGCCGAAGCGCCGCGCCAGCGCGCCCGCGCGTTCGCGGGTGGAGCGGGCAGGGGCGGTCGGGTCGGGCGGCAAGGCTCACCTTCCCTCTCTGGCGAGTGCGACTTCGCCGGCGGGTCGCCGGCGGGTCGCGCCCCCTGGCCCCGCGGGACGCCTACTTCGCCGCGGCGAGCGCCGCGTCGTAGTTCGGCTCCTGCCCGATCTCCGGGACGAGCTCCTTGTAGACGACCTTGTCGTTGGCATCGAGGACCACGACGGCGCGCGCGGTCACGCCGGCGAGCGGGCCGTCCTCGAGCAGCACGCCGTACTCCTTGGCGAAGCCCTTGCCGCGCATGAGCGAGAGGCTGACGACATTGGCGAGCCCCTCGGTCGTGCAGAAGCGCTTCATGGCGAAGGGCAGGTCGGCCGAGATGACGAGGACCACGGTCCCGGGCAGCGAGCCGGCCTTCTCGTTGAACTTCCGGGTCGAGGTGGCGCACACCGCCGTGTCGAGGCTCGGAACGATGTTCAGGATCTTCTTCTTTCCCTTGAAGTCCGCGAGCGAGACGTCCTTCAGGTCGGTCGTCGTGAGCTTGAAGTCGGGCGCCTTGGCGCCGACCGCCGGCAGGTCGCCGGTCGTGTGAATGGGGTTGCCCTTCAGGGTGACGGTGGCCATGTCGCGCTTCCTTTCGGGAGGGCGGCCGCGCCAGGTCGGCGGCCGCCGCGGGTGAATACCTTCGCTTGGGGCCCGTAGTCTAACCGTGCGCGGGCGCCCTGCCTGCCCCCCGTCGAGGTACGGGTGGTCTCAGGGGCTCGGCTGCGCGGGCAGCTCGCCGGCCATCTCGCGCGCGAGGAAGTAGTTGAGGGCGGTCCGGATGACCGCGATGGCGGCGAGCTTGCCGATCTGGTCCCAGGACGGTGCGATCGAGGTGGAGAGGATGTCGGCGGCGAGCTGGAACTCGAGCGCCAGCGATAGGTAGCGGGCGAGCGTGAGGCGCACCCCGCCGAAGGAGCGCTCGCCCGGGCCGGAGAGGCACCGGGCGAGCTCGACGAGCCCGCGCGCCGCGCCCACGGCCACCACCACTGCACCGGTCGTCTCGAGCCCGAGTCGCAGCCACTGCACCGCCGCGTAGACGCCGCGCTCCGCCACCTCGAACATGCCCGCCTCCCGGGGGGACGAGCATTCCACGTCGCGGAGGCGCCGTCACCCGGTGCGTTTACGCCGTCGCCCCGCCGCCGCCGACGACGAAGCTCGACGGGTCGAGCCCCAGGCGGCGCACGGCCTCCTCCCATCGGTCGTCGAAGGGCACCGAGAGCGCCAGGTCCTCCTGGAAGGCGAGCGGGACCCAGGCCCCGTGGCCGATCTCGTTCTCGAGCTGCAGCGGCGCCCAGCCGGCATAGCCCATGAGGAGGAGGAACGGGCCCGGCTCCTCCGCCCGCAGCAAGGCCTCGAGCAGCGGCCTCGAGCTGCCGAGCGCGAGGCGGCGGCCGACGCGGATGCCGTCGTCCTCCTCCGGCACCGCGCCGGGGCGGTAGAGGATCCACAGCTGCTCCTGGCTCACCGGGCCCCCGAGGAGGACGGGATGGTCGGCCCTCCCGCTGCGGCGCGCCAGCACGACGAGCGCCTCGTCCACGCCCGCGAGGACCTCGGCCGCCGACACCTGCGCCGGGCGGTTCACGACGAAGCCCATGGCGCCCTCCTGACGGTGGCCCGCCATGAGGACGAGCGAGCCCTGGAAGTTGGGATCGCGCAGGGAGGGCGCCGCGACGAGGTAGCCCGGGGCGAGGTGCGTGGCGGATCTCTCGCTGGCCATGCCTCCTTCCTGTCCCGCCCGCTGCGCCCGCGCAACCTCCCCCTTCTAACCGACCGTCTTCCGGCTGTTTCCGGCGCCGAGGCCGGGGCGGCAGCTTCGAGCTCCCCCGCCGGAGTGACCCCTTGACGGGTCGCGGGGCGGGCTGGTACCAACGCGATCCCCCGAGCGGCTCTCCAGCGGCTCCAATCCTCCGAAGAGGACGTCCCACATGTACAAGATCGTCCGCCACCAGGCCTTCTCCCCCACGACCTTCCTCTGGGAAGTCGAGGCTCCCGACGTGGCCCACTCGGCCGAGGCGGGCCACTTCGTGATGCTCCGCCTCCACGAGGGCTCCGAGCGCGTGCCGCTCACGGTCGCCGACTACGACCGGAAGAAGGGCACCATCACCATGGTCATCCAGGCGCTCGGCAAGACGACGCGCGAGATGATGGAGAACTACAAGCAGGGCGACTCCTTCGACGACTTCGTCGGGCCGCTCGGCATGCCCCAGCACGTCGACAAGATCGGCCACGTGGTGCTCGTCGGCGGCGGCCTGGGCGTGGCGCCGGTCTTCCCGCAGCTGCGGGCCTTCAAGGAGGCGGGCAACCGGACGACGAGCATCATCGGGTTCCGGAACAAGGACCTCGTGTTCTGGGAGGACAAGTTCAAGAAGTACTCGGACGACCTCGTCGTCTGCACCGACGACGGAAGCTACGGGAAGAACGGCTTCGTGACGGTCGCCCTGAAGGAGCTCCTCGAGAAGGAGAAGCCGGACCTGGTGGTCGCCATCGGCCCGCTGCCGATGATGAACGCCTGCGTCGAGACCTCGCGCCCCTTCGGCGTGAAGACCATGGTGTCCTTGAATGCCATCATGGTCGACGGGACGGGCATGTGCGGCTCCTGCCGCGTGACCGTCGACGGGAAGGTCCAGTTCGCCTGCGTCGACGGGCCCGACTTCGACGGTCACAAGGTGGACTTCAAGGAGCTTTTGGCCCGCCAGAAGCGCTTCAAGGGCCAGGAGCAGGTGGCGAACCAGGACTACGAGCACGTCTGCAACCTCGAGAAGCAGCTCTTCGAGGAGGAGAAGCGCAACTACAAGAAGATCAAGGAGCTCGAGCCGCACCAGGTCCACATGCCGGAGCGCGACGCGAAGGAGCGCGCCCAGAACTTCAAGGAAGTGAACCTGGGCTACTCGCTGAAGGACGCGCTGCGCGAGGCCGAGCGGTGCATCCAGTGCGCGAAGCCGACCTGCATCGCCGGCTGCCCGGTGCAGATCGACATCCCGCGGTTCATTCGCCACCTCATCGTCCGCGACCTCGACGGCGCGCTCGCGTCCATCTACGAGTCGAACATCTTCCCCTCCATCTGCGGCCGGGTCTGCCCCCAGGAGACGCAGTGCGAGGCGCAGTGCATCATCAACAAGAAGGTGGAGTCGGTCGCCATCGGCCGCATGGAGCGCTTCGTCGGCGACAACGCCAGGCCTCCGAAGGCGAGCCCGCCGCGCTTCGCGAAGAAGCTCGGAAAGGTGGCGGTGGTCGGGTCCGGCCCCGCCGGCCTCTCCGCGGCCGCCGACCTGGTGCGCTACGGCTGCGACGTCACCGTCTACGAGGCCCTGCACGTGGTGGGCGGCGTGCTGCGCTACGGCATCCCCTCGTTCAGGCTCCCGCGCGACATCATCGACCGCGAGGTGAACCGGCTGCGGGACATGGGCGTGAAGATCGAGACCAACAAGGTCATCGGCAAGACCTTCACGGTGCCGCAGCTGCTCGGCGAGAAGGGATTCGACGCCGTCTTCCTCGGAGTCGGCGCCGGCGCCCCGGCGTTCCTC
>CAVWHZ010000009.1:0-115640 GCA_963754915.1 uncultured delta proteobacterium | reverse complement strand
CCCCGGCGAGGCCCACCTCGCCGAGCACCAGCGTCCGAGCCTCGAGCGCGCGGTTTCGGAAGGAGGAAGCGAGCGCGGCCACGTGGCCAGGTCGGCGGCCGGGTCGTCGAGCGTGAGGCCCCCCGCCACGTTCACGAAGAGGTCGCAGCCGAGGATGTCCATGCCCACCTTCTTCTCCAGCACGGCGGCGAGGAGTGCCACCCGGGCCGGGTCGAGCCCCAGCGCGGTGCGCCGGGCCGTCCCGTAGCCGCTCGGGGCCACGAGCGCCTGCACCTCCACGAGCAGCGTCCTCGTGCCGGAGAGCGCGGCGGTCACGGCGCTTCCCGCCGCGTCCGCCGGCCGCTCCGCGAGGAAGAGCGCGGAAGGGTTCGGCACCTCGGCGAGCCCGGCTGCCTTCATCTCGAAGACGCCGATTCTCGCTCGCGGAGCCGAAGCGGTTCTTGTGGGCGCGGAGCACCCGATACGGGTGTGCTCCCCCGCCCTCGAAGTAGAGCACGGTGTCGACCATGTGCTCGAGGACGCGCGGCCCTGCGATGGAGCCGTCCTTGGTGACGTGGCCCACGAGGAAGACCGGCGTCTCCGAGGTCTTCGCGTACCCCATGAGGCGGGCGGCGACCTCCCGGATCTGCGTCACCGTCCCGGGAGCCGAGGCGAGCTCGGGCAGGTACTGGGTCTGGATCGAGTCCACCGCGAGCACGAGCGGCGCGAGCGACTCGGCCGCGAGCAGCACCCGGGTCGCGTCGGTCTCGGCGAGCACGTGCAGGTTCGGCGCGGTGACGCCGAGCCGGTCGGCGCGGAGCTTCACCTGGCGGGCGGACTCCTCGCCGGAGACGTAGAGCACGGGCCGATCCGGGGCGGTGCGCGCCAGCCGGTCGAGCGCCGTGAGCAGGAGCGTGCTCTTTCCGATCCCGGGGTCGCCTCCGAGGAGCGCGAGCATCCCCGGGACCACGCCGCCGCCGAGAACGCGGTCGAGCTCGCCGATGCCGGTGCGGAGCCTCTCCTCCTCGCTCGCCACCACGTCGCGAAGCGGGATGGGGCGTGCGGACCCGCCGGGCGAAGGCGCGCGCCCCGGTCCCCGCGCGTCCGGCGCCACCTCCTCGTGGAGCGTGTTCCACTTGTGGCAGGACGGGCACTGGCCAAGCCACTTCGGCGAGGAGTGCCCGCACTCGGCGCAGGCGAAGAGCGTCCGGGGCCTGCTTGCGGCGCGTCCCATGGAGGAGTGCGGTAGCACCCGACTCTGACGCGTTCGCGCAAAGGGCCCCGCGCGGGGCGCGCTGCCCCGGAGGGACTGGCGGGAGCACGCCCGCGTCGCGGGCAGTCACACATACGATCCTTGAAGGCCGACGCCTTCGAGTATAGGTTACGCCCCTGCTCGCTTTTCTCGCTGCGAGAATCGCAGCCCCTTTTTGAAGGACATCCGGATGAATACACGCATTCAGAGCCTCACCGTCGTCGCTGCGCTCGCATTTGCTGGGGTCGGCTGCGGCGGCTCCTCGAGCGGCGGCGGCGCGGCTGCCGTGAACAGCTGCACGATCCCCGTCGCCGCGGACCTGGGCTACTGCTTCCAGTTCGACGTCACCGGGCTCAGCTCGACGCAGATCGCGACCGTCAAGGCCGCCTGCGTTTCCCCGTACACCTACAGCACGTCGGCCTGCCCGACCACGTCGGCCGCGGGCCACGTCCTGCCCGGCTTCTGCGCGGTTCCCCAGGCCTCGCTCGAGGGGCTCCTCAACGACCCGACCTTCCCGGTCACGTCGGCCGACGCCTACCTGTACGGATCGGTGACGCTCGGCGAGGCGCGGACCCAGTGCACGACGACCGTCGTCAACCAGGGCTTCGGCGGCACGTGGACCGAGGCAGCGACGGGCGTGGGGAGCTGCACGCTCCAGAACCCGACGACCGGGAACCTCTGCATCGAGTTCGCCACCAACTCGCTCACCTCGGCGCAGATCACCCAGGTACAGGGGATTCGCAACCAGGCGGGGCTCGTCCCCAGCGGCTCGAAGTGCGCGAGCACCAACGTCGTGACCGGCTTCTGCCTCATCCCGGCCTCGACGATCGAGACCTACCTGCCGGGCGGCATCATCACGCAGGCCGACGGCTACTTCTACACGCCGTGGACCGCGCAGAGCGCCCAGGGATTCTGCGAGTCCCCGGCGACCGGGCAGTCCGGCCTCGGCGGCACCTGGTTCTAGCGTCGCCGCACGGCGAGCGACCCTCGAGGCCGCCGTCCCCCGGGGCGGCGGCCTCGCCGTCTTGCCCGGCGCAGGCGGCTTGTAAACCCCGGACCCGTGGCGGGTTGACGATCCGGATTCCCGGAGTATCCTGTCGCGACCATGTGTGAGACCCGCGCCGCGCTGCCGCCAGGAATCCTGCCCATCTCCGCCGACGAGGCCCGCCGCCTCATTCACCACACCTCCGGCGCCGAGTTCGAGTCGCTCCTCGCTCGCGCCGCGCACGTGCGAGAGGCCGTCCACGGCAACGAGGTGAGCCTGTGCGGGATCACCAACGCCAAGTCCGGCCAGTGCCCGGAGGACTGCGGATTCTGCTCGCAATCGGCCCACTTCAAGGAAGCCGACGCACCGGTCTACGGCCTCTTGTCCCCGCGCGAGATGGTCGAGCAGGCCAAGGCCGCCGAGGCGGCCGGCGCCCGCGAGTTCTCGCTCGTTTGCTCGGGCACCCGCGTCTCCAAGGAGAGCGAGCTCGCCCGGCTCGAGGAGGCGGTCCGGCTCATCAAGGCGGAGACCACGCTCGAGCCCTGCGCCTCGCTCGGGCTCATGCGCAAGCCCGACCTGGAGCGGCTCCAGCGGGCCGGGCTCATGCACTACCACCACAACCTCGAGACGGCGCCGAGCCACTTCGGGTCGGTGTGCTCCACCCACAGCTTCCAGGAGCAGATCGACACCATCCGGATGGCGAAGGGGCTCGGGCTCAAGCTCTGTACCGGCGGCATCCTCGGCATGGGGGAGACGCCGGAGCAGCGCATCGAGCTCGCCGAGGTGCTGCGCGACCTCGACGTGGACTGCATCCCCATCAACTTCCTCAATCCGCGCCCCGGCACGCCCATGGCGCACCTGAAGGCGATCACGGCCGCGGAGTGCCTCGCGGCCGTCGCGGTCTACCGCCTCATGATGCCGACGGCCCACATCTTCGTCATGGGAGGCCGCGAGGTGAACCTGGGAGACTCGCAGGACCTCATCTTCCGGGCCGGGGCGAACGGCACGATGGTGGGCAACTACCTGACGAGCGCCGGGAAGACGCCCGCGCAGGTCATCGACCTCATCACCGGCCAGGGGATGAGCGTGAAGCCCACGCCCGACCGCGACCACTGGGCCTTCCACGGCCAGGCGCCGGCCGAGACCCGCTGGAACCGACGAGCGGCCGAGCCGGGCCGGCGCTCGCTGCCCGTCGTCGGGTAGATGCCTCCGGGCGCCCTCGACTGGATCCCGCCGGAGCTCGCCGCCCTCGAGGCGAAGGGCCTGCGGCGCTCGCTCGAGCCCCTCCAGACGGGACAGGGGCCCGTGGTCGAGGTCGGCGGCCGCCGCCTCGTCAACCTGTGCTCGAACGACTACCTGGGACTCGCCTCCGACCCCCGCCTGAAGCGCGCGGCCATCGAGGCCGTGGAGCGCGAGGGCGCGGGCAGCGGCGCGGCTCGACTCATCGCCGGGGACCTGCCGGTCCACGGCCTGCTCGAGCGCCGCCTCGCCGCAATGAAGGGCACCGAGGCGGCGCTGCTCTTCTCGTCGGGCTACCACGCCAACGCCGGCGTGGTCGGGGCGCTCGTGGGCCGCGGCGACGCCGTCTTCTCCGACGAGTGGAACCACGCCTCCATCATCGACGGCTGCCTGCTCTCCCGCGCCGAGGTGCTGCGGTACTGGCACAAGGACGTGGGCGAGCTCGACAAGCTCCTCGGCGCCTCGGGTGCGCGGCGAAAGCTCGTGGTCACCGACGCCGTCTTCGGCATGGACGGCGACGCGGCGCCGCTCGCGGAGATCGTCCGGCTCTGCGAGAGGCACGGCGCCATGCTCTACCTCGACGAGGCGCACTCCACCGGCGTCCTCGGCGACACCGGCGCCGGCCTCGCCGAGGCAACCGGCCTCGCCGGCCGGGTCGACGTCGTCATGGACCATGGGGAAGGCGCTCGGGAGCTTCGGGGCCTTCGTGGCGGGGTCGCGTTCCCTGTGCGACTGGCTCACCAGCCGGTGCCGGACCTTCGTGTTCACGACCGCGCTCCCGCCGGCCGCCTGCGGCGCTGCGCTCGCGGCCCTCGACGTGCTCCGCGGCGAGCCGGAGCGCCGGGCCCGGCTCTTCGAGCTCACGGTCCGGATGAAGGACGGCCTGGACTGGCTGGGGTTCCCCATGGCGGACGTGGTGGCGCCGATCTTCCCGGTGGTGCTCGGAGACGAGGGGAGGGCGCTCGATGCCGCACGCCGCCTGCGCGAGCGCGGGTTCTTCGTCCGGGCCATACGCCCGCCCACCGTCCCCCGCGGGACGAGCCGGCTGCGGGTCTCGCTGACCGCGGGCCACAGTGCCGAGCAGGTGGACGGCTTCCTGGCCGCGCTCCGGGACGTGCTGCGGGAGGTCCGCTGGGAGCCGGCCCCCGGCGCCGGCCGAGACCGGTAGCCCTCGCCGCGGGCGTCGGCGCCCGCTAATATCCGCGCGTGGGCATCGCAAGCCTCGGTCGCACGCTCATAGGGCTCGGCGCGCTCGTGGCGCTCCTGGGGATCCTGCTCGTGGTCTCGGAGCGCCTGCCGTGGCTGCGGCCCGGCCGGCTCCCGGGGGACATAGCCCTCGCCAGGGGGAACTTTCGCCTCTACTTTCCCCTCGCCACCTCGCTCGTCGCGAGCGTAGCGCTGTCCTTCGCCTTGTGGCTCGCCGGCCGCCGCTAGGCGATCACACCCATCCGGTCGGACTGGAGTGCCGCGATGACGGGAAACGACTCCGACCTTGCGCCGGTGCTCATCCTCCCGGGCCTCGACGACTCCGGGCCCGACCACTGGCAAGCGCGCTGGCTCGCCGACCACCCCGGCTTCCGGCGGGTCGAGCAGAAGGACTGGGTCACGCCCCGGTGCGCCGACTGGGTGGCGAACCTGGACGCCGCGCTGGTCGAGGTCGGTCGGGACGCGCTTCTCGTGGCGCACAGCGCGGCGTGCGCGCTGGTGGCACACTGGGCCGCTGCCCACGGTCGGGAGATCCGCGGCGCGCTGCTCGTCGCGCCGTCGGATGTCGAGGCGTCCACCTTTCCCGCCGGGCCAGTGGGTTTCGCGCCCATGCCGCTTCGCCGGCTGCCATTCCAGAGCACCGTCGTCGCGAGCACCGAGGATCGCTACGTCTCGCTGTACCGCGCGAAGAGCTTCGCCCAGGCGTGGGGCAGCCGGTTCGTCAGCATCGGTCCGGCCGGCCACATCAACACCGAGGCGGGCCTCGGGGGCTGGCAGGCCGGCCTGGACCTCCTCGCGGAACTCGCGGCTCGCGGGCGCGAGCGGACGACCCCGCCCGCGGGAGCGCCGCCTGGATGACGTCGCAGCGGAGTCAACCGGCCGTGGGCGTTGCCTACGCGGCGGCCGCGTACCTCGTCTGGGGCACCTTCCCGCTGTACTTCCACGCGCTCGCCGGCGTGCCCGCCCCCCAGATCCTGGCCCACCGCATCCTGTGGTCCGCGCTCTTCCTCCTCCTGCTCATCACCGTCCTGCGCCGCTGGGGAGAGGTGGCGCCCGAGCTTCGCGCGCCGAGGACCGTGGCGGCCCTCTCGGTGAGCGCCCTCTTCATCTCGGCCAACTGGCTCATCTACATCTGGGCGGTGAACGCGGGGCACGTTCTCGAGGCGAGCCTGGGCTACTTCATCAACCCCATCGTGACGGTCCTCCTCGGGGTCGTCTTCCTTCGCGACCGCCTCAGCCGGGGCCAGGTGATGGCCGTCTCGATCGCCGCGGCCGGCGTGACCTCTCTCGTCGTGTGGGCGCACCGCGTCCCCTGGATCGCGCTCGGCCTCGCCGTCACGTTCGGGCTCTACGGCCTCGTCCGCAAGCGCGTCCGCGTCGGCGCCATGGGCGGCTTGCTCTGCGAGGTGACCGTCCTCTCCCCCCTCGCAGCGCTCTACCTCCTCTCGCAGAGCCGCGCGGGCACGAACGCGTTCGGCTCGAGCGCCCGGGTGACGCTGCTCCTCGCGGCGAGCGGCGTGGTCACCGCCGTGCCCCTCATCTGGTTCGCGCTGGGGGTGCAGCGCCTGCGGCTCTCGACGGTCGGCGTCCTGCAGTACCTGAACCCCACCACGCAGTTCCTCATCGCGGTCTTCGCCTTCGGTGAGCCGTTCAGCCGCGCCTATGCCATCGCCTTCGGCTGCATCTGGGTGTCGCTCGCCGTGTACACGGCCGAGGCGCTCGCGCGCAGCCGTGCTGCCGCGGTCGGCTAGGACAGCCGTCGCGGGAGCGCCCGCGATGGTCCCCGGTCAGGACCCGGCTAGCGCCCGCTCGACCCAGCGCAGCACGCCGTCCCGCGACCGGAACTCGGCGACCGAACGGGCGAGCGCACCGGGGACGAGCTCGCGCGCCATCCGCGAGAGCGCGTTGCCGGGCCCCAGCTCCAGGAACACCGAGCATCCCATCTCGCCGGCCGTGGCGAGGCACCGGGCCCACTCGATGCGCTCGGCGAGCTGGCGCGACAGGGCCCGGATCGACTCGTCGCGCCGCCGCAGCGGGTCCCCGCTCACGCCGGCGATCACCGGGCGCGGGGGGTCGGAGAGCCCGGAGGCCCGAAGGGCCTCGGCGAACGGCTCGACGGCGCGCTCGAGCAGGCGGGTGTGGGCGGCGACGCCGATGCGCAGCCGGAGCACCGTGGTGGCCCCGGCGGCCTCCGCCCGGCGCTCGACCTCCTCGAGCCCCTCCGCCGGCGCCCCGAGCACGAAGTGGTCCGGACCGTTCACGATGGCCACCTCGGCGCCGACCCCGGCGGCGAGCGCCTCGGCCCGGCCGAGCGGGATCCCCCGAACGGCGACGAGCCCGCCCGGGGCGGCGCTCAGCTGGTCCATCAGGGTCGCCCTCCGGAGCGAGAGCGCCACGGCCTCCGCCGGGGAGAGCGCGCCGGCGCAGCCGTGGGCGGCGAGCTCGCCGAGGCTGTAGCCGGCAAGGGCGACCGGGTCCGGGAGCGAGTCGCGAAGCGCCTTCCAGGTGGCGACCTCGGCCGCGCAGACGAGCGGCTGCGCCACCGCGTTCCGGTAGACGTCGGGAGAGCCTCGCCGCAGCACCGCCACGGGATGGTCGCCGAGGATGGTCGCGGCGGCCTCGAGCACCTCCTGGCCGGACGCGCACGCGAGCGCGAGGTCGAGCATCTCCGGGTGCTGGTCCCCCTGGCCCGGGCAGAGCACGCAGAGCCCGCTCACGCCCCGCTCCGCTGCGCCACCCGGCGGACGAAGAGGGACGCAGCGAGCAGGTCGGCGCTGCCGCCCGGGGACAGGTTGCGCTCGACG
This sequence comes from uncultured delta proteobacterium, assembly GCA_963754915.1. GTDB lineage: Bacteria > Myxococcota > Myxococcia > Myxococcales > Anaeromyxobacteraceae > DATJZG01. The sequence continues at coordinate 108,175 of CAVWHZ010000009.1, read as the reverse complement.
AAGCGCCGGTGGATCTCGAGCGCGCGCAGCTCCCACCCGGGTCGGTGCACGCCGCCCGCGGAGAGGAACTCCGCCGCGGCCGCGCGAGCGACGGCGAGTCCCGCCGGGCCGCCGCGGTGGAGCAGGTTGGTGTCTGGCAGCACCGCGACGAGGCTGAGCAGGCACTGCACGGAGGCGGCCCGCCGGGAAGCGCCGCGGCGCAGGCTGCCCTCGAGGGCCGGGATGCCAACGTCGAAGACGTGCGGGAACCCGGCCGCGGCCTCCTCCCGCGCCCCGCCTGCTCCGTGGCCCCGCAGGGCGAGGGAGCCGTGGCTGCCCGGGTCTCGCGGGAGCTCGCGGAGAACGGCGGGCCCGAGGCCCTCGCGGACCTCGCGGCGGAGGTCGCCTTCGCGGACCCTCCCGGCGGCGGCGAGGCGCCCGGCGGCGGCCGAGAGGATTCCCAGCGTGAAGATCGCGCCCCGGTGGGTGTTGACGCCGCCGGTGGCCCGCAGCATGCGCGCCTCGGCCTCGACGGCGAGCGCGCGCAGCCTCGGGAATGGGGCCCGCAGAGCGCCGGCGCGGGCGACGTCCTCGAAGTAGCCGCGCAGCGAGAACAGGCTCCGGAGGAACGTTCCCTCGTCCATGTCCCGGTGGGCACCGGAGTCGAGCGGGCCCACCAGGCCCGGTTTCGGATGGGTGGCGAGCTCCTCCCGGAGCGCCGCCACCGCCGCTCGCCCCACCCGCGCTGCGATGAGTTCCGGCCTCCACCGGTCGCGGGCCTCGCCATCGCGCAGTGGCGCGCTCACGAGGGGCGCCCCCCAGGGAGGCCCCCGAGCGCCTCCCGGAGCGACACGAGCGTGGCCGCCCGGCCGGACTTCAGGAGGACCCGGGACCCCGGGGAGAGGAGCTCCCTCCAGGCGACGCCCCGGCCGCCGCCCAGGAGCACCTCGCCGTCGAGGCGGGGGTCCTCCCTGCAGGCTCGCGCGCCGAGGAGGCCGAGGGCGCGGGCGAGCTCGGCGAGGTCCCGCGGGGCCACGAGCAGGTCGACGTCGGACCGCCCGGTGACGTAGGGCTCCCCGGAGAGGTGCTGCCAGGCGAGCGACCCGTACACCCCGAGCGACAGCCCGGCTCGCTCGGCGTCGCTGTCGAGCTCGGCGAGCGCGCCCTGCCAATGGGCGGGCGCGCTCGCGACCGCCGCGCCGAGGCGGAGCGGGGGGGCGAGGGAGGCCACGGCGCCGGGAGCGACCCGCAGGCCCACCCGGGCGCGACCGAGGCGGGCCGGGAAGGCGATTCCCAGCCCCACCGACTCGTCGAGGGGGTCCTCGAGGCGACAGACCACGGCCGGCAGCCCGCGGGCGAACCAGGCCTCCACGGCCGGGAGAGCGTCCGGGTCCGCCGGCCCGCGCAGGGCTTTCCTCCACCACGGGTGGAGCCACGCGAGGTCGTGGCGCGACGGGCTGTGCTCAGGCGTCACCCTCGGCCTCCCCGCGCACGCGCAGCGCCACCGGGAGCGAGAGCGACCTGCCGCCCCGCGCCAGGCCGAGCTCTGCGCGAGCGTCCGGTCGGGGCGGGCGCCGGAGGGCCTCGGCGAGCGCGACGTCGAGCGGAGGGCGCCAGACCGACGCAACGGCGCCGAGCCGGACGTAGTTGTCGAGGCCGGGCGCGAGCACGGGCGAGGTCCTCGACGCTTCCTCGAGGCGCTCGAGGGGGATCTTGGTCACCCGGGCCATGGCCGGCAGGTTCATCACCCACAGGCGAGCCCCCTCCACTGCGTAGACCTCGTCCGCCATGAACCCGAGTGCGAGCAGGCTCCCGCTCGAGCCCTGGCCGTAGACGAGCCCCAGCACGCGGTGGCCGCGGCGGCGGGCCAGCTCGACGCTCGCGGCGAGGTGCGCGAGGTAGCCGTTCAGGCCCAGGACCTCGTCGCGGCGGCTCATCCGCTGTCCCCCGGTGTCCACGAGGGCCAGGATCGGGCGGCCCGGGTGATCGCGCACCACCGAGAGGACCGAGGCGGCGAGCTCCAGCGCGCCCTCGACGCCCACCTCCGCCCCCCCGGCCGTGCCGACGACCGCCACGTCCACCGAGCCGGCCCGGCCGGTCCCCGAGAGGAGGCCGCCCGCCTCCCGCACCGAGTGGCCAGCGGGGAAGAGCGCCGCGAGCAGTTCCATGGCCGTCATCGATCCCCCCGCCGCGCGCCTGCGACCGCGCCCGCGAACTCGGAGGGGTCGAGAAGCGCGAGCCGGGCCGGCTCTGGAGTCCCCGCCGCGCGCCACAGCTCGGCGCCGTCGTCGCACGCGCCGAGGTCCGCGAGGCGGCGACGCAGGTGCGCGTGCTCCCGCTCCAGGGTCTCGAGGGAGAGGGCGCGGGGGCGGCCGATGAGCTCGAGGGCCGCGGCGCGGAAGGCGCCGAGGTCGTCGTCGACGAGCAGGTCCGCCTCGCCGAGGAGGTAGCGGTGCTTGCCGCCGTAGGTTCGCCAGACGAGGGCCCGGTCCGACGCGTCTAGCTCCTCGACGCCCTTCGTCGTCTCGATGACGTCCGGGCCGGAGATACCGAGGCGGCCCTCCTCGCTCATGGCAATGGCGTCGCAGCACCGGGCGGCGATGCCCATCCCGCCGAAGCAGCCCCAGCCGCCGCCGACGAGCGCCGCGACGCGGAGCCCGGCGGCCCGCGCCGAGAGGATGGCCCGGATCACCTCGGACACGGCCACCAGCCCGGCGTTCGCCTCCTGCAGGCGCACCCCGCCGGAGTCGAGCAGCAGGAGGACGCCCTCGGGGCGGTCGCGCTCGGCGCGCGCGAGGAGCCCGGCGAGCTTCGCGCCGTGCACCTCGCCCACGGCCCCGCCCATGAAGGCGCCCTCCTGGCTCGCGGCGAGCACGCGGCGCCCGGCGAGCTTGCCCTCGCCGACCACCACCCCGTCGTCGAAGGACACCGGGAGGCCGAGCGCGGCGAGGTGAGGGCTCACGACGCGCTCGGCGGGCCCGAGGATCTCGCGGAAGCTGCCGGGGTCGAGCACGCCGGCGAGGCGGCGGCGCGCCGTCGCCTCGCGGTAGCTGTGCCCCGCGGTCTTCATCCCGGGGCCGGTCACCGAGGCTGCCCCAGGTACTCCTCGACGGCCTGGTCGAGGCGCAGGCTCACCACCGCCGGGGTGGCCCCGGCGTCGTTCACCGAGACCGACAGCCCGGAGAGGGCGTGCCGCGCCGCGAAGTCGCGCACCACCGCCTCCCAGATTGCCTCGAAGCCGGTCGCCGATGTCGAGACGGACACGCGGCAGCGGCCCGGAAGGTCGATGGGCTCGACGAGCACCTCGAGGTTCCCGGACGACACCACGCCCACCAGCACCGGCGGGGCGCGGGGCGCCGGGTCGCCGGGGCACTCGAGGTCGAAGGCGAGACGGTCCACGGGGGCTCTCCTCACCAGGTTCCGGAAGCGCCGGGGCGGGTCGTAGAGTCCGCCGGACCAGCGGACGAGGTCCCTCATGGAGCCGGGCCGCGAGCAGGTCGCGGGTGGCCATGCGCTTGTCGATGCCGAGGTCCTCCGGGCGGCGGATGATGCCTCGGTCGCGCAGGTTCTCCACCTCGGCGCGGCTCGCGGGCCAGGCCCGACCGGCGTGTAGCCGGCCACGCCGCGGATGGCCTGCGCGCGCTCCTCGCGCGTCGCGGCACAGCAGCAGGTTCGCGATGCCCTCCTCGGTGACCATGTGGCTGACGTCGTCCCCGTAGATCATGACCGGCGGGAAATCCATCTTCATGGCCTCGGCGAGCGCCCAGGCGTCGAGCCGCTCCACGAAGGCGGGCTCCATGTGCTCCCGGAAGGTCTCCAGCAGCTGCACGACGAGCTTGCGGCCGCGCGGCATCGCGCCCGGGTCCGCCTGCGCCTCCCGGCCCGCCCGGAGCCAGGGTGCGCTGGCGTGGCGCCGTCCGCGGGCGTCGGCTCCCATGTTGGGCGCCCCGCCGAACCCGGTGATGCGGCTCCGGGTGGCGGTGGAGCTGTTGGCGCAGAGGTCGATCTGCAGGGTCGACCCGATGAACAGGTCGCAGGCGTAGTGGCCGGCGGCCTGGGAGAAGGCCCGGTTGGAGCGCAGGCTGCCGTCGCGGCCGGTGAAGAACACGTCGGGCCGGGCGGCGACGTACCCCTCCATGCCGAGCTCGGAGCCGAAGGCGTGCACCGAGCGCACGAACCCCGACTCGATGGCGGGGATCAGGGTGGGGTGGGGGTTCAGCGCCCAGTGCTCGCAGACCTTGCCGCGGAGCCCGAGCTCCTCGCCGTAGGTGGGGAGGATGAGCTCGATGGCAGCGGTGTCGAAGCCGATGCCGTGGTTGAGCCGGTTCACCCCGTACTCCCCGTAGATGCCCTTCACCACCATCATGGCCATGAGCACCTGGACCTCGCTCACCTGGCCGGGGTCGCGCGTGAAGAGCGGCTCGATGGTGCTCGGGGTGGGAGAGCGCACGACGAAGTCCACCCAGCCGGCCGGGATGTCGACGCGGGGCAGGCGCTCGACGCGCTCGTTCACCTGGGCCACCACGATCCCGTCCTTGAATGCGGTGGCCTCCACGATCGCCGGCGTGTCCTCGGTGTTGGGGCCGGTGTAGAGGTTGCCCGCGGCGTCGGCGGCGAGCGCCGCGACGAGCGCCACCCGCGGGGTGAGGTCGACGAAGTAGCGGGCGTAGAGCTCCAGGTAGGTGTGGATGGCGCCGATCTCGATCTTCCCGGCACTCGCGAGCTGTGCGAGGCGCACCGCCTGCGGTCCGGAGAAGGAGAAGTCGACGCGGCGGGCGATGCCCCGCTCGAAGAGCTCCATGTGCTCCGGCAGCGCCAGCACCGAGAGGACGAGGTGCAGCCCGTGCACCCGGGCGGGATCGCACCCGGCAGAGGGACCGAGCCAGGAAGTCGGCCTGCTTCTGGTTGTCCCCCTCGAGGCAGACGCGGTCGCCGGGCTCGAGGATCGCCTCGAGGAGAGCCGTCACGCGGCCGTCGTCGACCCACCGCTCCGGGCAGACCGCGCGAGCGCGATCGAGCCGGTCGCGGCGGGCCCGCCTGGCGGTGTCCCACGCGCCGGTCACGGCCTCACCGCGGCCCCATGACGGCGTCCGGGAGCCCGGTGGCGATTCCCGGGGCGACGCAGAGGAGGACCACCGCCGCGAGCATGAGGCCCAGGAACGGCATGACGCCCCAGATGACGTCGCCGCAGGGGGATGTCGGGGGCGACGTTCCGGATGACGAAGATGTTGAGCCCCACCGGCGGGTGGATGAGGCCCATCTCCATGACGATGGTCATCACCACGCCGAACCAGACGAGGTCGAACCCGGCCGCTCGCAGCGGCGGCAGGATGATCGGGGCGGTCATCAGGATGATCGACACCGGCGGCAGGAAGAACCCGAGGACGATGACGAAGAGCAGGATGGCGGCGAGCAGCACCCACCGGGACAGGTGGAGCGCCACGATCCACTCGGCCGCCGACTGGCTGATGTGCAGGTAGCTCATCACGTACGAGTAGAGCAGCGACATGCCGATGATGAACATCAGCATGGTCGACTCCCTGAGCGTGGCTCGAGAGCATCGGCTTCAGGTCGCGCGGCCGCCAGACCCCGTAGATGACCGCGATCAGCAGCAAGGCCAGGATGGCGCCGAGGCCGGCGGTCTCCGACGGGGTGGCGTACCCGCCGTAGAGCGCCACCATGACGCCGAGCGAGCAGCAGCACGAAGGGCAGGAGCGCGGCAGCGTGCTGAGCTTCTCGCGGAGCGAGAGGTCCGCTCCTCGAGGTGCGCCGCCTTGACGCCGGTGCGGTGGTAGGTGGCCATGGCGGCGCGGTACTCGCTGCTGGTAGCGAGCCGCCGTGTAGCCGGAGAACAGCACGACGAGCAGCAGCCCCGGGCATGACCCCGGCGAGGAACAGCCGGCCGAGCGACTGCTCCGAGGCCACCGAGAAGAGGATCATGGTGATCGACGGGCGGCAGGAGGATGCCGAGGGTCCCGCCGGCTGCGATGATGCCGGCGGCGAAGCCGCGGCGAGTAGCCGCGGGCCCGCATCTCCGGGATGCCGGCGCTCGCCGATGGCCGACGCGGTCGCCGGGCTCGACCCCGCCATGGCGGCGAAGAGGGCGCAGGCGAAGACGTTGGCGATGCCGAGGCCGCCCGGGATCCTTCCGCAGCCAGACGTGGATGGCCGAGTAGAGGTCGGCGCCGGCCCGCGACTTGCCGATGGCCGCGCCCTTCAGGATGAAGAGCGGGATGGAGAGCAGCGTGATGCTCGCCATCTCCTCGTAGACGTTCTGGGTGACGGTGTCGAGCGCCGCCCCGGGCATGAAGAAGTACATGAAGGTCACTGCGACCGAGCCCAGCGCGAACGCGATGGGCACTCCGGCGAACATGACGAGCAGCGTCGCCGCGCCGTAGAGGATGCCGACGCCGGCGACGCTCACGGCGCGGGCTCCGCCGCGGACACGCGCGTGGGGATCTGCAGGAGGATCTGCAGCGCGAGCAGCGTCATGCCCGGTCGCCATGAGCGAGTAGGGGATCCACAGCGGCGGCGCCCAGCTCGAGGAGGTCGTCTGGTGATCCACCAACGCCTCCCGCAGCAGCGTCCAGGACTTCCAGGCGAAGAAGGCGGAGAAGGCGAGCGAGACGACGTCCACGGCGACGAGCCGCGCCCGGTTCACCCGCGCGGGGAGCAGCCCCGTCAGGGCCTCGATGGCCACGTGTCCGCGGTAGGACTGGACGTAGGCGCCGCACATGAAGACGGCGCCCACGAGCAGGAACACCGACGTCTCGTCCTGCCACTCGGTGGGCTCCTTCAGGAAGTAGCGCATCAGCACGCTCGCGGTGAGCACCAGCGCCGCCGCCACGAGCGCCAGCATCGACGCCCCCAGGATCCACCCGTTCACGCGCGCGAGCGCCCGGGCGAGCACCCCGGCGACGCCCGGGAGCCCGCGCTCGGGCCTGTCCTGGGGCGGCGTGCCGTCGCTCAAAGGGTCTTCTCCGCGGCGCGGATGATCTGGGCGCAGCGAGGGCTGCGCTCGGCGAAGTCCTTCCAGGCCGTGTCGCGCGCGATGGCCTGCCACCGCTTGACGGTGGCCTCGGAGAGGTCGAAGGTCTTCGCTCCGGCCTTGGCATACGCCGCGGCGACGGCGGCGTCGTCCGCCTTGGCTCCCTCCATCGCGAATCTTCTCCAGCTCCGCGCCGACGGCGACGATGACGTCGCGGTATTCCTTGGGGAGGCGCTCGAAGACCTCTCGGGACATCATGAGCGGCTCGAGCATGAACCAGTACGTCCGGCCACGGCCGGTGACGAGGTACTTCGAGGCCTCCTCCAGCCGGAAGGACATGAGGCTCGTGGAGGAGGTCATGGCGGCGTCGAGGGCACCGGTCTGCATGGCTGCGTAGAATCTCGTTCGAGGGCAGCGACATGACCGCCGCGCCCGCGGCCTTGAGCACGAGGTCCATCTCGCGGCTCCCGCCCCGGACCTTCTGGCCCTTCGCGTCCTCCGGCTCGATGATCGGCTTGGCGCGGCCGGCCACGCCGCCGGCCTGCCAGATCCAGGTGACGAGGACGACGCCCTTCTCGGCGAGCGCCTCCGAGAGGAGCCGGCCCACCTCGGCATTCTTCCAGGAGAGCGCCTGCTCGTAGGAGGTGACGAGGCCCGGCATGAGGCCGATGTTCGCCTCGGGCAGCTCCCCGCCCGCGTAGGAGAGGGGCACGAGGGTCATGTCGAGCGCGCCCTTCTTCATGGCGCTGAACTGGGCGTTCACCTTCATGAGCGACGACCCGGCGTAGATGGTGGCGGTGAGTCCCCCGTTCGTCCTGCGGGCGACCTCGGCGGCGAACTTCTGCACCAGGCGGTCGCGGAAGTCGCCCTCCGTGGCGCTCCCGCCGGGGAACTGGTGCGAGATCTTGAGGTTCACCTTGTCGGCCGCGAACGCGTCGCGACCGACGAGCGCGAGGGCCGGGACGCCCGCCAGGCCCTGCAGGAGCCTGCGACGACTGATGTGGCTCTTCACGCACTACCTCCTCGCGGCCGGCGGCCGCGGCCTTGGGTCAATCCGCTCCCGCCTCGAGCCGGAGCAGGGCGTCGAGCTGCCGGAGCAGGTGGTTCCTCATCGCCGCCTCCGCCTGCGCGGGGCGCCGCGCCTTCAGCGCCTTCATGACCAGGCGGTGCTCGGCGATGGACTGGCGGATCCGCCCCGGCAACCGGAGCGAGCGGTGGCGCGCCAGGTTCAGCTTGCGGCGCAGCTCTCCGAGGATGTCTTGCAGCCAGCGGTTGCCTGCGAGCTCCTGCAGCGCGACGTGGAAGACGTAGTTCGCCTCCCAGTAGCGGTCGACGTCGTTGGCGGCGGCGAGCCTCTCCAGCCTGGCGTGGAGCTCCTCGAGGTGCGCGAGGTCGCCCGGGGAGGCCCTCTTCGCCGCCTCGTGGGCCACCCAGCCCTCCAGCCGGGCCATGATGGGGAAGATCTGGCGCTGGTCCTCGAGCGTGAGCTCCGACACGAAGCAGCCGCGGCGCGACCGGATCTCCACGAGCCCCTGCGCGGCAAGCTGGCGCAGCGCTTCCCGGACGGGAGTGCGGCTCACCCCGAGCGCGGCGGCGACGACGCTCTCGTCCAGGCGCCGGCCGGGGCGGAGCCGGCGGCCGTAGATCTCGTGGCGGAGGTGGTCGGCGACCTGCTGCGACAGCGACGAGCGGGAGATCGCCGTGGCCTTCCTCTGCGGTCCGATCTGCCCATCTTGTATGCTGCATACAAGATGGGTTCCGGGCGATCAAGGGGCGGCCCGGGCCACGCCCCGCGCGGGCCCGGGCGGCGAGGTGGCCGTCAGTCGAAATCGCGGCCGAACGGCGGGGTGAGGCCGGTGAAGTCGTCGATCACCTTGGCGTCGTAGGGGCCGTTCAGGCCCAGCGCCGTGCCTCGGGTCCCGTAGCCGGGCTGGTCGAGGTTCCCGTAGCTCGCGACCACGTGGGCGGGCATGGCGTGGTCGACGCGGATCACCCGGTGGTTGAACTGGTCGCTCACGAGGGTGTCTCCGTCCCGCAGCCTTATCGCGCGCGAGGGGAGCGGGCTCGGGTTGCTCGCGGGGTCCTGGTTGGTGAGGTACTGCCAGACGACCTGGTCGTTCGGGTCGACCTCGACGGCTCGGCTGTTGTTCCCATCCGTGATGAGCGTGTTGCCGCTGTGGAGCCGGCTCGCGAAGGCGACTCCGCTCACGGTGCCGCCCGCCGTGAACGTCGCCCCGATGTCCTTGCGGCGGTTGACCTCGATGACCCGGTTGTTGTTCTCGTCGGCGATGAGGACGTGGCCGTTCTCGAGCAGCTCGGCGCTGTTCGGGTTGTTGAGCTGGTCCGGCCCGTTCCCGGAGACCCCGGTCGTGCCGTACTGCCAGACGATCTCCTTCTCGAGGCTCACCTCGATGACGCGCTGGTTGCCCTGGTCGGTGATGAGGACGTGAAAGCTCGGCAGCCAGGTGCTCTGCACGGGGGCGCTGAGCTGGTCCGCGTCCGCGCCGGTGACCCCGAACTGGCCGTATTGCCAGACGATCCGGCCGCGGGGGCTGACCAGGACGACCCGGTTGTCGGGACACCCCGCGGCGCACAGCGGCTCGGACCCCGAGGGCGCGCCGGTCCCGGCCATGAGCGTGAGAGCGCCCACGCGCTGCGCGTCGTTCACCCCGACGATGGACTGCGCCGAGACGTCGTTCGGCCCGAGGCCGAAGGACCAGACGATGTCGCCGCGGCGGTCGATCTCGATGACGCGGTTGTTGAACTGGTCGGAAATGAGGATGTTCCCGGGCTGGCCGAACCCGGGCATGTGCCCGAGCTCGTGGAGGGCGTCGGCCTGGGCGGACTCGAGCGCGGTGCCGGCCATGGGGTTCGAGCCGGCCGGGTTCGGGCCCATCGGGCTCGAGCAGCCTGCGAGGGCCCAGAGGAACAGGGGGGCGAGAAGGGAAAGGCGGGGCGTCGACCGCTCTTGCGACATGGAGCACCTCCGGCGCGTGTGGCGGGCCTGCTTGTGGAGATTCGTCGGCGAGGTCTCCGGGAGACGCGAGCGACGAGCGGCACCCGGCCCTCGCCGGTCGTGAACCCGCGCGCGGCCGCGAGGGGCCAGCCCAGTTGGGTCCGGCCCCCGCCGAGTGCCGCCTCGGGATCCCCGCCGGGACTCAGCGCCCGGAGACGTACGCCGGCGAGGCGGACTCCCCCCCGGCGAGCCCGCTTCCGAGCTGTCCCCGGTCGTTCGCGCCCCAGCACTGGATGCCTCCCTCGGCGGTGAGGACGCAGGTGTGGTTCTCGCCCGCCGTCGCGGAGACGGCGGTTGCCGGCGCCGGCAGCGTCACGTCGACGAGGCTGCCCGCTCCTCCAAGCTGGCCGGCGTTGTCGGCCCCGAAGCACACGGGCATCGCCGGGCTCGCGGTGGCGTCCACCCCACAGGTGTGGGCCCGGCCGGTCGCCGCCGTCGTCACGACCCCCACCGGGAGGGCGAGCGGCGAGGTGAAGGCACCGGTCGTGGCGTTCCCGGCGTCGACCTGCCCGCTCGTGTTGAGGCCCCAGCAGCGGAGGCCGCCTCCCACGACGGCGCAGGAGTGGGCCTGTCCGGTGGCGACCATCGCCGCTCCCGCAGCGACCGCCGGGGTCGGGGGGCTCGTCTGCGGCCCGGTGCCGCCGATGCCGAGCTGGCCCGAGTCGTTCGCCCCCCAGCAGGTGACCGCACCGCCGGCGTTCGCGCAGGTATGGCGCTCGCCGCAGGCGACCGAGGTCACGGCGGTCCCGCTCGGGAGCGCGGTCACCCTCACGGGGCTCGTGCGGGTGGTGGTGCTGCCGTCTCCGACCTGCCCGGAGCCGTTCGCGCCCCAGCACTGCAGGAGCCCGCCCGCGTCCACCGTGCAGGTGTGGCCGAAGGAGGTGCCGAGGAGGACGCCTCCGCCAGCTCCGAGCGCTACCACCTGCGCGAGGCCGCTCACCGGCACCGGGCTCGCCCTGTTCGTCGTGGTCCCGTCGCCGATCTCTCCGAAGGTGTTGTCGCCCCAGCAGTAGACGGCCCCGCTGACGATCGCGCAGGCGTGCTCGTACCCCGACACCACCGAGCTCGCGGCGCCGGGAAGCGCCACGTCCACGGGGATGGGGCTGTCCGCGTTCGTGCCGTTGCCGAGCTGCCCGGCGTCGTTCGCGCCCCAGCACTTGACCGCCCCGCCGGACGTGAGCGCGCAGGTGTGCAGGAAGCCGGCGGAGACCGCCACTGCGCGCTGGCACCCGCTCCCCGTGCGGAGGAATCCGGCCCGGCAGGCGAAGTCGCAGCGGTGGGTCTCGGAGCAGACGGGATCCGCGTTCGGCGGGACTCCCGAGGCGCAGTCGGCGCAAGACGGGCCGCAGCTCGTCGGGCCCTCGGGCGTGCACGCGTCGGCGGAGCAGCGATTGAAGCTGGCGTTGCACTCGAATCCGCAGGACCCGGCCGAGCACACCGCGAGCGCGTTTTCCGGCGCGGCGCAGGGGAGGCACTGGCCGTTGCAGGCGACTCGGCCCGCCCCGCAGACGAGCGCCAGCAGGGCGGGGTCGCCGTTGTGGTCGAGGAGCGTGCTCCCGCAGGCGAGCGTGCAGAGCGCGGCGAGGGCGGGAAGGGATTTCACGGCGTCGGGTCCAAGGAATCACCTACTCGGGCAGAGTCCGCTTCGCACCGGGGACCGGTCGCCACCCGGCTCCCCGCCCCGGACCCTCTCGCGGGTCGGGGACGTCCAAGGGAAGAGACCCCGATGCGGACGGCCTTGGGACTCGAATATGTCGTCCGGAGAGCGGTGCCGGATTCTTGGCCCGCTCGCAGGGGAACCGGTGTCTACCCCGCGGAGGGGAAAGGACCGCGAAGCCATGAGACCGACCAGGGGAACCCTGATGGCCGCCATCCTCGCAACGGCTGCCTGCGGCGGCGGAGGCTCCATGGGTGGCGGCGGCGGAGGCGCGCCCACGAACGTGATCCTGTTCGGCGGTGCGCTCGGCACCGTCTACAGCCCTGCCGCGCTCGCCATCAAGGTCGGAGACAGCGTGACCTGGGAGGGCGACCTCGGCGCGCACCCGCTCATCTCCGGCGCCGCCTGCGGCGAGCCCGACGGCAATTTTGCCGCGAGCTCCGGGTCGACCTTCTCCTTCACCTTCACGAAGGCCGGGACGTATCCCTACTACTGCAACGTTCACTGCTCCCTGGGCATGAAGGGTGTCGTCACCGTCCAGTGAGCCCTTCGCTCCGACCGTGGCCCGCGGCGGGGTGGCGAGCGAGCGGGCGCAGCACTCGAAGTCCGTTATAGGCATTTCCCTGTCCACTCCTGGGCCGCGCCGGGCCCCGCGGACGGGAAGGTGGAGGTTGGCGGATCGCCGAGAGGAAGCTGCCCGGTTCTACCGGGACTACGGTCCGGCCGTGTACCGGAGGTGCCTACGGCTGCTCCGGGACCGGGAGGCCGCGCGCGACGCGACCCAGGAGGTCTTCGTGCGGCTCGTGCGGGACATGGGGAAGCTCGAGGAGCGGGACGAGGTGCTCCCCTGGATCTACCGGGTGGCGACCAACCACTGTCTCAACCTTCGCCGGAACGCCGTGCGCCGCGGGGAAGAGGCTCTTTCCCCCGACCTCGAGCTCGCCTCGCGACAGCCGGTGGACTCGCTTCCGGACCGGACCCTGGCCCAGAAGATCCTCTCCCGCTTCGACGCCGCCACCCAGGCGGTTGCGGTCGGCGTCTTCGTCGACGGGATGGAGCACGAGGAGGTGGCCCGCGCGCTCGGGATCTCCCGGCGGACCGTCTCGCGCAAGCTCGACCGCTTCCTCGCCAACGCCCGGAAATACCTCGCGAGGACCAATCCGTGACCGCCCCTTGCCCGTCCGACCTCAAGCTCGAGGGACACCTGATCGCCCCGGCGTCCTCGGGCCTCGGCGCGCACCTCGAGGGGTGTGCCCCCTGCCGGGAGCGCCTTCGCCGGATGCAGGAGGAGGGGGAGGACTTCCGCCGGTTCGTGCACCCGGCCACCGTGGACGCGGTGGTCGCGGCCGCCGGGGCACGCCGCCCGCTGCACTGGATCCCCGCGCTCGCCACGGTGGCGGCCGTCGCGCTCGCGGGGGCGCTCGTGGTCCTCCGCCAGGCGCCCCCGGCCGAATACCTGGGCGTGAAGGGCGACGGGCTGCAGCTCGCGGTCTTCGTCGGGGCGTCGGGCGGGGCCTGGGCGGCGACCGACGGCGCGCAGGTGCCTGCGTCAGCCGCGCTCCGCTTCCAGGTCCATCCAGCCGGGTCCTGCCACCTCTGGATCGTCTCGATCGACGCCGTCGGCCAGGTGTCCCGTCTCTACCCCGCCGACGGCGACGGCGGCGCCAACGCGGTGGGAGCGGGCCCGCTTCCCGGGGGTGCCGTGCTCGACGGCCAGGCCGGGCCGGAACGGATCTACGCGACCTGCACCCCCGGGCCGCTGCCGTTCTCCGTCCTGGCCGCGGCCTGCCGGGCCGCCGCCGGGGGCGGGAAGCAGGCGGTGCGGAGCGCGGCGGCCCTGAGGGGGCTGCCCGAGGGGGCTCTCCAGGCGAGCCTGCTGCTCGAGAAGCAACCTTGAGAGCGCTCGTCCTCGCCGCGGCGCTCATCGCTCCTGCGCTGGCGTCGGGTGCGGCCCGCTTCGCGGTCGTCGTTGGCAACAACGTGGGGGCGACCGGGCGCCCGCGGCTGTGGTTCGCCGAAAAGGACGCCGAGCGCTTCCACGAGACCCTGCGCGAGCTCGGCGACTTCAGCGAGGACCGGGTAGCGGTGATCCGGGGAGGGACGCCGCGGCAGGTTCGAGAGGCGCTCGCGGCCGCGGAGGCCAAGGTCCGGCTCTCCCGCGCGGCAGGCGAGAAGGCGCTGCTCGTCTTCTACTACTCGGGCCACGCCGGGCCCGGCGGCCTGGAGCTGGGAAATGAGACCCTGAGCTACGACGAGCTGCGCGCGCTCGTGAACGGGTCGTCCGCGGACGCGAAGGTGGCCATCGTCGACGCCTGCGAGTCGGGGCTGCTCACCCAGGTGAAGGGGGCGACGGCCGCGCCCGCGCTCAACTTCGCGCTGCCCGAGGACGGCGTGCAGGGCACGGCCTTCATCGCGTCCACCGCGGTGGGCGAGGCGGCGCAGGAGTCGGCGGCCATCGGGGGCAGCTTCTTCACCCACCACCTCGAGGTGGGCCTGCGCGGAGCCGCCGACGCCGACGGGGACGGGCTCGTCACCCTCGGCGAGGCGTTTCGCTACACCGCCGCGCAGACCGTGTCGGGCACCGCGGCCACGCGCACCGGGCCTCAGCACCCCACCTACGAGTTCCGGATGTCGGGCCGCGGCGACATCGTCCTCGCGGACCTGCGAAAGGCGGAGGCCAGGCTGGTGCTCCCGGCCGACCGCGGGGCCATCTACATCCTGCGCGGGCCGAAGGCGCTGCTCGCCGAGGTGCCGGCCGGCGATGCCCCGGTCACGCTGGCGCTCCCGGCGGGCCGCTACACCGTCGAGCGGCGGGCGCCGGAGGGGCGCGCGACCGCGGACCTCTCGCTGCAGGCCGGGGCGTCGATGGACCTGCCCCCGCTCACGCCCACCCGCTACGAGCTCGCTCGCGCCAAGGGCGGGCCGAAGCCCGGGCTCGTCTACGCCGGCGCGGGCGTGGAGTGGATTGGGCTATCGCACTTCGGCGTGGCGCCCGACGTCCGGGTCGGGCTGCGCAAGGAGGTGGGGCCGGTGGGGCTGCGCTTCCGCATCGACTACGCCTGGAACTCGGTCGACGACGAGGGAGTGCGCTACGACTTCTCCCTCCTCTCCGGCGGCGTGGCGGCGCTCTTCCCGCTGAACGCCGGCCCGATCCTGGTCGAGGCGGGGCCGGAGCTCGGCTACGGCTACGCCACCGAGACCCTCGCCGACCGCCGCAGCTTCTCGTCGGGGATGCTCTGGCTCGGCGGCGTCGCGATGGTGACGGCGCCCGTCGGGCCGATTCGCCTCGGGCTCGACGCGTCGGTCGGCGCCCAGGGCTTCAAGCTGAACGGGCAGAACACCGTCAAGGCGGCGGCCTCGGCGCTCCTGCTCGTCCTCTGGGGATTCTAGATTCCGTGCCGGGGTCCGCCCGGCGCCGCTCCGGGGCGGAGAGCGGGAGGCTTCGGTGTCCCGCCGCGACCGGGCGAGGTGTGGAGCGAACGCGGGAAGAGAGTTCGCGTGCGTTCCACACTCCTCATCCGGGCGTCGGTCGCGGCGGCGGCGCTCCTCGGCGCCGGTCGGCCCGGCGCTGCGGATCTGCGCGTCGACACCTCGGCAAGCGTGCTCGCCATCCGCGTCTCGAGGTCCGGGCCGCTTTCCGGCCTCGCGCACGACCACCGCTTCGTCCCCCAGCGCTGGCACGCCGAGGTCCGCTTCGACCCGGCCCGGCCCGCCGCGGTCGAGGTGGCGGTGGTGGTGGATGCCGGCTCTCTGCACGACCACGAGGCTCGCCTCGGCGAGGCGAGCCTCGCCGAGGTCGACCGCACCGCCGTCGGCCCCCACGTCCTCGACGCCCGCAGGTTCCCGGAGATCCGCTACCGGGCGGCGGGGGTGGCGGACCTGAAGATTGGCGCTGCCGGGGAGATGGAGGGCATCCTGCGTGGCGAGCTGACCCTGAGAGGCACGACGAGGCCGCTGCAGGTGAGGTTCCGCGCTCGCCCGGAGGGGGTGGGTGTCCGCGCCACCGGGAGCGCGCGGTTTGCCCAGAGCGACTTCGGGATGACGCCCTACAGCACGGCGCTCGGGACCATCGGCGTGGACGACGAGGTCGCCGTCGAGTTCGACCTCTTGCTCCCGGGGCCCGGGAGCGCGGCCCTGGTACGTCAGGGCTCGCGGGGGGGCGAGCCCTGACGACGGTCCCAGGGGCGCTAGACGCGGTCGACCTGGTAGCCGCGCTCGCGAAGGGCCCGGAGGATCTCCTCGACGTGCTCGGGGCCGCGGGTCTCGAGGGTGAGCAGCAGCGTGGTGTCGCCGAGCCGCTCGGTGAACGCGCGCGAGTGGTGGACCTCGATGACGTTGGCCTTGTGGCTGGGCGACCACGCCGGAGACCTTGGCGAGCTGGCCCGGCTTGTCGAGGAGCCGGATGTTGATGCGGACGAGTCGGCCGTCCTTCACCAGGCCGCGCTCGATGACGCGCGCCACCACGTTGACGTCGATGTTGCCACCCGAGACCACCGCGCACACCCGCTTGCCCTCGAGCCCGCGCAGCGCGGTGGTGCATCATGGCGGCCACCGCCACCGCGCCCGCGCCCTCCGCCACCGTCTTCTCCTTCTCGAGGAGGTAGAGGATGGCGCTCGCGATCTCCTCCTCGCTGACGGTGACGATCTCGTCGACGAGGCGTCGCACGTGGTCGAAGGTGACGTCGCCGGCGCGCTTCACGGCGATGCCGTCGGCGATGGTGGTGGCGCCCTCGAGGGTGACGACGGCGCCGGCCTCCAGCGCGGCGAGCATCGATGGCAGGACCTCGGTCTGCACGCCGATGACGCGGACGTGCGGGGCCAGCGCCTTGACGGCGACGCCGATCCCGGAGACTAGGCCGCCGCCCCCCACCGGTACCACCACCGCGTCGAGATCCGGAACCTGCTCCAGGATCTCGAGGCCGATCGTGCCCTGGCCCGCGATGACGGCCTCGTCGTCGAAGGGGTGGACGAAGGTCATGCCATCGTCGCGCTCCAGCCGGCGCGCCTCGCCGTAGGCCTCGTCGTAGTTGGCGCCGTGCAGGAGCACCCGGGCGCCGTGGCCGCGGGTGTTCGCCACCTTCATGATGGGAGTGGTCTCCGGCATCACGATGGTGGCCTTCACCCCGAGGCGGCCGGCGTGGTAGGCGACGGCCTGGGCGTGGTTGCCGGCGCTCGCCGCGATGAGGCCGCGCTCGCGCTCCGCGGCGGACAAGGAGAGGAGCTTGTTGAGCGCGCCCCGCTCCTTGTACGCCCCGGTCATCTGCAGGTTCTCGAGCTTCAGGTAGGCGTGCGAGCGGGAGAGGCGCGAGAGCGTCTCGCGTCCGGGCGCACGGCGAGAGGTAGATGGCCTCGCGGATCCGCTGCCGCGCCGCCAGGACGTCGTCGATGCCGATCATGGGAAACGCCGTTTGGCGGGGGTCAGGCTACCCCCGATCGAGGCCGGATCGCGAGCGCGTCAGCGGCGGGCCAGGCGGCGGGCCAGCTCGACCCGGTTGCGCACGCCGAGCTTGTCGAAGATGGTCTTCAGGTGGCTCTTCACCGTCTGCGGGGCGATGGCGAGCCGCTCCGCGACCTCGCGGCTGCGCAGGCCATCCGCGACGAGGAGCGCCACCTCGCGCTCCCGCTGTGTCAGCCCGTCGGAGGTCGCCTCTTCGACGGTCTCGGGGCTCTCGAGGACGCCCGGCAGCAGCTCGCGCCAGAGGTGAAACTGCGTCCGGCCCTTGCCCACGGCCGTGGCCTCGATGCGCAAGCGCTCTCCGGCCTGCTCCATGATGAGCGTGCGGCGCACGCCCGGCGCGCCGGTCTGGGCGCCCTCCGAGAGTCCGCGGAGTTCCACGGGCAACGGACTGCCGTCCGCTGCCTCGGACCAGAACGACCGCAACATGTCCTCTGCCGCCCGGTCACATCGCAGCGCGCCGTTGGGATCCGACTGAGCCGAAGAACCCCGCGGGAGCGCGCGAGCGTTGGCGCGCATCATCATGGCTTATCCCCCCAAGTCCGATGATGGCGAATCACTAATCCCATCGTATCGCCTCATTCCGGCTCCGCCCCCGCCCTGGGACCTGGAGTTCAACTTCGCGTGAACGCTGCCGGTTCTCTTTCCTCTGGGAGTCAACTTCTACTCCCCCTGGGTTACCCCTCGCTCTGACAAGGGTCAAGTATGCCCCCTCCGGGCTAGCGGGTCAAAGGAGATACCCGAACGGTCGCGCGGCAGCGACTCGGACCCAGGGAGGAACCGGCGGCGGCGGAATGGGGTCCTCGCGCCGGTTCCGGGCCCGGCGGTTGCCCGGGCCGGGCGCCTTGTGCACGGCGTCGGGGCAGGCTACCAGAGGGGGGATGGAGCGCGAGCAGAGGCACGCCGTCGCCGGCGAGGGGATTCCTGCGGGCCTCGTGGCGCTGCTCGCGGTCGCCGCCGCGGCGACGGTAGCAAACCTATACTACGTCCAGCCGCTCCTGCCCGAGGTGGCGCGCAGCTTCGGGGCGACGCCGCGCGCCATCGGCTGGGTGCCGGTGTCGACGCAGATCGGGTACGCGGTCGGGCTGCTTCTGTTCATTCCGCTCGGCGACGCCGTGGAGCGCCGGCGGCTCATCCTGGCGCTCGTGGGCGCCTCGGCGGCGGCGCTCGCCGCGACGGCGGCGGCCCCCGGGCCGGGGTGGCTCGTGGCGACGAGCTTCCTCGTCGGGTCCTTCACGGTGGTGCCTCACGTGGCGGTTCCTCTCGCCGCGCACCTCGCCACGCCGGGCGAGCGGGGGCGGGTCATCGGGCTCGTCATGGGGGGCGTCCTCGTCGGCATCCTCCTCGCGCGGACCGTGTCCGGCTTCGTGGGCGGCGCGCTCGGGTGGCGCGCCGTCTACGTGCTCGCGGCGCTCGCCATGCTGGCGCTCGGCGTGGCGCTCTGGAGGCTTCTGCCGGAGAGCCCGCCGGACCAGGCGCACCGCTACGGCGCGCTGCTCGCCTCCCTGTGGGGCCTCGTCCGCTCGGAGGGAGAGCTGCGCGAGGCCTCGCTCATCGGGGGGATGATCTTCGGAGCCTTCAGCACCTTCTGGACCACGCTCGCCTTCTTCCTCGAGGGACCGCCCTACCACGCGGGCGCCGCGGCGGCCGGGCTCTTCGGGCTGGTGGGCGTGAGCGGGGCCCTCGCGGCCCCGCTCGTGGGGCGGCTGTCGGACCGCCGCGGCCCGCGCTTCGCCACCGGGGTGGCGCTCGTGGTGGCGCTCTCGTCGTTCGGGCTGTTCGCGGCGCTGGGCCGCGAGCTCTGGGGCCTCGTCGCCGGCGTGGTGCTCCTCGACGTGGGCGTGCAGTCGGCCCACGTCTCCAACCTCGCCCGCATCCACGCGCTCGACGCGGCGGCGCGCAGCCGGCGCAACACGGTCTACATGGTGACCTACTTCGCCGGCGGGGCGCTCGGGACCTGGCTCGGGGTGCGCGCCTGGACGCTCGCCGGGTGGGGAGGGGTATCGCTCGCGGGAGCGGCCTTCGTGGTCGCGGCGCTCGCCGCCTGGGCGAGCGGGGCTCGGCTCTTCAGTGCAGCTCGACCTCGAAGCCAAGGCGCCGCGCCGCCTCGATGAGCTCGTCGGACGGGCACCACCTTCTGCGGGACCTTGAGGGTGGTCTCGGTCGCCTCGGGGATGACGGCGCGGACCGACGACGGGGCAGGTCCCCGGGAAGCGGGCGAGCAGCGCCCTTCAGCTGCGTCGGCCAGCTCCCCGCCGAGCCGCTCGGCGTCGATGCGCATCGAGACCTCCGAGGTCTTCTGGCTGCGCACCTCCGAGAGCAGCTGGATCTCGGTGGCGGTGATCTCGGCGCGGGGGTTCTCCTCGTCGCGCATGTTGATGCGCACCTCGCCGTGGACGAGGATGGGCTCGTCGCTCTTCACCATCGCCTCCCAGTCCGCCCAGCCCTGCTGCGCCGGTCGGCCGCCCTGGGCCGGGCGGCTTCCCCAGCAGACCACCTCCACCGTCCCCGTCAGGTCCTCGAGCGAGAAGAACCCGAAGCGGGTGCCCTTCTCCTTGTTGGACTTCTCGCGGACCTGGTTCACCACGCCGACCACCGCCGACCTTGTCGCCCTGGCGCTTTCCGGCCGACCTGCGCGGCGGTGAGCGAGGCGTAGCGGCGCACCTCGCTTCTCGTAGCCCTGCAGCGGGTGGCCGGTGATGTAGAAGCCGAGCGCCTCCTTCTCCGAGGCGAGGCGCACGCGCTCCGGCCACTCCTCCACGCGGACGTCGCCGACCGCGTCGCCCGCCGCGGGTAGCGGGGCTTCGTCTCCACCGAGGCGTCGAGCGCCGCCGAACAGGCTCGCCTGGCCGCTCTGGCGGTCGGCCTGGGCCGACGACGCCGGCGGCGAAGCGCGGCGTCGATGCCGCGAAGAGCTGCCAGCGCGGCACGCCCTCGAAGTCGAAGGCGCCGCTCTTCACGAGTGCCTCGACCACCTTCTTGTTGATGCGGCGCGGGTCGACCCGCGCGCGCAGAAGTCGTAGAGGCTCCGGAAGGGCCCCCCGTCGGCGCCGGGCCGCCAGGATGGCCTCGACGGCCGCCTCGCCCACGCCCTTCACGGCGCCCAGGCCGAAGCGGATGCGGCCCTTGCGGTGCGGCGTCTCCAGCGGGCTTCCGGGCGAGGTCAAGCGCCGGCGGGAAGGCGCCGAAGTCCTGCGCGACTCGTTGACGTCGGGGGGGAGCACCTCGATCCCCGCGGCGCGGGCCTCGGAGATGTGGAGCACCACCTTGTCGGTGTTGGAGGCCTCGCTGGAGATGAGCGCCGCCATGAACTCGACCGGGTAGTGGGCCTTCAGCCAGGCCGTCTGGACGGTGAGGAGGCCGTAGGCTGCCGAGTGCGACTTGTTGAAGCCGTAGGCGGCGAACTTCTCCATGATGTCGAAGATGTAGCCGGCCACCGCGCGTCGTCGACGCCGCTTTCCAGCGGCAGCCCTCGAGGAAGCCCGACCCGCTCCTTGGCCATCTCCTCGGCCTTCTTCTTGCCCATGGCGCGGCGGAGCAGGTCGGCGCGGCCCAGGCTGTAGCCGGCCAGCACCTGGGAGATCTGCATCACCTGCTCCTGGTAGACGATGACGCCGTGGTGTCGCTCCAGCATGGCCTCGAGCAGCGGGTGGGGGTAGCTGGACCTTCTCCCGGCCGTGCTTGCGGTCGATGTACACGTCGACCATGGTGCGGCCGTCTTCGAGCTTCTGGTCGAGGGGGCCGGGCCGGTAGAGGGCGCCGGCGGCGATGACGTCCTCGAACCGCGAGGGCTTCATCTTCATCACCATGCTCGGTGAAGCCGCTCGGACTCCATCTGGAATACGCCGGCGGTGTCGCCCGCGCGCGATGAGCTCGTAGACCGCCGGGTCGTCGATGGGGATGTCGCTCGGCGGAGAGCTCCGATCTGCTCGGGGTGGTTCTGGCGAACGAGCCTGATGGCGTCGTCGATGACGGTGAGGGTCTTCAGCCCCAGGAAGTCGAACTTGACGAGCCCGGCCGCCTCCACCTCGTCCTTGGCGAACTGGGAGACCAGCATCTCCGGACTTGTCGTCCTTGTAGACCGGGACGTACTCCCACAGCGGCTTGTCGGCGATGACCACGCCGGCGGCGTGCAGGCCCGGCCTGCCGGTTCAGCCCCTCGAGCGACATGCCGATGTCGAGGATGTCCTTCGTCGGTGACCTGGTCTGCGCCACGCCCTTCGCGTCCGACCCACTGCGAGAGCGACGGCGGGCTTCTCGTAGAGCTCCTTCAGGCGCGGCTCGGGCGAGGACTTCTCCGAGCCGAACACCAGCTCCTTGAGCGGCGGCGTCTTGCCCTGCACCGGGTCCGGGACGAGCTTTGCGATCCGGTCGCCCTCGGCGAAGGGAAGCCCCATCACCCGCACCACGTCGCGGATCACCGAGCGGGCCTTGAGCGAGCCGAAGGTGATGATCTGGCCGACGTTGTCCTTGCCGTACTTCTCGGCGACGTAGCGGATCACCTCGTCGCGCCGGTTCTGGCAGAAGTCGACGTCGAAGTCCGGCATCGACACGCGCTCGGGATTGAGGAAGCGCTCGAAGAGCAGGTTCCAGCGGATGGGGTCGAGGTCGGTGATGCGCAGCGACCAGGCCACGATGGACCCGGCGCCGGAGCCGCGGCCCGGCCCCACCGGAATGTTGTGCTCCTTCGCCCAGTTGATGAAGTCCTGGACGATGAGGAAGTAGCCGGAGAACCCCATCTTCTCGATGACCCCGAGCTCCATCTCCAGCCGCTGCCGGTAGGCGTCGCGGTCGTGGGGGTAGCGGCTCGCCATCTCCCGGAAGCGGCGCGTCGAGCCCGTCGCGGGCCAGCTTCGTCGAGGTACTCGTCCTCGGTCGTCCCCTCGGGGAGCTGGAAGCGGGGGAGGAAGGTCTTGCCGAGCTTGAGCTCGACGTTGCACATCTCGGCGATGCGCAGCGGTGTTGTCGATGGCCTCGCGGTCATCCCGGGCAGGGCGGCCACCATCTCGTCGGGCGAGGTGATGAAGAGGCCGTCGGTCTCGTGGCGCAGCCGCTTGGGGTCGCTGGAAGGTCTTGTTGGAGGCGATGCACATCAGGACCTCGTGCGCCTTGGCGTCCTCGCGGCTCACGTAGTGGGCGTCGGCGGTGGCGCGAGCGGGATGTCCTCGACTCGCGACAGCTCGCGCGAGCCGGGCGTTCACCTCCAGCTGCTCCGCGCATCCCGTTCGACTGCACCTCCAGGAAGAAGGAGCCCGGCTCGAAGATCTCCTTGTACTCGCAGCGCGGCTCGCCGGGCGCCGTCCATGTCCCCCTGGCGCGCCAGCCGCGGGACCTCGCCGGCGAGGCAGGCGGTGAGGCCGATGAGCCCCTTCGAGTGGTCGCGGAGGAGCTCCTTGTCGATGCGCGGGTCGTAGTAGAACCCCTCGGTGAAGGCCATCGAGGACAGGTAGCGGAGGTTGGCCCAGCCCTCGGCGTTCTTCGGCGAGCAGGATGAGGTGGCGGCCGATCGCGCTCGGTCCGGTCCTGGCCGCCCCTTCTCGCCGGCCACGTACGCCTCCATGCCGAGGATGGGCTTCACGCCGGCAGCCGGGCCTTCTTGTAGAAGTCGATGGCGCCGAAGAGGTTGCCGTGGTCGGTGACGGCGACCGAGTTCATCCCCTTGGCCTTCACGGTCTTGACGAGGTCGCCTGATGCGGATGGCTCCGTCGAGGAGCGAGTAGAGCGTGTGCAGGTGGAGGTGGACGAAGTCGGACACGGCGGGCGGTTCCGGCGGGAGTCGAGTCATAGCAGGCGCGTCTGACGCGTGCCACGACGCCACGGCGGCGGAAACCCAGGGCGAAGTCGGGACGGCTGCCACCGAATCCGTCGGGACCCCCGCGGCGGGGGGATGCCCGGCCGCGCGCGGTGCTCCCTGTCGGGGACCGCCCGCCCGGACGCGGGCGCTCCGGGCGTCGCCGTGCTAGCCAGTGGAGAGGCGCGGATCTCGGCCCCCCGGAGGATCGCCATGGTGAAGAAGCTCCTGCTCGCCGTACTGGTCGTGGTCGTCGTCTTCGTCCTCTTCGTGGCGACCCGCCCCTCGGCCTTCCGCATCGAGCGCACCGCCGCCGTCGCCGCGCCCCCTGCCATGGTCTACGCGCAAGTCGCCGACTTCCACCGCTGGTCCGCCTGGTCGCCGTGGGCGCACCTCGACCCGCAGATGGAGGTGCAGTTCACCGGCGCGCCGTCGGGGGTGGGGGCCGTCTACCAATGGAATGGCAACGACAAGGTCGGACAGGGTCGCATGACCATCGAGACCGCGCGGCCCGGCGAGCAGATCGGGATCAAGCTCGAGTTCATGAAGCCGTGGGCGCAGACGAACCGGACCGACTTCCTCCTCAAGCCCGAGGCCGGAGGAACGCGGGTGGCCTGGGTGATGACCGGCACGAACGACTTCGTGGGCAAGGCGTTCGGGGTCTTCATGAACATGGACAAGATGGTGGGTGGCGACTTCGAGAAGGGTCTCGCGAGCCTGCGGACGGTCTCCGAGGACGCCTCCGCGAAGGCGCAGCGGCCCGCCGAGACGCCCCCTCCGGCGGCCCCCGCGAAGTAGCCGCCCCGGTCCGGCCTCAGTGCTTCAGGCTGGCCGGGTGGGTGCCCTCGTCGTCGAGGCCGTGGGCCACGAGGAAGTGGTAGATGGCGTAAGGCTCGTCGCGGCCGCCGCCGACCACCTCGAAGAGGAACTCCACCTCATCTCCTTCGCCCTCGCGCGTCGCCTGCACGAAGAGCACGTCCCGGACGTCGAGGACCATCTCGCCGAGGACCTGCTTGCCCTTCACGAGCTGGACGGTGGGATTGCGCTCGGGGTCCTCGTCGAGGTGCCAGTGGAGGTCGTCGCTGTCGTAGAGCCAGACGTCGGTGGTGCCCGCACGCAGGATGCAGCTCGCGTGCTGCTTGAGCCAGCGCCAGAATCGGTCGAAGGTGACGGTGGCTCCCGACTGGACGGTGACAGGCATGGTGCCGAGGAATATAGCCGGAGCGGGTCCGACGGGTGCTACGATCCGCGGCGGACCCCCGAGCCGAGGCACCCCATGCACGCACGCCTTTCGGACAGACGCCTCGCCGGAGCCGCCGCGACACTCCTCGCGCTCGCCGCGGCGGGATGCGCCGGGACGCGCAGCTTCGCCATCCCTCCGCCGTCGCTCCCGGCGATCGCGGAGGGCCACCAACTCGACGCGGCGGTCGGCGTCTACTTCCCGCCGGAGACGGCGGGGCGCGTTGCCTCCCAGGACATCGCCGGCCCGGAGGGCCCGACGAAGTACCTCCTGCCCGTCGGCGATGCCGTGGTGGATGCCTACACGTCGCTCCTCCCGAGAGTATTCCGGCGAGTGGAGCGGGTCGGCACCCCCGGTCCGGTCCCGACCGGGCTGGACCTCGACGCGGTGCTCGAGGTCGCGCTCGGCCCGGTCGACGTGAGCCTGCCTTCCGCCTTCGAGACGCGGCCGTGCCGCGTCACGGTGCACGAGACCTTCACGCTGAGGGACAGGTCCGGCGAGGTGGTCGCCACCTTCACCGCCGCGGGCAGCGGCGAGCAACCCCGGGCCGCCATCGTCCAGTGCGGCGGTGACGCGGCCTCGGAGGCGCTCGGCGCCGCCGCGGAGGAGTTCGTCCGCGCCCTCTCCGACGAGCCCGCCCTCCGGGCGTGGCTCGCCGGGCGCGGCAAGAGCTGGGTGGCGGTGGACCAGCCGAGCGAGGTGCGGCGCACGCTCGCGCACGAGACGAGCGAGTCGCTCGAGACCGAGCCCGAGCTCAGGGTCTTCGGCGTCTACGGAGGGGGCGGCTACTTCTTCCCGGTGCAGACGGCGACGCACTTCTCGTCGCCGCAGGGGGGGCTGGCGCTGTTGCTGGCATGGACCTGGCGACCGCTGCCGTGGGTCGGCCTGGACCTCCAGGCGCAGAACGTGGGGAGCTCCTACGGAACGGACCTGGCCGTACCCCCGGCAGGGTTCACGAGCTTCGGCGACCGGATCAACCTCAACCAGACTCTCTTCGCCCCCACGGTGCGATTCGCCTGGCCGGTGTGGATCGCCGAGCCCTGGGTGGGCGGCGGGCCGGTGCTCGACTTCGCCAACCTGACCTGGATCGCGTCGACCACGAGCGGCCTCGGGCAGACCATCAGCCACAGCCAGTTCGCCTTCGGGCTCTTGGCCGGCGCTGGCGTGGACCTCGTGGTGTCCTCGAACGTCGAGGTCGGCGCGCGCTGGCAGTGGCTCTGGGTCCAGGCGGACTTCGGGTCGCTCTCCAGCGGCTCGGCCTCGGTGGGCGGGCAGTCGGTGATGGTGACGGGTGGCTACTTCTGGCCGTGACCGCGGGCGCCGCCCTGGCGCGGCTCAGGCCTCGGCGAGCGGCGGGTGCAGGACGGAGACCTTGCCGCCCGATCGCCACAAGAGCGGCTTCGAGATCCAGCCACACGCGCCGCAGTAGCCGCGCGTCGAGCCGGGGCGCATGCGGACGGCCATCTCGCCGCCGCAGACCACGCATCCCTCGGCGAGGGTGAAGTCCATCTCCTCGGCGCCCTCGGTCCTGCTTTCGGGTTGTCTCATCGCAACTAAGCTAACCACCAAAGCCTCCTCGGCAAGTCGACGGAACCTCCCGGATTCCCGCGCGATCCCGGATCGCTCGCGCGAGTGCCAAGATCGATCCTACCCGCGGGCGAGCCGCGGGACGAGGAAGCGCAGCGAGCGGTCGTAGCGGTAGTTGATGTCGCGGTGGCCATCCTCGAACTCCTCGTGGCTCACCTCGACGCCGGCCGACCGGAGGGACTCCGCCACCATGCGCGCTCCCCAGCGGAGGTTGAACTCGTCGCGGGTGCCGCAGTCGAGCCAGATGCTCCCGAGCGAGCGGAAGGAGGCGATGCTCCGGGGCACGAAGCGCGCCGGGTCGTGCTCGAGCCAGCGAGCCCAGACCTCGGGGCGCAGCCGCGCCGTCTCCGGGTCGAAGGGGAGGTCGAGACCGGCCGGGGCGCCCGGCCGCGGCGAGTAGGCTGCCGCCATCGCGACCACATTCAGGGTGGGGTGGTCCTCCGCCCGGAGTTTCTCGTCGCGGGCCCTCAGCCTCATGCTCTCGAGCCAGCGGGCGGCGTCGCTCCCGAGCAGCGCCGCGGCCGCGCGGGGGAAGTCGGGCAGGTAGCAGTACTCGAACGCGGCGTCGCCGGCGTGGGAGGCCAGGTGCCCGAAGACGCCGGAGTGGCGCTGGCCCATCACCAGCGCGCCGTAGCCGCCGGAGCTCTTGCCGGCCACCGCGCGCGCCGAGGGGTGCGCGAGCGCGCCGAGCTTCCGGTCGACGAAGGCCACCACGTCGCGGGCGAGGTAGGTCCCGTAGTCGCCGATGGACGGGCTGTCGATCCACTGGCTGCCGCCGATGGCCGTCCAGCCGTCCACGAAGACCCCCACCACCGGCGGGATCGCCCCCGAGGCCACGAGCGCGTCGAGCCGCTCCGGCACGGTCGGGGTGAAGGGCTGGAACCCCACCCACGAGTGGGCGCTCCCGCCGAAGCCGTGGAGGAAGTAGACCGCCGGCAGCCCCGGCCGGTGGCCAGGAGGGAGGTAGAGGTAGACGGGGCGCCGCGCCGGGTCCCCGAGGGGGTTCCCGCGAAGCGCCGGGGACTCGAGCCACTCCAGCTCCAGGCGACCTTCCATTTTTCGTCATCCTCCGAGAGCGGGTCCGCGGCGATGGGCGACCCTGCTTGGGAGGTCGCCGTGCCCGAGTACGCCCTTCGCGGGTTTCCGCGCAAGAGTCCTTCGCGCCCTTTCAGGAGAGCACGACGAGCAGGTCGTCCTTCTCGACCTTGTCTCCCTCGCGGAACTTGACCTCGGCGATCTTGCTGTCCGCCCGGGCCTTGACGTTCGTCTCCATCTTCATCGCCTCGGTGACGACCATGACGTCGCCGGCGCGGATCTCGTCCCCGGGCTTCACGTTCACCTTGAGCACCTTCCCGGGCATGGGCGCGGCCACGTGCTTCGCGTTGCCCTTGTCCGCCTTGGGGCGGACGGCGTGGCCGGCGACGGCCGACTGGTCGCGCACGGTGACCGTGCGCGCCTCGCCGTTCAGCTCGAAGTAGACGCTGCGGTTCCCGTCCGGCTGGAGGCTCCCCACCGCGTTGAGCTTGATGATGAGCGTCTTGCCGGGCTCGATCTCGACGAGCGTCTCCTGGCCGGGCTCGAGGCCGTAGAGGAAGGTGGGGGTGGGGATCACCGACGTGTCGGAGTACTCCTCGAGGTGGCGGCGGAACTCCGGGTAGACGTTGGGGTAGAGCAGCCAGCTCATGAGCCCCTCGTCGCTCACCGGGCCCCCCACCTTCTCCTCGGCGCGCTTGCGCTCGGCATCGAAGTCGGCGGGCTCGAGCAGCTCGCCGGGGCGGCAGCGGATGGGCTCCTGGCCCTTCAGAATGACCTTCTGGAGCCTCTCCGGGAAGCCGCCGTAGGCCTGTCCGAGCATCCCGCGCATGAGGCCGACCACCGACTCGGGAAAGGCGAGATCCTCGCCCTTCGTGAAGACGTCCTCGGGTTCCAGGTTGTTCTTGACGAGGAACATGGCCATGTCGCCCACCACCTTGGAGGTGGGCGTCACCTTGATGATGTCGCCGAAGAGGATGTTCACCTTCCGGTACATCGCCTTGCATTCCTCCCATCGGTCGAGCAGCCCCAGGCCGGCCACCTGGGGGCGATAGTTGGAGTACTGGCCGCCCGGGATCTCGTGCCAGTAGACCTCGGCGGTGCCGCTGCGCAGGCCCGACTCGAAGGCGCCGTAGTACTCGCGGACCGTCTCCCAGTAGGAGGCGAGTTCCTGCAGCGCGGCGGGGTCGAGCCCGGGGTCGCGCTCGGTGCCGGCGAGCGCCGCGCAGAGGCTGTTCAGGTTGGGCTGGGCGGTGAGCCCGGACAGGGACGACAGGGCCGCGTCGACGACGTCCACGCCGGCCAGCGCGGCCTCCAGCAGGGTCGCCGACGCGACGCCGGAGGTGTCGTGGGTGTGGAGGTGAATGGGGATGGCCACCTCGTCCTTCAGGGCGCGGACGAGCTTGCGGGCCGCCATGGGCTTGAGGAGCCCGGCCATGTCCTTGATGGCGAGGAAGTGGGCGCCCATGCGCTCGAGCTCCCTCGCCAGCCCGACGTAGTAGGCGAGCGGGTACTTGTCCCGCCTCGGGTCGGTGATGTCGCCGGTGTAACACATGGCGGCCTCGCAGACCTTGCCCTGGCGGCGGACCGCCTCGACGGCCACCGTCATGCCCTTCGTCCAGTTGAGCGCGTCGAAGACCCGGAACACGTCGATGCCGCTCTTCGCCGCCTCCTCCACGAAGCGCTCCACCACGTTGTCGGGGTAGTTGGTGTAGCCGACCGCGTTGGAGCCGCGCAGCAGCATCTGGAAGAGGACGTTGGGGATGGCCTCCCGGAGCCGGTGGAGCCGCGCCCAGGGGTCCTCGCGGAGGAAGCGCATGGCCACGTCGAAGGTGGCGCCGCCCCAGAGCTCGAGCGAGAAGAGCCCGGCGCCGAGCACGCCGGTCGCCGGCGCGATCTGCAGGAGATCGTGGGTGCGCACCCGGGTGGCCAGGAGTGACTGGTGCGCGTCCCGCATGGTGGTGTCGGTGATGAGAAGGCCCTTGTGCTCGAGCGCCCAGGCCGCGAGGCCCTCCGGGCCGCGCTCGAGCAGCAGATCGCGGGTTCCCCTGGGGCGGCTCCCGGCATCGACGCGCGGGACGCGCGGCTCGCGCAGCTCGCTCGGTCGAAGCGGCTTCTGCACGCCGGGAGAACCGTTGACGATGACCTCCCCAATCCAGCCGAGCAGCTTCGAGCCGCGGTCGCGCTTCACCGGGACTCGCAGGAGCTCGGGGTGGGCGTCGATGAAGGAGGTGTCGCACTTGCCGGCGAGGAAGACGGGGTGGGTGACGACGTTCTCCAGGAAGGAGATGTTGGTCTTGACGCCGCGGACCCGGAACTCCTGGAGCGAGCGGTGCATGATGCGCGCCGCCTCGTCGAAGCGGAGCCCCCAGGTGCAGACCTTTACGAGCAGCGAGTCGTAGTGGGGGGTGATCTGCGCCCCGGTGAACCCGTTGCCCGCGTCGAGGCGGACCCCGGCGCCGCCGGCGGTGCGGTAGGCCTTGATGGTCCCGAAGTCGGGGGCAAAGCCGTTCTGCGGGTCCTCGGTGGTGATGCGGCACTGGATGGCGAAGCCCCGCATCTGGATGGCGTCCTGGTCCGGGATGCCCACCTCGGGGTCGGAGAGCCGGTAGCCCTGTGCGACCCGGATCTGGGCCTGGACGAGGTTGCGACCGGTGATGAGCTCGGTGACCGTGTGCTCGACCTGGATGCGGGGGTTGACCTCGATGAAGTAGTGGCGCCCCTCTCGGTCGAGAAGGAACTCCACCGTGGCCGCGTTCCGGTAGGAGACCGACCGCCCGATCTTGAGCGCGTCCTCGCAAAGGGCCCGCCGCAGCTCGGTCGAGAGCGCGAGGGACGGGGCGATCTCCACCACCTTCTGGTGGCGGCGCTGGACGGAGCAGTCTCGCTCGAAGAAGTGCACCAGGTTGCCGTGCTCGTCGCCCAGGACCTGGACCTCGATGTGCTTGGGATTCTCGAGGTAGCGCTCGAGGAAGACGGCCGGGTTCCCGAAGGACGCCTTCGCCTCGCTGCGCGCCGACACGAGCCCCTCGAGCAGCTCCTTCTGGGCGCGGGCGACGCGCATGCCGCGGCCGCCGCCACCGGCGGCGGCCTTGATGATGATGGGGTACCCGTGCTTGCGTGCGAACAGGAGCGCTTCCTCGTCGTGAAGGATGGGTTCGGCCGTGCCCGGCACCACCGGCACGCCGGCGCCGACCGCGGCGCGGCGGCCCGCCACCTTGTCCCCGAGCGCGCGCTGCATGGCGGCGGTGGGGCCGATAAAGGCGACCCCGGCGCGCTCGCAGGCCTCGGCGAAGTCGGCGTTCTCCGACAGGAAGCCATACCCCGGGTGGATGGCGTCGACCCCGACGCGCCGGGCGAGCTCCACGATCTCGTCTATTCCCAGGTAGGCGTCGATGGGCTTCTTGCCCTTGCCCACCTGGTAGGCCTCGTCGGCCTTGTAGCGGTGCAGCGAGAGCCGGTCCTCCTCCGAGTAGATGGCCACCGTCCCGATCCCGAGCTCGGTGCAGGCGCGGAAGATGCGGATCGCGATCTCGCCGCGGTTGGCGGCCATGACTTTCCGGAAGGGGCGAACGGGCATGCGGGCAGGAGACACGATCCGAGTCGCCCGTGTAAAGTGCCTCCTCGCGGGCCCCCGCCATGCCGGCATCGTTCGCCACGCGGCTCACGCGCCTGTTGTTCAACGTGTTCCCGGCCTACCGCGGCACGGGCGGCCGGGTGACCTACATCGCCTCGGACTGGCGCGAGGTGCGGATCCGGCTGCCGCTGTCTCTGCGGACGCGCAACTACGTCGGGACGATCTTCGGCGGGAGCATGTACGGCGCGGTCGATCCCTTCTACATGATCATGCTCATCCGCAACCTCGGTCCCGAGTACGTGGTCTGGGACAAGGCGGCGTCGATCCGCTTCCGGCGGCCGGGCCGCGACACCCTCACGGCCACCTTCCGGCTCGACGCGCAGGAGCTCGACGCCATCCGGGCCGCGCTCGCGACGGAGCGGTCGGTGGATCGGACCTACCGGGTCGAGCTCGTCGACGCGCAAGGAGTCGTCCACGCCGCCATCGAGAAGGTGATCCACGTCCGCCGGCGCGACGTCGAGTCGCGGGCGGGCTAGGCTCTCCCCGTGGCCGCTGGCAGCCGAGCCGACGGAGGAGGGGGGAGCGAGCGGGGGCTCGCCCGGAGCTTCGCCCACGCGCTCTCCGGCCTCGTCGAGGCGACCGCGACCGAGCGCAACATGAAGGTCCACGTGCTCGCCGGCCTGGCCCTGGGAATCGCCGGGGGCGCGCTCGCGCTGCCGACCTCGACCCGGCTCGCGCTGCTCGTGTGCGCGATGCTGGTCCTGGCAGCCGAGCTCGTGAACACCGCGCTCGAGTCCCTCGTCGACCTGCACACCCAGGAGCTCCGGCCAGAGGCCCGGCGCGTGAAGGACCACGCGGCGGCCGCGGTGCTGGTGCTCGCCGCCGGTTCGCTGCTCGCGGCGGTCGCGGGGGTGCAGGGAAGCTTTGGGGATGTGGTGGCATCGCTGTCGCGCCTGCGGGCCGACGCCGCCATGGGCGCGGCGCTCCTCCTCGTCACCGCCTTCCTGCTCCTGCCCGGCCGCCGCGCCCTCGCGCTCGACGTGCTCGGGGCCGCCGCGGGAGCCGTGCTCCTCGCGCTCCTCGCCCTCCGCAGCATCTCCCCGTCCTTCACGGCGCTCGCCTCCGGCCTCTTCGCGCTCGCCGTGGCCTCGGCCTTTCGGGCGCGGGGGGAGGGGGGCCGGTGAGGGGCGTCCGCCCGCGCCTCGGACTCGCGCTCGCGGCGGTCGCGCTCTCGGCGGCCTGCCGGGACTGGCGAGCCGCGGTGGACCCTGCGCGCGCCGGCGCCGAGCCCGACCAGGCGGCGGTCTCGGACGCCCTGCCCATCGAGTACGAGAAGAAGGGGTTCGCGGTGCGGCTCATCCCGCGCGCGACCTACCGCATCACCGGTTACGCCGTGGACACGAGCACCCAGCTCCTCGACCGGTGGGACTTCGTCGTGCCGATGGACGTGGCGCTCGTCTGGGGACCGGTCGCCGACCCGGCGGTCCTCCGCCGGCTCTCGTTCCACCTCTCCGAGCGCTACGTGAGCTGGCGGTGGGAGGGGGCGGCGCCGCTTCCACAGGCGGTGCTCGAGTCGCACATCGCCAACAACCACCTCATCCCGGCGACCGACGAGGTGGGGCGGGAGATGAAGCGCATCCGCCCGGGAGATCTCGTCACGCTCGAGGGGAAGCTCGTCGATCTCGAGATCCGCGACCCGGGGGGTGCGCTCGTCCGAAGCTCCCGCACGAGCCTGCGGCGCGACGACGTGGGCAGCGGAGCGTGCGAGCAGATCTGGGTGGAGTCGGTCGAGCGCGAGTGACGCCCGCTGCGCTAGAGGAAGCTCGCCTGGTAGCCGGCGTCCTCGGCCGCCACCGCCGCCGCGGTGGCCTCGAGCGGCTGGTAGCAGTCGAGCATGACGGCGAGCTCGCTCGTCTCCTTGGCACCGAGGCTGGCCTCGTAGGCTCCCGGGTGAGGCCCGTGCATGACGCCGGAGGGGTGGTGCGAGATGCTGCCCGGGCCGACGCCGCGCCGGCTGGTGAACTCGCCGCGCTGGTAGAACAGCACCTCGTCGACGTCCACGCTGGCGTGCGGGTAGGGGCAGGGGATCGCCTCGGGGTGGAAGTCGAGCGGCCGCGGAACGAAGCTGCAGATGAGCGCGCCCCGCGCCGCGAAGGTGCCGTGCCCGGTCGGCGGCAGGTGCACCTGCCCGACGCGCGGCTGGAAGGCGAGGATGGGTACTGCGAAGGGCCAGGTCGCCCCATCCCAGCCGACCACGTCGAGCGGCGGGGTCTCCTGCCGGAACCCGTGGAAGGCCCCCCCGCGCTTCACGGCAATCTCGCGGATGCCCTCGTCCTGCGGGCCCGACGAAGGTGGGCCGGCGAAAGTCGCGGTGGCAGAGCGGCGCGTCCATGCGGAGCTGCCCGCTCTCGTTGCGCCACTGCCGCGGCAGGTTCATCCCCCCCAGGCACTCGATGGAGAGCCAGCGCTGGGGCCCCGGGTCGGGAAGGAAGCGGTGAAGCAGCCCCCTCGGCACGAAGACGTAGTCCTCGCGGGCGAAGCGGACGTCCCCCATCGAGGTGCGCAGCAGCCCGCCGCCCTCGGCGACGAAGTAGAGGTCGTCCCCGTCGCCGTTCTGGAAGTACACCGGATCGGGCGCCCCCGGCGTCACGAGCGAGAGCGCCACGTCCGCGTTGAAGAGCAGCGGCAGCCGGGCGTCGACCGGCGGCGCCGCCGGAGGCGCGCAGGTCCTGGGTGCGGTAGTGGCGCTTGCGAAGCGGCCGGGGTGGCACCGCCTGTGGCGCCCGCCAGCCGTGCGCGACCTCGGCCGGTCGCTGCGCGTGGGGTCGCTCTCGGTGGTAGAGGATCGAGTAGGGGCCGTCGAAGCCCTGGCGCGTGAAGCACTCCTCCCAGCAGGAGCTTGCCCGCGCCGTCGCGGAAGGCGATGTGGTGCTTGCGGGGGACCTCGCCCTCGACCATCCGGTCGATCACGGGATGCGCCCCCCCGACTCCTGCTCCCGCTCGATGCTCTCGAAGAGCGCCCGGAAGTTGCCGGCCCCGAACCCCTGGTCCCCCTTGCGCTGGATGATCTCGAAGAAGAACGGGCCGGCCTCCGGCTCCCGGTAGAGGCCGGCCGAGTCCTTGAGGAAGATCTGGAGGAGGTAGGACCCGGGCGCCGCGCCGTCGACCAGGATCTGCAGCTCCCGCAGCTCGGCCAGGTCCTCGTCGACGCGCTCCACCCCGATGGCGTGGAGCCGCCCCGGCAGCATGTCGTAGTAGGTGCCCGGCGTGGGCATGAACTCCACGCCTCTCCCGCGCAGGCCGCGGACCGCGCCGAGGATGTCCTTCACGGTGAGCGCCGCGTGCTGCACCCCGTCGCCGCGGAGGTCCTCGTGGAAGAGGTTGATCTGCGAGGCCTTGAAGTGGGGCCGCCAGGGCTCGTTGTTGGCGAACTTCACTCCGGAGGCAGGGTCGCGCATGACCACCGAGCGCAGCCCCGAGCCGTGCGACTCCATTCGCCGCTTCCGTTCCCGGGCCACGTCGGCGGTGTGGAACTGCACCTCCCAGAACTCCTCGAATCCGAGCACGTGCTCCATCCACAGGAGCGCCGGCTTCATGGTCTGGAAGTTGGAGGTGACGTGGTCGATGCGGTCGAAGCCGAAGGCGTTGCCGCCGCCGAACGGAGCGGGGTGCGGCACCATGCCCGGGAAGGGGGCGCGGTGGCCGCGCCGCTCCACGAATCGGAAGGTGGTGTCGCCGAACGGCGTGGTGATGCCGAAGGAGCGGAGCTCGCCGCCCTCGTCCTGCCACGTCTGGACGTCGGTGATGGGCGTGGCCCCCCGGGCCTCGAGGAGGCGGAAGGCCCGCTCGGCATCCTCGACCTCGAAGACCAGCGTGCCGACGCCGTCGGGGTGCTTGCGGAGGAAGCGGGAGGCGCGGCCGCCCTCGCCGATCGGCGCCGACACCAGGATCCGCACCTCGCCCGCCTCGAACAGCACCGAGCGCTGTCGTCCGTCCCGCTCCAGATGCGGGGACGAGACCGCCGTCTCGGCGAAGTCCATCATGCCGGTGTAGAAGCGGCGGCTGCGCTCCAGGTCGTGCACGTAGTAGTGCAGGGCCTCGACGCGGCGGATCCCGATGGACTCGAGCTTCGGCATGGTCACCTCTTCCCGGGGGGCGCGTCGGGCTGTCGATCCGGCTCGCTATTCGCGAAGGCGTCCTCGGCCCGGCAGGCCTCCTCGACGCGGACGAGAGTGGGCAGGCGCGCGAGATCGACGCCGAAGCGGCGCGCCCCGTGCATCTGCGGGACGAGGTAGAGGTCGGCAAGGGTGACCGCGTCGCCGTGGCAGAAGCGCCCCGCGCCGCCGCGGACCGCCGTCTCCAGGCTCGCCAGCCCGTCGCCGATGAAGCGGCCGAGCCACCCGGCATCCTGGCCGGGCGCGTTCTCGCGGAGCCACCGAAGGACCACGGCGTTCTGGTAGGGCTGGATCCCGGAGTTCACGTGCTCGGCGAGCATCCGCACCCGGGCCCGGCCCTCCGGGTCGGGCGGGAGCAGCGGCCGGTCCGGGAACCGCTCGTCGAGCCACTCCAGGATGGCGATGGACTGGGCGAGCCGGTAGACGCGACCCTCCTCCTCCACCTCGAGCACCGGCACCTGGGACATGGGGTTGCGGGCCTGGTGCTCGCCGCCGAACTGCTCGCCCGCGAGGAGGTTCACCGCCCGGTACTCGAACGGGATCCCCTTCCAGTGGAGCCCGATCCGGACCCGCCACGCCGAGGACGAACGCCAGTAGGAGTAGAGGGCGAGTTTCACCGGGCCACCACCTTCTGGACGATGCGGCCGAAGAGGCTGCGGCCGGAGGGGTCCTTCATCTCCATCTCCACCACGTCGCCGGGCGCGAGGAACGGCGTGCGGGGCTTGCGGTCGGGGGACTCCAGCACCTCGATCATGCGTCGCTCCGCCAGGCAGGAGATGCCACGGGCGCGGTCCCGGTTCGAGACGGTGCCGCTTCCCAGGATTGTACCCGCCGTGAAGGCACGCGTGCGCGCCACGTGGGCGATGAGGTCGAGGAAGGAGAAGTGCATCTCCGGCCCGGTCTCGAGGTCGCCCACCTGTCGCCCGTTCAGCCAGACCGCGAGGCGCAGGTGGACGCGGCCGCCCCGAAAGGCAGGTCCGAGCTCGTCGGGGGTGGCGGCGAAGGGAGAGAAGGCAGTGGCCGGCTTGGACTGGAAGAAGCCAAAGCCCTTGGCGAGCTCGGCCGGCACGAGGTTCCTCAGCGTGACGTCGTTCGCGAGGCAGAGGAGGAGCACCTGGCGCTCGGCGTCCGCGGCGCGGGTCCCCTGCGGCACGTCGCCGAGGACGGCGCAGACCTCCCCCTCGAAGTCGAGCCCCCACGCCGGATCGGCGAGGGGGAGGTCGTCGTGGCAGGCTTGCAGCACACCGCTGCCTCCCTGGTACACGAGCGGGTCCGTCTCGAGCGTCGGGGGCGGCTCTGCCCCGCGCGCCTTGCGGACCAGGCGGACGTGGTTCAGGTAGGCCGACCCGTCGACCCACTCGAAGGCGCGCGGCAGCGGAGCGTCGAGCCGGCGCGGGTCGAGCGCCTCGCCCTCGACCCGTCCCCGGTCGAGGTCGCCGGCGAGCGCCCGCAGCGCGGGCTCGGCTCGCTCCCAGGCGTCGAGGGCGGCCTGCAGGGTGGGCGCGACGGCGGTGGCGGCGGCGAGGCGGGTGCCGTCCGAGCGCACGACGCACAGCTGGCCGTCGCGGGTTCCGTTGCGGAGGGTGGCGAGGCGCATGGGCGGTCCCGCGGGTTCCCTAACCGAACGGCGGGTACGCCTCAAGCGAGAGCAATGGCGCGGCCCGGCCCCGGACGCGAGTCAGGCCGGGAAAGGCCTCATGACGACGGTGTGGTCGATGACCTCGCCGGCGAGCCGTTCCTGGCGCGCCACGGCCGCGAGGTCGTCGATGGTGATCATGCCGACGAGCCTCTGGGCCCGGTCGAGGACCATGAGGCGCCGCACGGCCATGGCCTCCATGATCCGGGCCGCCTCGATGGTGTCCTGGTCGACGAAGCACCACACCGACTGCGGCGTCATGGCCTCCCGCACCCGCGTCCGCACCGGGTCGAGGCCGCTCGCGACGGCGCGGATGGCGAGGTCTCGGTCGGTGACCATGCCGACGAGGAGCGCGCCGTCCAGGACCGGGAGCGCACCGACGTTGAGCGTGCGCATCTTCAGCGCCGCCTCCTGTAGGGTGTCGTCCGGGGTGACCGTCTCGGCGTGCGGGCTCATCGCGTCGCGGACCAGCATGGCCCCTCCCTCCCTCGCCGCGGGGCGGTCCGACCTGGCCCGCACGCACGGCACCTGAACTTGGGGTCCGCCCGAACCCGGGGCAAGCGACCGCGGCCCGACCCGGTTGGGGCCCTCCGGCGACGTGGGCCTTTCCACTCCGGTCCCGCTGCCGGGCGGCATCTCTTGGCGGCGCCCCGGCCGGGACCCCGGTGTCCCTTGCGGCTTTTCGGGGACGGGGCCACGATTCCCTCGGAGGTGTCACGCATGGCGGACGCGAAGGGGCTCAGGCCGGAAGGGGACGCGCTGCGCCGCGCGCTCCATTGGCTCAGCGATCGCCGTCTCGAGGGGGCCACGACGCCGCGGGCGAAGCTCATCTCCGAGGCCTCCGAGCGCTTCGACCTCTCGCCGGCAGAGGAGGAGTTCCTCCTCAGGGACTGGAAGGAATGAGCGCCATCGACTGGAAGCGCATCCTCTGCCCGGTGGACTTCTCGCCGGCATCCCGCGACGCCCTGCGCGTCGCCGCGGAGCTCGCTCGCCGCTTCGAGGGCGAGGTGACGGTGTTCCACGCCTACCCGCTCCCGGGCTACACGCTGCCCGAGGGGACGGTGCTTCCGAGCCCGCGGATGCTGCAGGACCTGTCCGACGAGACCGACCGCCTGCTCGGCACCTGGAGCAAGGAGGCGATCCAGATGGGCGCGCCCAGGGCAGCGACGGCGAAGTCCATCGGGGATCCCGCCGGCGAGATCCTCGACCTCGCCGCCAAGGGCGCCTTCGACATCCTCGTGCTCGGCACCCATGGCCGGACCGGCCTCGCGCACGCGCTGCTCGGCTCGGTCGTGGAGCGCGTCGTCCGCAGGTCCCCCGTCCCGGTGCTCACGGTGCGCCCCAAGGCCTGAGGCCGGAGCGGCGGGAGGGTCACGGTCCGCGGCGGGCGTCGAGAAGGGCGCGAACCCGGGCGAGCAGCGCCTCGGTCGTGAAGGGCTTCTCGAGCAGTTCGTCGCCGCCGTCGAGCGCTCCCCCGTCGCCGACGAGGTCGAGCGCGTAGCCCGAGACGAAGAGGACCCGGGTGGCGCCGCTTCGGCTGCGGACCTGCTCGGCGAGCACGCGCCCGCTCATTCCCGGCATCACCACGTCCGTCACGAGCAGGTCGACGGGCCGGGACTCCTCCGCGAGCAGGCGAAGCGCGGCTGGCCCGCCCTCCGCGACGAGCACGCGGTAGCCCCCGAGCCGGAGGACGCGCGCCGCCACGCGGCGCACCGCGGGCTCGTCCTCCACGAGGAGGACCGTCTCGGTGCCGCCCGCCCTGGCCGGGCCCGGCAGGGGCTCGGCGGAGGCCGGGCTCGCTTGCGTCCTCGGGAAGCCGACCTCGAAGAGGGAGCCCGCGCCCGGGGAGCTCTCGACGTGGATGAACCCGCCCCACTGCTTGACGATGCCGTAGACCGTGGCGAGGCCGAGGCCGGTTCCGCGGCCGGGGCTCTTGGTGGTGAAGAAGGGCTCGAAGAGGCGACCCCGCACCTCGGGCGACATGCCGATCCCGGTGTCCCGGACGGCCAGCTGGACGAACTCCCCCGGGTCCGGCTCCGCGGCGACCCCGGGCGCGGCGCCCCTCCGGTTCGACGTCGAGAGGAACAGCGTGCCGCCGTCGGGCATGGCGTCGCGGGCATTGACCGCGAGGTTGAGGATGACCTGCTCGAGCTGCCCGACGTCGCCCTGCAGCCACCAGAGCCCTGGGTCGAGTGCCACGTCGAGCTCGATGTGCTCGCCGAGCACGCGACGAAGCAGCTTCTCGCTTCCCTCCACCACCCGGTTCAGGTCGATGCTCGACTTGACCACCGGCTGCTTGCGCGCGAAGGCCAGCAGCTGCCGGGTGAGGTCCCGGGCTCGTTGGCCGGCCTCCTCGATCTGGCCGAGGTCGTCCGCGAGGTGGCCGAAGCCCGCGGGCAGGTCGGCCTTGAGGGTCGAAGCGCAGCCCAGGATCACCGTCAGGAGGTTGTTGAAGTCGTGGGCCACGCCGCCGGCGAGCTGGCCGATGGCCTCCAGCTTCTGGGACTGGCCGAGTTGCTCCGCGAGTCGGCTCCGCTCGGCCTCGGCCTGGCGCATGGCGGTGATGTCGCGCGTCACCGACAGGATGTGCGGGACACCGTCGAGCAGCAGGATGCGAGCCGACATGAGGCCCAGGATCGTCCGGCCGTCCTTGAACCGGAACCGGGCCTCGAGGTTCTCGACGACGCCGGAGGCGCGCAGGCCGTCGACGAGGCGCTGGCGGTCGGCCGGGTCGACCCGAGATCCCGACGTCCAGGGAGGACCGCCCGAGGACGTCGACCTCGGCATAGCCCGTGAGGCGGATGAAGCCCTGGTTCACGGCGACGTAGACCCCGTCGTCGAGGCGGTTCAGGTTGATCGAGTCCGGGCTGGTGGCGAACGCCGCACGGAAGCGCTCCTCGCTGCGCTGCAGGGCCTCCTCGGCGGCCCGGCGCTCCGACACGTCCCGGATGACGGCGATGATGGTCTTCGCGCCATCGAACTCGATGGCCCGGGCGCTGACCTCGACCGGGACCTCCGCGCCGCCGCGGCGCTGGTGGACCGTCTGCAGCAGGACTCCCTGCTCGTCCACCCCCGGCAGGAGCAGGTGGACGCCGCCGCGCTCGGTCGGCGCGCGCAGGTCGACCACGGTGCGCGCCTGGAACTCCTGGAGCGAGTAGCCGTAGAGCCGATTCGCCGCGCCGTTGGCGTCCAGGATGCGGCCGTCGCTCGCGCGCACGAAGAGGATGGGGTCGCGGCTCTCGGAGGCCAAAAGCTCGAAGCGGCGAAGGCGCTCCTCCGCGTCGAGCAGCGCGCGGGAGCGCTCGGCGACGCGACTCTCGAGCGACTCGTTGAGCAGGATGAGCTCGGAGAGGAGCGAGAGGTTGTCGATCCGCGCCCCGACGGCCTCGACCACCCGTAAGAGAAGCGGGGCCGCCGACCGGAGGTGGACCTCGGAGGTGGCGTCCAGGAAGAGGAAGGCCCCCCGCGGCAGGAGTCGGGAGGGCGCCGGGACGACGAGCGCCGCCGTGGGCCGGAGCGACGAGAGCGGCTCGGGCCACGATGAGAGGAGATCGCGATCGCCCTCGCCGAGGAAGATCGGCCCGGCGGCGAGGTCCGCCCGCCCGCCCGGAGCGAGCGGGAGCACCCGCCCATCGAGCGCGCCGCGGCCGCGCGCGAGGCACGCCGCGCGCACCGATAGTCCCTCGCCGGTGAGCTCTCCGGCGAGGCAGGCGGGGAGATTCAGCAGGACGGAGGCGCGCTCCAGCCCGGCGAGGAGCACCTCGCCGGGGTCGGCGGAGGCGAGGAGGCGCTCGGAGACGAGGCCGAGAATGGTGGCGTCGACGTGCCGCTCCGCCAGGGCCTGGTTGTCCAGGCTCAGCTCGGTGAGCCGGGCCTCGAGCTCGCGGACTCGGCGGTCGAGATCAGGCTCTGGGGGGGCCATCGGGGCCGGACACCTGTTCGGCGAACCCTTCGGGCACGTCGAACGAAAGGCGGCACCCGCCCACAGCGACGAGCCGCCGCGTCACGTTCTCCCGGAGGACGGAGTGGGGGGTGATGCCGTGGACGAAGAGCGCGGGGCGCTTGCGGCCACCTCGCCGGCAGGCGATCCGGTGCGGCACCAAGCGGACGGTCGATGGGTCGCTCGTCGGCGACGGGTTCGGGCTCGAGGCGGGCACGAGCCTGCAATAGTGCCATTGAAACCGGGGTGAGCCACATTCGGGGCCTCACCGGGCGCGCGCGCGAGCGGCTCGCTGCCCCTAACGGGCGAGTTCCCGTGGAGCCGTCGGAGAGGCGCCTCTGCCGCCCGGTCGACGTTGCTGTCGGAGGCACCGAGCCGGTCGCTCCGGCCGGCTAGTGGATTCGAAGGCGGCACTCCTCTTCGCGTCGTCCTCCTGGGGCCAAGGAGACCCGAGCACCGGGCGCGTGCGCAGTGCCCCTGCAGCGACGATCGCGGGGAATCGAGGGCCTCCCCGCGAGACGAGAGGCGTTCGATGCCGCACTGCGGCGCGAGCTGCGCCCGGCCGGCGGGAGGCCGGAAAGATCCTTCCCAAACGCACCCGAGACAAGCGAGGATGGTTCCCCCTCCTTAGACCCGAAGGCGCGGCGGGGACCGCCCTCCCGCCGACGCGGAGACCACCAAATGGCCGACCTCTCGACCCGGTACATGGGGCTCAAGCTGCCGAGCCCCCTCGTCGTTGCGAGCTCGTCGTTGTCCAACAAGGTCGAGAACTTCCAGTCGGCAGAGGCGGCCGGGGCCGGCGCCGTCGTGCTGAGGTCCCTCTTCGAGGAGCAGATTGAGGCGGCCGAGAGCGAGCTCCAGGAGGCCATCTCCTTCCAGGCCGACGCGAACCCGGAGGCTCGCTCGTACCTTCCGCCCCAGCGCATCGGGCCGAGGGAGTACCTCCGGCTGCTCGAGAAGGCGAAGAAATCGATCCGGATCCCGGTCATCGCCAGCCTGAACTGCGCCGCGGCCGGGAGCTGGAGCGACTACGCGCGCCAGCTCGCCGAGGCCGGCGCCGACGCCGTCGAGGTGAACATCTACTCGGTAGGGGCCGACCCGGCCGTCAGCGGCGAGCAGATCGAGCGCGAGTACCTCGACGTCGTCAGCTCCGTGCGACAGGCGGTGAAGATCCCGCTCGCCCTGAAGCTCTCGCCCTACTTCACGTCCTTCGCCAACATGGCGCGGAAGTTCGACGACGCCGGCGTGGACGCGCTCGTCCTCTTCAACCGGTTCCTTCAGCCGGACATCGACCTCGACCGCCTGGCCCTGCACAGCTCCATGCAGCTGTCCCACCCGTGGGAGATGCTCGTGCCGCTGCGCTGGACCGCCATCCTCTACGGGCGCGTCAGGGCCGACCTGGCGTCGTCCACCGGCGCCCACGACTCGGCCGCCGTCGTGAAGATGGTGCTCGCCGGCGCCACCGTCGTCCAGCTCGCTGCCACGCTGCTGCGCAACGGGGTCTCCCACCTGGCGGCGCTGCGCACCGGCCTCGACGAATGGATGGAGCGGGGACGCTACTCGACCCTCGAGGACTTCCGCGGGACGCTGTCGCAGAAGGAGGCGAAGGACCCGCGGGCATTCGAGCGCGCCCAGTACGTGAACCTGATCCTGTCCCAGAACAACTGAGCGTCCCGGTCACTCGACCGAGACGAGCCGCACCACCTTGTAGAGCCGCCGGTCGAGCGGCACGCGCGCGTCGACGAACCCCAGCACCTCGTCGAACTGCACCGCCACCATGGGGAGCGGCGGCGTGATGGACACGTCGAGCTCGAGCTCCCAGGTCGAGGCGAGCGTCTTGCGCCCGTGCAGGGCCTCCGGGCTCGGCGCCGGGAGCCTCTCGGCCGCGGCGCGGACGTCGCGCAGCGCCGCGGCGTCCACCGCGGAGTCCCGCGAGGGCGAGACGAGCTCCACCGACACGAGCCGGCCGTCCGCGCGTTGCACCACGCGGATGACGGCGACGTGGCGCGTGCGCGACTGCGCCCGGACCGCGTCGGCTGCCTCCCGCTGGCGCGAGATCTCGGACGCGAGCCCCTCCGGCACGGCCGCCAGCGCCTGGACGCCGCGGCTCTCCGTGCCGTCGACCGGCGAGCCGGTCTTGCCGTAGCGGGCAGCCTGGTCGGCGTAGATGCCGGCGTACTCGGCCACGTTGCGACCCAGGTTCTGCGCGTATCCCGAGAGGCCGCGCTCGGTCACGACCTTCTCCGGCTCCCAGCTCTTCAAGAGCGCCTTGCCCATGTCGAGAGTGAAGGAGTCGGCGAGCCCGCGCTCCACCTTCGCCCGCCCGAAGTCCTCCGCGAGGATGCGCTCGAGCCTCTCCGACGAGGTGGGCTCGGGCGCGACGAGCTTCGCCGCGATCTCGGGAGGCAGGGGCGGGGACAGGTCGGCCCGGGCGGCGCGGCTCCCGCTCCCCGGGGCGAGCTCCTCGAGCGGCGGCCCCGGTCCCGTGGACGCGGGCGGCAGCGCCACCGGGGCGCCCGCGGCGGGCGGGCGGCTCCGGGTGCCGGCGGTGGCCGGCGCGGAGGCGGGCCTCCGGTTCGCTGCGGCGGCCACCGCGCTCCACGTCGCCGGGGTCTCCGGCGCGACCGCGGCCGGCGGGCGCTCCACGAGCACCACGTCGATGGGCGGCGCGGGGCGGGTGCGCGGCTTCGGGCGGGTTGCCCAGGCCGCGACGAGGAGGCCGCCGTGGAGCGCGGCGCTGGCGGCGAGGGCCGCGAGCCACGCCGCGCGCCTGCGGTCGGGTCCGCCTGTCGGTGCTCTGGCCACCTCCGCCCCATCATGCACCCTCCCGCTCGGACCGGGCCACGGCGGAATCTTGTAGCGCCGCTCCGCCGCGGGTACGTTCGTCG
This sequence comes from uncultured delta proteobacterium, assembly GCA_963754915.1. Classification (GTDB taxonomy): domain Bacteria; phylum Myxococcota; class Myxococcia; order Myxococcales; family Anaeromyxobacteraceae; genus DATJZG01. Next base: position 65,214 of record CAVWHZ010000009.1, on the reverse strand, counting down.
GGAGCGGGGGACTTCTCGCCCGCGGGAGGTCGAATGCGAGCCGTCTCCGCCGTCACCGGGCGCCAGTTCCGCGTTCCCGCCCGATGACCGGGATCGAGGGGCTGGCCCTCGCGGTCGCGCTCGCCACCGGAGCGGGCCCCGGGGGCGTTCCCTCGAGGGCGGTGCTCCAGTCCCACGGGCGCGCGCTCATGCTCGACATCTCCGCCGACTTCGCGCCCTCCGCGGAAGGCGGGGCCATGGCCCCGCTGTCCTGGAGGAGGGACGGTGCCGAAGCGGTGGGCGAGGCACAGGACGGCCTCCGCGAGGTGCAGGTCCGCCTCTCTCTCCTCGGGGCCGGCGTCGTCCTCGAAGCCCGGGTGCGCTACCTCGCCGACGTCTCGGCCGAGCGGGAGGCGGTGCGGCTGCGCCTGCGCGGGCCGGTCCGGGCAGTCGCGCACGACCTCGGCTGGCGGACGGTGGGGAAGCCGGTGCGCGTCGATCGCGGGACGCCGGTCGTCGTCGCCGGCCGGGAGCTCGCCATCGTGGGGGGGCCGGGGATCGTCGCCGCGCGGGTGGCGTCGGCCGGAGAGGCGGCGGACGTGGAGCTCGTGCTCGACGACGAGGCGTCGCATCCGTTCGCCGTGTACGAGCGCTGCCTGCCCAAGTTGCCCGAGGGCGAGGACGGCCAGGTCACCTTCGCCGCCCTCGAGCACAAGCGCCCGGAGAGCCGCACGCCGCGCCGCAGCGGCGAGGAGGTTCGGGGGCGGGCCACCCTGTACCCGCTCGCGCAGGGGTCGCAGCTCCTTCCTCTCGTCGTGGAGCGCTGGCCGGCCGGCGCACGGGCGGCGGTGGTGTTCACGGACCACGCCGACCGCACCGACCCGGAGGCGCTCCGGGCGGTCCTCTACGGCGACTCGCGGCCCTTCTGCCGGCCGGAGGGACCGGGCGGTTTCCTCGGCCGGGGCGTCCGGATCACGAAGAGCTTCTTCGTGCACGCTCGGCGCGGTGCGCTCGAGGAGCCGGAGACGGCCGCGCTCGCCCGGGAGCTCGCCGCGGCCGGGTCGGAGGTCGCGTCCCACTCGCCGAGCCCGGGCCCGGACGACCGCGACGCGGTCGCGGCGGCCCTGCCGGTGCTTCGCCGCTTCGGCGTCGCCACCTGGATCGACCACGAGCCCTACACGAACTGCGAGGCCCTCTCCGCCGAGGGCTGGCGGAGCGAGGGCCCGTACGCGGTGCACGACCTGCTCGCGGGCGGCGGATTCCTCTGGGTATGGGCGGCCGGGGACGTCGGCGGATTTGCACGCGAGCCGGCGATCGGCGACCTCTTCGCACCCGGCCTCGCGCCGGCGCTGTACCCGCTGCCCTTCGACCGGCGCCTCTGGGCCTTCGGCTCCACCATGTTCCAGGGGACCCCCGAGGGGCTCGGGCGGGCGCTCTCCGACGAGGCGCTCGACCGGCTCGAGGCGGACCGCGGGCTCTTCGTCGCCCACACCTACCTCGCCGCCGCGCCCCGGACGACGACCCGGCCCGACCTCCTCGCGAAGCTGGTGGTGCGCGAGGTGCAGGGTGGGCTCGAGTTGCATCCCGCCTTCGACGAGGCGCTCTCGCGGATCGCCGAGCGGGCCCGAGCGGGCACCCTCGCCTCGCTGACATGGGAAGAGACCGGCACGCGGCTACGGGCGCTCGGCGACCTCGGAGATCACCTACCGCGAGGACGGCGCCGTCGAGGTCAAGAACCGCGGGCCGAAGGCGATCGACGGTCTCACCGTGTCGGTTCCCGCGCCGGGCCTGGAGCTCGAGGCCGAGGGCGCCCGGGTCCTCGGGACGGACGCCGAGCCGGGCTCGACGCGCGCCTGGCTCGACCTGCCCTCCGGCGGCGTCGCCGTCCTGCGGTCCGTGCGCGGGGAGGAGTCGGTACCCATGCTGTCGGCGACGCCGGCGGTGCTCGAGGTCACGGAGGGAACGCCATGATTCGTCCGCTCGCCCAGGGGGACATCCCCGCGCTCGCCGCCGCGCTCTCCCGGCTCCCGCTTCTCAAGCGCTACCGCCTCGACCCGGGCCGGTTCGCCGACGACCTGGTGATGGCGCTCGAGCGCGGCGACGGGCTGCTCGTGGAGGAGCGGGACCAGCGCGCCCGGGGGCTCGCGTGGCTCGTGCGCGCCGGGACCTTCGGCGCGGGCGGCTACCTGAAGCTCCTCGCGGTGGTGCCGGAGGCGACCGGGGAGGGGATTGGCGCCGTGCTGCTCGCGGCCTTCGAGGCCGAGGTGGCGCGCGAGAGCCGCCACGCCTTCCTCCTCGTGTCCGACTTCAACGACGGCGCCCAGAGATTCTACGAGCGCCACGGGTACGCGCGCGTCGGCGAGCTCCCCGGGTTCGTCCTGCCCGAGGTCGCGGAGGTCGTCTACTGGAAGCGGCTCCGCTAGGACCCTGCGACCTCAGGCCACCTTGCGGCGGGGGTGGTCGACGTACTTGCGAACCGCCGCCCGTGCCCAGACCCCCTGCGCGAAGCGGTGGAGGCGCTCGGGCACCGGGTCGCCGTTGTGCACGAGCCGCTGCAGCGCGAGCGCCAGGTCGACGTCGGCGATGGAGAACGTCCCGAACATCGAGGTGCCGCTCGGGCCCACGAACTGCTCCGCGGCCCTGCAGAGGCGCTCGGCCGACTCCCGGGCGTCCGGCGGGAGCGGCTTCACCTTCTCGCCCAGGAAGAGCGACCGGGTGGGCCTCGCCTGGCGCAGCGGCAGGAGGTCGCTGCGGAGCCAGGCCTGCACCTGGCGCGCCCGGGCCCGCTGGAGCGGATCCGCGGGGTAGAGGCGGGGCCACTGCGGCGGGGGGAACGCCTCCTCCAGGTACTCCTCGATTGCCGACGACTCCGAGAGCCAGAACTCGCCGTGCTGGAGGGCCGGCACCCGCCCGGTGATGGACCGGGCGGCGTAGTCCTCTCCACGGGTCTCCCCGCTCGCGAGCGAGAGCAGCCGGACCTCGTAGGGCAGGCCCTTCTCCTCGAGCGCCACGAACACCGAGAACACGTAGGGGCTCTCCCACAGGGAGTCGCCCCACAGCACGAGCTTGCCGGATGTCACCGCCATGACGGAACCCTCCGCACTCCCCGTTCCCTAGGCGGGAGCGGCTGGCGAGGCAAGCCGGCCGCCCCGCGAGGGTCGGCGGCGCGCGGCCTAGAAAGACCTCCCGACGATGGCCTTCGCCGTCCACTGCTGGGGCGTCGCCCCGGTGAGCCCCCTCCCCACGCCCACGTTGAGCTCCCACGGGCTCTCCTCGCCGCCCCGGGGGGCGAGGAGGTCCACGACCGCGAAGAGCATCTGCTGCCAGTGCACGGGGGCCGGCAGGCCGCCCACGTAGCCCATCGACGTGTAGTACTCGAGGCCGACGCCGAAGCCGAGCTGGGTGTTCCCCTCGACCTTGGCGGCGGGGCCGAGCTCCACCCGCGCGGCGTTTGGCCCGGCGAGGGAGAAGCCGAAGGTCGCGTTCACCGAGACGAGCGCCCAGCCGTTCGACCAGCCGACGATGGGGCGGAACTCCACGCCCCAGGCGTCGGCATCGATTGGCAGGGGGACGAAGCCCACCTCGACGTTCAGTCCCAGGAAGAGCTCCCCGGTGATCCTCCGCGGGACGATCATCTTGGCCCGCACCTTGGCGCCGCCGAAGCGATAGCCGAGCGCCGGGGTCGAGTAGGTCTGCAGGTAGGCGCCGAGCTCGAGCCACTCGAGCACTCCCAGCGCCGGCTCGAGGGTGTAGTGGCCCGCCTGGGCAAGAGGCGCCTCGCCCGGATAGGCCGGGGCGCGCTCGCCCGCCCAGGTGTAGTTGAGGTGCAGCTCGAGGGAGAACTGGCCCGGCTCGTCGAGGTCCGGCCCGTACACCTGGATCTCGAAGCGGTCCAGGGCTTCTGCAGCCAGCGCGCCGACGAGCAGCGCGGCGGCGGTGAGGGCCCGGTCGAGTCGCATCCGGTGCGGCTCCGGCCCCCCTCCTACTTGCCCGGCCCCGGAGTGGCCGGCTTCGGGCCCGGCTTCGCCGCCTCGGCGCCCGAAGGCTCGGTCTGCATGTTTCCGGGGATGGAGACGAGCTCGATGTCGAAGATCAACGTGGCGCCGCCGGGGATTTTTCCGGGCACGCCGCGGTCTCCGTAGGCGAGCGGAGCGGGGCACACGAGCGTCGCCCTCCCGCCCACCTTCATCCGGCGCAGGCCCTCCCGCCAGCAGAGGATGGAGCGCTCGAGCGGGACGACGAGCGGGCCCGGGCGGGCCGAGGCCGGGTCGAAGACCGATCCGTCGGCAAGCCTGCCCTCGTAGGCGACGCGGACGAGGTCGTCGGCCGCGGGCGCGGCCCCGGTGCCCTCCCGGACCGGGACGATGACGAGCCCGGTGGCGGTCCGCTGTGCGCCCTTCTGCTGCGCGTACTCCTCGACGACGGCGCTCTCGATGGCGGCCCTCGTCCGGGCGGCCTCCGCCTCGCGAACGGTCGCGAGCGCTTCCACCTTCGCCTTGTAGGCCTCCACGTCGACGAGCAGCGGCCGGCCGGTGACCGCGTCGGTGAGGCCCGCCTTTACGAGGTCGAGCTGTGCCGGCGAAAGGTAGAAGACCTGAAAGACGCGGGAGCCGAGGACCCCCATCGTGTACAGGGTCTTCTCCTCCTCCGTCCGGAGCTCGGGCTCCGCCCCGAGCGCGTGGCCGGAGGCGATTCCGGCGAGAGCCGCGAGGGTCAGGAGGGTGCGCATGGTCGTCTATCCGTGGGGCGCGCGAGGCGCGGCGCGGCGCCGCTGGGGGAAGCGGCGAGGCGAGGACCGTCTGGCCCCGCCCCGCCCGGAGGTCGCTCGCTACTTGGCCGGGGCGGCGGGTGCGGGCGCCGGTGCCGGCCCGAACTCGATGAGCTCGACCTCGAAGACGAGCGTGGCGTTCGGCGGGATGACGCCGCCCGCACCGCGCTCGCCGTAGGCAATCGCCGGCGGGCACACGAGCTTGGCCTTGCCGCCGGCCTTCATCTTGGCGACGCCCTCGGTCCAGCAGGGGATCACCTGGTTCAGCTGGAACTCCACCGGCTGGCCGCGCTTGTACGAGCTGTCGAAGACCTTGCCGTCGGTGAGCTTGCCCTCGTAGTTCACCTTCACCTTGTCGGAGGGCTTGGGGGAAGCGCCGGTGCCTTCCTTGATGGGGATGTACACGAGGCCGGAGGCCGTCTTGTCGGCCCCCTTCTCCTTGGCGTAGTTGTCGACCACGGACTTCTCGCGAGCGGCCCGCGCCTGGCCCGAGGCGGCCATGCGCTTCTGGGCGAACTCCTGCACCTTGGCCTGGTACTGCTCGGGGTCGATGGCGAGCTTCTTTCCCGTGAGGGCATCGGTCATGCCGCGCTCGATGATCGCCAGCTCGGCGGGCGTCAGGTTGAACTCGGCGAAGCTCTTCGACGCCATCACGCCCAGGGCGTAGAGGGTCTTGTCCTCGTCGGTCTTCAGCTCGGGCCCGGCAGCGAAGGCCGGGGCCGCCGAGAGGACGAGGGCGGCGAGTGCGATGGCGGTGCGCATGGGTTCTCCTTTGAGGGTTGCAGGCTCATACCGCGAATCGGGCGGCGCCGGAAGCCTTTGAGCGGTGTCGCGGGCAGCGCGAAGCGGGGCGGGATGCGAGCATCCCGCCCCGACTGGAAAGGGACAGCCGAGGCGGACCGGCTATTCCTCGAGCGTCGAGACGTCGCCCTCGGGGAGCCCCTGGGCGCGGGCCTTCAGCACGCGCCGCATGATCTTGCCGGACCGGGTCTTCGGGAGGCCGTCCACGAAGGTGATCTTCTCGGGTCTCACGATGGGTCCCATGTGCTTGCCGACGTGGGCCTTCACCTCGTCGGCGAGGTCCTCCGACGGCTTGAAGCCGGAGCGGAGGATGCAGTACGCGTAGATGGCCTGCCCCTTCACCTCGTGCGGGACCCCGATGACCGCCGCCTCGGCGACGGCGGGATGCGAGACGAGCGCGCTCTCGACCTCCGCGGTCCCGAGCCGGTACCCCGACACCTTGATGACGTCGTCGGTCCGGCCGATCACCCAGAAGTACCCGTCGCGGTCGCGCTTGGCCGAGTCCCCGGCCATGTAGCGCCCGGGGTACTTGGACCAGTACTGCTTCGCGTAGCGCTCCGGGTCCTTGTAGATCGTGATGGCAGCGGCGGGCCACGGGTTCTTGAGCGCCAGGAACCCCTCCTCGCCGTCCGGCACCGGGTTGCCGGCGTCGTCGAGGATCTCCGCGTCCTGCCCGAAGAAGGGGCGCGTGGCCGACCCCGGCTTGAGGGGCATGGTCGGCGTGGGCGTGAGCTGGAACATCCCGGTCTCGGTCTGCCACCAGGTATCCATGATGGGACAGCGGCCCTTGCCGATGACCCGGTGGTACCACTTCCACGCCTCGGGGTTGATGGGCTCGCCCACCGAGCCGAGCAGGCGCAGGGTGGAGAGGTCGTGGCGGTTCGGCCAGGACTCGCCGAAGCGCATGAGCCCGCGGATGGCGGTGGGGGCGGTGTAGAGGATGGTGATGCCGTACTTCTCCACGAGGTGCCACCAGCGGTTCGGGTACGGGTAGGTCGGCGCGCCCTCGTACATGAAGGTGGTGGCGCCCATGAGCAGCGGGCCGTAGACGATGTAGGAGTGGCCCGTCACCCAGCCCGGGATCCGCGGCGCACCAGTAGCGGTCCTCGTCCTTCACGTCGAAGACGTACTTGAGCGTCGAGTAGACGCCCACCATGTAGCCGCCGTGGCAGTGGATGAGCCCCTTCGGCTTCCCGGTGGTCCCCGAGGTGTAGAGCATGTAGAGGGGGTCGTAGGCGTCCATCACCTCGGTGGCCGCCACGCCGGTGGCGAGCGGCAGCTTCATGAGCTCGTGGTACCAGTAGTCGCGCCCCGCCTCCATCCGGACCTCGTGACCGGTGCGCTGGACCACGATCACGGTCTCGACGGTGGGGGCGTGGCGCACGGCCTCGTCGACGATCTTCTTCAGCTCCACCACCTTGCCGTTCATGAACCCGCCGTCGGCGGTGATGACCACCTTCGACTCCGAGTCCTCGATGCGCCCCTGGAGCGCATCCACGCTGAACCCGCCGTACACCACCGAGTGGATGGCGCCGATCTTGGCGCAGGCCAGCATGGCGATGACGATCTCCGGGACGCGCGGCATGTAGATGGTGACGCGGTCGCCCTTCTTGACGCCCATCGCCTTCAGCACGTTCGCGAACTTGGAGACGTCGCGGTTGAGCGCGAAGTACGAGTAGGTCCGGACCTCGCTGCGCTCGCCCACCCACACGAGCGAGAGCTTGTTCTTGCGCCAGGTCTTCTGGTGGCGGTCGAGCGCGTTGTGGACGATGTTGCACTGCCCGCCGGCGAACCACTTGTAGAAGGGCTTCTTGGAGTCGTCGAGGACCTTGTCCCACTTGCGGTACCACTCGAGCTCCTCGGCCTCCTTGGCCCAGAAGGCCAGCGGATCCGTCGAGGGCCTGCTTGGCGAGCGCGTCCCAGTCCTTCACGCGCGCCTGCGCGGTCACCTCGGCGGTGGGGTAGAAGACCTCGCCTTCCAGTGCGGGCTTGTCGGCCATGGGGATGTCGCCCTCGCTCGATGTCGGTGGGATGGGGATCCTAGGGGAGCCGAGCCTAGCAAGCCGCGGCGCCCGAGCCAAACGGGTCGAAAGCGCACCGCGGCGCTCTCGACCCGGCCGGGATCCCCGGCTATGCTCGCCGGCGGTGCTGCGACCTCCTCCGCTCAGGCGAGGCGACGTCGTCCGCGTCGTCGCCCCGTCGAGTCCCTTCGACCCCGAGCTCTTCCAGAAGGGCCTGGACGTGCTGCGAGGCCGCTTTGGCCTCGTGCCCCGGATGCGCCCGGACATCGAGTCCCGGGAGGGGTACCTGGCGGGCGACGACGCCCGGCGCCTCTCCGAGTGGCTGGAGGCGGCGAGCGACGCGGACGCCCGGGCGATCTGGTGCGCGCGGGGCGGCTACGGGGCGATGCGGCTCTTGCCCAAGATGGAGGCCGGCCGGCTCTTCCACCCGCCCAAGGTGGTGGTCGGGTTCAGCGACATCACGGCCATCCACGCGGTGCTGAACCGGGCCGGGCTCGTCACGGTACACGGCCCGGTGGTGACCCAGCTGCCCCGGCTCGGGCCGGAGTCGCTCGACCACCTGGAGGTGCTCCTCTTCGGCGGCGCCCCGCCCCCCTCGGAGCGGAGCTCCACTCCGCCCGCGCCCGGGCGCGGCGTCGTGGGCGGCGCCGTCCTGCGGGCAGGCGTGGCCTCGGGACCGCTTCTCGGGGGGTCGCTGAACGTCCTCTCCCACCTCTGCGGCACCGCCTGGCAGCCGCGCTTCGCCGGCGCCGTCCTCTTCCTCGAGGACGTCGGCGAGCGGCCCTACCGCATCGACCGCATGCTCACGCAGCTCCGGCTCTCCGGGGCGCTCGACCGCGTCGCCGCGGTCTGCCTCGGCCAGTTCACGAGGTGCGATGACCCGGACCTCCCGGGCGTCGAGGTGGCCCGGCGCTTCGCCTGGGAGATGAACGTCCCGGCCATCGAGGGCGTCCAGGCCGGCCACGAGGACGTGAACCTCGCCCTGCCGATGGGCTCGATCGTCACGGTGGTGGCTCCCCGCAACCCGGAGGAGGGCCCGCCGCGCATCGCCTTCGAGCAGGGCGCTACCGCATGACCCCGGGCGGCCCGGAGCTCCCGGGGGTGAGCCGGGTGCTCGAGGCCGGGCGTCGCCGGGGAGCGGCGCCGGCGCTCGCCGCCGCCGTGCGCCGGGGCGGCGAGGTCGTCCACCTCGGCTTCGCGGGCGACGCCCAGGTGGACCCGGAGCGCCGCCCGCTCGGGCCGGCCGACGTCTTCGACGTGGCCTCGCTCACCAAGGTGATGGCGACCGCCACGGTCGCGGCGCTCCTCGTCGAGGAGGGGCGCCTCGCCCTCGACGGCCCGGTGGCGCGCTCGCTCCCCGGCTTCGAGGCTGCCGCGAAGGACCGGGTGACCGTGCGGCAGCTGCTCGCCCACTCGAGCGGGCTTCCGTCCTACCGGCCCTACTACGACCTCGCCCGCGCCGACCCGGCCGCGGCGGCTGCCTTCCTCCCGCCGGACAGGCGCCCCCGCGACCTGGGCCAGGCCTTCACCCGCGGGCGCGAGCTCGTGGGCGAGGCCGTGCGCCGCGAGCCGCTCGAGGCGGCGCCGGGCTCTCGCGCCCTCTACGGCGACCCGGCCTTTCTCGCGGCGGGATGGCTCGTCGAGCGGGTGGGCGGCGCCCCGCTCGACCGGCTCTTCGCCGAGCGGGTGGCTCGCCCGCTCGGCCTCGCCGACACCTTCTTCGTGGACGAGGCGCAGCGAGGCGCGGCGGCGTCCCGGTCCTTCGCCGCCACCGAGCGCTGCACGCACCGCGGCGAGGTGAACTGCGGGGTGGTGAACGACGACAACGCCTACGCGGTCGGAGGCGTCGCCGGCCACGCCGGCCTGTTCTCGAGCGCCGCCGACGTCGCCGTCTTGGGCCAGGCGTGGCTCGACGCGCTCCGCGGGCGCTGCGGGTTCCTCGACCCGGCCGTGGCCCGGGAGTTCGCCCGGAGGGACGCCGCCCCGGGGAGCACGCGCGCGCTCGGCTGGGACACGCCGAGCCCGGGGACCTCCTCGATCGGCTCGAGGCTGGGGCGCGGCGAGGAGGGCGCGATCGGCCACCTCGGCTACACCGGCTGCTCGCTGTGGATCGACCGGGACGCCGAGGTCGTCTGTGCGCTGCTCACGAACCACGTCCACCCCGACGGCCGCCGCCCCGGGGAGATCCTGGCACTGCGGCGCGGGTTCCACGACGCGGTGGCCGAGGCCGTCGGGGCCTAGAGAGGGCAACGCGATGGAGCGAGAGGGCGCGGTCGACTGGTCGAAGGTGAGGCGGGTCCACCTCATCGGAGTCTGCGGCACCGGGATGGGGTCCTTCGCCGGGATGCTCAAGGCGGCGGGCTACGCCGTCACCGGCTCGGACGAGAACGTGTACCCGCCCATGTCCACGCAGCTCGAGCGGTGGGGCATCGAGGCCATGGCCGGCTACCGGCCCGAGAACCTGGAGCGAGCCCGGCCGGACGTGGTGGTGGTGGGAAACGTGGTCCGGGCCGCGAACCCCGAGGCCGCGGCCATGAGGGAGCGGGGGCTGCCGCACGTCTCTTTCCCGCAGGCGCTCGGAGAGCTCTTCATCGCCCCTCGCCATGGCGTGGTGGTGGTGGGCACCCACGGCAAGACCACCACGAGCGCCCTCATGGGGTTCGTGCTCTACCGCGCCCTGCGCGACCCGTCGTTCCTCGTGGGCGGCGTCACCCGGGACTTCGACTCCAACTTCCGGCTCGGCGAGGGGGCGCACTTCGTGGTCGAGGGCGACGAGTACGACACCGCCTACTTCGACAAGGGTCCGAAGTTCCTCCACTACCGCCCGAGGACGGCCATCCTCACGAGCTGCGAGATGGACCACGCCGACATCTACCGGGACGAGGCCCACTACCGCAGCGCCTTCGAGCGCTTCGTCTCGCTGCTCCCGGCCGACGGCTTCCTCGCGGCCTGCTCGACCTGGGACAGCGTGGTGGAGCTCGCCCGCGGCGCGCGCTGCCCGGTGGAGACCTACTCGGTGGAGCGGCCAGCCCACTGGGAGGCCCGCGAGCTCTCCCTCGGTGCCGACGGCGCCCGCTTCGTGCTCACGCGTGGCGGCCGCGCGCTCGGGGCGGTCCGGCTCGCCGTCGGGGGAGCGCACAACGTCGAGAACGCGCTCGGCGTGGCGGCCGCCGCCAGCCGGCTGGGCCTTTCCTTCGAGGAGATCGCCCGGGGCCTGGAGGAGTTCCGGGGCGTGAAGCGCCGCCAGGAGGTCCGGGGCAGCGCCGGAGGGGTCACCGTCATCGACGACTTCGCACACCACCCCACGGCAGTGTCCCGGACGCTCGCCGCCATCCAGGGGTCGTACCCCGGCGCCCGGCTCGTCGCCTGCTTCGAGCCGCGGTCGAACACCAGCCGGCGCAGCCTCCACCAGGAGGAGTACGCCCGCAGCTTCGGCGACGCGGCGCGCGTGTTCTTGCTGCGGCCAGCCCCCACCGACCGGGTCCCGGAGGCCGAGCGGCTCGACGTCGACCGGCTCGCAGGCGATCTCATCGGCGGCGGGCCGCCCGCGCAGGCCTGCGCGAGCGTGGAGGAGATGGTGGCGGGCGTGAAGGCCGAGGCGCGGCCCGGCGACGTGGTGGTCGCGATGTCGAACGGCGCCTTCGGCGCCATCTGGGAGAAGCTGCTCCGGGCGCTCGGGGCCGCCTAGGCAGGTCCCGAACCGCAGCCTCGCTCCCTCCAGGACGAGGGCGCCCGCTCCCTCGCGGGAGCGGGCGCCGGTGCGATCCGGGGGTGCGCTCTGCTAGTGGTGGCAGATGCGGCAGGTCGCGTTCGAGCTCTGCTGCGCGACCGTGCCCTTCCACCCCGGCGGGTGCGGGTTCACGCCGCCCGAGCCGTGGCACTGCACGCAGGTCGCGTTGGCGCCCTGGTTGTGGCAGGCGGCGCAGGAGGCGATGTTGCCGCGCGCGACGGAGCCGTGGACGTTGATCCACCCCGAGGGATGCGGGTCGCTCGTCGACGACCCGCCCGGGCCCACGCCCTGGAAGGCGTGGCAGCTCTCGCAGTAGCCGGTGCCGTGGCACTTGAGGCAGCTCGCCGGGTTCGCCTGCTGCTCCATGGCGTGCCGCGAGATCCAGTCGCCGCGGTGGATGAAGTCGGCCGTCACCTTCTCGGGATACTGGACGCCGGGTGGCAAGGGCCGCGTGGTCGCGGTGTGGCACGTCGAGCACATGGTCTGGTCGTGGCAGGTGGCGCAGGTGGCCACCGACTCCCGGGCCCACTTCCCGTGCGTCGCGAGGAAGTTCGCCTGGTGGGTGTACTCCGCGATGGGCTTCAGCGGGTACTGCCTCAGGTCGCGGTGGCAGGGGACGCAGCGGCCGACCGCGAAGTCCTGGCCGTGGTTGTGGCAGGCGGTGCACGCCGTCATGGCCGGCACGGGCTTCACGAGGTCACCGGACTCGGTGTACTTCACGTGGCAGCGGGTGCACTCGTTGTTCACGCGGGGCAGGTGCGCGGCGTGGTCGAAGTTGACGACCGGCTCGAAGTGCTGCACCGGCGTGTACGGGGGAACGGGGTCGTGGCACTGCCCGCAGACCTCGGACTTCTCCGGGATCTTCACGTCGATGACGTTGACCTGCAGCTTCGTCGACTTGGGGATGGGCGAGTGGCACTCGAGGCACGCCACCCCCGCCTCGATGTGGGTGGAGTGCGGGAACTTGTACGGCTGGGGCGGCTGGGCCTCCGACTTCTTGCCCTGGCTGACGCAGGCGGCCGCGGCGAGGGCGAGCGGCAGGATGAAAAGCCGGGTCTTCATTAGAACACCTCGCGCGAACGGTAGGTCTGGTTGTAGACGATCTTCACCAGGCCGCTGAAGTAGCTCTTGTAGTAGGGGGTCTCGCCGCCGGAGACGGCGCCCACCACCGAGAGGCCGTGGCCGATGTCGTAGCCCAGCGTCGCGTTGCCGATGATCGAGTTCGACTGGCCGTTCACCACCTGGGTGAACCAGTAGCCCTGGAAGTCGAGCGTGCCGGTGAACCCGTACATCTTCGCCGAGGCGAACGCCCGCGCGTTCCAGTACCCCGAGCTCTGGCCGGTCCAGGTCACTCCGGAGGGCAGGTCGAGGCGAGCGCCCTCGAGGCCCACGGTGGTGGTGGCCGACGGCCTCCAGCGGGCCCCGAGGAAGTAGCGGTTGCCGCCGGTGGTGCCGCTCCCGATCTCGTCCTCGAAGATGCGGCGGTAGCCGACGTCGAAGTCGAGCGCGGCCTTGAGGCCGAACTGCTCGAGCCCGATGCGTGCGGTGGCGCCCAGGTACTGGTTCGTGCCGTCGCTGAAGACCCAGAGGATGGAGTTGTACGGGAGCATGAGCGACGGGACCGTGTAGGAGTACTCCGCCGTGAACTGCAGGTGCGCCGCGACCGGGAACACGAGGCTGGCGGTTCCCTCTGCGACCTGGCTTCCGAAGTTCGTGAAGTAGTCGCGGGCGAAGAGGCTGTAGTCGAGGTAGCCGAGCAGGTACATCCACGAGACCGGCGACACCTTGAGGTCGACCGCCACGTCCTCGCGCGTGGAGGCACCGCTGTCCCAGGCGAAGCCGGCCGACACGCCGACGTTCACCCACTGGGCGTAGGCGAAGCCGAGGCGGCCGCCCACCGCCAGGTTCCCGACCGTCGGGTTGGACGAGAAGATGTTCCCGTAGGCGGTGAAGCGCTGCGTGGTGGGCGCGCCGGCGTAGCCCTCCAGCGTGAACAGGTTCGCGATGCGCGCCGCGAAGGACCCGCCGTCGAGCTGCAGCATGCGGGAGTTGCCGTAGCCAACGCTCATGCGGCCGAGCCGGACCTTGAGGTCGCCGCCGAGCCAGCTCCCCTGCACGAAGGCCAGGTTGAGATCGCCGCTCCAGCGCCCGGTGTTGTCGAACCCGTTCCACCAGGGTGGCGAGGCGAGGTCGACGCCTCCCCAGACGTCCAGCACGAGCTGGAGATCCCCGCCCGGGATCTCGATGCCGCGCCCGGAGAGCGACAGGAACTCGTAGAGCGGGACGGTGGCGAAGGTCTCCCCGCTCCGCCACTGCTGCGAGGCGTTGAGCTGGGTGTTCGAGTAGATGTCGAGCTCGCCCGCGCGGCCGGCCGATGGCGCGAGGAGCGCCATCGCCGCGAGGACTGCGATGCCGAGCCTGAGTCTCATAGGGAGGTCCGTCCCACGGTTCGGGTCCGTTCTGCGGCTTGGGGCGCGCGACTGCGAGTGCCCGCGTCCGGCATGATTGCATACCTCACCCCGCCCGGTTTTGACAGATTTTCCTACCCGGAGCCGCCTTGATCTGGCGCATTGGTGGGGCCCTCGGGTAAACAGGGCACCCGTGCGACCGCTCGCCCTCGCCGCAGCCCTCGTCCTCGCCGCCTGCGCGACCCCGCGCGCGGCGGCCCGCGGCGGCGGGAGGGTCGGCGACCCGCTCGAGTTCGCGGCGCCGGACCTGGGCGGGGGCCTCGTGGACGTGGCCGCCGAGTCCGGGCGGGTCCGGGTGGTCGACTTCTGGGCCACCTGGTGCACGCCCTGCCGGGAGGAGCTCCCCGCGCTCGCGGCCATGGAGAAGGAGCTCGGGCCCCGCGGGCTTTCCGTCTACGCCGTGAGCTTCGACGAGGACCGCTCGCTCATCGCCCCCTTCCTCGCCTCGACGGGCGCGGCGCCGCGGGTCCTCTGGGACGCGGGCGGCGAGCGATGGGCCGCCGTGTTCGGCGTGGATCGGCTCCCGACCACCCTCGTCGTCGACCGCAAGGGCGTCATCCGCTACATCCACGAAGGGTACGACTCCCGGACGGCCTCGGCCCAGCGGCGCGAGGTGGAGGCACTCCTCTCCGAACCCTGACGCCGGCCGGGGGCCTCGGCTCGTCCTCCCGCCACCCACGGAGCAACCCCATGAGTGCATTCTCCGCAGCTCTCGTCGGCCTCGCCCTCTTTGCCGCCCCCCCGCCCGCCGCCGACGGGGCGCCGCCCTCGGCGGCCCCGGCGCCGACGCCCGCGGAAGCCCGCGCGTTCGCGGAGCGCGTCAACGAGGAGCTGCGGCAGCTGTCGCTCAAGTCGAGCACGGCCGCTTGGGTGAACGCGACCTACATCACCTACGACACCGAGCGCCTCACCGCCTGGGCGAACGAGGACCTCATGGCCTTCCTGTCGCGGGCCGTGGAGGAGTCGCTGCCGTTCCGGGCGACTCCCCTCGACGCCTCGACCCGCCGCCAGCTCGACCTCCTGCGCCTCGTCGCCGAGCCGCCACCCGCGCCGCGGGACCCAAAGAAGAGGGCCGAGCTCGCCGGCGTGGCCGCCAAGCTCACCGGCCTCTACGGGTCCGGGAAGTGGTGCGGCCGCGACGGCAAGGGGCCCTGCCGCGACCTGGGCCAGCTCGAGGACGTCATGGCCGCGAGCCGGAACTGGGACGAGCTGCTCGATGCCTGGGCCGGGTGGAGGACCATCGCGCCCCCGATGAAGCCGCTCTACCGGCAGCTCGTGGACCTCTCCAACGAGGGTGCGCGGGAGATCGGCTTCTCCGACGTCGGGGTCCAGTGGCGCTCCGGCTACGACATGCCCCCGGAAGCCTTCGCCGCCGAGGTGGAGCGGCTCTGGGGCCAGCTGCGGCCGCTCTACGACGCGCTCCACTGCTACGTCCGCGGGCGCCTGCAGGGGACCTACGGCAAGGACCGCGTCCGGGACGGGGCGCCCATCCCGGCGCACCTGCTCGGGAACATGTGGGCGCAGACCTGGGAGAACGTCTACCCTCTCTCGGAGCCCTACCCGGGCGTCGCGGGCATCGACGTCGACGCGGCGCTCAAGGCGCGGGGATGGGACCAGGTCCGGATGGTGAAGGCCGGCGAGGCCTTCTTCACGTCGCTCGGGCTCCCGCCGCTGCCGGACACGTTCTGGGCGCGGTCGATGCTCACGAAGCCGCGCGACCGCGAGGTGGTCTGCCACGCCAGCGCCTGGGACATCGACGCCCGCTCCGACCTGCGCATCAAGGCGTGCCTCAAGGTGAACGAGGAGGACCTCGTCACCGCCCACCACGAGCTCGGCCACAACTACTACCAGCGGGCCTACGAGCAGCTGCCCTTCATCCTGCAGCAGGGCGCGAACGACGGGTTCCACGAGGCCATCGGGGACGCGCTCGCGCTCTCGATCACGCCCGCCTACCTGAAGCGGCTCGGGCTCGCCGGCGAGGCACCCGTCGACGACCGGGCCGTCGTGAACCTGCAGCTGCGAAAGGCGCTGGAGCAGGTGGCCTTCCTGCCCTTCAGCCTCGTCATGGACCGCTGGCGGTGGGAGGTGTTCTCGGGCCGGGTTCCGCCGGAGCGGTACGAGTCCGCCTGGTGGGAGCTGCGCAACCGCTACCAGGGCGTGGCCGCGCCGGTGGCCCGCACCGAGGCGGACTTCGATCCCGGCGCCAAGTACCACATCCCCGCGAACGTCCCCTACACGCGCTACTTCCTCGCGAGCGTCCTCAAGTTCCAGTTCCACCGGGGGATGTGCCGGATCGCCGGGCAAAAGGGGCCCCTGCACGCCTGCTCGATCTACGGCAACGCCGAGGTGGGCAAGCGCTTCGGCGCCATGCTGGCGCTCGGCGCCTCTCGCCCCTGGCCCGACGCGCTCGAGGCGCTCACCGGCGAGCGGGAGATGGACGCGACGGCCATGCTCGACTACTTCGCGCCGCTCCGGAAGTTCCTCGACGAGCAGAACCGCGGCCGCCGCTGCGGCTGGTGAGCGCGTCCGCTCCTCAGCGGCCTGCCCGATCCCCGTCGCCGGCCGGCGACGGCGTGGCCGCCTGGCCGGGTGCGAGAGGGTCGACGAGAGTGAAGTGCGAGCGCTCGCGCTCGTGCGCCACCTCCCCCGGCTCCTCGGGCGGCTCCCGGAGCCAGAAGGCCATCTCGTCGGGCTCCCACGCGTAGGGCTCGCCGTTCAGCAGAACGCGCCCCTCGTCGAGGGCGCGGGTGGCGTCGACGAGGCTCAGCGCCCCGGGGAGGTCGCGCACGAGCGCCTCGAAGCGGCCCTGGCGCGCCGGGTCGACGAAGGTGAAGTGGTGGCGCCCCGGGAAGGCGGTGTGGAAGTGGGCCGGGCCGGTAGACGACCCCGGCGAGGCCGAGCCGCAGCGCCATGAGGCCGAGCATCTCCCCGATCTCGCGGGCGATCCCCAGCCCGGGCACGTCCTGCCCGGGCAGGCGCGGCCGCCTCGCGCTGAACTGGGCGCGCGGGTTCCGCAGCGACAGCCAGTGGACGTAGAGGACCGGGTGGCCGTTCGTGCGGCGGCGCTCCAGGATGGTCTCGATGAGCAGGTGCTCGCGCCCGTCCGCCTCCCCGAAGATCCGGATCCGCTCCCCGGGGCCCGCGCGGTCGAACTCGACGCGGAACTGCGCGTAGCCGAGGCGCGTCAGCTGGGGGAGCACGCCGAAGCGCTGCAGCGCGTGCTCCATCCCGGTGGCGGAGTAGAAGCCGAGCAAGAGCCGCTGCCTCGGGCGCTTGACCCCGAGCGCCTCGGCCAGGTCCGCCTCGGTGAGCTCCCCGGTGTCCGAGAGGACGTCGGTCGGGAGTCCACGGGCGATCCCCGCGAAGCGGGCCGCCAGCGGGTCGTAGTCGTCGGGGATGGGCTGGGTCGAGCCGGTGGAGAGGGCCAGGCCCGCGCCGGCGAGGGCCTTCCACGAGCTGCGGCCGTACCCGCCGCCCGGGAGCCAGACCGACGGAACGCCCTCGAGGTGCGCGGCGACGGTGACGTTGCGCCAGCGCACCCCCGTGAGCGAGAGGCCGAGGCGGCCGAGCCTGTCCCCGGCGAGCACGTCGCCGCCGGCGATGACGAAGACGAGGTTGGACCTCGGCATGCGTCCGAGCAGCGCCGTGAGCGCGTCCATGTAGGCGGCGTCTCCTGCGCCCTCGGGGAGCAGGGTCTCGTCGACGCCGGGGAGGGCGCCCCAGTCGGAACCGGAGAGCGACCCAATCCAGTGGTCGGGGTCGAGGGCGAGGCTGGCGGCGATGCCGTCGGGGGGGTGGGCGTCGAGGTCGAGCACGGCCACCTTGCCCGAGAAGCCGTCGGAGCGGACCACGGCGAGCGCCACGGCGATGTCGTTGACCGGGCAGAACCCCCCGGCCGACCCGGGTCCGGCGTGGTGGAATCCCCCGAGGAGGTTGAGCGCCGGCACGCGTCGCCGGAGCGTCTCTCGCGCGCCCTCGACGGTGCCTCCGGTGGCGAGCCGCACGGTGCGCATCACCTCGTCCACCGGGACGTCGGAGGGGTCGACCCCGAAGACCCCGGCGAGCGTCTCGGGGCGCGAGAGCGAGTCGAGCAGCTCCGCGGTGTGGACGCGGGCCAGGTCGGCGTACGAGACGCGGCGGGGGACGCGCCACCAGGCCGGCGCCACCGCCTTGCTCTCCCGGAGCCACCAGGCCGCGAAGTCCGCGCGCCGGGGGTCGACGCCCGTGAACTCGAGGCCCGAGAGCGGGAGCCGGTAGGCGGCGTCGTACCAGACGTTCACCTCCCGGCGTCGCCACAGGCACCCCAGGCGGTAGAGCAGCGCGCGCGGGCCGACGCCCATGCCGCGCTATTTCTTCGCCGTTTCGGGCGCGGCGGGGCGGGCCTCCGCCTGCCGGCGCTCGCGCTTCCACAAGCGCACGCCGAGCCAGGCGTCGAGCCCCGTCCAGGCCACCGCCAGGCCGGCGGTGACGATGAGCGGGGCCATCACCCGCCGCAGCTCGGTGCGGGTGAGGATCGCCTGGGTGTCGACGTTGGCGAACAGGAGGGGCACGTACGTCCAGGGCATGGCGAATACGAGGAAGTAGACGGCCAAGACGACGAAGACGGCGACGCGGATGACGGCGAGGGTCTTCACGGTGGGGCCTCCCGGCGCGGGAACTTAGCACTTTCCCGGGCCCCGAGAGAGCGCTCGAGGGCCGGCTGCGTCCCGGCGCCGTCCTGGCTATCCTGGAGCCACCTGGCAGACGGGGGTGGCTTCGTGACCGAGGTGGGCGAGCTCATGGCGGCAGTGGCCGAGGCGGCCAGGCGCGGCGGCGACGTGCTGAGGGCGCGCTGGGGCACACTGCGGACCATCGACTACAAGGGGGGCATCGACCTCGTCACCGACGCCGACCGCGCCAGCGAGGAGGCGCTGCTCCGATTCATCGAGGAGCGCTTTCCCGGCAGCGCCGTGCTGGCGGAGGAATCGGGGGCCTCCGGGGGGGCCGCGACCGGGCTGCGCTGGTTCGTCGACCCGCTCGACGGCACCACCAACTACGCCCACGGCGTGCCCCACTTCGCGGTCAACGTGGGGGTGGCCGACGCCGACGGCCTCGCCGCGGGAGCGACCCTCGACCCGCTCCGCGGCGAGCTCTACCTCGCCGGCCGTGGCAGGGGGGCCTGGCTCGGCGGAGACCGGCTGCACGTCTCGGGCGCCGCGGAGCTCCGCCATGCGCTCCTCTGCACCGGATTCCCCTACGACATCCAGGAGGACCCGGAGCCGGTGATGCGCCTCTTCCGGGCCTATCTCGGGCGCGCCCGGGCAGTGCGGCGCTTCGGGGCCGCCGCCCTCGACCTCGCCTACGTGGCCGCCGGCCGCTTCGACGGCTTCTGGGAGATGAAGCTCAAGCCCTGGGACGTGGCGCCGGGGATCCTGCTCGTGCGCGAGGCGGGCGGTCGGGTGGCGGACTTCGCCGGCGGCGACGACATGCTGTTCGGGGGCACCATCTGCGCCGGGAACCCCGGCATCCACGCCCTGCTCCTCGAGGTGCTCGCCGAGGTCAGGGGAGCGCGGGTGCGGCCCAGCTGAGCCGGTAGACCGATTCGGGATCCACGTAGAGATCGCCCACCTTGGTCCCGAAGTGCAGGTGCGGACCGGTGACGCGGCCGGTCCGGCCCACCCGCGCCACGAGCTGGCCGCGGCGCACGCGGTCGCCCGGACGGGCGAGGAATCCGGAGAGGTGGAAGTAGACGGTGAAGAGGTCGGCGCCGTGCCAGAGGACGAGGCTCTTGCCCGAGGCGTAGCAGTCGCGGGCCAGCACGACCAAGCCGTCGTTCGAGGCCGCGACGGGGGCGCCCACCGGGCCCGAGAGGTCGGTGCCGAAGTGCTGGCCCTGCTTCTTGCCGTTGAAGACCCGCTTCTCGCCGAACGGGGCGGTGACCTCGCCCTCCCGCGGGGGCGCGAAGGGACCGTCGAAGAGCGGCGGCTCGAACGGCCTCGCGAACGCCCGGCGGAACGCGGCCTGGTCCCGCTCCATGCGCTCCTTCTGCTCGGCAGAGGGCGAGACGAAGCGGGGGGCGACGCGGAGCCGGCTCTCCGGGAACCCCGGCTCGCCGACCTCGGCGTGGGCGCGCAGGGGCGCGGAGGCGCCCGGGACGGCCACCTCCACCTCGAGCGGTCCCGGCTCCGCCTCCACCGGGAGCGCGGCGAGCGCCCGGAACCCGCCGGGCACGGGGAAGAAGTGCAGCGCCCGGCCGGCGAGGGAGGCCGAGGGCGCCGACGGGACGCCCATGACCGTGACGAACAGGGCGTCCCCGGGGCGGACCCGCCCCGGCTCGATCCCGGGCCGACGGCCCGGCGGGAGGGCCGCCGACCGGTTCCCCGGCGGAGGCGGCCACGGAGGCGTGGAGCACCGTGGCGACGATCGCCAGGGCGAGGTAATCATGTCGCGCCATGCAAGCCTTCAAGCCGCACCTCGCAGGACTGGCCGCCTACCCCTACCGGAAGGTGGAAGCCCCCATCAAGCTCGACCAGAACGAGAGCCCGTGGGACCTCCCCCGGGACCTGAAGGACCGCGCGCTCGAGAGGATGAGGCTCGCGCCCTGGAACCGCTATCCCGACATGCACGCCGAGGGCGTGCGGGCGCTCGTGGCCCGCTCGCAGGACTGGAGCGAGGAGGGCGTGGTGGTGGCTCCGGGGTCGAACTTCCTCGTGCTGGCGCTCGCCCTCGCGGCGAACCGGGTCCTCGACACCGCGCCGTCGTTCGCCTTCTACGAGGGAGCGGCCCGCCTCGCCGGCACTCCGTTCGAGGCGGTCCCGCTCGGGGACGGCTTCTCGCTGCCGGTGGAGGCCCTGCTCGCGAGGATGGGTTCGCCCGCCGGGGTGCTCTTCCTCGCCGTGCCCCACGCCCCGACCGGCGTCGTCTTCCCGCGCGGCGACGTCCTGCGGCTCGCGGCGCGGGCCCGGGAGGCGGGCTGGGTCATGGCCATCGACGAGGCCTACTTCCAGTTCTCGGGGACCGACGAGCGGGCGCTCGCTCGCGAGAACCCGTCGGTGGTGCTCATCCGGACCTTCTCCAAGGCCTACGGCCTCGGCGGCGTGCGCGCCGGCTACCTGCTCGCGGCCCCGGACCTGGCGGGGCGGCTGCAGGCGATGCTGCCCCCGTTCGACCTCCCGGCCCACACGGCCGCGATCCTCGCGACGGTTCTCGAGGCGCCCGAGCGGGCCGCCGAGGCGGCGGTGGTGCTCGCCGCCGAGCGCGACCGGATGATCGACGCGCTCGGGCGCCACCCGACCTGGCGGGCGCACCCGAGCCGCGCCAACTTCTTCCTCGTGCGGACGCCGGACGCCGGGGCCGCCTGGAAGGGGCTCCTCGCCGCCGGGATCCTGGTTCGCCGGCAGGACCACCTCCCGGGCCTCGCCGGGTGCCTGCGCGTCTCGGTGGGGACCCCGGCGGAGAACGACGCCTTCCTGGCGGCGTCCCTCGCCCTCCGGTAGGGGGCCCGTCGACCCGAGCGGGGGATTTGTCCTACACTTCCGCGAAGGAGGGGTTGGATGGCCATCCCGTGGACTCCGGCGCTCGCGATTGGCGTCCCGGAGATTGATCAGCAGCACCAGGAGCTCTTCCTCCGCATCGAGCAGCTCGTCGTCGGCATCGTCCGCGGAGAGCACGGCGAAGTGGAGCACCTGCTCGACTTCCTCGGCCAGTACGTCGAGAAGCACTTCGGGGCCGAGGAGCGGTGGATGATCCGCAGCACCTACCCCGAATACGCGCGCCACAAGTCGGAGCACGAGCGCTTCATCCGGGACTACGAGCGGATGCGCCTCGAGTACCAGGACAAGGGGCCGAGCGTCCTCGTCGGCATGCGGGTCAACAACTGGATCAGCGAGTGGCTCACGGGCCACATCAGCCACTCGGACATGGCGTTTGGCCGCTTCCTCGCCGGCAAGGTCTCGCGCGGCGACGTCGCCGGCGGGGCATAGCGTCCGCGGCCCGCGGCGCGGGGGGTGAGCGGCTGGACCGGTGACGCTGCTCGAGAGGGCCGGGTCGCGGCGCCCGAGGCGCCGCCCGCCGAGCGGCCCGCCACGCCCCGAGGGCCGGAACGGCCCCCGGGCCCTAAGCGTCGACCTAGTGCTCGACCTTGAAGCCGATCCGGACGGTGACCTGGAACTCCGAGACCTTGGTGCCCTTGATGGCGCCGCGGATCTCGGCGACCTCGAACCAGCTCATGTTGCGGACGGTCTTGCCGGCCTCGTTCACGGCGACCTTGATCGCCTCCGCGACGCTCTCCGGCGACGTGCCGACGACTTCGATCTTCTTGTAGGCGGCCATGGTTGTTGCTCCTTTCGCGAGCGATCCGTGTGGAAGGCGAGGCCACGGATGAAAGCACGAACCGGGCGGGCGAGTCGACCGGGTTGACTGGTCGCGCCTTCGCGGCCACCCGACGACTTGACTCCCCAGGCCCCTAATCGGTACTTACAGCCGATCCGGGCTTGGGGAGGGTGCCCCCGACCCCGGGACCGCGAGGCCAAATGGCTGATCTGTTTGACAAGTGTGCGGCCTGGAAGGACGCCCAGGTCCTGAAGCTGGCCGGGCATTACCCGTACTACCGCATCATCCAGGAGACGAACGGCACCGAGGTGTTGGTGGACGGCAAGCGCCTCATCATGGCTTGCTCCAACAACTACCTCGGCCTCGCGAACGACCCGCGCGTCATGGAGGCGGCGGCCGACGCCGCCCGGCGCTGGGGCGCCTCGACCTGCGGCTCCCGGTTGCTCAACGGCACGCTCACGCTCCACGACGAGCTCGACCACCGCCTCGCCTCCTTTCTCGGCAAGGAGGCCGCCGTCGTCTTCTCGACCGGCTTCCAGACCAATGTCGGCACCATCGGGTCCCTGGTGCTGCGCCACGACCTCATCTTCGCCGACCGCATGGTCCACGCCTCGCTCGTCGAGGGCATGCACGCGGCCTACGGCGAGACCAAGCGCTTCCGCCACAACAACATGGAGGACCTCGAGCGCCTGCTCGCGAACGCCGACCCGGACGCGGGCAAGCTCATCGTGGTCGACGGCGTCTACTCCATGGAGGGCGACCTCGCCAACCTGCCCCGCATCGTCGAGCTGAAGAAGAAGTACGGGGCCCGCCTCATGGTCGACGAGGCTCACGGGTTCGGCGTCATGGGGCCTGGCGGCCGCGGCACCGGCGAGCACTTCGGGGTCCACGAGGACGTGGACCTCGTCATGACCACCTTCTCCAAGTCGCTCGCGTCCATCGGCGGGGTGATCGCCGGGCGCGCCGACGTCCTCAACTGGATCCGCCACAAGGCCCGGGCGCTCGTCTTCAGCGCCTCCATGACGCCGCCGGCCGCGGCCGCCGCGCTCAAGGCGCTCGAGATCATCCAGGAGGAGCCGGAGCGGCGGGAGCGGCTCTGGGACATCTCCGAGCGGGTCCACCGCGAGCTTCGGGGGCTGGGCTTCGACACCTCGCCGTCGGTGTCGCCGGTGGTGCCGGTCGTCATCGGCGACCAGGCGCTGTGCTTCAAGTTCTGGCGCCGGCTGACCGACCTCGGGCTGTTCGCGAGCCCGGTGGTGCGCCCGGCCGTGGAGCACGAGCTCGTGCGAACGGTCTTCATGGCCACTCACACCGACGAGCACATCGAGCGCGCGCTCGAGATGTTCAAGACCGCCGGCCGCGACCTCGGCATCATCCCGTACGAGCGGCCGCACACGCGCGTCGAGGTGAAGATGGCCCGGCCCGGCGTGACGGGCTTCTACTCGTCCCACGAGGGCGACACCACCGCCCCCGGCGCGCAGGACGGCGGCGGTCGCCTCGAGATCGCGGACGTGCTCTTCCAGGAGGGCACGCCCTGGTCGCAGCGCCTCTCCAACGCCGCGGAGATGATCACCTGGAAGGCCGTGAACGCGGGTCCTGAAGACCTGAAGCAGCTGAAGGAGCTGCCGGTGCGCCTCTGGGAGAAGCGGCGCCAGATCCCCACCCTGCTCCTGTCGGCGGGCATGAACTTCATGTCCCGGCGCCGCGAGAACGGCACCTCCGCCGACCGCGACGCCTGACCGAGAGCCTCGAAGCGAGGGCACCCCCGCCATGACAAGGCCCGTCGTCGTTCCCCGAGTCTCCGAGGTCGCCCAGCCCGCCAAGGACGTCGACGTGTCGCTGGTGACCACCGGCCTCGAGAAGGACCGCTTCATCCGGTTCCAGTGGGAGCCCTACGAGGGGGACCCGTTCTGGGTCCCGCCGCTGCTCATGGAGCGCCACGAGTTCCTCGACGCCACCAAGAACCCCTTCTACCGTCACGCCGAGGTGGCGCTCTTCCTCGCCACCCGCGAGGGCAAGCCGGTGGGGCGCATCGCGGCGGTGGAGGACCGGAACTACAACACCTTCCACGCCTCCAAGGTCGCCTACTTCGGGCTCTTCGAGTGCATCGACGATGCCGGTGTGGCCGCCGCGCTGTTCGCGGCCGCCCGCAACTGGGCTCGCTGGCGCGGCCTGCGCCAGCTCATCGGCCCGATGAGCCTGTCCACGAACTACGACTGCGGCCTCCTCGTCGAGGGGTTCGACTCCTCGCCCTACGTGATGACCGGCTACAACCCGCCGTACTACGCCGAGCTCGTCGAGGCCTGCGGGCTGGTCAAGGCGAAGGACCTCTACGCCTTCGAGCGCTCCGCCAAGGTCCCGCCGCCGGCGCGGTACGTGCGGGTGGCCGACAAGATCCGGTCGCACGAGGGGATCGCGGTTCGCGCCCTCGACCTCGACGACTTCGAGAACGAGGTGGGGCGCATCAAGGCGGTCTACAACTCTGCCTGGGAGAAGAACTGGGGCTTCGTGCCCATGACCGACGCCGAGTTCGACAAGCTCGCGAAGGACCTTCGCCCGCTCGTCGTCCCGGACCTGGCGCTCATCGCCGAGAGCCACGGCGAGCCCATCGCCT
The DNA here is from genome assembly GCA_963754915.1 of uncultured delta proteobacterium. GTDB lineage: Bacteria > Myxococcota > Myxococcia > Myxococcales > Anaeromyxobacteraceae > DATJZG01. The sequence goes on along the minus strand of CAVWHZ010000009.1, from coordinate 40,523 downwards.
TCTCGCTCACCATCCCGGACATGAACCAGGCGCTGAAGAAGGTGGGGGGGCGGCTCACCACCTTCGGGATCCCCGTCGGCCTCGCCAAGCTCCTCTGGTACCAGAAGCGCATCACCCGGGTCCGGCTCATGGCGCTCGGGATCAAGGAGGGCTGGCGGCGCCGGGGCATCGACGCGGTGCTCATCGTCGAGACCATCCAGCGCGCCGACCGGCTCGGGTACGAGGGCGGGGAGGTGAGCTGGACGCTCGAGGACAACGACCTCGTCAACCGCGCCATCGAGGCCGCGGGTAGCCGCCGCTCCAAGGTCTACCGGATCTACGAGACCGGCGTCGAATAGCCCGTGCGCTGGCTGCTCACCGGGGCGACCGGGTTCATCGGGCTGAACCTCGCCGAGCGGCTCGTCCGGCGCGGGGACGAGGTGCGCGCGCTGGTTCGCCAGCCCGGGCGCGTGGGCGAGCTCGGGCGTCTCGCCGCGGAGATCGTGCAGGGGGACGTCTCCCGACCCGAGACCCTGCCGCCGGCGCTCGCCGGCGTCGACGCCGTCGTGCACCTCGCCGGCCTCGTCAAGGCCGCCACCCGGGACGAGCTCTTTGCCGTCAACGAGGGGGGGACCCGGGCGCTCGCCCGCGCGGCGGCCGCAGCCCCCGGGCGCCCGCGGCTCGTGCTCGTGTCGTCGCTCGCCGCCGCCGGGCCCTCCCGCCCCGGCCACCCGCGCACCGAGGACGAGCCGCCCCGGCCGGTGAGCCTCTACGGCGAGAGCAAGCTCGCCGCCGAGGAGGCCGTGCGAGAGGTGAGCGGGACGGTGGAGGTGAGCGTGGTGCGGCCCCCGGCGGTGTACGGCCCGCGCGACAAGGAGCTCTTGCCCGCGCTCTTCCGCATGGCGCGGGCCGGGGTGGTGCTGAAGGCCGGATTCGGCGACAAGCACTACAGCCTCGTGTACGTGGACGACCTCTCCGAGCTCATCGTCCTCGCCGCCGAGCGCGGGCGCCGGGTCGGGCGGACCGGGACGGACGGCGTCTACTTCGCCGACGACGGGGTCGAGCACACCTGGGAGGACCTGGGCCGCGCGGCGCTCGAGGCACTCGGCCGGCGCGGCCTCGTCGTCGCGCTGCCGGAGGCGCTCAGCTGGGTCGTGGCCGGCGCCGCGTCGGCGGCGGCCAGGGTCACCGGGCGAGCCGCCATCCTCTCGCTCGACAAGATGATGGAGATCCGCGAGGCCGCCTGGACGTGCTCGAGCGCGAGGGCGCGCCGCGAGCTCGGGTGGGAGCCCCGGGTCGCGCTCGCCGAGGGGATGCGCCGCTCGGCGGAGTGGTTCCGCGGCCGCGGGCTCGCCTAGCCTGCGTAGCCTAGCGGGCGGCCGCCGGCTCCTTGGAGTCCCGCGGCATCGTCCCGAACACGTAGTCCCACAGCGGCGTGGAGACCCCGTAGCGCGCGTCCGGCGACTTGAAGTGGTGGAGGTAGTGGTGGCGGCGGAGCCTCGCCCCCATCTCGGTGCGCGGCTTCACGTGGTGCACCACGTAGTGCGTCATGTCGTACCAGAGGTAGCCCACGACGAGCCCCGCGAAGATCGGGGCGAAGAGGTGCGCGCCGGCGACGACGTAGATGGGAAGGCCGAAGACGATGCCGAGGAGGATGGAGAACACGGGCGGCATCACCAGGCGGTCCGGATCGTGCGGCCAGTCGTGGTGCACCCCGTGGATGAGGAAGTGGACGTCGAGCGCGAGCTCCGAGTCCGGGCTGGGGGTGAAGTGGAAGACCCAGCGGTGCAGCACGTACTCGAGCAGCGTCCAGGAGGCGAGCCCACCCAGCAACGACGCGGTCAGCGCGCCCGCGGAGACGGCAGGGTCCCGCAGCGCCCGGGCGAGGAGGTAGGCGATCACGGGGACCCAGACCACGAGCACCTGCCAGGGCCTCACCCGGGACAGGTGCGTCTCGATCCAGTCCACGCGGAACATCCGCGGGCTTCCCTGCTGCGGGGCGTGGTGTCCCGGCGAGCGGGGTACGAGCCAGAACATGCGGCGCCTCCGGTGCGAGTCGGTACGGGGCAGAGATTCTAGCAGGCCGTCGCCTTGCCCAAAGATCAAACTTGCCTGGAAGCTTAAGGCCTGCGAGCGCCGTCCGCAGGCGGGGCACCCCGAGCGGTTCCCCCGAAGGCCTTGCGGCGCCTCCGGTGCCGTGGCAAGAGGCACCGCCCGTGCTCGACCTCTCCACGCTCAACCCCGCCCAGCGCGAGGCCGTCACGGCCGGGGAGGGCCCGCTCCTCGTGCTCGCCGGCGCCGGCTCCGGCAAGACGCGCGTCATCGCGCACCGGGTGGCCTGGCTTCTCGAGGAGGAGAACCCGCCCGAGTCCATCCTCGCGGTCACCTTCACGAACAAGGCCGCCGCGGAGATGAGGGAGCGGGTGCGCGCGCTCGCCGGGGCCGCCGGAGGCAAGGTCCAGGTCTCGACCTTCCACGGCTTCGGGCTGTGGCTGCTCGGCGAGGAGCACCGCGCGGCCGGGCTCCCGCGGCGGTTCGCCATCTGCGACGCCGCCGACCAGGCCGCCATCCTGAAGCGGTGCCTGCGCGAGGTCCGCATCGAGGACCGCAGCTTCGACGTGCGGCGGCTCGCCGCCATCCTGTCCCGCGCCAAGGGCGAGCTCCGCGACGAGATCCGGGTCGGGACGGGACCGGGAGGAGACGACTACGACCTCGCCGCCGCCGAGGTGTACCCGCGCTACCGCGCCGCGCTCGAGGCCCAGCGCTCCGTGGACTTCGACGACCTCATCGCCCGGCCGGTGGCGCTCCTGTCGCGGGACGCCGGCATCCGCGCCCGGTACCGGGCCCGGTTCCGCCACGTGCTCGTGGACGAGTACCAGGACACGAACCAGGGCCAGCTCCGCCTGCTCGAGCTCCTCTGCGCCGCCGAGGGCGGCAGGAGGGGCTCCGGCTGGAGCGGGCGGAGCCTCTGCGCCGTCGGCGACGACGACCAGGCCATCTACGGGTGGCGGGGCGCCGAGGTTCGCAACGTCCTCCTCTTCGAGCGCCACTTCCCCGGCGCCCGGGTCGTGCGCCTCGAGCAGAACTACCGATCGACGGGGCGGATCCTCGCCTGCGCGAACGGCGTCATCGCCCGCACGGCGAAGCGCCGCGAGAAGAAGCTCTGGACGGAGGCGGGCCCGGGAGAGCCGGTGCGGCGGGTCGCGCTCGCCGACGAGGAGGAGGAGGCGCGCTTCGTCGCCGCGGAGATTCGGCCGTGCTCGCGGGGAGGGCCGGCCCTGGGGCGACTTCGCCGTCCTCTACCGGCTGAACGCCCAGAGCCGGGCGTTCGAGGAGGCCTTCCGCGAGGCCAGCATCCCCCACATCGTGCGCGGGGGCCCCGCCTTCTTCGATCGCGCCGAGGTGCGCGACGTGCTCGCGTGGCTCAAGGTGTGCGCGCTGCCGGAGGACGACGTCTCGCTGGCGCGGGTGGCGAACGTGCCGCCCCGGGGCATCGGGGATGTGTCGCTCGCGCGCCTCTCCGATTGGGCGGCGGCCCGCGGGACGCCGATCTTCCGGGCGCTCTCGTCGGCGCCGCAGGTCGCCGACCTGCCGCGCGGCGCCGCCGACCGAATGCTGGAGCTCGCCGGGCAGGTGGAGCGCTTCCGGTCCCGCTTCCGCGGGGCGCGCCTCGCCGAGGCGGCCCGGGCCATGGTCGCCGACCTCGACCTCGCCGCCTGGGTCCGACAGGGCGTGCAGTCGGCCGCCGCCGGCGCCCGCAAGGTCGAGGCGGTGGAGGCGGTGATCCGCTCGCTCGAGTCCTACGAGAACCGGGAGAGCCGCCCCTCGCTCGTGGGCTTCCTCCAGCGGCTCGCCCTCGACTCCCGCGACGAGGAGCCGGAGGAAGCGGAAGGCGTGACGCTCATGACGCTGCACGGCGCGAAGGGGCTCGAGTTCCCGGTCGTGTTCCTCGCGGGCTGCGAGGAGGATCTCCTGCCGGTGGCGGCGATAAAGGGCGAGGCGCGCGACCTGGAGGAGGAGCGCCGGCTCGCCTACGTCGGAATCACCCGGGCGCGCGAGGTGCTCTTCATGACTCGCGCCCGGGTGCGCGCCAAGCGCGGCAAGGTGGCGCCGCGCACGCCGAGCCGCTTTCTCGCGGATCTCCCTCCAGAGGCCTCCGTCGACCACGACCCGGCGGGGGCCACGTCGGCGGCGGACGCTGCCGACCGCTCGGTCGAGGTGATGGCGGCGCTGCGCGCCCGCCTGGGTGGAGGCAGGGGCCCCTAGCGCCCCGTGAGGGTGTCTCCGGTTCGCGCGACGGCACGGAGGGTCTACGGGTCTTTGCCTTGACAAGGCGCGCGCTACGTATGATGCAAGGTCGGCCAACCCGGGCGCGGGGGAGCACGCGACCCGAAACACCGAGGGAGGATGCAGATGAAGCGATCGATCCGGACGTGGTTTGCCGCCGCCGCCGTCGCCGCCCTGCCGCTCGCGGCCGGGGCCCAGGCCAACTCGCAGGCGAAGGGTCTCGGCGACTTCAGCGTGGTCGGGAGCGAGATCAACAGGGGCAAGGCGGTGGAGACCGTCGAGGCCGGCTGGCCGAGCGTCGACTTCGGCTACGTCTTCAACCTCTCCCAGACCGCGGACATGGGGGTCAAGTTCGGCCTCCTCTACGGCATCGAGGGGTCGACGTACACCGAGTTCGGGATCGCGCTGTACGCGCCGATCCGCTTCGAGCTCGCCCACGTCGGCGACGGGAAGCTCCTCTTCCACGTGGACCCGGGATTCGCCCTCTACTTCGGCAGCAGCAAGGCCTGCGCCGTCTACGACCCCTTCACCGGCACCTGCTTCGCCTACAGCAACGTGAGCGGCTACGGCACGGGCACCCAGTTCGGCTTCACCTTCCCCGTGGGCATCGTCCTCGGCTTCCCGGTCGCGCAGGGCCTCGAGGTCGGCGGTGGCTTAGACCTCAACCTGGCGCTCGTCGTCACGAGCCCCTTCAACTTCCTCATCGGCCCCTGGATCGGCCCGTACGTCGAGTACCACTTCGCGAACCCCAACATCGCCATCGGGCTCAACACCCGCTTCGGCGTGGCCATCAACACCGCGAGCGCCTACACGAACCCGTTCGCGTTCAAGGTCCAGGCCTTCGTCGGCTACCGGCTCTTCTAGGCTCCTGCGGATCTGCCCGGGCGAGCGCGGCCGGGCGAACGGCCAGGCGCGCCCGTCGGGCGCGCCGCGCTTGCTGGCAGGCGGTCTTCCTCCGGGACTGCCGCCGGGAGGCGAGGCCCTCCGGGTGCTCGCGGGACGACCTTCTCCAGGAGACGAGAAATGAACCGGCTCACCTCGACGTGGCTCCTCGCCGCGGCCCTCGCCGCGGCTCCGCTCGCCGCCCGGGCCGCGGACGACGACGCCCCGCTGCTCGGCAAGACTCTCCCCTGGAGCGTCGTCGGCGCCGAGATCGACGGCGTGAAGCCGGTGGTGGACGTCCAGGCGGGCTGGCCGAGCACGACGTTCGGGTACACCTTCGGGCTCTCCCCGACCTCCGACATCGGCCTGCGCTTCGGGCTGCTCTACGGGTTCGAGGGCACCACCGAGAGCCAGTTCGGCCTCTCCCTCTACGCGCCCTTGCGCTTCGAGCTCCCGAAGGAGGAGTTCTTCCACTGGGTCTTCCACGTGGACCCGGGCATCAAGCTCTACACGGAGAGCACCGCGGCCTTCGGGTTCCAGTTCCCGGTGGGGCTCGTGTTCGGCTTCCCGATCCAGCGCGGCCTCGAGGTGGGGTTCGGCGTCGACTTCAACATGACGCTGCTCGTCACCGGCCACGGGTCGCCGAGCTTCATCTTCGGGCCGGTCGTGGGCCCCTACATCGAGTACCACCTGAACCCGTACATCGCGCTCGGCCTCAACACCCGCTTCGGGGCGGCCATCCAGGCCCTGTCCTCGAGCGGCAACATCCCTGCCGGGACGCACAGCGACTTCGCCTTCACGACGCAGCTCTTCATCGGCTACCGGCTGTAGACGGCGGCGTCCCGGTTCGGCTTCTCCTTGACAAAAACCGGGCCGTCCGCTAGGAACGCCGCTTCCGAATCGCTCGAAACATCAGGTTTTCCATGAACAATGGCACGCACAGCACCACCCGGGGCGAGGCGCTCCGGGCGCGGAAGTGGTGGATCGTCGACGCAGACGGCCTGACGGTCGGCCGCGCCGCCACCCGCATCGCCACCATCCTGAAGGGCAAGCACAAGCCCTCCTACACGCCGTCGCTCGACACCGGGGACTTCGTCGTGGTGGTGAACGCAGGCAAGGTCCGATTCACAGGCAAGAAGGAGAAGGACAAGCTGTACTTCTCCCACACCATGCACCCCGGCGGGGCGAAGCTCACCGCCGCCGAGAAGCTCCGCGCCCGCCACCCCGAGGACATCCTGGTGGTCGCCGTGAAGCGCATGCTGCCGCGAAGCTCGCTCGGCCGCGCCATGATGAAGAAGCTCAAGGTCTACCCGGCCGACCAGCACCCGCACGCGGCGCAGAAGCCCGAGCCGCTGAAGCTCTCCGCCTAGAGGTCACGAGATGGCATCCCCGCTTCGCATGATTACCGGTCGGCGCAAGGAGTCGGTGGCCCGCGTGCGCATCCGCCAGGGCACCGGCAACATCACCGTCAACGGTCGGACCCTCGACGAGTACTTCGGGCGCGAGACCTCGAAGATGATCCTCGTCGAGCCCCTCAAGCTCGTCGACCAGGTGGGCAAGCTCGACATCGCCGTCAACACCCACGGCGGCGGTCACTCCGGGCAGGCCGGCGCCATCCGCCACGGGCTCTCCCGTGCGCTCGTGGCCTTCAACCCCGAGTGGCGGCCCGTCCTGAAGAAGGCCGGGTTCCTCACTCGCGACGCCCGCGCCGTGGAACGCAAGAAGTACGGCCGCCCCGGCGCCCGCAAGCGCTTCCAGTTCTCCAAGCGCTAGCCGCACGCGCAGCCGGCCCACTCGGGCCGGCTGTGCGCCTCCGCCCTCCGCCATCACGCGGCTGTGGGCAGTCTCCCCACAGCCGCCCGGCCGCCCGCGGTCGCGGCGTGGCCCCCACCACCCCCAAGTGGTACGCTCCTCGTCACATGGAGCTGAACGAGATCCTCCAGATCGCCCTGCGCTCGGGCGCGAGCGACATCCACCTGAAGGCCGGCCTGCCGCCGATGTTCCGCATCGACGGCTCGCTCGTTCCCCTGAAGGATGCCCGCCGCCTGCCACCGGAGGAGATCTCCCGGATGGCGCTCGGCATCATGAACGAGTACCAGAAGGAGAAGTACAAGCAGACGAACGAGGTCGACCTCGCCTACGGGGTCCCCGGGCTCGGTCGCTTCCGCGTGAACGTCTTCCAGCAGCGCGGCACGCTCGGCGTGGTGCTCCGGGTCATCCCCTTCAAGATCCAGACGATCGAGCAGCTCATGCTGCCGAAGGTGCTCGAGAAGATCGCCGCGGAGCAGCGCGGCCTCATCCTCGTCACCGGCACCACCGGCTCGGGCAAGTCCACGACGCTCGCGGCGATGATCGACTTCGTCAACGCCAACGAGACCTGCCACATCATGACGATCGAGGACCCGATCGAGTTCCTCATCCGCGACAAGCGCTCGATCGTGAACCAGCGCGAGGTGGGCGTCGACACCATGAGCTTCGGGCAGGCGCTCAAGAGCGCGCTGCGCCAGGACCCGGACGTGATCCTGGTGGGCGAGATGCGCGACCTCGAGACCATCGAGACCGCGCTCACCGCCGCCGAGACCGGCCACCTGGTGATGTCGACGCTCCACACCCTCGACGCCACCGAGACGGTGAACCGCATCATCTCGGCCTTCCCGCCCTACCAGCAGAAGCAGGTGCGCCTGCAGCTCGGCTCGGTCCTCAAGGCGGTCATCAGCCAGCGGCTCGTCCCCCGCGCGGACGCCCGCGGCCGCGTCCCGGCCATCGAGGTCCTGCTCGCCACCGCTCGCGTCCGCGAGCTCATCGAGGACAAGGACCGGACGAAGGAGATCCCGGACGCCATCGCGCAGGGCAACGTCTCCTACGGGATGCAGACCTTCGACCAGAGCCTGATGTGGCTGCTCAAGTCGAACCTCATCAGCTACGACGAGGCCCTGCGCCAGGCGACGAACCCGGACGACTTCGCGCTCCGCGTCTCCGGCATCTCCGGCACGAGCGACTCGAAGTGGGACGACTTCGAGAAGGCCCCGGAGGCCGCCGGTGCGCGTCCCGCCGGCCAGGGGCCTTCCCGCCCCGTTCCCCCGGCGCAGGCGCTCGGCCGCGTCACCCCGGTGAAGGGCGCGCGCCCGGCCGAGGCGAGCCCCGCGAGTCCCGGCGAGGACGACTTCCAGATCGAGAGATTCTAGGGCTCGCGCCGGACCGCGGCGCGGATAGACTCCCCCGACGTGACGGACTCCCCCATGGCCCGGGCCCGCGCCCGGGCGCTGCGCCTTCTCGCCGCCCGCCCCCGCACCGAGCTCGAGGTCCTCCGTCGGCTCGACCTCGCCGGCTTCGCGGAGGAGGCCCCCGCAGTGGTCGCGTGGCTGCGCGGGCTCGGATACCTGGACGACGCCGCCTACGCCCGCGACCGCGCCCGGGGCCTCGTCGCCCCCGGCCGGCTCGGCCCGCGCCTCGCCGTGCAGCGGCTCGTCGCGGCGGGCATCCCTCGGGAGGCGGCCGGCGGTGCCGTCGCGGAGGCGCTCGCCTCCGACGGCGTCGGGGGAGCCCAGGCGGAGGCCGCGCGGTGCCGCCTGCTCGCGGAACGCCGGGCGCGCGGCCCGCTCGCCGGCCTCGACGATCGCGACCGGGCGCGACTGGCGCGCTTCCTCCTCGGCAGGGGGTTCTCCGGCCCCGCGGTGTCGGCGGCGCTCGGGATCTTCGTGGACGGCGACGGCGGCTAGGGGCGGGCCCCGGGCGGTCGAGGCGGCCACCCGCCGCCGGCAGCCCGGGTCGCCACGGCGGCGGGGGACTGGTATATTCCGCGCCCCCATGACCCGGACATGGCATGCAAGGGGCGTCTCCGCCCTCGTCCTCACCGCGGCGCTCGCCGCCTGCGCGAAGAAGGCGCCGGCGGTGAAGTACGAGTCGGCCGCGGAAGAGGACTACGCGGTCGCCACGAGGGAGCTCGACGACAACAACTACGTCGACGCGCAGAAGCTCCTCGAGCGGGTCCGCACCAAGTACCCCTACTCGAAGTACGCGGCGCTCTCCGAGCTTCGACTCGCCGACCTCAAGTTCGCCCAGGCGAAGTACGTGGAGGCCGCCGAGGCCTACAACTCGTTCGTGAAGCTCCACCCCACCAACCCCGAGGTGGACTACGCCGCCTACCGCTCGGCGCTGGCGCGGTGGAACGAGGCCCCCACCGACTTCTTCATGTTCCCGGCGGTCTACGAGCGCGATCTCACCCAGGTGAGCAAGACGGCGGAGCAGCTCCTCCAGTTTCTCCAGAAGTACCCCGACTCGAAGAGGGTGCCCGAGGCGAAGCAGCTTCTCGCCAAGGCCCAGGCTACGCTCGCCGCCCGGGACTGGTACGCCTACGAGTTCTACAGGAAGCGCGAGAAGTGGCAGGGGGCTGCCTACCGCCTCGAGCGCATCGTGAAGGACTTCCCCGGGAGCCCCCGCGAGCCCGAGGCGCTCTTCGAGCTCGCCAACATGTACGTGAAGCTCCAGGAGCGCTTCCGAGCCCAGCAGGCGCTCCAGCAGCTCCTGGTGCGCTACCCCTCGAGCTCGTACAAGCCCCGGGCGGAGAAGCTCCTTGCCGACATCCGGTCGCAGCCCGAGCCGCAGGCGAAGCCGGCCTGGTGAGCTCGACCTGGGCGGCGGCAGGTTCCGACCGAGCTTCCGGCACGGCGCCCCGTACCTCGTCCCCCTGATCGTGGCGGGCGGAGCCGCGGTCGCGCTGTGGGCGTGGCGCGGCGAGCTCGCCTCGGTCGGCTCCTCGCTCTCGCTCGAGAGCCCGGAGACCCAGGTGAGGAAGGCGCTCGCGAACCAGGGCCGCGCCCACCTGGAGGACGTCTACGGCTTCCAGTCCGGGGGCACGCTCGAGCTCGTTCCGGTGCGCTATTCCGAGGTGGTCCCGGTCGTGGAGGGCAACCGGGCCTCGGTCGTGGCCGTGCTCGATGCCGAGGGGCGGGTGGCCTGGAGGGACCGAAACGGCGGCGCTCTCCTACCTCGGCCGCGAGCAGTTCCACATGAGGCCCTGCAACATCGCGCTGTGGTGCGCGGAGGGCGACCAGTTCTCGCGGCTGCGCGGGGTCCTCCGAACGCTCTTCCGCCGGCTGGACGCCGTGCAGGCCCGCGACCCGGCCGCCTACGCCGCGCTCGTCGCCGACGACTACCGCGACGGCGCGACCGACCGGGCGGCGCTGCTCGGGCGGATCCGCCGCGAGCTCGGCGCCGGCGCGCCCCCCGCGGTCCGGGTCCTGGGGTGGCAGGTCCGGGTCGACCGCGACGGGGCCGAGGTGGGCGAGGACCAGGAGGTGGCCGGGCCCGGCGGGGAGCCCCGGCGGGCCCGGGCCCGATATCGCCTGGAGCGCTCCGGCGACCGCTGGACCTTTGCCTCGGGGATCTGACCCGTGGGGCGCCTGCCCGCGCCCCGCCACCAATGGTAGACTTCGCCGCCTCGGGAGAACGCGATGGACGAACTCCTCAAGGAGAAGCTGGCGCTCGGGCGCTTCCACTACGTGCGCAAGGAGTTCGCCCGCGCCGAGCAGTACCTGACGCAGGTGGTGGAGGACAACCAGTCCTTCGCAGACGTCTACAACATGCTCGGCGTCTGCTACCACGACCAGGGCCAGTACCAGAAGGCGCAGCGCGCCTTCGAGGCCGCGCTGCGGATCAACCCCGGCTACACGGACGCGGCGCTGAACCTGGCCATCACCTACAACGACACCGGCAAGTACCGCGAGGCCCAGGAGGCCTACCAGCAGGCGCTCATGCGCTCCGGCGCGGCGCCGGGCAAGCTTGACCACTTCGTCCGCGGCAAGCTCGCCAACATGTACGCCGAGGTCGGCGACGTCTACCTGTCCTCCGGGCTGTACGCGGAGGCCATCGCCGAGTACCAGCGGGCGCTCGCGCTCTGCCCGACCTTCGTCGACATCCGGGCCCAGCTCGCCGGCGCGTACCGCGACTGGGGGCGGAGGGACGACGCCATCGCCGAGTACTCCGAGATCGTCCGCCAGGCCCCGAACTACATCCCGGCCCGGCTCAACCTCGGGCTGTGCCTCTACGCCGCCGGGCAGCGCCAGCAGGCGGCGGAGCAGTGGGACTCGGTGCTGCGCCTCTCGCCCGGGAACCGGAGCGCGGAGATGTACCTCAAGTTCGCCGGCACGAACGCTGCGCCCGAGGGCGCGTCCACGTAGAATCCCACCATGGAGCACGGGAAGGTCCGGCTGACCTCGCTCTCGCACGGGGCGGGTTGAGCCTGCAAAATCCGCCCTGCGGACTTGGCGCAGGTCCTGCGCCACCTGCCGAAGGTCGACGATGCGCGCGCGCTCGTGGGGCACGAGACGCGCGACGACGCCGCCGTGTACCAGCTGTCGCCCACCGAGGCAGTGGTGGAGACGGTGGACTTCTTCACGCCCGTGGTCGACGACCCCTACTGGTTCGGACGCATCGCCGCCGCCAACGCGTTCTCCGACATCTGGGCCATGGGGGCGAGACCGCTGTTCGCGCTCAACCTGGTCTGCTTCCCCGCGAAGGAGCTCCCCCTCGAGCTTCTCGCCGAGATCCTGCGCGGCGGCTCGGAGACGGCGGCCATGGCGGGCGTCCCCGTCCTCGGCGGCCACAGCATCGACGACCCGGAACCCAAGTACGGCATGGCGGTCACGGGCCTCGTCCACCCCGACCGCATCCTGCGCAACGTCGGCGCCAGGGCCGGCGACCAGCTCCTGCTCACGAAGCCTCTTGGCTCGGGCATCCTCACCACCGCCATCAAGCGCGGGGTCGCCACCGAGGCGCAGGTGGCGAGGGTCACCGAGGTGATGGCGGAGCTCAACCGGGCCGCGGGAGAGGTCCTCGCCGCGAGCGGCGCGGTGACCGCGCTCACCGACGTGACGGGCTTCGGGCTGCTCGGCCACGCCTGGGAGATGGCGGAGGGCTCGGGGGTGGTCCTGCGGCTCGAGGCGGCACGGGTCCCGGTGCTGCCCGGCGTCCTGGAGCTCGCCGAGCGGGACGTGGTGCCGGGGGGCAGCAAGGCCAACCTCGAGTGGGTCCGCGCCCACGTCCGCTTCGGCAAGTCGGTGGGAGCGGTCGCCGAGCAGGTGCTCGCCGACGCGCAGACCAACGGTGGCCTCTTCGCGGCCGTCGCCCCGGACCGGCTCGACGCGGTGGTTCGGCTTCTCGAGGACCGGGGGATTCGGGCGGCGCACGTCGGCGAGGCGCGTCCGGCACCGGAGGGACCCGGCCTCGAGGTGGCCTGAGGCGCGCCGCCACCGTAGAATCGCCCCACGATGCTCTGGGCACTCGCGAGCGCGCTCCTCCTCGCCGCGCCGAAGCCTGCCGGGCGCCCGGCTCCGGCCTTCGTGGTCGTGGTCGACCCGGGTCACGGCGGCGAGAAGGACGGTGCCGTCTCGGCGGACGGCGCCGAGGAGAAGGACCTCACCCTGCAGATCGCGCGGCTGCTCAAGGCGCGCCTCGAGAAGCAGGGGGTCCGCGTGCTCCTGACGCGCAGCGCCGACGACACCGTCCCGCTCGCCCAGAGGGCGGCGCTCGCGAACGCCGAGAAGGCCGACGTCTTCGTCTCCATCCACCTGAACGCGATGCCGGGCGGGGCGCGGAGGCGGGCGCGGGGGATCGAGACCTACTTCCTCTCGGCGGACGCGAGCGACGCCTCCGCCACCACGGTCGCTGCCCGCGAGAACGCCGACCGCCTCGCCGGCGAGCCCGAGCTCGATCGCTCGGACGCGGTGGCCGGCATCCTCGCCGACCTCGAGGACACGGCGAACCTGGCGGAGAGCTCGCGGCTCGCGTACGCCGTGCACGAGTCCGTCGTGCGGGTCGCGGGCGTCGAGGACCGCGGCGTGAAGCAGGCCCCCTTCTACGTGCTCGCCGGCGCGCGCATGCCGGCGGTGCTGCTCGAGCTCGGGTTCCTCTCGCAACCCGACGAGGCGCGGCTGCTCCGGAGCGCTCCGCACCAGGAGGCGCTCGCCCGGGGGATCGCGAGCGGCATCGCCGCCTGGCGCTCCGGCTCGAGGCGGGCTGCCCTTCACTAGGACTGCGGGCATGCCGCCCGGGCGCGGGTTATGATGCCCGGCCCATGCGCTCCCAGGGAAGACGCCCCGACCAGCTGCGGCCCGTGTCGCTCGAGGTGAACGTCTCGAAGCACGCCGAGGGGTCCTGCCTCGCCCGCTTCGGCGACACGCAGGTGCTGTGCACGGCATCGGTGGAGAACCGGGTGCCGCCCCACGTGCTCGGGACCGGCGCGGGCTGGGTCACCGCGGAGTACGGCATGCTGCCGCGCTCCACCCACGAGCGGATGCAGCGCGAGGCCGCGCGCGGCAAGCAGGGCGGTCGCACTCTCGAGATCCAGCGGCTGGTGGGGCGGGCGCTGCGGGCGGCCATCGACCTGGCGGAGCTCGGGCCACGCACCATCACCATCGACTGCGACGTCATCCAGGCCGACGGCGGGACCCGCACCGCGGCCATCACCGGAGGGTTCGTGGCGCTCGCGATCGCGGCGCGGCGGCTGCGTCAGGACGCGGTGGTCGGCCGCGACCCGGTGGCGCGCCACGTCGCCGCCGTGAGCGTGGGCATGGTCCGCGGCGAGGTCTTCCTCGACCTCGACTACGCGGAGGACTCCACGGCCGAGGTGGACATGAACGTGGTCGCCACCGGCGAGCTCGAGCTCGTCGAGGTCCAGGGCACCGCCGAGGGCAAGGCCTTCGCCCGCCCCGAGCTCGACCGGATGCTCGACGCCGCGTTCCGCGGCATCGCCGAGCTGAAGGCGGCGCAGGAGCGGGCGCTCCGCTAGCGGCGAGGGCAGATGGACCTCCTCTTCGGGACGCGCAACCCCGGCAAGCTGCGGGAGCTCCGGCGGCTCTTGGCCGGCCTCCCCATCCGCGTGCTCTCGCTCGACGACCTCGGCCGCGAGATTCCCGAGGTGGAGGAGGACGGCAGCACCTTCGCCGAGAACGCCCGCAAGAAGGCCTCGGCGTACGCCCGGGCCTCGGGACTCCACGCCCTCGCCGACGACTCCGGGCTGTGCGTCGACGCGCTGTGGGGCAAGCCCGGGATCCGACTCGGCCCGCTACTCGGAGGAAGAGGAGCCCGGGCTCTCCGGCGTGGAGCGCGACCGGGCCAACACCGAGAAGATCCTGTTCGTGCTCCGCGGGGTCTTCCCGGAGCACCGCGGCGCCGAGTACCGGGCCGTCGTGGCCCTCTCCGCGCCCGACGGGTCGGTGCTGGCGACGGAGGAGGGGTCCTGTCGCGGGGTCATCGGGACCGAGCCGCGGGGAGAGGGCGGATTCGGATACGACCCGATCTTCCTTCCCGAGGCCGTCCCGGGGCGCACCATGGCGGAGATCACGCCCGCGGAGAAGGACGCCGTTTCCCACCGCGGGGCAGCGATGCGGGCGCTCTTGCCCCGGCTGCGCGAGGTCGCAGCGACCCTTTGACAAAACCCTGGCGGGGCGCTAGACACGGCCCTCTCGGAACGGGGCGGGAGGCGTTCGCGTCGCCCGAGTGAATTCCGGGGCGTAGCGCAGCCTGGTAGCGCGCCTGCCTTGGGCGCAGGAGGTCGCGGGTCCAAATCCCGCCGCCCCGACTCTTTGACATGAGGAACGGATGGCTGGGGCGGCACGCATGCCCCGGGGCACGGAGAACGGGTTCCGGCTTTGCGCCCGTAGCTCAGTTGGATAGAGCAGCGGCCTTCTAAGCCGCGGGTCGGGGGTTCGACTCCCTCCGGGCGCGCTCCCATCGGAGGATTCCGAACATTTTTGCGGTGAGTGTAGCTCAATCGGTAGAGCACTGGACTGTGGATCCGGGGGTTAAGGGTTCGAGCCCCTTCACTCACCCACCTCTTTCCCGCTGGAATGGAGTCACGCCGTTGGGCGCCCGTAGCTCAGTTGGATAGAGCGTCGGCCTTCGAAGCCGCAGGTCGGGGGTTCGATTCCCTCCGGGCGCGCTTTTCCTCCCACAGGCGAGGGCGGGGAGGAGTCGTTGACAAGCTGCGCCACGCCCTGTTAAATCCGCCGCCTTTCCGCCATCCGGGCCTCCGGGCGCATAGCTCAACTGGCAGAGCAATGGACTCTTAATCCATAGGTTGAAGGTTCGATTCCTTCTGCGCTCACATCGACGGGGACCTGGGAGACCAGGTCCCCGTCTCCTTTGGCGCGCACGCCACGTAAGGGGCGGGTCCCCGCCTGCCGCGCTCGCTCGCGAGGGTGGTCGAGGCACCCACAGGGGATCCGCCGCGGACGGGACCCGAGCGGGGTCGGGGATCGACTTTGGGTGTGCGAAGTGGTTCGCTTTCTCCCGCCGCACCTGAGGGAGCCGCGGCGCGGGGGAAGGACCCATGACCATCCCAGTCCACGCAGCGCTCGTGGCGCTCTCCTCTCTCCTCGCCGGGAACGGGCCGCCCGAGGGCACCGAGGTGCTCGTCGGCGCGGACGCGGCGGCGTGTCCGGGCGCGAGCTACTCCACGATCCAGGCGGCCGTCGACGCGGCGCCTCCGGGGACGCGCATCCGCATCTGCGCGGGCGTCTACCGCGAGCAGGTCGCCATCCACAAGCCGCTCTCCCTCAAGGGCGAGAACGGCGCGGTGGTGATGCCGACGGGCATGGTCGCGAACACCACCAGCCTCTTCGACGGCCTGCCCGTCGCCGCGGTCATCGTGGTCGCGGACGGGGCCCGGGTCGACATCGAGGACCTCGCCGTGGACGGCTCCGGCAACGCCGTTGCCGCCTGCGCCCCCGTCCTGGTGGGAGTGATGTACCGCAACGCCTCCGGGCGGCTCGACGAGGTGGTCGTGCGCAACCTGCGTCTCGGTCCGGGCCTCGAGGGGTGCCAGAGCGGCCTCGGCGTCCTCGTGCAGAGCGGGGCGGGCGGCTCCTCCACGGTCGAGGTGACCGACGCGAGCGTGCACGACTACCAGAAGAACGGGATCAGCGGGAACGAGGCCGGCACCGACATCGCCGTTCGCCGCAGCGTGGTCACCGGCATCGGTCCCACCTCCGGCGCGGCCCAGAACGGGATCCAGATCGGACCCGGGGCGCGCGGAGTCGTGGAGGATTGCTCGGTGGCGAACCACGTCTGGACCGGCTGCGTCTCCACGGACGTCTGCGACTTCGTCGCGACCGACATTCTCCTCTCCGGCGCGGCCGACGCGCGAGTCGCCCGCAACAGCGCCGGGAGGAGCCAGACCGGCGTCTACGTCCAGGCGAGCGGCGTCTCGGTGATCGCGAACGACGTCTTCGACACCACGGTCTTCGACGGGATCATCGTGTACGGCGACGGCAACCAGGTGTCGCGGAACACCGTCACGCACAGCGACGACGCCGGGATCTTCCTCCTCGGGAACGGAAACCTCGTTTCCGGGAACCGGATCCGCGAGGCCCCGGTGGGGATCTGGAAGTACACCGGCTCATCGGGCAACGTGCTCGAGGGCAACCGGTTCACGAACACGCCCACGCCGGTGCTCGACCCGCCGGGCGCGGCCCAGCGCGTCGCCTCGGCCTTCCGCTGAGTCGCCGGGCTCGCTCGAGCTTCGCGTCCGTTGACGCCTCGGTACACAAGAGGAGGGCGGCCGGTTACCCGGCCGCCCTCAGTTCCAGCGGACGACTCCCTCGAGCGACCGTCCTACGGGTAGGAGCAGGTGGAGTACGTGCAGGTCCCGTTCGTGCAGGTCGACGGCGGCTCGCACGGGTTGGTCACGCTGCAACTCGCTCCCTGCGCTGCGTAGGCTGTGCACAGCGTTGTCCCGAGGTTGCAGTACGAGCCGAGGCAGATGCCGCTCAGCTCGCAGGACTGACCCACGGTGGGATAGATCGTGCAGACGCCGGCCTGGCAGGTCGTGCCGAGCGTGCAGGAACTGCCCGCGGGCAGGCTCGTGCAGCTCCCTCCCGCGGCCACGAAGGTCTCGGCCGCACACGTGCCGCTCAAGCAGGTGTAGCCGGTGGCGCATGGGGCGAGAGTTCCGCAGGCCGTTCCCGCCGTCCCGAGCGCGCTACAGACCGAGGAGGCGTTGCAGTAGGTTCCCGAGGCGCACGGATTGGACGCGCAGGAAGCGCCCGCCAGAGCCTCCTGGGTGCAGACGAACTGGCTGCTCCCCGTCGCCAAGTAGCAGCTGTAGCCAGGGTTGCAAGGGGTCGCTCCCTCGAGGCATCCGGCTCCATTGGCGATGTAGGGAGAGCACGTCCCGGGGCAGCCGCTCGTCATGCTGCAGAAGCTGTTCACGCAGTCGAGGTCCGTGTAGCAAGAGCTGCCGGAGGCGACCTTGGGCGTGGTGATCGTGTCGCAGGCAGCTGGCTCGCCCGCGCTGCTCAGCAGGTTGCAACCGGCGGCATCGATGGCGCTGAGGCAGCTGGCACCGCTCGTGGAGTTGTAGGTGAAGTAGACGCCATCTCCGGCGTCGTAGTTGGCGCAGGCCGCACCGTTGAGGCTGCCGACGTTGCTGAAGAGCACGGTGATCACCTCCGCCGGCACGTTCCAGCAGGTCTCGAAGAAGTGCGTGTAGGCGTTGACGAGCGAGCTGCAGAACTGGCTCGCCGTCCCGGTGCCGGTGCTCGCCGGGTTGACGGTGATGGTGGCCGAGCCGCTCGCCCCGGCTGCCGACGCCGTGAGCGTGACGGTCTCCGTCGCGGTGACGGTGGCGGGCGGCGTGTAGGTGACGCTCGCGCCGGTGGTGGCCGACAGCGATCCCGAGCCGGTGGCAGGCGACAGCGCCCAGGTCGGGGTCCCGGTGCCACCGGCGACGGTGGCCATGAAGAGCTGCGTCCCCGTGCCCGCGGTGAAGCTCGCCGTGGGCGGCGAGACCGACACCGTCACGACGGCCGCTGGGTTGACGGTGATGGTGGCCGAGCCGCTCGCCCCGGCTGCCGACGCGGTGAGCGTGACGGTCTCCGTCGCGGTGACGGTGGCGGGCGGCGTGTAGGTGACGCTCGCGCCCGAGGTGGCCGACAGCGATCCCGAGCCGGTGGCAGGCGACAGCGCCCAGGTCGGGGTCCCGGTGCCACCGGTGACGGTGGCCGTGAAGAGCTGCGTCCCCGTGCCCGCGGTGAAGGTCTTCGTGGCCGGCGAGACCGACACCGTCACCACGCCAACGGGGTTGACCGTGATTGTCGCCGAGCCGCTCGCTCCGTCTGCGGACGCGGTGAGCGTGACGGTCTCCGTCGCGGTGACGGTGGCGGGCGGCGTGTAGGTGACGCTCGCGCCGGTGGTGGCCGACAGCGATCCCGAGCCGGTGGCGGGGGACAGCGCCCAGGTCGGGGTCCCGGTGCCACCGGTGACGGTGGCCGTGAAGAGCTGCGTCCCCGTCCCCGCGGTGAAAGTCATCGTGGCCGGCGAGACCGAGACCGTCACCGGGACGACGGGATTGACGGTGATGGTCGCCGAGCCGCTCGCGCCGTCTGCGGTCGCCGTCAGCGTGACGGTCTCCGTCGCGGTCACGGTGGCGGGGGGCGTGTAGGTGACGCTCGCGCCCGAGCTGGAGGACAGCGATCCCGAGCCGGTGGCGGGCGACAGCGTCCAGGTTGGCGTCCCCGTGCCACCGGTGATGGTGGCCGTGAAGAGCTGCGTCCCCGTGCCCGCGGTGAAGGTCATCGTGGACGGTGAGACCGAGACGGTGACGGGGTTGACGGTGATGGTCGCCTTGGCGGTCAGGCCTGCGGCGGTCGCGGTCAGCGTGACGGTCTCCGTCGCCGAGACCGTGGCGGGCGGGGTGTAGGTGACGCTCGTGCCCGTCGTCGCGGACAGCGTCCCGCTGGCCGGCGAAAGGGTCCATCCGATGGTCCCGCTCGCGCCGACGAGGGCCGCCGTGAAGATCTGGCTTCCCGTCCCGGCAGTCAGGGTCGCGGTCGCCGGGCTCACGGCCAGGCTTCCCGGCTGGGCCACGAAGCCGGTGCTGAAGTGGCTCACGTGCGCCGAGATGGTGGAGCCGCTCACGGTCCCGGACACGTCGGTGTACGAGGACGGGTTTCCCGCCTCCGACCAGAGGATGGTGGAGTTGGCGGGAGCGCCCGCCGGGAGCGGGACGGTCACCGTCACCGGGACGAGGAACACGGTCCCGTCCGGGCCGAACTGGTAGAGGTCGGAAAGGGCCGTGAAGCCGGCCACCGCCGGCGCCGCGGTCTGGGTCGCGACGGCCGTGAGCTGAACGGTCTGGGTGAGCGCGTTCGGCGGCACGACCACGACGATTCCGTTGCCGGCGTCGAAGGTGCCTCCGGCGGGGCCGATGCTGCCGTTCGGCGGGCCTCCCGAGGAGCTCGACCCGCAGCCGGAGGATGTGAACGCCACGACCCCGAGACACAACGAGACAGCGGCGCTTCGCGCCCTAAAACTCATGGTGAAGCTCCTTTGGAGAGAACGACACGCCGGGTCCCCTAGTGGTTCGTGGCGGCGGTGTCGCAGCCCACATGGGCCACCCCTGGACGCGGGACAGTGACCGACAGCAAATGGGCATCGGCGAGCCCTGTGCGCCCGTCGGCGCTCGCGGTTACAGGGGAAAAGTCTTTTCTTACAGCGCGGCCGTACCGCTCCGCGTCGATGGCCGCTCGGGGCGCAGACCCGAGGACACCCAAGAGGGAAACAGGCGCGCGCGGTCGGCAGCCCCGGAGCGCATGGCCTGGACGGCGATGGGTGCACGATACGTGAACGCGGGGAGGCTCGACGCGGGCTCGCCGGGCGCTGCCGCCCGCTCGACCCTCGCCGGGGTCAGTCCCCTTCCGGAGCGGAAGAAAATGAATACTCCACCGTTCCCAACCCATCGGGACCGCGCGCGCGACGGTTGAAGCGAGCGGGGCGACTCGTTACGGACTTGCGCCAAGGGGGCTGACGGTCGGTGCGGTGAGGGTCACCGCGGGTGACGAAGTGAAGCAGTGGCACGAGACCGCCGCCGTCCTGCGTCGCGCCGTGCGACTGGCGGACGCCGGCGCCGCCTCGGCCCTCGCGACCGTGGTCCAGGTGGAGGGCTCGGCGTACCGCCGCCCGGGCGCGAAGCTGCTCGTCGAGGGGTCCGGAGAAACGAGCGGAGGCGTGAGCGGGGGGTGCCTCGAGGCGGACGTTCGCGAGGTCGCGCGGGCGGTGCTCTGCGGGTCCGGCCCGAGGCTGCTCCACTACGACACCGCGTCGGGCGACGAGAACCCCTGGGGCCTCGGGCTCGGCTGCTCGGGTTCGGTGGACGTGTTCGTGCAGGCAGCCACCCCGTCCTTCGCGGGGGAGACCGCTCGCCGCTGCCTCGGGCTGCTCGACGGCGACAGCCCGTTTGCCATCTCGACCGTCCTGGAGGGCGAGCGCGCCGGCCGCTCGATCGTGCTCTCGCGCGGCGCGCCGTCGGGCTCGGTCGGGGAGCAGGCGCTCGACCGGGCCGTCGCCGGCCGCACGGAGGAGATCCTCGCCGCGGGCCGTTCGGGCCGCCACCGGACGGGGTCGCTCTCGGTGTTCACCGAGGTGTTCCTCCCGCCGCCGCACCTGCTCGTCGTCGGGGCCGGGAACGACGCCGCCCCGCTCGTCCGCCTCGCGAGCGACGTCGGGTTCCGCGTGACCGTCGCGGACCACAGGAGCGCACTTCTCTCGAGCGGGCGCTTCCCCGAGGCGCGTGCCCTCGTCGAGAGGCGGCCCGAGGACGGGGTGGCCGGCCTCCCCAGAGGCGCGAACGCCTTCGCGGTGGTGAAGACGCATGGGCTGGCGCACGACCGGGAGTGGGTTCGCGCGCTGCTCGGCGCCGGCGTGCGCTACCTCGGGGTGCTCGGGCCTCGCGACCGCGTCGAGCGGGTCCTCCGGGAGGCTGGATTTGCCGGCGACGAGAGGGTCTTCGGGCCGGTGGGTCTCGACCTGGCCGCGGACGGCGACGAGCAGGTGGCGGTGAGCGTCGTGGCGGAGCTCCTCGCGGTGAGGGCGGGACGCGCCCCGAGGCACCTGCGGGAAAGGGCCGGGCCGATTCATGCACCCTGAGCACAGTGGCCCCATCGCTGGCGTGGTGCTCGCGGCGGGTTCCTCGTCCCGGATGGGGACGAACAAGCTGTTGCTGCCCATCGAGGGCGAGACGGTCCTGCGCCGCTCGGTGCGGAGGGCCCTCGCCGCGCACCTCTCTCCGGTCGTGGTGGTGCTCGGGCACGAGGCGGTCCGAGCAGCGGGCGAGCTCGTCGGGCTTCCTTGCCTCCGGGTCCTGAACCCCGACCACGCCGGGGGGATGAGCGGGTCGATCCGGACCGGCGTCGCGGCCGTCCCGCGGGACGCGGAGGCCGCCGTGATCCTTCTCGCCGACATGCCGCTCGTGACCCCGCGGATGATCGGCGCCGTGGTCGAGCGCTACCGGGAGGCCGGGGCTCCGCTCGTCGTGTCCACCTACGGAGACGTCGCCGCGCCACCGATGCTCTACGACCGCTCGCTCTTCCGGGAGCTCGGCGACCTCGAGGGAGACGGCTGCGGCAAGCGAGTCTACAAGCGCCACCGGGCCGAGGCGCTCGCCGTCGCGCTCCCGGCGGAGGCGCTCGCCGACCTGGACCAGCCGGGCGACTACGCCCGCCTGCGAGCCGGGGCAGGGAGGTCTTGACCGTGCGCGCCGAACTCCTGAGGCTCGCAGCCGAGCTTGCCGGAAGGGGAGAGCCGTTCGCCCTCGCGGTGGTGGTGCGCCGCGAAGCGGCGTGCTCCGCCCAGCCCGGGGACGCGGCGCTCGTCACCGAGGACGGCAGCTTCCACGGCTGGCTGGGCGGGAGCTGCACCCAGCCGACGGTGGCGCGCGAGGCGCAGGAGGCGATCGCGGACGGAAGGCCTCGCCTGCTCTCGCTTTCGCCCGAGCCTGCCGCCGAGCGGCGTCCGGGCGTGGCAGCGCGTCCCATGACATGCGCGAGCGGCGGCACCGTGGACATCTTCCTCGAGCCGGTGCTGCCCCGGCCGCGGGTCGTCGTCTTCGGGCTCTCCCCGACGGCGCGCGCGGTGTGCCGGCTCGCAAGGGCGATGGGCTACGCCGTGGACCTCGTCGACCCAGGTGCCGACCGGTCCTCGTTCCCGGAGGCGGACCGGGTCCTTCCGGAGCTGCCCGCCCCGGAGCCGGGCCGGAGCCGGCCTTCCGATCTCGCCGCCGTGGTCGCCACCATGGGCCAGCGCGACGAGGAGGCGCTGCTGTCGGCGCTCGCGCACGCGCCCGCCTACCTGGGCGTGGTCGCGAGCCGCAAGCGGTACTCCGCCATCCGGCAGGCCGTCGCGGGGCGCGGAGCCGGGGTGGCCGCGCTCGAGAGGGTGAAGAACCCCGCCGGCCTCGACATCGGGGCGCGGACGCCCGACGAGATTGCCCTGAGCATCCTCGCCGAGGTCGTCCAGCTGCAGGCCCGCCGCAGGGCGGCCCGTGCCGAGCCCGGCGAGGAGCGGCAGGCGGTGGCCTCGGCGGTGGACCCGATCTGCGGGATGACCGTCGCGGTCGCCGGAGCGCGCCACCGGGCCGAGTACATGGGCCGGACCTACTACTTCTGCAGGGCCGGCTGCCGCGAGCGGTTTCTTGCCGACCCGGGGCGCCAGGCCGGTGTAGAGGCGGAGGCGGCCCCTTGAGCCCCGAGATCCAGGCCATGGAGGAGTTGCTCGATCGCGCCGGCTACGTGTCCGACGCGCCCACCTCCACCGCGCTGTTCCTCGCCACCGAGCTCCGAAAGCCCCTGCTCATCGAGGGGGACGCGGGCGTCGGCAAGACCGAGACCGCCAAGGCCCTCGCGCGAGCGCTCGGGACCGAGCTCATCCGGCTCCAGTGCTACGAGGGGCTCGACGCCAGCACGGCCATCTACGAGTGGAACTACCCGCGCCAGCTCTTGCACGCGCGCATCTGGGAGGGCCGCGGCGAGGACCCGGCCCGCACCGAGGCGGCCATCTTCGGTCGCGACTACCTGCTCGAGAGGCCGCTGTTGCGGGCCATCACCCGGCGGGAGGGGGCGCCGGTGCTGCTCGTCGACGAGGTGGACCGCGCCGACGACGGCTTCGAGGCGTTCCTGCTCGAGGTGCTCTCCGACTTCCAGGTGACCATCCCGGAGCTCGGGACCATCCGCGCCGAACACGTCCCGTTCGTGGTGCTCACCTCCAACAGGACCCGCGAGATCGGCGACGCGCTGCGGCGCCGCTGCCTTTACCTCTACCTGGAGCACCCGGACCTCGACAAGGAGGTCCGGATCATCCGCCGGCGCGTCCCCGGGGCGAGCGGCGCGCTCTCGGCGGAGGTCGCCCGTTTCGTCCACGCGGCCCGGGGCCGGCGCCTGGGGAAGGTGCCGGGGGTGGCCGAGAGCATCGACTGGGCCCAGGCGCTCGTCCGGCTCGGCCGGGCGCACCTCGACCCCGAGGCGGTGGCGGCGACGCTCGGCTGCATTCTCAAGGACCCGCGCGACCTCCGCGATCTCGGCGGCGCCGAGCTCGGTCCGCTCGTGGCGTCGGCCGTGGAGGCTCCCCCGTGACGAACGACCTCGCGCTGCCGCTCGCGAACCTCGGCGAGGCCCTGCGCCGGGGAGGCGTCGACGTCGGCCTCTCCGACGAGAATCGACGCCGCCCGGGCGCTGTCCCTCGTACCGGGCTCCGACCGGGCCGAGCTGCGCTCGGTGCTCCGCGTCGCGCTCAAGGTGCGCCGCCGAGACTGGGAGCGCTTCGACGCCATCCTCGAGTCGTTGCTCTCGGGGGCTGCCCCCGCGCCGCGGCCGCGGCGGGAGGCCTCGGGGCGCGGCGGGCGCCCCGGCCCCGCCGGGGACCGGGAGGAGGCGGGCGTGGCCGCGGGCGGGGCGGGGCGCGGGAGCGCCGGGGACCCGGGCTACAGCCCCGTGGCGCTGCTCCGCGCCCAGACGATCGCTCCCTGCCCCGCCGAGGACCTCGCTGCCATGGAGCGCGTCCTCGAGCGGCTCGCCGCGCGGGTTGCCGCCCGCCGGAGCCGCCGGCTCGTCCCCAGCCGCGGGCGGGGGCTGCCCGACCTTCGACGGAGCCTGCGCCGGGCGCTCGCCTCCGGGGGCGAGGTGGTGTCGCTCGCCCGGCGCGCGCGCGCGCTGGAGGAGCCCCGCCTCGTGTTCCTGTGCGACACGAGCGGGTCGATGGACGCGCACGCTCGCTTCCTCCTCGCGCTCGTCCTCGCCCTCCGGCGGGCGGCGCCGGCCACCGAGGTGTACGCCTTCAACACCGAGCTCGTCCGCCTCACGCCCATGCTCTCGTGCGGCAGCCTCGCGGCCACGCTCGACCGGATCGCCGCCGCCGTCCCCGACTGGTCCGGCGGCACCCGGATCGGAGACAGCCTTGCCCAGTTCGTGGAGGGCCACCTGTCGGCCCGGGTCGACCGCCGCACCGTCGTCGTCGTGCTGAGCGACGGGCTCGACCGGGGGGATCCGGCCACCCTCGCCGCTGCCATGCGCTCCATCCGTGCCCGGGCGCGCCGGGTGGTGTGGCTGAACCCCCTGCTCGCGGACCCGCGCTACGCCCCCACGGCCCGGGGGATGGAGGCGGCCCTCCCGTTCGTCGACGCCTTCCTGCCCGCTCACGACCTCGCCTCGCTCGAGAGGCTCCTCCCCCAGCTCGCGGCCTGACGCCATGTCCCTCCAGATCGACAAGCGCTTCGTCGTCAAGGCCCCGCCGCCGGCGGTGTGGGCCTTCCTCACCGACCCGCACCGCGTGGCGCGCGCGCTGCCCGGCGCCGCGGTGACCGGGCAGGTCGACGACAAGACCTACTCCGGCACGGTGGCGGTGAAGGTCGGGCCGGTCACCGCCAGCTACAAGGGCACGATGAGCTTCGAGCGCCTCGACCCGGGCTCGCGCTCCGCCCAGATCGTCGCCTCCGGGCAGGACGTGAAGGGCAAGGGGGGCGCCAGCATGCGCATGTCGAGCCGGCTCGCCGAGGTCGGCCCCGGCGAGACCGAGGTGGTCGTCTCCTCGGAGCTGAACGTCACCGGGGCGCTCGCCCAGTTCGGCCGCGGGATGATCCAGGACGTCGGCGACCAGCTCTTCCAGAGGTTCACGGACTCCATGCGGGCGGAGCTGGAGAACGGCGCGGCGGCGGCGGCGGGCAGTCCGGCCACTGCCGCGGCGGCCGCGGCTCCGGTCGACCTCGTGGCGCTGGGAGCGGGCGCCGCGGCGCGGGCCGCCGGCCGCTCGCTGCGAAGGCCGGGCGTCTGGCTGGCAGTGGGAGCAGTGGTGCTCTTCGCGCTCTGGATGTGGCTGCGCGCCCGCTAGGGCGGAAAGGGAAAGGAACGTCCGATGATCCCCTCATCCTTCGACTACCAGGCGCCCAAGAGCCTCGGCGAGGCGGTGGACCTCCTCGGCCGCCACCGCGACGAGGCGAAGGTCCTCTCGGGAGGGCAGAGCCTGCTCCCGCTCCTCAAGCTGCGGCTCGGCCAGGCGGGCCTCCTCGTGGACATCGGGCGCATCCCCGGCCTCGAGTACATCAAGGAGGAGGGCGGCTTCCTCCGGATCGGGGGCCGGACCCGGGAGACGGCGCTCGAGCACTCCGAGCTCGTGCGCTCCCGCTACCCGGTGCTCGCCGACACCGCCGCGGTCATCGCCGACCCGCTGGTGCGCAACCTGGCGACGGTGGGCGGCAACCTCGCGCACGGGGACCCGGCGAACGACCACCCGGCCACCATGCTCGCGGTGGGCGCGCGCGTCGTCGCCACCGGGCCCAGGGGAGATCGGGACATCGCCATCGACGAGTTCTTCTCGGGGCTCTTCGCGACGGCGCTGCAGCCCGACGAGATCCTGACCGAGATCCGGATCCCGGTCCCGCCGGCGCGCAGCGCCGGCGCCTACATGAAGCTCGAGCGAAAGGTGGGCGACTTCGCCACCGCGGCCGCCGCGGTGCAGCTCGCCCTGGGAAAGGGAGGCGAGGTGGAGCGCGCCGGGATCGCGCTCACCAACGCGGGCCCGGTCCCGGTGCGGGCGAAGGATGCAGAGCGCTACCTGAAGGGCAAGAAGCCGGACGACGCCACCGTGGCCGAGGCCGCCAGGCTGGCCGCCGCGTCGGCCCGGCCATCGGCCGACCGCCGCGGATCGGCGGACTACAAGCGGGAGATGGCGCGCGTCATGGTGACCCGCGCCCTCGCAAGGCCGCCCGAGCGGGCGGAGGGAAGGTAGCCATGGCCCAGCCACGCAGATCCACGTCACCGTGAACGGGACCTCGCGCGACGCGCGAGGTGGAGTCGCGGCTCTTGCTCGTCCACCTCATCCGCGACGTCCTGCGCCTCACCGGGACGCACATCGGCTGCGACACCACGCACTGCGGGGCCTGCACGGTGCTGCTCGACGGCAAGCCGGTGAAGTCCTGCACCGTCCTGGCGGTGCAGGCCGACGGCCGCGAGATCACCACCGTCGAGGGGCTGGAGACGGGCGGGCAGCTCCACCCCATCCAGGAAGGCTTCTGGCAGATGCACGGGCTGCAGTGCGGGTACTGCACGCCGGGGATGATGATGACGGGCTACGCGCTCCTGCAGCGCAACAAGACGCCCAGCGAGGAGCAGATCCGGGAGGCCATCTCCGGAAACCTCTGCCGCTGCACCGGCTACGTGAACATCGTCAAGTCCGTCCAGTACGCGGCGGAGAAGCTGCGCTAGGAGCGAGCCATGGCACTTCGAAGACCACTCCCGAGGTGAGCGGCATGGGGCATTCCATGAAGCGCAAGGAGGACCCGCGCTTCATCCGTGGCCAGGGGCGCTACGTCGACGACATCCAGCTCCCCGGCATGGTGTACCTGGACATCGTCCGCAGCCCCTTCGCCCACGCGCAGCATCAAGTCGATCGACACCCAGAAGGCGATGAAGGTGCCCGGCGTGCTCGCCGGTCATCACCGGCGAGACCCTCGCGAAGTACAACCTCCACTGGATGCCGACCCTCATGTCGGACACGCAGATGGTGCTCCCGACCGAGAAGGTGATGTACCAGGCGCAGGAGGTGGCGGCGGTCATCGCGACCGATCGCTACGCCGCCGCCGACGGGGTCGAGGCGGTCGAGGTCGACTACGAACCCCTCCCCGTCATCGTCGATCCCTTCAAGTCGCTCGAGCCGGGAGCGCCGGTCCTGCGCACCGACAAGAAGGACAAGAAGGACAACCGCATCTTCCACTGGGAGGCCGGCGACCGGGCCGCGACCGACCAGGCGTTCCCGCAGGCCGAGGTGGTGGTGAAGCAGGACCTGTACATCCCGCGCATCCACGTGTCCTCCATCGAGACCTGCGGCTGCGTCGCCGACTTCGACCGCGGCCGATGGGCAAGCTGACCGTCTACATGACGACCCAGGCGCCCGCACGCCATCCGCACCGTCTTCGCGCTCGTGGCCGGCCACGTCGGCCTCTCGGAGGAGAAGATCCGCATCGTCTCGCCGGACATCGGCGGCGGGTTCGGCGGCAAGGTCCCGGTCTATCCCGGCTACGTCATCGCCGTGGCCGCGTCGGTCGTCATCGGCAAGCCGGTCAAGTGGATCGAGGACCGCATCGAGAACCTGCAGGCCGACTCCTTCGCCCGCGACTACCACGATGAAGCGCGGAGCTGGCGGCCAAGCAAGGACGGCACCATGACCGCGCTGCGGATCAAGACCATCGCGGACCACGGGTACACCGACGCCTCCGCGAACCCCTCCAAGTTCCCGGCGGGCCTCTTCTCCATCTGCACCGGCTCCTACGACTCCGCCAGGCGTTCTGCGAGGTCGACGCCGCCTACACCAACAAGCCGCCGGGCGGCGTCGCCTACCGCTGCTCCTTCCGGGTCACCGAGGCGGTACACGCCATCGAGCGGATCACCGACGTCCTGGCGCACGAGCTCGAGCATGGACCCGGCCGAGCTGCGGATGAAGAACTTCATCCCGCCCGAGCAGTTCCCCTACCAGTCGGTCGCTCGGCTGGGAGTACGACAGCGGCAACTACCCGGGCGCGCTGAAGCTGGCCATGGACGAGATCGGCTACGCCGAGCTGCGCAAGGAGCAGGCGGAGAAGCGCACGCCGCGGCGAGCTCATGGGCATCGGAATCTCCAGCTTCACCGAGATCGTCGGCGCCGGGCCCCTCCAAGGACTTCGACATCCTCGGCCTCAAGATGTTCGACTCGGCCGAGATCCGCGTGCACCCCACCGGCAAGGCCATCGCTCGCTTCGGGACGAAGTCGCAGGGCCAGGGCCACGAGACGACCTACGCCCAGATCGTCGCCGAGGAGCTCGGCATCCCGGCCGCGCAACGTCCAGGTCGAGGAGGGCGACACCGACACCGCGCCCTACGGCCTCGGCACCTACGCGAGCCGCTCGACGCCGACCGCCGGCGCCGCCGGAGCCGTGGCAGCGCGCAGGATCCGCGACAAGGCGCGGAAGATCGCCGCGCACCTCCTCGAGGTGTGCGAGGAGGACCTCGTCTGGGAGACCGGCAAGTTCTCGGTGAAGGGCGCCCCGCAGCGGTCGAAGACGATCCAGGAGATCGCGCTTCGCCGCCTACACCAACCATCCGCCGGGCATGGAGGCGGGTCTCGAGGCGGTCGACTACTACGACCCCCCGAACCTCACCTTCCCGTTCGGGAGCTACATCTGCGTCGTCGACATCGACCGCGGGACGGGCGAGGTGAAGATCCGTCGCTTCCTCGCCGTCGACGACTGCGGGAACGTCATCAACCCGATGATCGTGGAGGGGCAGATCCACGGCGGGCTGACCATGGGCATGGCGCCGGCGCTCCTCGAGGAGATGAGCTACGACGACCAGGGCAACATCCAGGGCGGCAGCTTCATGGACTACCTCCTGCCCACCGCCATGGAGACCCCGAAGTGGGAGACGGACCGGACCGTGACGCCCGTCGCCGCACCACCCGCTCGGGCGCCAAGGGGGTGGGGGAGTCGGCGACCGTCGGCGCGCCGCCCGCCATCGCCAACGCCGTCGTCGACGCGCTCTGGCACCTGGGCGTGCGCCACATCGACATCCCCATCACGCCGGAGAAGGTCTGGAACCTTCTCCACGAGCGGGGAGCGGCCCTCTAGGCGTCGCCGCCGGGCTCTCGCGGTCCGGCGGCGGAGGCTAGTCCTTCCTGCCGCCCTGGATCACTCCGAAGCGCCGCTCGGGCGCCCGCAGGGCCCCGGCGAGGACGGCCTGCCAGGGCACGGCGCAGTCGAAGCGCGAGCCCCGGAAGGTGAGCGTGCAGCGGATGCCCCACTCGTCGAGCAGGACCTCGGGCGCGTCGCGCCCCGCCACCAGGTTGAGCCGGACGAGCTCCTCGTCCTGGAGGTAGTCCGGCAGGCGCACCCCGGTCACGCCCGGCGCCACCATGACCCATTCGATGGAGGACGCCGTCCGGCAGGCGTCGAACATCTCCTGCCACCGCTGCTGAAGCGCCAAAAATTGCAGTGCCGCGTCGCTCCACCGGGGGCACCCCGGCGTGCAGCGGCCTTCCGGCGGGTGCGCGTGGGGCGAGTCCACGTACGCGTTCTACAACGAAACCGCGGGTGCGGTCTCCATCGATTCCGGCGCCGCCGCGCGCCCTCGACCGCGCCGTCACTCCGGGCGGAGCTGCAGGCGGGCCTGGGCCTTGAAGGTGGGCTCGAGGTCGCTGCCGTCCGACCCGGACGCCCGACCGAACTCGAGGTCGAGGGTGAGCGCCGGCGGCGGCTTGCCGATGGCGAGGTGGCCGGAGATGCGGACGTAGGCGAGGCCGTCGCCGGCGCGGGCCGTGCGAACTCCCTCGAAGGAGACGCGGTCCCCGTCGCGCGAGGCGCGCACCGTCATGGGGAAGAAGCCCGGAGCCTGGTCGTCGGGGGCGAAGGTGAAGGTCCCGTTTGGCTCGAGGATCCAGTGCGCCGACCCGACGAGCGCTCGCCCGCGCCCCCTCGCCTCCGGATTTCCAAGGTACTGCTGGAAGGACACCACTTCCTTCGTCGCGAAGGCCGCGCGCTGCTCGGCGGGCCGGGCCGGCGGGAGATCGGCCCGGGCGACGGGCGGCGGGGCCGGGGCCGCCTTGACGGGGTCCTCGACGGGTGCCGGGGCCGGCCGCTCGGCCACCGGGCGCTGTGGCGCCTTCTGGGCGGAGGCGGTTCGAGCCGGGGGCGGCCGCGCGGGCGCGCTCGCCGCGACGGGCTCCGGCGCCCGGGGCCGGGCCACGCTCGGTGCCGGCGCGGGAGCCACGGCGGCCACCTGGGGCTGGGGCGGTGGGGCCGGCGCAGGCGCCGCCGCTGGCGGCTCGCGGTTGGCCGCCGGCCGCGGGCTCTCGGTCGAGGCCGTGGCCTCCTTCGCGCTCCCGGCGGTCTTTGGCGCGCCCTCGCGCCCGACGAGGAACGCGGCTCCGACGGCGAGGAGCGCGGCGGCGGCGGCGATGGCGATGGCGACTCCGGGCCGGATCCCCGTTTTTCGCGGCGCGACCGGCATCCGCACCTTGGGGCGCAGGGTCTCGACGAGCTGGGAGACGTTGTAGTCCCAGTCCTGCTCGGTGAGCTGGAGGCACTGCCGGTGCAGGAGGCCGATGAGCGGCTCGGGGAGATCCTGGTCGGCGGGGAGCGCGGCTCCCCCCACGAGCACCGGGATGACGAGGACGTCGCGGCGTCGGAGCGCGGTCGCGATTTCCAGCGTCACCACGTCGCGGGGGTCGGAAAGGCGCCGGCGCCCCGAGGAATCGGCGAGCGTCGCCCAGCTCCTGCCGATGAGGACGAGCACGACCCGGCAGCCCCCCACCGTGCGCTCGATCTCCTCGAGGTAGTTGACGCCCGGGCGCAGGCCCTTCACGTCCATGAAGACCTGGCCGGGGAAGGCCTGCTCGAGCGCGTAGAGGAGGGCGCGCGCCTGGCCGCCGCTGTCCTCGCGCCGGTAGTTGATGAAGATGGCGTGGGCCGGCTCGGGGGAGCCGCCGCCTTCGAGTGCGCCCGGCGCCCCGTTTCCGGGGGACGGTGCGAGGCCGTCGCGCTCCGCGGGTGGAACGCTCACTGGATGCCGCCCTTTCGCTCCGGCCCGAGGATGCGGAATCCCAGCGCGCAGAGGACCTTGAGGGACTCCGTCACGGTTGCCCGGTCGTACTTCTTCTCGTCCTCCGGCAGCTCCTCGTAGGGCACCAGGCTCGGGTGGAGCTTTCGCCGCTCGTCGCGCTGCGGACCGAAGGTCCAGCCCGTCGAGAGCCGCTCGCGGGCCCACACCTCGTGGACGTTGCGCGCGAGCTGCTCGGCCACCTTCACCACCTCCCCGGGCAGCTCGATGCCGGTGGTGTCGACGGGCGCGGGTCGGTATCGTTCGGCGGGCATGGAAGGAGCTTATTCAAGAACGCGCCCGAGGGGCAGACGGCAAGCCCCCGGTCATGGTAGCGGCTCTTCGACCACCGAGCGTGGCGGTAGGGGAACCCATCTGGGCGAGGGTGCCGTGCGACGGAACGAGGATATAAGCGACGTCCTAACCTGAGGAGGGGTCATGAAGAAGCTGGCCGTCGCGCTCGCGCTGTCAGGTGCCCTCCTGTTGCCGGCCGCGGCCAAGGCGGACGGGGGCGTGGAAGCCTTCCTCACGCCCGCCCCCCCGGGCCCGCCGGAGAGCGGACTCTCGATCGGGCTCAGCGTCGGGTACGGCATCCCCATGGGCACGGCGTCCGGGGCGAGCGACGCCAACGCCGCCCGCTCGTTCAGCGACGTGTACAGCGGGGCGGTGCCCCTGCAGGTGGACCTGGGCTGGCGCTTCAGCCCCAACATCTACCTCGGCGGCTTCTTCGAGTACGCCTTCGCCTTCATCGCATCTGCCGAGAACTGCAACAACGGGGTGACCTGCTCGGGCGGCGACATGCAGTTCGGCATCGACTTCGTCTACACCTTCGCCCCCCGGGCGACGTTTGCGCCCTACGTCGGCGTCGGGCTGGGCTACGAGATCGCGAGCCTGAGCGGCTCCGCGAACGGCCAGTCCCTCACCTTCACCTACTCGGGGTTCGAGTTCGCGAGGATCATCGTGGGTGGCGACTTCCGCCTGGGCTCGTCCTTCCGGTTGGGCCCCTTCGTGAACTTCTCCCTCGCGGAGTTCTCCAACTTCAGCACGAGCGGCACCTCGTCCTCGTCGGTCAGCATTCCCAGCAAGGCGCTCCACGAATGGCTGCAGTTCGGGATCAAGGGAACGGTCGACCTCTGAGCGAGGCCGCGCCGGCCCCGCGAGGCGAGTTCACCGACTACCCGGGTCTCTACCGCGCGGCCGACGCAGCCGCGATCGCTCTCCGTCGCCAGCACTTCCTCTCCGAGGGGGTCCAGCTCGTCCTGAACCCGGTGAGCGCCGGGCTCGTGTTGCTCGTGGCGACGGCGCTCTTGCGGCTCTCGAGCGCGGTGCTGTCCGCGGTCTCGACCACGCTGCTCGTCATCGTCCTCTGGGTGGTGCGCGCGTCTCGCTGGCAGAAGCTCTGGTACGAGTGCCGGAGCGCGGCCGAGGACGTGAAGGAGCTCACCTGGCGATTCATGCTGGAGCTCCCCCCCTTCCCCCCCGGCCAGGCGGCGGTCGACGCCGCCTTCGTCCGGGCGCTCGACGACATCATCCGCGGTCACCCCGAGATCCGCAGCGAGCTCGGCCAGCGGGCGGAAGCGTTCACTCCGCCGGTCACCGCCGCCATGCAGCGCGTGCGCGCGAGCCCGCTCGGGGAGCGCGCCGAGTTCTACCTTCAGGCCCGGGTCCGCCAGGAGCTCTCCTGGTACAGCTTCAAGGCGCGCCACTACGCGGTGGCGGACCGGCGCTGGTTCGCCTTCCTCTGCCTCGTGCAGGTCGCCGCGGTGGTCTCCGCCATCTGGCTGGCCGTGCAGATCGGCATCCACCCCGCCCCTGCCACCGCCGGCGAGAGCGCGCTCCCGGTGCTCACGGCCGTCGGCGCCGCCGTCATGGGATGGGCGCGCTCGAAGCGCTTCGGCGACCTCTCCGGCTCCTACGCGGCCACGGCACACTCGCTCGCGGGCCTCGAGTCCTTGCGTCCGCCCGCGACCGACGTCGGGGCCTACCGGGAGTGGGTCGCGACCGTGGAGGCCACGCTCGCGCGCGAGCACGAGACCTGGCGCAACATGGCCTGAGGGCCGCCGCAGGGCTACGGCGAGAGCGCGCTCGTGGAGCAGTTGGTGAAGGCGCCGACGGGCGGGTCGAGGTCGGCGCAGACGAGCCCGGCGAGCGCGGGAGTCCCCGAAGGCAGGCCCACAAGGAACAGGGACAGCACCTTGCCCGCGGCCGCGTTCACGTTGGGGACGCTCCCGAGGACGGTCGCCGACGACGCGACCTGCACCTCGAACACCCCGTTCAGGATGGGGCTCGTGCTGACGTAGCCGCGGGAGTCCAGGCTCCCGGGCGGGAGCGCGCTCTCGGTGGCGAAGGTCGGGTAGGCGACGTTCTCGAAGTCCGCGGTGAACGCGTTGCCGGAGAGCAGCCCCGCGCTGACGGCAGCCTGCCCCGGCGCGGCGTGGAGGAAGCGGACGTTCGCCTTGCCTGGCGAGGTGCCGTGCTCGTCCGCGAAGAACCTCACCTCAAGTGCCGGGGGCGCGGCCGTCAGGCCGACCAAGGCGGCGGTCACGTACCCGTTCGGCGGCACGGCGGGAAGGTCGGTGACGTCGAGGAGGCTCGCCGCGCAGGTGGGCGCCTCTCCGGCGACGATCCTCACGTCGTAGCTGGCCGGATCGAGCGGCAGGTAGGTGGTCACCTGTCCGTAGGCGAGGCCGGCCGCGATCCCGTATTCCTTGAGGATCGGGCCCGTGAATGCTCCCGTGCCGGCCGGCGCGAGGCAGAAGTCCACGGACGGGGTATCCGGCGAGAACTGGCCGAGCCGCAGGTAGCCCTTCACGGGAGCGCTCGTCGAGTCCGAGCAGCTCGCGGAGAGGAGAGAGGCCGCCAACGCCGATGCGGTCGCTTGCAGCTTCGTCATCGTGCCCTCGGGACCCCGGCGAGTGCCATAATGCAGCACCCTTCGGCCCGGCGGGAGGGCACCCTTCGTTCTGGCCCGTGGACCCGGACGGTACGCCCGGGCCTCCGCCGGCGCGACGAAGCGCGACGAGGGGTCGGCGGGCAGGTGCCCGGTGCCCCTGCGAGCGCGGGGTGCGGGTCGGGTGCAACAGGACTTGCGGTCCCGGGGGAGTGAGGGGAAAAGGTAGTGGTTGCGCCCGCGGGCGGGTGGCGGAACTGGCAGACGCGCCGGACTTAGGATCCGGTGCCGAAAGGCATGAGGGTTCGAGTCCCTCCCCGCCCAAATCCGCTTGACCCGGCCCCCTCCGGAACGTACCTCTACCTCCCTTCCCCCTTGGGAAAGGCCCTATGAAGACCCAGGTCGAGAACCTCTCCCCCGTGGAGAAGAAGGTAACGGTCGAAGTCACCCCGGAACGCGTCGGGCAGGAGATCGATCGCGCCTATGCCAGCCTGGGCCGGCGCGTGAAGCTGAAGGGCTTCCGCCCCGGCAAGGCCCCCCGCGCGGTGCTGGAGAGGAATTTCCGCGAGCAGGTCGAGGCCGAGGTGGTCGAGCGCCTCGTCAACGAGACCTTCCAGGAAGCGGTCCGCGAGGAGGACATCGAGGCGGTGGCGCCGCCCCACGTGCAGGTCGCGGAGCCGGGCCTCGGCGCCGGCCGGCCCTTCTCCTACAGCGCGCGGGTCGAGGTGAAGCCCTCCATCGAGCCCAGGGACTACCGCGGCCTCGACGTCTCGCGCAAGGCGCCCGAGGTCACCGACGCCATGGTGGTCGCGGAGCTGGAGAGGCTCCGCGAGTCGCTCTCCCAGCTCGTGCCGGTGGAGGGGCGCTTCGACGCCCAGAAGGGCGACTGGGCGGTCATCGACTACGTGGGCACGGTCGGCGGCAAGCCCTTCGAGGGCGGGAAGGCAGAGGGGTCGGTGGTCCAGGTGGGGGAGGGTGACTTCTTCGCCGGCGACATCGCCCAGCTCGAGGGGCGCAAGCTCGGCGACACCTTCGACCTCGACCAGGTCTTCCCGGCGACCTTCCGGGACGAGGACCTGCGCAACAAGCCGGTGCGCTTCGCCATCACCCTGAAGGCGCTGAAGAGCAAGCAGGTCCCGGCGCTCGACGACGCCTTCGCGAAGGACGTGGGCGTCGAGGGGGTGGAGACCCTCGACGGGCTCCGGGACCGGATCCGCGCCGACCTGGAGAAGCGGGAGAAGCGCCGGGCCGAGCAGGAGCTCCACGACGCGCTCGTGAAGGCCGCGCTCGCGAAGAACGACTTCGAGGTCCCGCCGAGCATGGTGGAGCGGGCCATCGACGCCATGATGGAGTCCACCGCCCAGCGCTTCGCCCGGCAGGGCGTGGACCTCGGCCAGCTCGGCCTCGACGTGGCCCGGATCCGCGCCGACCTGCGCGAGCACGCGCTCCTGCAGGTGAAGGGGGCGCTCTTGCTCGACGCCATCGCCGGGGCCGAGAAGATTGAGGTGACGGGCGACGACGAGAAGGCCGAGATCTCCAAGCGGGCGGAGGAGATGGGGGTTCCGGTCGCGAAGCTGCAGCTCAAGGGCGAGGCCCGAGCCTCGCTGCGCCAGCGCATCCGCGAGGACAAGGCGGTTGCGCTGCTCGCCACCCACGCTAACTTCAAGTAGGCAGGGCCGAAGCCCTGCCGGAGGAACGATGCCCTACATCCCGATGCCGTACGTCGTGGAACAGACCCACCGGGGCGAGCGCAGCTACGACATCTACTCGCGCCTCCTCAAGGACCGGATCGTCTTCATCGGAACGCCCATCGACGACGACGTCGCGAACATCGTCATCGCGCAGCTCCTGTTCCTGGAGTCGGAGGACCCCGACAAGGACATCTCCCTCTACATCAACAGCCCGGGCGGCTCGGTGACCTCGGGCCTCGCCATCTACGACACCATGCAGTACGTGAAGGCGCCCGTCTCCACCATCTGCCTCGGGCAGGCGGCGAGCATGGCGGCGGTGCTGCTCGCGGGCGGCATGCACGGGCAAGCGCTTCGCCGTCCCCAACGCCCGCATCATGATCCACCAGCCGATCGGGCGGCTTCTCCGGGCAGGCGACCGACATCGAGATCCAGACCCGGGAGATCCTCCGGCTGAAGGCCCAGCTGAACGAGATCCTCGCCCGGCACACCCGCCAGCCGCTCGAGCGGATCGAGAAGGACACCGACCGCGACTTCTTCATGGGCCCGGGCGAGGCCAAGGAATACGGGATCATCGACGAGGTCATCGTGCACAAGAAGGCGGGGGAGAAGAAGCCGCAGTAAGATGTCCGTCAGCCGGCACGGGGCCGGTGGGGAAAGGTCGGAGCTGGCTACAGCGGCTCTCCGCCGGCGAGGAAGAGCTTGGAGAAGCGCGAGACCCTCTGCTGCAGCTTCTGCGGGAAGTCGCAGAAGGAAGTGAAGAAGCTCATCGCGGGCCCGACGGTCTACATCTGCGACGAGTGCATCGGGCTCTGCAACGACATCATCGCGGAGGAGATCGCGGGCGAGGAGAAGCGGGACCAGAAGCTGCGCATCCCGCGCCCTTCCGAGATCAAGACCATCCTCGACGAGTACGTGATCGGCCAGGAGCGGGCCAAGAAGACCCTCGCCGTGGCGGTCCACAACCACTACAAGCGCATCGAGAGCCGGGTCAGCCTCGACGACGTCGAGCTGCAGAAGTCGAACATCCTGCTGCTCGGCCCCACCGGCTCCGGCAAGACGCTGCTCGCGCAGACGCTCGCCAAGATCCTGAACGTCCCCTTCACCATCGCCGACGCCACCACGCTCACCGAGGCGGGCTACGTCGGCGAGGACGTCGAGAACATCATCGTCAACCTGCTGCAGGCCGCCGACCACGACATCGAGCGGGCGCAGAAGGGCATCGTCTACATCGACGAGATCGACAAGATCGCCCGCAAGAGCGAGAACCCGAGCATCACCCGCGACGTCTCCGGCGAGGGCGTGCAGCAGGCGCTGCTCAAGATCATCGAGGGGACGGTCGCGAACGTGCCGCCCAAGGGCGGGCGCAAGCACCCCCAGCAGGAGTTCCTGCAGGTCGACACCACCAACATCCTCTTCATCTGCGGCGGCGCCTTCTGCGGGCTGGAGAGCATCATCGAGCGGCGCATCGGCGGGCGCAGCCTGGGCTTCGGCGCCGACGTCAAGAGCAAGGACGGAGCGCAACCTCGGCGAGCTGCTCGGCGCTCGTGCAGCCCGAGGACCTGCTCAAGTTCGGCCTGATCCCGGAGTTCGTCGGCCGGCTGCCGGTGGTGACCGCTCTCGACGAGCTCGACGAGGAGGCGCTCGTCGACATCCTGACCAAGCCGCGGAACGCGCTCGTGAAGCAGTACCAGAAGCTGTTCGAGATGGACGGGGTGGCGCTCAAGTTCACCGAGGGCGCGCTGCGGGCCGTCGCCCGCGCGGCCATCAAGAACAAGGCCGGCGCCCGCGGCCTGCGCGCCATCCTCGAGACCGCGATGCTCGACATCATGTACGACGTGCCGAGCCGGCGGAACGTCAAGGAGATCGTCCTCAACGAGGACGTCATCGAGAAGAACGAGCCGCCGATCATCGTGCTGCGCAAGGAAGCCGAGAGCGCCTGAGTCAGAGCGCGCCCGCCTCGCCCTCCTTCGGCGCTCCAGCAGCGGAGTCACGCCAGGGTCGAAGGCCCCGGCGCCGAACGGGGCTGGGACGCGGGGTCCCTCGGCCGTGCGTCTTCCCGATGCAGGGCGTGCGGCCGCCGGGTGCTCGGAGCGATCGAGCGCGCATTCACCCTCGGCGGGCGGGCTGGGTACAAGCCGTACCATGTCGCTCCCGTGCGGGGACGCGCCCTTCCCAGCGGGTCGGTCGGTGGTAGTCGCGGCCCCAGGAGGGCCCGCGCGTGGCCATGTTCTCCAAGGAAGGCGAGGGCAAGAAGGACGGCCCGCGCTGCCGCAACGCTGCCGCTGCTGCCGCTGCGGGACATCATCGTGTTCCCGCACATGGTGGTGCCGCTCTTCGTCGGGCCGCGAGAAGTCCATCGCCGCGCTCGACGAGGCGATGGGCAAGGACAAGCACATCTTCCTCGCCGCCCAGAAGAAGGCCAAGACCAACGAGCCGGCGCCCGAGGACATCTTCCCGGTCGGCACGCTCGGCACGCATCATCCAGCTCCTGCGGCTGCCCGACGGCACCGTGAAGGTGCTCGTCGAGGGCAAGCGCCGCGCGCGCATGCACCGGCTCGTTCCTCGACGGAGAAGTACTTCCGGGTCGAGGTCGAGGAGCTCGCCGAGACACCGAGCGCGGACGTGGAGATCGAGGCGCTCATGCGCTCAGGTGCAGGCCACCTTCGAGACCTACGTCAAGCTCAACAAGCGGATCCCGCCGGAGATGCTGACGAGCGTGCAGACCATCGACGATCCGGCCGGCTCGCCGACACCATCGTCGCGCACCTCCCGCTGAAGCTGCAGGACAAGCAGGCCATCCTGGAGACCGAGTCGCCCCGGGCGCGGCTCGAGAAGCTCTACGAGCTCATGCAGGGCGAGATCGAGATCCTCCAGGTCGAGAAGAAGATCCGCACGCGCGTCAAGAAGCAGATGGAGAAGACGCAGAAGGAGTACTACCTCAACGAGCAGATGCAGGCGATCCAGAAGGAGCTGCGGCGAGCGCGACGAGTTCAAGAACGAGATCCAGGAGCTCGAGGAGAAGATCAAGACAAGCGGATGTCGAAGGAGGCCACGGTCAAGGTCAAGAAGGAGCTCAAGAAGCTCAAGATGATGAGCCCGATGAGCGCCGAGGCCACGGTGGTGCGCAACTACATCGACTGGATCCTCGCGCTGCCCTGGGCCGAGCACGACCGAGGACAAGCTCGACGTCGTCGAGGCCGAGCAGATCCTCGACGAGGACCACTACGGCCTGCAGAAGTCAAGGAGCGCATCCTCGAGTACCTGGCCGTGCAGGCGCTCGTGGAGAAGCATCAAGGGCCCCATCCTCTGCTTCGTCGGGCCCGCCCGGCGTCGGCAAGACCTCGCTCGCCAAGTCCATCGCCCGCGCCACGGGCCGCAAGTTCGTGCGCATCAGCCTCGGCGGCGTGCGCGACGAGGCCGAGATCCGCGGCCACCGGCGCACCTACATCGGCGCGCTGCCCGGCAAGATCATCCAGTCGCTGAAGAAGGCGGGCTCCGCGCAACCCGGTGTTCCTGCTCGACGAGGTCGACAAGATGTCGACCGACTTCCGCGGCGACCCGTCGGCGGCGCTGCTCGAGGTGCTCGACCCCGAGCAGAACTTCGCCTTCAACGACCACTACCTCGACCTCGACTACGACCTCTCCGAGGTGATGTTCATCAGCACCGCCAACACCATGGCCGGCATCCCGCTGCCGCTGCAGGACCGCATGGAGATCATCCAGCTCGCCGGCTACACCGAGTTCGAGAAGCTCTCCATCGCCGCGCGCTACCTCGTCCCCAAGCAGAAGGAGGCGAACGGCCTCGACGACGTGCCGGTCGAGCTTCGAAGAGGAGCGCGCTCCGCGCTGCTCATCCACCAGCTACACGAAGGAGGCCGGCGTCCGCTCGCTCGAGCGCGAGATCGGCGACCATCTGCCGCAAGATTGCGCCGCGAGGTGCTGAAGACAGGGCAAGGGCAAGGCGCTACGTCGATCAGCGACGAAGCGCGTGCAGAAGTCCTCGGGCCGCCCAAGCTTCCGCTACGGGACGGCCGAGGAGCGAGCGACCAGATCGGGCTCGCCACCGGCCTCGCCTGGACCGAGCTCGGCGGCGAGCTGCTCACCATCGAGGCGCACCGTGATGCCCGGCAAGGGCAAGCTCATCATCACCGGCAAGCTCGGCGAGGTGATGCAGGAGTCGGCCCAGGCGGCCATGAGCTACGTGCGCTCGCGGGCCGAGGCGCTCGGGCTCGACAAGCGCTTCCTCGAGAACGTCGGACATCCACGTGCACGTCCCCGAGGGCGCCATCCCCAAGGACGGGCCCTCGGCCGGGCATCACCATGGCCACCGCGCTCGTCTCGGCGCTGTGCAAGGTGCCGGTGCGCCGCGACCTCGCCATGACCGGCGAGATCACGCTGCGCGGCCGGGTGCTCCCGATCGGCGGGCTCAAGGAGAAGGTGCTCGCCGCCCACCGCGGCGGCATCAAGATCGATCCTCGTCCCGAGCGAGTGCGCGAAGGACGTGCGGGAGATCCCCCGCAAGGTGCGCGCCGAGATGGCGATCCGCTACGTCGACCACATGGACGAGGTGCTGCGCGAGGCGCTCGTGGTGCCCGACGCCGCAGCCTTCTTCCACAGGGTGCCGCAGCCGGGCTCCGCGGCGCCACCGCCCGCCCAGGCCTCCCCGGCGCCGTAGCGGTCAGGGGAGGGGATCGAGCCGGGCGTAGAGCCTGTGGGCCCCTCGCCGGCTCGGCAGCGGCGCGAGGCCGAGGCGGGCCAGGTCCCAGCCCGGCGTCCCGTCCTTCACCACCACGCACCGGCGCGCGACGAGGCGGGCCCTCGCCACGGCCCGGGCGTCGAGCGGTCGCGGGTCGGCGAGCCTCCTCACCACCTCGAAAGCAATACGTAGCCGAACGAAAGGCGGCAGCA
>CAVWHZ010000008.1:0-309780 GCA_963754915.1 uncultured delta proteobacterium | reverse complement strand
CTCGCGTCCGCGGCGGTCGCCGATGAGATCGAGGGATCTTCGCCGTTTCGGGCCACCCTATCTTTTCCAGCGCCTGGCCTGAGGCCGAAAAAGCGCGGCCCGTTCCATTTGGTTCCGGTGATCGCCAGGGCCACTTCCGATTAATCTTATTATCAGAGTATATATTATTTAAAATCACCACTTGATGTCCATTATTTCTTTAAATTTCTTTTGAATTTCTATTTTTAATTTAAAAAGTTTATCATTATTTAAATCTCTCGGGTATTTATAATCGACATTTATAATATGCTCAACTGTTGTCGGCTGATTTCCCAGCATTACTATTTTTTCGCCCATTAATATTGCTTCATCAATATCATGAGTTACAAATACAATCGTATAATACTCTTTCTGCCAAATCCTTATTAATTCATCCTGAAGTCTTGCCCTGGTAATGAAATCCAAAGCGGTAAACGGTTCATCCAATAATAAAATCTCCGGCCTGTTTATTAAAGCTCTAGCAAAAGAAACCCTCTGGGCCATGCCTACAGATAAATGTGATGGATAAACTTTTTCAAATCCGGTTAACCCCATCAGTTTGATAAATCTCTTGATTCTATCTCCGCGGGGACAGAGCAGGAGGTCTTGGGGCGCCCGTCGACGAGCGCCAGGCAGCAGCCGCACTGGCCCTGGGGGGCGCAGGCGTCCTTCAGGGACGTGATCTGGAAGGTCTCCCGGAGCAGCTCGAGCAGGGACTGCCCCGGGTGGACCGCAGCCTGCTTCTGTTGGCCGTTCAGCTCGAAGGTGATTGTCTTCATGGAGTGTCGCCAGGATGGCTGCCTGGAAGTATGTCATCCCCGGGGCGCGGATCAACCGAGCCTGGCGCCGTTCTCCACCGACCGGCCTCGTCGGCGGGGAAGGCGGCGGCCGAGGCCCAGTGCCCGAACACGAGCCTCCCGGAGGACTTGCATGGCAGGAGAGCTGCTGGCGGATATGAAAGTCGCTCGCCGGGTTCCATCTCGACGCCCGCGCCGAAATCGGGGAGAAACATGGACATGTCTTCGCGCGCCATGAGGGTCCGGGTCACGGCCGCCCTCCGGCGATGCGCCAGGGTTCTCGCCGCGCGGCCGCCTTCCCAAAGCGCCGGCGGGCCGAGGTAGGCATGGAACTCGTCCCCGTCCCGCTCGGCGTGCTCGCCACCCGGCTGCTGCGCGAGCTACGCAAGCAGGCGGCCTTTGACCTGCCCGCTCGCCACTTCTTCCTGGGCGATCCGGCGCGGGACCTGTCCGTCCCCATCCACGGGCAACGCGCCTCGAGCCCGCTCGGGCCGGCGGCGGGCCCCCACACGCAGCTGGCGCAGAACATCGTCCTCTCCTGGCTCGCGGGCTGCCGGGTCATGGAGTTGAAGACCGTCCAGGTGAAGGACGACCTCGTGATCCCGCGTCCCTGCATCGACATGCAGACGGTGGGCTTCAACGTCGAATGGTCGCAGGAGCTGGCGCTCGAGCAGTCGCTCGACGAATACGTCAAGGCCTCGATGCTAATCGAGATGCTGATGGCGTCCGGCCTCCTGCCGGGGCTCGCTCCGGGCTTCGGCGACACGGTCTTCGACATGAGCGTTGGCTACGACCTCGCCGGCATCCGATCCGGGCGCGTGCAGGCTTTCATCGCCGGCCTGCTCGACGCCTCGCTGGTCGTCGAGCGGCTGCGTGCCCAGATCCCGGCGGAGTGGAAGCACCTGCGCGACCTGCCCTTCCGGACGCGCATCTCCGACACCCTGACGCTCTCCACCTTCCACGGCTGCCCCCCGGAGGAGATCGAGGGCATCGCCGAGTTCCTCCTTCGCGAGCTCGGCCTCCACGTGGTGGTGAAGCTCAACCCGACGCTCCTTGGCCGCGACGAGCTCGGCTCCATCCTCCACGGTCGCCTCGGCTACGCGGACCTCGCGGTTCCGGACGCAGCCTTTGCAAAGGACGCGACCTGGGACCAGGTGGTTGGCTTCGTCAACCGTCTGGGGGCGATGGCGGAGGCGAAGGGCCGAGGCTTCGGAGTCAAGTTCACGAACACGCTCATCGTGCGGAACCACAAGAGCTTCTTCCCGGCCACGGAGAAGGAGATGTATCTCTCCGGGCCACCGCTCCACGTGCTGGCGATGGCGCTCGTGCGCCGGTTCCGGCGCACGTTCGGCGATCGCTACCCGATCTCGTTCTCCGCCGGGATCGAGGCCGGGAACTTCGCCGACGCCGCGGCCCTGGGGCTTAGGCCCGTGAGCGTATGCACCGACCTCCTCAAGGCGGGCGGCTACGGCCGGGCCCGGCACTACTTCGCCGACCTCGTCCGCCGCATGGACGCGGCGGGGGCGACCGACTTGGACGCCTTCGCCATCCGCGCCTACGGCCGCGGCGACGAGGCGCTCGGGGGGCTCGGGTTGCCGGCGGAGACGAGGGCCTCCTGCCGCGCGGCCCTCGAGCGCACGGGAGACCTGCGGGCGGCCGCGGGGAGCGCCTTCGACGCCTGGGTCTCCGCCGCCCGGCTTCTCAATACCGAGACCTACGTCAAGCGAGTCCTGGAGGACCCGCGCTACGCGGCTGCGCGGAACGCCACGCCGCCCAAGAAGGTCGGTTCGTCGCTCTCGCTGTTCGACTGCCTCACCTGTGACAAGTGCATTCCCGTGTGCCCGAACGACGCCAACTTCGCGCTCGCGATGCCGAGGGGCCACGTGATCCTGGAGCGCCTCGTTCCGGGCCCCGCTGGGTTCACGCTGGAGGCGGCGGGAGTCCTCCCGGTCGAGAAGGCCCACCAGATCGCCAACTTCGCCGACGCGTGCAACGAGTGCGGTCACTGCGACGTGATGTGTCCCGAGGACGGAGGCCCCTACAAGGTGAAGCCTCGCTTCTTCGGCAGCGTGGCGGCCTGGGCCGCGGCTCCGGCCCGGGACGGTTTTGCGCTCGAGCGGACGGCAGAGGGCATTCGGATGCATGGGCGCTTCGAGGGGCGCGCCTACACGGTAGACAGCGGGGGGGAGCTCCTTCGCTACCGAGGCGAGGGCTTCGACCTCCGGCTCGACGGGGCCGACCCGGCGAGCACCGCACGGGGACAGGCCGATCGCCCGGTCGACCTTGGATTCCTCCGCATCATGGAGCGC
The DNA here is from genome assembly GCA_963754915.1 of uncultured delta proteobacterium. GTDB lineage: Bacteria > Myxococcota > Myxococcia > Myxococcales > Anaeromyxobacteraceae > DATJZG01. The sequence goes on along the minus strand of CAVWHZ010000008.1, from coordinate 306,656 downwards.
CTGCGCGAAGCCGTGAATGCCCCCGATGCGGCGAACTTCGTCAGCGCCGCCCTCGCCGCCGGAGCTGGCCGCATTGGATGAAGGGTTGCCATTCGCCTCGAATGGGTCGCAAAGGTAGACTGACGGACCATCGGGGACGCGGTCCCCGGCGAGCCGAGCCAGGCGCGAGGTCTCGCAAGCGCGCAGGGGCTTTTCTCGCACATCGCGATGCACGGCGGAGCCGGGTGATGCTGCAGGGCGTTCGCTTCATTCTCGACGGGAGGGTAAGGGAGCTCGAGGGAGTCGACCCGACGCTGACCGTGCTCGACTGGCTGCGTGGAGCCGAGCGCCGGTGCGGGACGAAGGAAGGCTGCCGCGAGGGGGACTGCGGCGCCTGCACCGTCGTGCTGGCGGAGCTCCATCGCGGCGAGCTGCGCTATCGGGCGGTGAATGCCTGCATCCTCTTCGTCCATGCGCTCGACGGGAAGGCGCTCCTCACGGTCGAGAGCCTGTGTGCTCCGGGCGACGCGCTCCACCCCGTCCAGGCGGCCATGGTGGAATGCCATGCGTCCCAGTGTGGATTCTGCACCCCCGGATTCGTGATGTCGCTCGTGGCGCTCTACGAGAGCGAGCCGGCGCCATCGCGGGCGCGGATCGACGAGGTGCTCGCTGGGAACCTGTGCCGCTGCACCGGGTACCGGCCCATAGTGGCGGCGGCTGGAAAGGCCTACGCCGACGGCGCCGGGCGGCGCCTCGCCGCGCACCAGGCCGAGCTCGAAGCCCAGCTCGGCTCCATCGCCCGGCGCGACACACTGGAGATCGAGCACGACGGTCGCCGGCTCCTCGCGCCCCGCACCGTGGAGGAGCTGGCGGAGATCCTCGAGCGCCACCCCGAGGCTCACGTGCTCGCCGGCGGCACCGACGTGGGGCTCTGGGTCACGAAGCAGCACCAGGAACTCGGGACGCTCGTGTACCTCGGAGCGGTCGAGGAGCTCGCTGACGTCACCGCTTCCGAGACGCACATCGATGTCGGGGCGGCCGCGACCTACACCGCCGTGCTCGGCGCCGTGTCGGGCCCGCTTCCCGCCCTGGCCGCCCTGATTCGCCGCATCGGGTCGCAGCAGATCCGCAACGTTGGCACGCTCGTCGGAAACGTCGCCAATGCGTCCCCGATCGGGGACACGCTTCCCGCCTTGGTCGCCCTCGGGGCCTCGGCGGTGCTGAGGCGCGGCTCGGTCCGCCGCGAGCTCGCCCTCGACGACTTCTTCCTCGGCTACCGCAAGACGGCGCTGCGCCCCGGTGAGTTCATCGAGCGAGTCCGCGTCCCGCTGCCGAGCGCAGGCACGCGATTCGGGACCTACAAGGTGTCAAAACGATTCGACCAGGACATCTCGGCCGTCTGCGGAGCCTTTGCCGTTCGGCTGCAGGGAGGCCGGGTGCAGGAGGCACGTCTCTGTTACGGCGGGATGGCCGCGGTCCCGAAGCGCGCCCGCGTTTGCGAGGCGGCGCTCTCCGGAAAGGCGTGGACCGAGGAGACGGTCGCGTCGGTGCTCCCCCTCCTCGACGGCGAGTTCACGCCGCTGTCGGACATGCGGGCGAGCGACGTCTACCGGAGGCTCGTCGCCCGTAACCTGCTCCGCAAGTTCCAGATCGAGACCGCCGCCGCGAAACGCCGGGAGGGCGACGCCGTCGCCGAGCGCGCATGAAGCTCCCCAAGCGAGTCCTGCGCAAGGCCAGGGGCGCAGTCCACGCCGGCCTCCCCCACGACAGCGCCGAGCGTCACGTTCGCGGCGAGGCGGTGTACGTCGACGACATCCCCGAGCCGCGGGGCCTGCTACACGCCTACGTATTCCTGAGCGAGCGTGCCCACGCCCGTATCCGCCGGATCGACGTCGCCGCCGTGGCGCGGTCCCCGGGGGTTGAGGCGGTCATGACCGCCCGCGACCTCCCGGCGGGCAACGACATCGGCCCGGTCCAGCCCGGGGATCCCATCTTTGCCGAGGAGGTGGTGGAGTACTGCGGCCAATCCCTGTTCGCGGTCGCCGCCGACACGGCGGAACGGGCGCGAAAGGCCGCGCACCGGGCCGAGATCGAGTACGAGGACCTGCCGGCGATCCTCACGGCCGAGGAGGCCGTGACGCACGGTGCGTTCGTGCTGCCCACCGAGGTCTTGCGCCGCGGGAAGCCTGAAGCGGCCCTCGCCCGCGCACCGCACCGCCTCGCGGGGCGCCTTCACATCGGCGGTCAAGACCACTTCTACCTCGAGGGGCAGATCGCCATGGCGGTCCCGCGCGAGGGAGGTGACCTCCTCGTCTACAGCTCGACCCAGCACCCCACGGAGGTCCAGCACCTCGTCGCCAAGATCCTCGGGCGTCCGGACAGCACCGTGACCGTCGAGGTGCGCCGCGTCGGCGGAGCCTTCGGGGGAAAGGAGACGCAGGCGGCGCTCATCGCCTGCATCGCAGCGCTGCTCGCCTGGCGGAGCGGGCGGCCCGTGAAGCTCCGGCTCGACCGCGACGACGACATGGTGCTCACGGGCAAGCGGCATGACTTCGTCGTCGACTTCGACGTTGGCTACGACGACCGGGGCCGCATCGGAGGGCTCGACCTGGTGCTCGCCTCGCGGTGCGGGATGTCGCCCGACCTCTCCGGCGCCGTGAACGACCGCGCCATGATGCACGCCGACAACTGCTACTGGCTGCCCCACGTGGCCATCACCTCTCATCGGTGCCGGACGAACACGGTCTCCAACACCGCCTTCCGCGGGTTCGGAGGGCCGCAGGGGATGATGGCCATCGAGTGGGTGATCGACGAGGTGGCGCGGGCGCTCGGCGAGGATCCACTGGAGGTGCGCAAGCGCAACTTCTACGGAACGAGGACCCGCAACACCACGCCCTACGGCATGAAGGTCGAGGGCAACGTGCTGCCCGGGCTCATCCAGGAGCTGGAGGAGAGCGCCGGTTATGCCGCCCGGCGGCGGGCCGTGGTGGCGTTCAACGCGAGGAGCCCGTGGACCAAGCGCGGCCTGGCACTCACGCCGGTGAAGTTCGGCATCTCGTTCACGGCGACCCAGATGAACCAGGCGGGCGCGCTCGTCCACGTGTACGCCGACGGCAGCGTGCAGCTGTCTCACGGCGGTATCGAGATGGGCCAGGGGCTGTACGTCAAGGTGGCGCAGGTGGTCGCCGACGAGCTCGGCATCGACGTCGACCGAGTCCGTATCATGCCCACCACCACCGAGAAGGTGCCCAACACGTCGCCCACCGCAGCCTCGGCCGGAAGCGACCTGAACGGCAAGGCGGCGGAGGCCGCCGCGCGCGCCATCAGGCGGCGCATGGCGCGCGTGGCAGCGGCGCACCTGGGCGGGAGAGCCTCGAGCGCGGTGTTCGAGGGCGGCCTCGTACGAATCGGGGACCGCGCCGTCGAGTTCGGGGAGCTCGCGGCGATGGCGCACCGCCGCCGCGTCTCACTTTCGTCGACGGGCTTCTACCGAACTCCTCTCGTCCACTGGGATCGAGCGAAGTTTCGCGGGCGCCCCTTCTACTACTTCTCCTGGGGCGCCGCCGTGTCCGAGGTGGAGATCGATACGCTCACCGGCGAGTACCGGGTACGCAGGGTCGACATCCTCCACGACTGCGGCAGCTCCATCAACCCGGCCGTTGATCGGGGCCAGGTCGAAGGGGGCTTCGTGCAGGGCATGGGATGGCTCACCACCGAGGAACTCTGGTGGGACGGTGCCGGGCGACTCGCCACCCACGCGCCCTCGACCTACAAGATTCCGGCGTGCAGCGACGTGCCGGAGGACTTCCGCGTCACGCTGCGCCTCGCGGGCCGGAACCGCGTGCCGACCGTCCGGCGGTCCAAGGCGGTGGGCGAGCCGCCGCTCATGCTCGCCATCTCCGTGTTCCACGCCTTGAAGGACGCCGTGGCGGCAACCGGCGGCCAGCGGCTGAGCCCGCGCCTGGACGCCCCGGCCACTCCGGAGCGGGTGCTCCTCGCGGTCGAGGACCTGCGGGAGCGGCTGGCGCTTGCGGTCGCGCCGGGAGGGGCCGGTTGAAGGGCTGGCTCGATGCCCTCGCGGAGCTCTCGGCGTCCGGGCGACCCGCCGTGCTCGTCACCGTGCTTCGCGCTGCTGGGTCCACGCCCCGCGAGGCCGGCGCCAAGATGGTGGTCTCGGCGGATGGCTCGCGCGGTACCATCGGCGGTGGACACCTGGAGCTCGAGGCGCTCAAGACCGCCCGGGACATGCTCGCGTCGGCGGCGTCCGGCGATCCGCCGGCCCCTCTTTCCCGCGACTTCGCGCTGGGTCCCAGCCTCGGCCAGTGTTGCGGCGGCGCGGTAACCTTGCTCTTCGAGGCAATCTTGCCGCCGCGATGGCGCGTGGCCATCTTCGGCGCCGGCCACGTCGGGCGCGCGCTCGTGAAGCTGCTCGCCGACCTGCCATGCCAGGTCGACTGGATCGACTCGCGCGAGGCCGAGTTCCCCGCCGAGGTTCCGGGCAACGTGCGCGCGCTCGCGACCGACGCCCCGGAGGATGAGGTTCCGGACCTGCCGGCCGGGTGCGAAGTCCTGGTGATGACCCACAGCCACCAGGTCGACCTCCAGGTCGTCGAGGCCGCGCTGCGCCGCCGCGACATCCCGTACCTGGGTCTCATCGGCTCGGGCACGAAGCGAGCGCGGTTCGAGGCGAGGCTCGCCGAGCGTGGATTCTCCCCTGCGGACCTGGCCCGGATCGTTTGCCCGATCGGTATCGCCGGCGCGGGCGGAAAGCACCCTGCCGAGATCGCCATCGCGGTGGCCGCGCAGCTCCTGCAGTTGAGGCGCAGGGAAGAGCGCGGCCCGCCCGGTCCGTAGTTGCACGTCGGGCACGCCGGGCCCTCGGAGTGAAGCTCGCCGTACCCGACCGATCAGTAGCGAACCTTGTCCGGCTTTCGCGCCCAGTCGTCGAAGGGCACGCGGGCCTCTCCAGGCAGCACCTGGACCATGGGGAGGCTCCGCGCCTCGATGGGCCGCGCCACCTCCGCGTAGATGTGGGCGTCGTCGAAGCCGATGCGAGCGGCGTCGTCGCGCCCGTTCCCGTAGCAGATGCGGCCGATGCGCGCCCAGTAGATGGCGGAGAGGCACATGGGGCAGGGCTCGCAACTCGCGTAGATCTCGCACCCGGAGAGATCGAAGCGCCCGAGGGCGGCGCACGCGGCGCGGATGGCCACAACCTCGGCGTGCGCTGTCGGGTCGTTCGTCGAGGTCACCTGGTTGAAGCCCTCGCCGACGATGCGGCCGCCCGCGACCACGACGGCGCCGAAAGGCCCGCCGCGCCCCGCCTCCAGCCCCTGCCGCGAGAGGGCGATGGCCCGCCGCATGAAGTCGAGGTCGTTCATCGGCCCGCTCCTCTCCTCATCGGCGCTCAAAGGCAGCCGCAAATTCATCCAGCCGGTCGAGGAGGCGCCTCTTCTCGGTCGGGCTCACGAAGGCGGCCTCCAGGCTGTTGCGCGCGAGGCGGTAGGCCGCCTCGCCGTCGAGGGCGAGGGCGTCGACGGCCTCGATCAGGTTCTGGTTCAAGTAGCCGCCGAAGTAAGCGGGGTCGTCCGAGTGGACACTCACGGCCAGCCCGGCCTGAAGCATGCGCCCGAGTCCGTGATCGGCCATGCGTTCGTAGACCCGCAGGCGCACGTTGGAGAGGGGGCAGACGGTCAGCGGGACGCGCTCGCTCGCGAGCCGAGCCACCAGCGCGGGGTCCTCGAGGCAGCGAACGCCGTGGTCGATGCGCTCCGCCTTGAGGGCGTCGAGGGCTCCCGCCACGTACGCGGGGGGGCCTTCCTCTCCGGCGTGGGCGACCGCGTGGAGACCGAGCTCGCGGCAGCGGGCGAAGACCCGGGCGAACTCCTCGGGCGGGTACCGGCGCTCGCTCGAGTCGAGCCCCACGCCGATGAACAGGTCGCGGTGGGGAAGCGCTTCCTCCAGCGTCTCGAACGCCGCGGCCTCGCCGAGGTGGCGGAGAAAGCAGAGGATCAGGTCGGCGCTCACGCCCGCCTCGCGAGCCTCGCGGCAGGCGCGAGAGAGGCCGCGCACCACCGTGGCGATCGGCACGCCCCGCGCCGTGTGCGTCTGCGGGTCGAAGAAGATCTCGGCCCGGACCACGCCCTCGGTGGCCGCCCGCGCGAGGTAGGCTCGGGCGAGGTCGTGGAAGTCGTCCTCGCTCACGAGCACGCTCGCGGCCGCATAGTAGCGGTCGAGGAAGGATTGAAGGTCGGTGAAGGGGCGAGGGTCGCGCAGAGCCTCGACGTGGTTCCCGCCGAGCGCGACCCCACTTCGCCGAGCGAGCGCCAGCGCCATTTCGGGCTCCAGCGTCCCCTCCACGTGGACGTGCAACTCGGCCTTCGGCGCGCCGCGAAGGAACTCGGCGAGGCGCTCCCGGGGGATGTCGAGGTGCATCGGAACACTCCGGACGGGGGCGGACGGCGCGGTGCAGCGACAGGGGATGGTAGTATGGACGGTGGCCCATTTCACGGAGAAGCAAGTGGACAAGCGCGAGACGGGCGGAGCCACGCTCCTCCTCCGCGACGCCTCCCTGGTCGCCACCTTCGACGACCAGCGCCGCGAGATTTGCGACGGCTCGGTCCTCGTGCGGGGCAACCGCATCGAGGCGGTGGGCCCTGCCGCCGACCTGCCGCGAAGCGCCGACGAGGTCATCGACGCCCGTGGCCACCTGGTGATCCCCGGGCTCATCAACACCCACCACCACATGTACCAGTCGCTTACTCGGGCCGTCCGCGCGGCGCAGGATGCCGAGCTCTTTTCCTGGCTGCGAGGCCTCTACCCGATATGGGCGCGGCTCACCCCGGAGATGGTCGGCGTGTCCACCCGCGTGGCGATGGCGGAGCTGCTGTTGTCAGGCTGCACCACCACCAGCGACCACCTCTACCTGTTTCCCAACGGAGTGCGCCTCGACGACAGCATAGAGGCCGCCCAGGCGGCTGGAATGCGCTTCACGGCCACGCGTGGGTCGATGAGCGTGGGGGAGAGCGACGGCGGGTTGCCGCCGGACGCCCTGGTCGAGCGGGAGGAAGACATCCTCGCCGACACGAGGCGGCTCGTCGAGTGCTACCACGACCCATCCCACGGCTCGATGCTCCAGGTCGCCGTGGCGCCGTGCTCGCCGTTCTCGGTGAGCCGGGACCTGATGGTCGAGTCGGCCCGCCTCGCCCGCGCCTACGGCGTCCGCCTTCACACGCACCTCGCGGAAAACGACCACGACGTCGCCTACTCCCGCGAGAGGTTCGGCCGGACCCCGGCGGGCTATGCCGAGGATCTCGGCTGGCTCGGGGACGACGTCTGGCACGCCCACTGCGTGAAGCTCGACGCGCCAGGGATCGCGCGCTTCGCGGCCACGGGAACCGGTGTCGCCCACTGTCCGGCGAGCAACATGCGGCTTGCAAGCGGCATCGCCCCGGTTCGGGCGATGAGGGGCGCGGGTGTGCCCGTCGGGATCGGCGTGGACGGGAGCGCCAGCAATGACGGGGCGCAGATCGTGGCCGAGGCGCGGCTGGCGATGCTGCTGCAGCGCGCGGGCGCGGCGCTGGAGCCGTTCGGTTGCGACTCCGGGCCAGCCGCCATGACGGCGCGCGACGCCCTCGAGGTGGCCACTCGCGGCGGGGCGCGGGTGCTCGGACGCTCCGACATCGGGCAGCTCGCCGCCGGGATGTGCGCCGACCTGGCCCTCTTCGATCTCGGGACGCTCGCCTTCGCCGGCGGGGCCGTGCACGACCCGGTAGGCGCGCTGCTGCTGTGCGCCTCGCCCCAGGCCGCCTATACGGTGGTGGACGGGAGGGTTCGCGTCGCCAGGGGACAGCTCACGTCTCTCGAGCTCGCGCCGCTCGTTGAGTGCCACAACCGGCTCGCCCGCGAGCTCGTGCAGTAGAGAGAAACGGGGGGCCGCTGGCGGCCCCCCGTCCCGGACTGCGTCGAATGCGGCGGCCTACTTGCCCGACGGGACCTTGCCGTCGACGCCCTTCACGTAGAAGTTGATAGCCCCGTTCCATTTGTCGTCGGCCACCACGCCCTTGGCGAGCACTTCCTTGCCTGTATTGTCGACGAGCGGGCCCTTGAACACCGCGACGGTGCCGGTCTTCAGGCCCTCGCGGGCGTCCTCCACCTTCTTCTTGGTCGAGTCGGGGATGAAGGCAGCGATGCTCACGAACTCCGGCAGCCCTTCCTTGACGCCCCACTTGGTAGTCTCGGTCTTCCAGGTCTTGTTGAGCACGTCGTTGATGGCCTTCTCGTAGTAGAGGCCCCAGTTCAGCCGGGCCGAGCCCAGGTGGGCCTTGGGGGCGAAGGCGCTCATGTCGCTGTCCCAGCCGAAGGCGTACTTCCCGTTCTTCTCGGCCGCCTGCAGCACGGCGGTGGAATCGGTGTTCTGTAGCAGGACGTCGGCGTGCTGGTTGATGAGCGACTGGGCGGCCTCGGTCTCCTTGGGCGGATCGAACCAGCTGCTCACCCAGACCACCTTGGTCTTCACCTTGGGGTTCACGCTCTGAGCGCCGAGCGTGAAGGCGTTGATGTTGCGCAGCACCTCGGGGATCGGGAAGGAGCCCACGAACCCGATGACGTTGGTCTTCGTCATCTCGCCGGCGATGATGCCGGCCAGGTAGGCGTCCTCGTAGAAGCGCCCCTCGTAGACCCGAAGATTCGGGCCCGTCTTGTACCCGGTGGCGTGCTCGAAGTAGACGTCGGGGTGGTCCTTCGCGACCTTCTCCATGGCGTCGCCGAAGCCGAAGGAGGTGGCGAAGATGACCTTGTTGCCCTGAGCCACGAGGTCGCGGATGACGCGCTCGGCATCGGGGCCCTCGGGAACCTTCTCGACGAACGTCGTCTTGATCCGGTCTCCGAACTTCGACTCGACGTACTTGCGGCCGAGGTCGTGCGCGAAAGTCCAGCCGGCGTCGCCGACGGGCCCGACGTAGACGAAGGCAACCTTGAGCGGTTCGGGCTTCGGCGCCGGCGCAGCGGCCGCGGGCGCTTCTGGCTTCTTGGGTTCTTCCTGCTTCGCACACGCCACGAGGCTCGCCACACCTACGAGAGCGACGAGCGCCAGGTGCTTAACCATCGAACGACTTGTCATGAACACGGTTCTCCTCATCGGTTGGGGTGGGTGGCGGGAAGGGCCGGATTATGCAGCGCGGGCTCGCTCACAAGCTCGGAAAAAAGGGTTTGCCGAGGGAGGCGGGCATGTTGAGGCGAATCCAGGCCGGATTTCGGGAGATGAGCACCAGGACCACGATGGTCGAGAGGTACGGCAGCATGCTCATGAGCTGGTTGGCGATGTCGACGCCCATCCCCTGGAGGTGAAGCTGCAGCATCGTCACGCCTCCGAAGAGATAGGCGCCGAGCAGCACCCGGGCGGGCCGCCAGGTGGCGAAGACGGTGAGCGCGAGCGCGATCCAGCCGCGACCCGCTATCATGCCCTCGACCCAAAGCGGGCGCGTACACCACCGAGAAGTACGCCCCCGCGAGGCCGCAAAGGGCTCCGCCGGCGACCACCGCCAGGAGCCGGATCCGGCGCACCGGGTAGCCGAGCGCGTGGGCCGATTCCGGGGCCTCGCCGATGGCGCGCAGGACCAGGCCCGCGCGCGTCCGGTACAGGAACCAGGCGATCGCGAGCGCGCCGGCGATGGTGAGGTAGACGAGCGGGTGCTGACGGAAGAACGCGGGGCCGAGAAAGGGCAGGTCGCGGAGCACCGGGATGGAGTAGTCGGACCGCTCGGTGAGCTTCTTCCCCACGTAGTTCACGCCCACGAACGCCGAGAAGCCCGCCTCCGAAGAGGCTCACGGCCAGGCCGGTCGCGTACTGGTTCGTGTTGAGCCAGATGACGAGCCAGCCGAAGCAGGCCGCCACGAGCGCCCCCGCTCCCGCCCCGGCGGCGAACCCGACCCAGTCGCTCCCGCTGTGGAACGCGACGGCGAACCCGGCGAACGCGGCGATGAGCATCATGCCTTCGGCGCCCAGGTTGAGGATGCCGGCGCGCTCGTTGATGAGCAGGCCGAGTCCGGCGATGGCGAGGGGCGTCCCGGCGCTCAGCGTGGCCGCGACGAGCGAGGCGAGCTCGTTCACGTGGACCTCCTCCACCGCGGCCGAAAGAGGATGAGGGTGTCGCAGGCGAGCAGAGAGAAGAGCAGCACTCCCTGGAAGACCCCGGAGAGCGCGGAGGGCAGCCCGACACGCGACTGGGCGAGCTCGCCCCCGATGAGGAACATGGAGAGGAGCACGCTGGCGAGCACGCAGCCCAGCGGGTGCAATCGCCCGACGAAGGCGACGATGATGGCGGTGAACCCGTACCCGGAGGCCACGTACGGCGTGAGCTGCCCCATGGGCCCGGTCACCTCGAAGGCGCCGGCGATGCCGGCGAGCGCACCGGAGACGAGCAGAGTCGTCCACAGCGCCGACCGGGAGGAGAAGCCGGCGTAGCGCGCCGCGGCCGGGGCCGGTCCGCCGACCTGGAGCTGGATGCCGCGGTGCATGCGGAACATGAACGCCCACATGGCAACCGCGGTCAGCATCGCCAGCAGGAAGCCGGCGTGAAGCCGCATGCCCCGGAGGAGCCGCGGCATCTCCGTGGCCGGCGAGAAGTTCACCGTCTGGGGGAAGTTGAAGCCGTTGGGGTCCTTCCAGGGGCCGAACACGAGGTAGCTCAGCAGCAGGTTGGCGACGTACACGAGCATCAGGCTGACGAGGATCTCGTTCGCATGGAACCGGTCGCGCAGGAAGGCGACGATGGCCGCCCACAGGCCTCCCCCGATGGCTCCGGCCGCGACGGCCATCGGGAAGAACGCCCACCGCGGGATCGCGACCTCGGCGTTCGTGACCCAGAGGGCGAGCCAGCCGCCGGCGATGGCGCCGAGCAGGTACTGACCCTCGGCGCCGATGTTCCAGACGTTGGAGCGGTAGCAGAGCGCGAGCCCCAGCGAGATGAGAATGAGGGGGGTCGCCTTCAGGCCGAGCTCGGTGAGCGCGCGCGGCCCGTGGAATGGCTCCACGAGGAAGACCGAGAGGCTGCGGACCGGGTCCTTGCCGAGCGCCGCGAAGAGGAGGCCGGCCACAGCCACGGTGACAACGAGGGCGATGAGCGGGGAGAGCACGCTCATCCAGAGCGACGGCGTGGTCCGCGCCTCGAGCTCGATCACCGTGCCCCCCCGAGCGCCGCGGCCGGCTCGGCCGGCCAGAGCCCGCTCATCCACTCGCCGATCTGCTCGCGCGTGGCGACGTGGGTGGGGATCGATGGCGACAGGCGGCCCTTGGAGATCACGTAGAGCCGGTCGGTGACCTCGAAGAGCTCCTCGAGCTCCTCCGAGACCACCAGGACGGCGCAGCCGGTGTCGCGAAGGGCGACGAGCTCGGCGCGGATCTGCGCCGCTGCCCCGACGTCGACGCCCCAGGTTGGCTGGGCGACGATGAGAACCCGGGGCACCGCGTCGATTTCGCGCCCGACGATGTACTTCTGGAGATTCCCACCGGACAGGCTCTTGGCGACGGCGGCCGGGCCGGAGGTCTTCACGCTGAAGCGGTCGATGATGCCCACCGCCTGCCTTCGCAGGGCGCGGCGGTCGATCCAGCCGAGGGCTCGCAGCGACTCCCGCCTCGTGAGCAGCAAATTGAGCGCCAGGGTGAGGGTCGGTACCGCGCCGCGGCCGAGCCGCTCCTCGGGGACGAAGTGGAGCCCGTGCCGGCGTCTCTGCCCGGCCGTCATGCGCCCGATCCCCGAGCCGAAGAGGCGGATGGCCGCGGCGTCCGCCCGCGGGTCTTCCCCCGACAGAGCAGCGAGGAGCTCCTGCTGGCCGTTGCCGGACACGCCGGCGATCCCGACGATCTCGCCCTCGCGCAGGTCGAGAGAGATGTCCTCCAGCGACGCGCCGAAGCGGTCGAGCCGAGGGAGGTTCAAGTGGGAGACCTGCAGCGCCAGTGCCCCCGGGCGCGACTCTCGCGGGGAGAGCTTTGGCGGGGCCGAGCCGATCATGAGCCGGGACAGGCTGGCGGTGGTCTCCTGCATAGGGTCGCAGGTGCCGGTAACCTTCCCGGCGCGCAGCGCCGTGCACTGGTGACAGAGGCTGCGGATCTCGTCGAGCTTGTGGCTGATGTAGAGGATGGAGCAGCCGGTGGACAGCGAGCTGGCGCAGCGTGACGAAGAGCTTGTCCACCGCCTGAGGCGTGAGCACCGAGGTGGGCTCGTCCAGGATGAGGAGCTTGGGGTCGGCGAGGAGGGCGCGGACGATCTCGACGCGCTGTCGTTCGCCTACCGAAAGGGTGTGCACGGGCCGCTTGGGATCGAGCTCCAGCCCGTACTCCTCGGCCTTGCGCTGCATGCCCTCGGTGACTTCATGGAGCGAGTGCTCCCGGGACAGGCCCAGCCAGACGTTCTCGGCGACCGTGAGCGTGTCGAAGAGCGAGAAGTGCTGGAAGACCATGGCGATGCCCAGCGCGCGGGCCTCGTGCGGCGATCGGACGTGGACCGCCTCCCCGTTCCAGCGGATGACGCCCGCGTCCGGCCGGACCGCGCCGTAGATGATCTTCATGAGCGTCGACTTCCCTGCCCCGTTCTCCCCGAGGACGGAGTGGATCTCGCCCGGCTGGACGGTGAGCGAGACGTCGTCGTTCGCGACGAGGGTCCCGTAGCGCTTGGTGATGTGCTCCAGCTGCAGCCTGGGAGGAATCACGGGTCTTGGGGCCTCGCCGCCGATGCCGAAGGTCGGCATACTACATGGGCGCAGCGACAGGCGGGCAGCGTTCGTTCCGGAAAGAGGGCCAACCGGCCCCGGCGGTTGCGGCCGACGACCAGGGAGGCATCCATCGTGAACGCGGACGACGAGGCCAATCTGCGACGGTCCTTCGACGTCGCGCGACGCGCCATGGCGCGGGGGAACCACCCGTTCGGCGCGATCCTCGTCGGGCCCAGCGGCGAGGTGCTCATCGAGTCGGAGAATGGATACCTTCCCGGCCGCGACATGACCGCCCACGCAGAGCGCTTGCTCGCGACGCGCGCGTCGACCTCGTACCGTCCCGATTTCCTGGCATCCTGCACCCTGTTCTCCTCCGCCGAGCCCTGCGCGATGTGTGCCGGCGCGACCTACTGGGCCGGCATCGGGCGAGTGGTCTACGCGCTGAGCGAGCGCCGGCTGAGGGAGATCACCGGGGATCACCCCGAGAACCCGACCCTCGACGTGCCCTGCCGCGTCGTGCTCGAAGGCGGCCAGCGAAGGGTGGAGGTGGTGGGCCCGCTCCTCGAGGAGGAGGCTGCCGCGCTTCATCGCGAGGCGTGGCTTCGTCGTCCCTGATCGATCCGAGCCGGACGCGGAGCTCGGACGAGAGTCGATCGCTCGGACGGGGGAGGGCCCCGGCGCGATTGTGCGCGATCAATGTGCACTCAGTTGCGCGATCCACGTGCAATTGGTCGTTGTGCGCGCGTTCGACGCAGAATTGCCACGTGGCGCTTGTCGATGTCATTCCTGCGCTGTAGAAGGTGTCCCTTCGATTCTCACCCCGGAGGGATCCCAGTGACCACACAGCGAGTCAATCTACTGGCAGCAGCCATCCTCGCCGTTGCGCTTGCCTTCTCGCCAGCCAAGGCAGCCGCGCAGACGGACGTGGAGAAGGAGTTCATCGGGTTCACGACGACGAACATGCAGTGGCTCTATGGCTGGCACTTCAACGACAACCTGCTCGGGTACAACCCACCGAGCCAGGCGATGATGACGCTCACCTTCAACAACTTCACCGAGTGGAAGTACGGCGACAGCTTCTTCTTCGCCGACTTCTACAGCGCGACGGACCTGAACAACAACAGCGGCCAGAACGCCATGCTCTACGCCGAGTGGCACCCGCGCGTGTTCATCAACCGGATCATCGGCGAGAAGGCCCCGCTGCTCGGCTTCATCCGGAACTACGGCCTCGCGTTCGAGGTCAACCAGTCGAACGGCTTCCAGGCGTACCTCGCCGGCGTCGGCATGGACTTCGAGATGCCCGGGTACATGAACGTCGGGTTCAACTTCTACTGGCGCTACAGCGCCGTCACCGGTGGCTTCACGCAGTACCAGAACACCTGGCAGTTCAGCCCGTTCTGGACGATCCCGTTCAGCACCGGCCCGGTGCCATGGCTCTTCACCGGCTTCGTCGACATCTTCGAGAACCCGAACGGCCACCTCGACATCATGGCCCAGCCGGAGTTGCTGCTCGACGTTCTCGGCCTCGTCGGTGGCAGGCACGACCGCCTGTACGTGGGTTGCGAGTGGTACATCCACTCGTACCAGAACGTCTACCCGAACGCCCCCACCCAGAAGGTGGTCTCGTCACCGCAGCTCATGGTGCAGTGGACCATTCACTAGTCGAGGCTTGAGTTCGCGCCGCGCCGGCGGCCCGCGACGGGCCGCCGGCACGACGCCTGTTCCTGGACATCGTCGCAGCCTGATCGGGAGAACCCATGCGCGCACGAACCATCGGCGTGGATGAGCGGGTCCCGCTCCTCCAGTCCGTTCCTCTGTCGCTGCAGCACCTGTTCGCGATGTTCGGGGCCACGGTGCTCGTGCCCTTCCTCGTGGGGCTCGACACCTCGGTGACGCTCTTCTCGAGCGGCGTCGGCACGCTGCTCTACATCGCCGTTACCAAGGGCAAGATCCCCGCCTACCTCGGCTCCTCCTTCGCCTTCATCGCCGCCCTGTCGGCCATCCTCGCGGTGCGGCCCGGGCAGATCGCTTCCGACGACCGCATCGCGCTCGCCATGGGCGGGTGCGTGACGGTGGGCGTCATCTACATCCTCGTGTCGCTCGCCATCGCCAAGTTCGGCAGCGAATGGATCCAGAAGCTCTTGCCCCCCATCGTCATCGGGCCCGTCGTCATGGTCATCGGGCTCGGCCTCGCCGGCGTTGCCGTCAACGTCATGGCGATGCAGGGCGGCACGGGCACCTACCACCCCGAGTTCTTCCGGGTGGCGCTGGCGGCTCTCGTCATCGCCATTCTCGCCGCGGTCTTCCTCAGGGGATTCCTGGGCGTGATCCCCGTCCTCATCGGGATCATCGGTGGGTACGTGGTGGCGCTCGTCGCCGGCCAGGTGGACCTCTCCGGTGTGGCCGCCGCCAGGGCGTTCGCCGTTCCGCACTTCGTGCTCCCGAAGTTCGACCTGGGGGTGATGCTCACGCTCGCGCCCATCTCTCTGGTGGTGATCACCGAGCACATCGGTCACCTGGTCGTAACGGGCAACGTGGTCGGCAAGGACTTCATGAAGGACCCTGGCCTCCATCGCTCGCTGGGCGGGGACGGCGTGGCCACTGCCGTCGCCGGCCTCATCGGAGGGCCCCCGAACACGACCTACGGCGAGAACATCGGCGTCATGGCCATCACCCGGGTGTTCAGCGTCTGGGTGATCGGGGGCGCGGCGGTGCTCGCGATCGCCATGTCCTTCTTCCCGGCGGTCGGCGCGATCATCCGCAGCATCCCCACCCAGGTGATGGGCGGGATCTGCATCCTGCTCTTCGGCATCATCGCGGCGGCTGGCCTGAGGATGCTGGTGGACGCCAAGGTCGACTTCGCGAGCAAGCGCAACCTCATCATTGCGTCGGTGATCCTGGTCATCGGCATCGGTGGCGCCAAGATCCACCTCGGCTCCGTGGAACTCGGGGAGATGTCGCTCGCCACGTACGTGGGCATCCTCCTAAACCTGGTCCTGCCCCGCGGCATCGACACGCCGGACGACGAAGGGGTCGTGGCGGCCGAGACCCAGCCGGACGTGTAGGGATGGCGGCGAAGGCGCCCGCGACCGACGTCGCGGGCGCCCCGCCGGCCGCTGCCTAGCACTCGGGAAGATCGACCGTCCCGCTGGCCGCCGCGGCCGTGGCGAGGCCGCCGCGCGCCGTCTCCTTGTACTTCTCCTTCATGTCCGCACCGGTCTCGCGCATCGTCCGGATCACCTGGTCGAGCGAGACGAAGTGCCACCCGTCGCCCTGGAGTGCCATGCGCGCCGCGTGGATGGCCTTCACCGCGGCGATGGCGTTCCGCTCGATGCACGGGATCTGGACCAGCCCACCGATCGGGTCGCAGGTGAGGCCGAGGTTGTGCTCCATCGCGATCTCGGCGGCGTTCTCCACCTGGGCGGGCGTGCCCCCAAGCAGCTCGCAGAGCGCACCCGCCGCCATGGAGCAGGCGCTCCCCACCTCGCCCTGGCACCCGACCTCGGCGCCGCTGATGGAGGCGTTCTCCTTGTAGAGCGACCCGATGGCGGCCGCGGCGAGCAGGAACCGGGGCATGTCGGCGTCGGACGCGCCTGGGACGAAGGCGCGGTAGTAGTGCATGACGGCCGGAATGATCCCGGCAGCCCCATTCGTCGGCGCGGTCACGACGCGGCCGCCCGAAGCGTTCTCCTCGTTCACCGAGAGCGCCCACAGGGTGACCCACTCGAGGGCCGCGAGCCCGTCCCAGCTCTCGCCCGCGCGCGCCTGGAGCCGGCGGTGCATGGCGGGAGCCCGGCGCGGGAGGTTGAGGCCCCCGGGGAGGATTCCCTCCGCAGCGCACCCACGGCGCACGGAGTCCTGCATCACCTCCCAGATCCGCAAGAGCCCGGCGTGCACGTCCGCGTCGGAACGGCAGGTGCGCTCGTTCTCCGCCATCACCCGCGAGACAGGCCACCCGGCGCGCGCACAGTGGCCGAGCAGCTCCGCGGAGCTGCCGAAGGCGAAGGGCGCCGCGGCCACCGGCCGGGCGGACCTGCTCGAGCGCGCTTCCTCCTCGTCGACGATGAATCCGCCCCCCACGGAGAACCAGACCCTGGCGGAGAGGGTCTCTCCGCCCGCTCCGAACGCCGTGAAGCGCAGCGCGTTCGGGTGGAAAGGGAGGGACTCGGGCTCGAAGCGCAGGTCGCGGTCAGGGTCGAGTCGGACCTCGCGCTCGCCCAGGAGGGCGAGGCACCGGGCCTGCCGGATTCGTGCCACGCGCGCCGCGACCGTCTCCAGGTCCACTTCCTCCGGGCTCTCGCCGAGCAGGCCGAGGAGCACGGCGCGGTCCGTGCCGTGGCCGCGCCCGGTGGCCCCGAGCGACCCGAAGAGCTCGACGCGCAGGGCCTCCACGAGATGGAACCGACCCTCCTCCCGCAGCCGGAGGGCGAACCGGCGGGCGGCCTTCATCGGCCCGACCGTGTGCGAGGACGAGGGGCCGATCCCGATACGGAAAAGGTCGAAGGCGCTCACCGGCACGGGTCCAAGGTATCCCGCGGGTCGGCCTCCCCGCCACCGGGGGGGGAGCAACGGCCGGCCCGGTCCGCGACGCGCACCGCCGCGCGGTGCTCGGATTCGCATGCAGCGCGGGAGGCCCGCCCGGAGGGACAAACGCCGACTGGCCAGGATTCGCAGGCCCGTTGCCCAGTCCGGCGTGGCGCGCTCCATGCAGGGGTCGCACCGGGAGGCAGGGCGCCTGGGCGCTGCCTCCCACGATTGGCCCGGTGCGTCGAGCCGGGGGATAGGCGGCGCCGCCCCCTAGCTAGCCCGACGCGCGTCACGACCAACGCTCCCGGCGCGGTGGTCCGCGAATCCGAATTCCGATAGATTCGCTCGCTCGATTCCCCCCTGACGAGGAGACCCCACATGCGGAAGATGGTGTTCGCCATCCTGGCGTTGCTCATCGCGTTCAACAGCACCGCAGCGGCACCGAAGTCAAAGGTGCGCATCGCCCTCATCGTGGAATCGACGGTGGACGACAAGGGCTGGTGCCAGGCCATGCACGACGCCATCACGGCGGTGCAGAAGAAGTACGGCCCGACGCTCGTCGAGTACAGCTACAGCGAGAAGATGAAGCCGGTGGACGCTGGCTCGGCGGCTCGCCAGTACGCCTGCCAAGGGCTTCGACATCATCATCGCCCACGGCGCCCAGTACAAGAACCTCATCCTGGAGATGGCGGAGGAGTTCCCCAAGACCACCTTCGCCTTCGGGACGAGCGCGGACGTCGGCCCGAAGAACGTCTTCACCTACATGCCGCAGAGCGAGGAGACCGGATACCTGAACGGCCTCATCGCCGGCATGGTCACCAAGTCCAACATCGTCGGGCTGGTGGGCCCGGTCGACGGCGGCGACGCTGCCCGCTACGACCGCGGCTTCGTGCTCGGGCGTGAAGGCCGCGAACCCGAAGGCCGAGGTGAAGGTCGCCCACACCGGCAGCTTCGGCGACTTCGTCAAGGCCGGAGAGCTCGCCCAGACCCAGATCAAGGCGGGCGCGGACGTCCTCACCGGTTCCTCCCAGCAGGCGCTCGGCGCGCTGCGCGCCGTGGCCGCGTCCAAGGACAGCCGATCTGGTGGGTCGGGCAGGACGTGGCCCAGCTCCACATCCCCGAGTCGTCGAGGGTCATCGCAGCAGCGAGCTACGACTACGGCGCGGTGATCGAGGCGCTCATGGAGCGCCGAGCCGCGGGCGTGCTGGGAGGCGAGAACCTCCCGCTCAACTTCGCGAACGGTGGCTTCGTCTACGAGTTCAACGCCGTCGGTCGGGCCGGTCCTCACGCAAGGAGATCCGCGCGAACGTCGAGGCCGCCAAGGCGAAGCTCGCTGCCGGCAAGCTCCCGCTGGACTGGAAGAGCGTCAAGTTCTGACCCCATGCCACCAGCCGGGCCCGCGTGAGGCGGGCCCGGCGGCGGCGCGAACCACGCCGGCCGCGTGGTCTCGCACCCTGGAACGCGCATGAACGAGCCGTTGCAGGAGCTCAGGCTCGAGGCCATCACCAAGCGCTTCCCGGGGGTCCTTGCATGCGACCGGGTCTCGCTCGAGGTCCACCGCGGCGAGGTGCTCGCGCTGGTGGGCGAGAACGGCGCCGGCAAATCGACGCTCATGAACATCCTCGCCGGGCTCTACCAGCCCGACGAGGGGCGCATCCTGGTGAACGGCGAGCCGGTCCACTTTCGCTCGCCCGCCGACGCCTACGACCGGGGCATCGGGATGGTCCACCAGAACTTCATGCTGGTTCCCAGCATGACCGTCGCCGAGAACGTGGCGCTCGGCATCAAGGCGCTTCACCGAGGCCTCCGGCTCGACCTCGAAGGAGGCGCGGCGGCGCGTCCTGGAGGTCTCCGGCCACCACGAGCTTCCGGTGAACCCCGAAGCCCGCGTCTGGCAGCTCTCGGTGGGCGAGCAGCAGCGGGTGGAACTCGTGAAGACCCTGTGCCTGGGGGCACGCCTGCTGATTCTCGACGAGCCCACCTCCGCGCTCACCCCGCAGGAGACCGACGACCTCCTCGAGCGGCTGAAGCGGATGATGGCGGAGCTCTCCATCGTCTTCATCAGCCACAAGCTGAACGAGGTGAAGGCGCTCTCCGACCGCGTCACCATCCTCCGGCATGGCTCGGTGGTGTTCAACGGCAGCACGGCCAGCCACTCCACGTCGGAGCTCGCTGCGCTCATGACGGGTCGCGAGGTCGTCCTGCCCCGCAACGACGGGTCGGGTGCGGCGGGGAGGCCAATCCTGGCCGTGGAGGAGCTGCGGGTGCGCGGCGACCGAGGCCACCTGGCGCTCGACGGCCTGGATCTCGACCTTCGCGCCGGCGAGATCCTCGGGCTGGCCGGGCGTCTCGGGCAACGGCCAGCGCGAGCTCGCCGACGCGCTCGCCGGGCTGCGCCCCGTCGAGTCGGGGAAGCATCCGCCTCGACGGCGAGGACATCACCGGGAGCTCCCCGCGCGGGATCATCGACCGCGGCATGGGCTACATCCCGGAGGACCGGCACCACGAGGGCATCGTCGGCGCCTTCTCGGTGAAGGAGAACCTGGTCCTGAAGGACTTCGCCTCCACGCGATTCAGCCGGGGCGGGTTCCTCAAGCTCGGGGAGATCCAGGGCAACGCGGACCGGCTGCGCGAGCGCTTTGACATCCGCTGCTCGTCCACTGCGGTTGCCGCCGGGACGCTGTCGGGCGGCAACATCCAGAAGGTCATCCTGGCGCGGGAGCTCGTCCGGGGGCCGAAGGCCCTGGTGGCCGTCTATCCGACGCGGGGCGTGGACATGGGCGCGGAGGAGTTCATCCACACCCAGTTGCTCGCCCTGCGGAGGGACGCAGTCGGCATTCTCCTCGTCTCCGAGGAGCTCGAGGAGATCATGAACCTCTCGGACCGGATCGCCGTCATCTACAAGGGCCG
Source organism: uncultured delta proteobacterium (assembly GCA_963754915.1). GTDB lineage: Bacteria > Myxococcota > Myxococcia > Myxococcales > Anaeromyxobacteraceae > DATJZG01. The sequence goes on along the minus strand of CAVWHZ010000008.1, from coordinate 286,532 downwards.
CATCCTTGCTGTGGTCCCGTCGAAGGAGGCCACCCGCGAGAAGCTCGGCCTCCTCATGGCTGGAGTCGCCGCATGAGTAGGCGGTTCGGCATCCTCTACTGCCGGCGCGGTGATCGCGGCCGCCACGCTCGCGGCAGCCGCCACTGCCGCGCTGGTGCTCGATGGTCATCGGGGCGAGCCCGTGGGCGACCTTCGGCGTCATCCTCACCGGCCCGCTCCAGGATGTGTTCGGGATCACCGAGATCCTGGTCCGCGCCGTGCCCCTCATCCTGGTGGCGCTGGGCGTCGCCATCTCCTTCCGGAGCGGAATCCTCAACATCGGCGCCGAGGGGCAGATCCTCGTCGGGATCCTGTGCGCGACGGCGGTGGCGCTGCGGCTGCCCCAGCTGCCCCGCGTCGTCCTCCTGCCGCTGTGCCTCGCGGCCGGGGCCGCGGGCGGTGCGGTCTGGGGCGGGATCGCCGGGGTCCTGCGCGCGAGGCTCGACGTCAACGAGATCCTGAGCACGGTGATGCTGAACTACATCGCTGCCCAGCTCTACACCTTCATGCTTCGAGGCCCGATGATCGACCCGGCCGAGCTCATGACCGGGTCGGGCACGCCGCAGTCGATGCGCCTGACGAGAGCGGTCTGGCTCGACCGCCTCGATCCCCGGGACTCGGCTCCACACCGGGCTCGTCCTCGCGCTCGTCGCTGGCGGTCCTGGTGTGGGTGCTCCTGTGGAGGACCACGCTCGGCTACCGGATGCGCGCGGCGGGCGCCGGCAGCAAGGCGGCGCGCTACGCCGGGATTCCACGTGGAGCGCGCCCTCGTCGTGGCCATGCTCTTCGCCGGGGGCTTCGCCGGGCTCGCCGGGGCGATCGAGGTGCTCGGCGTCCACCACCGGGCCATCGAGGCCATCTCCTCGGGGTACGGCTTCGCGGCCATCGTGGTCGCCCTGTTCGGAGGGCTCCACCCGCTGGGGATCGTTCCTTCGGCCGCGTTCTTTGGGCTGCTGCTCGTTGGCGCGGACATGACCCAGCGCTCGGCTGGCGTCCCGGCGAACATGATCCTCGTCCTCCAGGGCGCCATCATCCTCGCCATCGTCTCTGCCAAGATGTACCTCAACAACCCGTACGCGAAGCAGCGGGCGGCGAAGCTGCTCGGCCGCCTTGGCGCGTCGAGAGCCCGCTCCTCCACGGGGGAGGCGGGCACGTGAACGTCGGGCGCATGGCCTACGACATCCTGTGCTTGGGCGTGCCCTTCTCGGTGGCGCTGCTCCTTGCGGCGCTCGGCGAGATGTTCAACCAGCGGGCCGGGGTCTTCAACCTCGGCTGCGAGGGCATCATGAGCATGGGGGCCTTCCTGGGCTTCCTGCCCGCCTACCTCGCCCGGTCCGGGGCACTCGGCGCCCTGGGCAGACGTCCTCGGGTTCGCGCTCGCCGCGGGCGCCGGCGTCCTCCTCGGGCTGCTCTTCGCGCTCGTCACGGTGACCTTCCGCGCCCCGCAGGGCATCGCCGGCATCGGGCTGCAGATGCTGGGCTGCGGGGTGGCGGGCACGCTGTTCCGCCACTTCATCGGCGGGGTGACCGGGGTGGAGGGAGTGGCCGCCTGGCCCATCCCGCTCCTCTCGCGCATTCCGGTCCTGGGCGGGATCCTCTTCAACCACAACCCGGTCGTGTACCTGGCCTTCCTGGCGGTCCCGGCGACCTGGTATCTCCTCTACCGCACACCTTGGGGACTGCGGGTGCGGGCGGTCGGCACGCACCCGCGCGCCGCCGACACCATGGGCATCAACGTGAACCGCGTGCGCTACCAGGCGCTGATGCTGGGCGGTGCGATGGCCGGGCTCGGGGGCGCGTACCTATCCCTGTGCCAGGCGAAGATGTTCGCTGACGACCTCGTGGCCGGGCGTGGATTCATCGCCGTGGCCCTCGTGTACTTCGGTCGCTGGAGCCCCTGGGGCATCACCGGCGGCGCGCTGCTCTTCAGCCTCGCCCAGTCCCTGCAGCTCTCCATCCAGGTGGGGGGCATCAAGTTCCCCTACGAGTTCGCCGTCATGCTGCCGTACGCCCTCGTCATCCTGGTCCTGGCCCTGGCGCGCTCCCGCACCCTCGGCCCCACGGCGCTCGGCAAGCCGTTCGACCGGGAGATGCGGGTGTGAAGCCCGCGGGGGTCGCTCTCACACGAAGGCGTTGTTCAGGATCTCGCCGAAGCCGCCGCCGCCCGGGACAATGTATTGGTGATCGTCGAGCCCGCGCTCCTCGTCCCAGCGAGTGCCTGGTACGGTCTCGAGCACGTCCGGGGCGGAGAGGCCCCGGTCGAGCCGGAGCGCGTACACGGCCACCTCGGGATGCGCCCGGGTCATGTTTCGCAGGTATTCGGGCGTCACGATGAGGTGGACGTTGATGATGCGACGCGGCGTCCCCGGGACCTTCTTCTTGTAAGTGTCGATGGCCGTGGATAGCGACCCGCCGGTGGCCCCCATGGGGTCGGGAAAGAGCAGAAACGCTCCGTCCACGTCGCCGCCGATCTTCATTCCGCCGATTCCGGCCCCGACCACCTCCTCGTGCGGTCCGAGCATGCGGCTCATGATGATGTGGTCCTGGCGGACGAGAGCCGGGTCGAGCGTCTCGTTGAGAAGGTCGTAAGCGCACTGGGAAGGAAGCGCGCCGGCCCGGGCGATGTTGACAGTCACCGCGCGGACGTCCGGGTCGATGACCTCCCCCTCGAAGATGGCCTGCGGCGACGAATCGATCATCCGCGTCGGCACCGCGACCCGCCTGCGCGGGAACTCTGCGGCGATCACGGTGCGCAAGAGGTCGTCGTAGAGCAGCCGCACGAGGCGGCTGATCACCGGCTGGCGAGTGTCCTTCGCGCAGAGGGTCGCGAGCTGCCCGAGCAGCAGCGGGTTGGCGATGATGTGGACCTGAGCGCCGTATCGGTGCTCGATCTCCGTGGGGCGAAACGGGACGTGGTCGTAAGCGCGGTCTCGCATGGCGCCGGAGGATACAGCCACGTCAGGGCCGACTGAAGTCGAATCCGGTGGTTGGCCCGACCGGGGGCTGCGAGCGCCCGTGCCGGCGCTGGCAGGGGCGCGAATGCGCGCCCTGCCCCGGCCAGGTTCGTGATAATCACCGTGCGGCCCGCGAAAGGTGGTTCGACGTGAACGTCGTGTTCCTGTCGCCTCACTTCCCGCTCAACTTCTACAACTTCTGCGTCCGCCTCCGAGACGTCGGAGCGAACGTGCTGGGCGTTGCGGATCAGCCCTGGGATCGCTTGCGCCCGGAACTGCGGGGCGCCCTGTCGGAGTACTACCGCGTCGCCGACCTCCACCACTATGACGACCTGCTGCGCGGGCTAGGCTATCTCACCTTCCGTCACGGGAAACTCGACCGGATCGACTCCATGAGCGAGTACTGGCTCGAGACGGAGGCGAGGCTCCGGGAGGATTTCAACATCCCGGGGCTGAGGCCCGCCGACATGGGCCGCATCAAGCACAAGAGCGAGATGAAGAGGATCTTCCAGCAGGCGGGGATCCGCACCGCGCGCGGCCGGGTCTGCCCCGATGACGCGGCGGTGCGCGGCTTCGTCGGCGAGGTCGGATACCCGGTGGTGGCAAAGCCGGATGTCGGCGTGGGCGCGGCGGGTACGCACAAGATCCGCGACGAGAAGCAGCTCGACATCTTCCTGGGGTCGAGGCCCCCGCCGGGAATCATCGTCGAGGAGTTCGTCGAGGGAAGGATTGTCACGTACGACGGCCTCGCCGACCGCGACGGCAACGTCGTGTTCGACGCCTCCCTCTGTTACAGCCGCGGGATCATGGAGGTGGTCAACGAGGACGCGGACATCTGGTACCACGCCGTCCGCGACATCGCCCCCGACCTCTTGGAGGCCGGAAGATCGCTCGTGCGAGCGTTCGGGGTCCGGGAGCGCTTCTTTCACTTCGAGTTCTTCCGCCTGGCCGACGGTGCCCTCGTGGCGCTCGAGGTGAACGTCCGCCCCCCGGGGGGCCTGACCGTGGACATGTGGAACTACCAGAACGACATGGACGTCTATCGCGAGTGGGCGAATCTCGTCGTGAAGGGGCGAGTGGAGACGTCTCCGGCGCGCCCGTGGTTCTGCGCGTACGTCGGGCGGAAGGCACGGTTCCGGTACGCGCTGGGGGTGGAGGAGGTCCTGGCCGGGTTCGGCGGGCTGGTCGTGCACCACGAGCGCATCGACGATGTGTTCAGCGCCGCCATTGGGAACTACGGGTTCATCCTGCGGTCGCCGGAGCTCGCCCCGATCGAGGAAGCCGCGGCCGCCATCCAGCGGCTCGCCTGACCTGCTCGGCCCGCACCCCGCGTCCGGGGGAAACGCCTCCGTGGGGGAGAAACGATGGTTGTCGAGTTCCACACGTGGTCGAGCAAGAATCTTGGCCGGGAGATGGAGCTCCGGGTCTACGGGAGCCGGGGCCAACCCGTGGTGGTCTTTCCCTCCCAGGACGGGCGCGTCGGTGACTTCGAGGGCTTCGGGATGGTGGACGCCTGCGCTGCCCTGATCGATGGCGGGCGAGTCCGGCTCATCGCGGTCGACGGCAACGACTGGTACAGCTGGACGAACCGAACCGTCCCACTGGCAGAGCGGGTGGTGGCGCACCTGGCCTACGACCGGTACGTCATGGACGAGGTGATGCCCTTCGTGCGAGCTCAGACCGGGCGCGGGACCGCCTGGGCCACCGGTTGCAGCATGGGAGCGTTCCACGCCGCCAACTTCTTCTTCCGCCGCCCCGACGTCTTCGACGGGGTCGTCGGCCTGTCGGGGCTCTACCAGGTGCGGGGTTTCGTGGGCGACTTCTGCGACGAGAACGCCTACTTCCAGAGCCCGCTGTATTACCTGCCCGGGCTCGCCGATCCCTGGTACCTGGAGCGCTACCGGAAGAGCTCGATCGTCTTTGCCGTGGGCCAGGGGGCCTACGAGGAGGACTGCCTGAGGGATACTCGCGCCCTCCAGGCGATCCTCGAGGCGAAGGAGGTCCCCGCCTGGTTCGACTACTGGGGGCACGACGTGAACCACGACTGGCCGTGGTGGCGCCGCATGCTCCCCTACATTCTGGAGAAGCTCGGCGCGTAACCTGGGCTGGGACCCGGTGCCGTCGGCTGGAGATGACGATGTCCATCCTGGAGTGGCTCGGCCTCAGTCCGGCGACCCGGTCCGCGGATCCGGATGCGATTCACCGCATCGTGAGGCAACTCGAGTCGATCGATCCCGCTCGCGCCCGCTACCTGGCGCTCTTCGCGTTCCTCCTTGCTCGGGTGGCCGACGTGGATCTCCACATCAGCGAGGCCGAAACGCGGGAGATGGAGCGACTGGTGGAGGGGCTCGGCGGGTTGCCCCCACCGCAGGCGACCATGGTCGTGGAGATCGCGAAGGCCGAGAACCGGCTGTTCGGCGCCACGCAGAACTTCCTCGCGGCCCGCGAGTTCCGCGACCTGGCGACCGACGTGGAAAAGCGCCAGTTGCTCGACTGCATGTTCGCCGTCGCGGCGGCCGACGACTCCATCACCGTCGCGGAGGAGGAGGCCATCCGGGAGGTCTCGCGCGAGCTGCTCCTCGACAACGAGGAGTACCTGTCCATCAGGAGCACCTGGCGGGACAAGCGCGCGGTGTTCCGGAAGGACTAGGCGGGACCCGGCGCTACGCCTCTCGGTAGACGGCCTCGACTCGAGGCCCGAGCATCGCCAGCAACTCGGCCCTCTTCAGCTTGAGCGTCGGGGTGAGAAGCGCCGGGTGATCCTGGGGCGATCCCGGGATGACGACCAGGCGCTTGGGCTTCTCGTACTCGCTGAAGCCTCCGAGCGCGGCGCGGGCGGGCTCGAGGAGCACCTCCGCCGGGTCACGGCCATCCGCCGCGAGGCTCTGGAGCGCCGCTCGGTCGACGAACACCGCCGCGGACACGAACGGGCGCCCCTCTCCGAGCAGGACCGCTCCCAGGAACGGAGGCGTGGCGGCGATGGCCTGCTCCACGGGCTCGGGGGAGAGCTTCTTGCCGGTGGAGAGCACGAGCAGGTGCCGCTTGCGCCCCTCGATTCGCAGCCATCCCTCCTCGTCGATGCGCCCGATGTCGCCGGTCCGGAAGAACCCGTCGGCCGTGCGAGACCCCTCCGCGTCCTCTGGCTCGAGGTAGCCGGAGAAGAGCAGCGGGCCGCGAAGGAGGAGCTCCCCGTCCGCGGCGAAGCGGACCTCGTGATCCTCGGTGACGCGGCCGGCCGAGCCGGGACGCCTGCGCTCCGCGAGCAGGTTGGAGGAGATGAGCCCAGCGGTCTCGGTCATGCCGTAGAGCTCCACGCAGGGGATGCCCAGCCCCTCGTAGAAGCGGAACAGCGCCGGGGCGGCGGGCGCACCCCCCACGAACAGGCCCCGCATGCGTCCGCCGAGCCGCGCGCGCACGGCGCGACCCACGAGGGCGTCGGCAAGAAGCGCGAGGAGCGCATCCCCCGGAGAACGGCTCCGATCCACGCGGACGCGGGCGGCGGCGAGGAGCGAGCGGCCGGCCAGAGCCCGGATCGGCCCGGGTAGCCGCTGCACGCGCGCCTCGACCTCCGCGCGGATGCGCTCGTACACGAGCGGCACGGAGAACAGGTAAGTCGGTCCGAACGACAGCGCGCGCGAGATGTCGTCGCGGCGGGCAACCAGGATGAGCTCGTGCCCTTGAGCGAGCGCCAGGGCGAATTGGTCGTGGCCGGCCACGTGGGCGAAGGGGAGAAAATGGACCCCCAGGTCTCCCCGGCCCAGCCCGACGGAGGCGTTTCCGCCCTCTATGGCGTGGATGATGGCTCTTTGCGGGAGCCGCACGCCCTTGGGTCGACCTGTGGTGCCGCTCGTGAAGAGGAGGAGGAAGGGGTCCTCCTCGCCCACCGCGTCGACGAGAGCGTTGGCCTCCGCGGGATCGAGCCCGGGCTCCCCGCCGCAGGCTTCGGCGGCGAGCGCATAGCGGATGCCGTGCGGCACGGCGCTGTCCGGCAGAGGCACGGCCGAGATCACCGTCTCCAGGCCGGCGCGAGCAAGCAGCTCGGCCGCGGGCTCGAGCTTCCGCCACTGAACCGGCCCGGAAACGAACGCGACCTTGGGACGGACCCGCAGTGCGATCTCGCGGGCGGGGTCGTCGGCTAGGCTGGCGAAGACCGCGGCCGGCTCGGCGCGCAGGAGCTGGGCCGCAAAGGCGAGGACTTGCCACTCCGGCGAGTTGTCCGCCAAGAACAGGAGCCGGTCGCCTGCTCCCACCCCGCGGGCGCGGAGGAAGGCGGCGGCCCTGTGCACAGCGCGCTCGAACGCGTGGAAGGTAAACGTCCTCGGCGGCGCCGAGGGCGCCGCCGGGTCGATCGCCCGGAGAAAGGCATCGGTCGGGTAACGACGGGCGGAGGAGCGCAGGATGGCTGGGAGCGTGCGGTCGTCGAACCGTCGGGGGACGAGCGTTGGCATGGCGCGGTCGAGTGTGCACACCTTGCCGAGGTCGTGTCACGACGACGTCACGCCGACCCAGGCGAGGGGGTCCGGGAGCCCCAGGAACCACTGTGACGGCGGGCGGTCTGGCGCTACACTTCCGTGGTCGATGGACGCGCCGGCACAGGCCTACGGGCCGACCGAGTGCGGGAGCTGCCGCTGGTGGCGACCCATCCTGGAGGATGCACGCGGCCCGATTGGTCCGTGCCGCTACGGCGCCCGCACCGGCGACTTCCCGGGAACTGCACCTGCCTGCGAGAAGTACCTCGGCCGCGGCGAGGTCATCCCGGCTCGCGAGCCGGTCGCGTCCGCGCGTCGGGCACCACCGACGCGCGCCCCCGTCGTCCGCCGCCCCTCTCCCCCTCCCTACCCGAGGAGATCCTCGACATGACGCGTGAAGAGTTCAGCGAGGCCATCCGCGAGGCGCTGCGGGAAGACGCCGCCGACGTCCCGCTGGCGGCGAAGTGGGAGGGCGGGACGGCGGTGCTCAAGCCGCGCGACCCCATGCTCCAGGCGAAGGAGATCCCGCTCGACCACCTCTTCCACAAGGTGGTGATGATCCGCGACCGGCTGCGGGTGCTGGAGCAGAAGGTGAACGCGCACACGAAGCTGACGGACGCCGAGAAGGTCGAGCTCCAGGGCTACGTAACGAGGTGCTACGGGAGCCTGACCACCTTCAACGTTCTCTTCCGCGACGAGAGGGACCGATTCGTCGGCGACAAGTCCTCGTAGCGCGCGCCTGCGGCGCCGACGCGGGGCGTCACGCGTGCCGCAGGACCAGCCGGAGCGCGATGTAGCCCGTGACGCCGGCCAGCGCCGACGCCGCCAGGATGCCGATCTTCGCAGCGGAGACGAGCGAGCCGTCGGGAAAGGCGAGCCCGGCCACGAAGATCGACATGGTGAAGCCGATCCCGGCGAGTATGCTCGCGCCCCAGACCTGCGCGAAGGTGACGCCCTCGGGCAGCTCCGCGGCGCCGACCCGCACGGCGATCCAGGAGGCAAGCGTGATCCCCACCTGCTTGCCGACGAACAGGCCGAGCACGATGCCCAGGCTCACCGGGCTTGCCAGGACCTCGTGGAGCCCGCCGTCGAGGCGCACCCCGGCGTTGAAGAGCGCGAAGACGGGAAGAATGACGAAGGCAGTCCAGGGGTGGAGGGCGTGCTCCAGGGCCAGTCCCGCGGGCAGGAACTTCCCGGTGGCATCGTGCAGGTCCTCGATGGCCGCGAGCTGGACCTTGTCGGACACCATGCTGTCTCGGCTGAGCCTCGCGGTCTCCAGCTCGCCGAGGCCCCGCCGAACGGTGCCGAGGAACTGGCCGGGGTCGATGCGGGCGCGCACGGGCACGAGCATCGCCAGCACCACCCCGGCGACGGTGGCGTGCACCCCGGAGAGAAGCGTGGCGACCCACACTCCGATCGCCAGAGGCGCGTACAGCGCCACTCGGTGGAAGCCGAGCCTCGCCAGTGCGACGAGGAGCATGAGAAGGCAGCCGGCGGCGACGAGGGCGGTGAAGTTGATCTGGTCGGTGTAGAAGGTGGAGATGACCGCAACCGCGCCGAGGTCGTCGGCAATGGCGAGTGCGGTGAGGAAGACGCGGAGCCCCACCGGCGCGCGCGGCCCGACGAGCGCGAGCACACCCAGCGCGAAGGCGATGTCGGTGGCCATGGGGATGCCCCAGCCGCGGGCCCCTGGTCCGCCGGCGTTGAACGCCACGTAGATGAGCGCCGGCACGGCGAGGCCGCCGAGAGCAGCGCCAACCGGAAGGATGGCGCTGCGCAGCGTCGAGAGCTGCCCAACCACCAGCTCTCGCTTGATCTCCAGGCCGACGACGAAAAAGAACAGCGCCATCAGCCCGTCGTTCACCCAGTGGTGCAGCGAGAGCGCGTGCACCGCCCCGCCCCAGGAGATCCCGAACTTGGCGTGCAGCAGCCGGTCGTAGATTTCCGCCCACGGCGAGTTGGCCCAGGCGAGCGCCACCAGAGTGGCGAAAAGCAGCAGCACGCTCCCCGCCGCCTCGGAGCGAAAGAACCGAGCGAAAGCGCTCTCATTGTGGGCCTGGTCGTCGCCTGCGCTCAAGGGTACCTCCCACCGACGTCGAAGCGCGCCTCCACCGAACGGTTCGGCATGGTCAAGCCGCGGAGCCGGCCCCCGAGTCCCGCCGCCGAGCCGGCCGGCCATGCCGCGGGTGTCGGTGCGAGAGAAGCTGTCATGGAGGGGAGCACCCCAGCAGGCACGCTAGCCCCGAGGCGGGGGCGGTGGAGCCTCTTGCCAGCCACCGCCGAGCGAGCGGTAGAGCTGGACGGCGGCGACGGTCTCGTCGCGGGAGGTCTGGGCGAGCTGGAGCTCCGCGTTGAAGACCGAGCGCTGCGCGTCGAGGACGTCGAGGTAGGCGGAGACGCCTCCCTCGTAACGCATTCGCGAGAGCCGCTCGGCGGCGAGCGCCGCCGTGACCTGCTTCTCCTGCTCCGCGCGGACCTGCTTCAGCTTCACCACGCTCACCGCCGAGCCGGAGACCTCGCTGTAGGCGTTCAGGACCGTCTGAACGTAGACGGCGACAGCCTGCTCGAGGCGAGCCCGGGCCGCCTCCTCCTCGGAGGAGAGCCGGCCGCCCTGGAAGATGGGGGCGAGCAGCCCGCCGCCTACGCCCCAGACGAGGCCGTTGGCGGAGAACATGCTCGGCAGCTGCGGACCCGCGAGGCCGATGAGCCCCTGGAGCGAAAGCGAGGGCAGCCGGTTCGCGACCGCGACGCCGACCGAGCTCGTGGCCGACATGGCGAGGTCCTCCGCGGCACGGACGTCCGGCCGGCGCTCGAGCAGCGAGGCCGGGACCCCCACCGGGAGGGCCGGGGCGGACGGAAGGTTGCCGGTCTCGTCGCGGGGGATGGGTCCCGGCGCCCGACCGAGCAGCACCGACAGCTGGTTCTCCTTGAGCGCGATGAACCTCTCGGCGCTGGGGATGGCGGCGGCGGTAACCGCCAGGTCGGCCCGCGCCTGGTTCACCTCGAGGTCGTTGCCGACCCCGCCGCGGGAGCGCTTCTCGAAGAGGTCGAGCGTGCCCTGGCGAGTCACCGTGTTGCGCTGCGCGATCTCCAGCTCCATGTCGAGCTCGCGAAGCTCGAAGTACGCCTGGGCGACGTCGGCAACCAAGGTGATGAGCGTCCCGCGGCGTCCCTCCTCGGTGGCAAGTAGGTTTGCCTTGGCGGCGTCGCTGGCGTTTCGGATCTTGCCCCAGAGGTCGATCTCCCAGGAGAGGCCGACATTGGCGGTCCAGTTCCCGGACGGCCCGATCCCGGAGTAGCCCGGGAAGCTCTTCGCCGTCTGCTGCCCGTAGGTCCCGCCGGCCTGGAGGTTCAGCTGCGGGTAGAAGTCGGCGCGAGCGACGCCGAGCAGCGCCCGGCTCTCCTCCACGCGGGCGGCGGCGAGGCGGAGGTCCTGGTTGTTGGCGATGGCCTCCTGGATGAGGCCCTGCAGCGCCGGATCCTTGAACATCTCCCACCAGGGCACGTCGGCGATCGATGCCGCGTCGGGCCCGGCGGGGACGCGCCAGTAGGTGCCGGGCACCGGGACGTCGGGGCGCTTGTACTTCGGGCCCACCGCGCAGGCGGCGAGCGTGAGAAGCGAGACGGCGGCGGCGAGGGATCGCGTCACGGCTTCGCTCCTAGTGGGAAGACGTCGCCTGGCGGTCCGGCGATGGCTCTGCCGGCTTGGCCTTGCCGAACTTCCGCTGCAGCGTCTCCACGGAGACGAACAGCGCCGGGACGAGGAAGACGGCGAGGAAGGTGGCGACGAGCATTCCCGCGAACACCGCCATGCCCATCACCTTGCGGGACTCCGCCCCGGCCCCCGACGCCCGCACCAGCGGGAGGACGCCGAGGATGAAGGCGAACGCCGTCATGAGGATGGGGCGCAGGCGCAGCTTGGCCGCGTCGAGCGCCGCCTCCACCGGTGCCATGCCCTTCTCGACGTTCATCTTCGCGAACTCGACGATGAGGATGGCGTTCTTGGCGGCGAGGCCGACGAGCATGATGAGCCCGATCTGGGCGAAGATGTTGTTCACGTAGCTGTCGCTCGTGAACCGCGCGAGCCAAAGTCCGAGAAACGCACCCAGGGCGGCGAAGGGGGTGCCGAGGAGCACGCTCATCGGCAGCGACCAGCTCTCGTACTGGGCCGAGAGGATGAGGAAGACCATCACCATAGCGAACACGAAGACGATGCCCGCCGTGCCCTCGGCCTTCTTCTCCTGGAAGGACACGTTCGACCACTGGTAGCCCATGTCCTTCGGCAGCACGTCGGCCGCCACCTCCTCCAGCGCCCTCATCGCCTGCGCCGAGCTGAAGCCGGGTGCGGGGACGCCGGTCACCTCGGCCGTGCGATAGAGGTTGAAGCGGTTCGTGAACTCCGGTCCGGAGGTCGGCTTGGTGGTGACGAGCGTGTCGAGCGGGATCATGTCTCCGTTCGGCCCTCGCACGTAGAAGAGCCCCAAGTCCTTCGCGGACTTGCGGTACTCGGGCTCCGCCTGGAGGAAGACCTTGTAGACGCGCCCGAAGCGGTTGAAGTCGTTGATGTAGTTTCCGCCCAGATACGCCCCCATCGTGGAGAGCACGTCGGTGAGCGGCACGCCCACCTTCAGCACCTTGTCTCGGTCGACGTCGGCGAAGATCTGGGGAACCGCCGCGCGGTAGATGCTGTTCGCGAAGCCGATCTCGGGCCGTTTCTTCGCGGCGGCGACGAACTTCCCCAGGTTCTCCGCCAGGTACTCCGGGGACCCGCCGCTGCGGTCCTGGAGCATGAAGGAGAAGCCCGATCCCGTTCCCAGGCCGGGGATGGGCGGTGGGCCAAAGGCGAACACGGTCGCCTCCGGGATCTCTTTCGCGAACTGACCGTTGAGCGCGCGCATCACCTCGAAGACCCGCTCGCCCTTCTCCTTGCGCTCCCCCCAGGGCTTCATGGAGACGAAGAAGAAGGCGGTGTTGGACGCGTAAGCGCCCGAGAGCAGGCTGTAGCCGTTGATGGTGGTGGTGAAGGCTACCGTCGGGTTCTGCATGAGGATGGACTCGACCTTCCGCGTGACCGCGTCCGTGCGCTCGAGCGACGAGCCGTCCGGCAGCTGGACGGCGGCCATGAAGTAGCCGTTGTCCTCGTCGGGGACGAACCCAGATGGGATGCGCCCGGCGAGCACCACCGCCAGGACCATCGTCGCCCCGACGATGAGTGCGCTGCGGACGAGCTTGCGGACGAGGATCGAGGTCACCGACAGGTAGCCGCCCGTGAAGCGGTCGAAGACCTTGTTGAAGCCGTCGTAGAAGGGCTGCAGGAACGAGCGCTTCCCCCCCTTGGGCTTGAGAAGCAGGGACGCGAGCGCCGGGGAGAGCGTGAGCGCGTTCAACGCCGAGAACATCACCGACACCGCGATGGTGATCGCGAACTGCTGGTAGAGCTGGCCGCTGATACCGGCGATGAAGGCCACCGGGACGAACACGGCCGACAGAACCAGCGCGATGGCGATGACCGGCCCCGACACCTCCTTCATAGCCTGGGCGGTCGCCTCCTTCGGCGACTTCCCCTGCTCGATGTGGTGCATCACCGCCTCGACCACCACGATGGCGTCGTCGACCACGATCCCGATGGCGAGCACGAGGCCGAGCAACGAGAGCGTGTTCACCGAGAAGCCGAGCATGGGGAAGACGATGAAGGTGCCGACGAGCGACACCGGGACGGTGAGGAGCGGGATGAGCGTGGCGCGCCAGTTCTGGAGGAAGATGAAGACCACCAGGATGACGAGCAGCACCGCCTCGAAGAGCGTGTGGATGATCTCCTCCACGCCGGCGCTGATGGCAAGCGTGGTGTCGAGCGTGATCTCGTGCTTCAGGCCGGGCGGGAAGCGCCCGGCGAGCTCTGCCATGGTCCCCTTGACCTCCTTCGCGATGGCGAGCGCGTTGGAGCCCGGCGTCTGATAGACGGCGATGACCGCGGCCGGCTTGCCGTCGAGGCGCCCCGACGAGTTGTAGAGCAGCGAGCCGAGCTCCAGGCGGGCCACATCCCTCATCCGCACCTGCGAGCCGTCGGGATTGGAGCGCACGACGATGGCCCCGAACTCGTCGGCGTCCAGCAGCCGGCCGCGGGTGCGGACCTGGTAGGTGAACTCGGTCCCCTTGGGCGCGGGCGGCCCGCCGATCTGCCCGGCGGGGAGAAGCACGTTCTGCTGCTTGACCGCGTTCGTGAGGTCGGCGACGGTGAGACCGAGCGTCTTCAGACGGTCGGGCTTCACCCAGATGCGCATGGCGTAGTCCGACCCTCCGAAGAGGACGACGTCTCCCACCCCGCTGATGCGCTTCAGCTGGTCGTTCACGTTGATGCCGGCGTAGTTCGACAGGAAGATGTTGTCGAATGCGCCCGAGGGAGAAGTCAGGGTGACGAGCAGCAGCGGGAAGTTGAGCGACTTCTTGACGGTGACGCCGTAGGTCTTGACGTCCTGCGGGAGCGCCGCCGTTCCCTGCGAGACGCGGTTCTGGACGAGCACGTTCGACATGTCGAGGTTCGACCCGACCTCGAAGGACACCTGGAGGTTGTAGGTGCCGTCGTTGGCGTTCGTCGACTTCATGTAGATCATGTTCTCGACGCCGTTCACCTGCTGCTCGATGGGCGCCGCCACCGAGGACTCGACGTCGAGCGCGCTCGCACCGGTATAGGTCGTCGTGACCTGGATGAGCGGCGGAGTGATTTCCGGGAACTGGGCCACCGGGAGGCGCGTGAGCGCGACCGCGCCCATGAGGAGCGTGACGATGGAGATCACCATCGCCACGATCGGGCGGCGGATGAAGAACTGGCCCACGGCTCACTTCCCCCCGGCGGGCGGCGCGGCTGGCTTCACCTCCATGCCGTCGCGCAACCGCTGGAAGCCCTCCACCACCACCTTCTCGCCGGGCTGCACGCCCTCGAGCAGGATCCACTGGTTGCCCACCTTCGGGCCCGGCTTCACCTTGCGCGTCTCGACCTTGTTGCCCGCCCCGACCACCACGACCGTGTAGGTCCCCTGCAGCTCCTGCACGGCTCGCTGCGGCACGAGAAGCGCCCCCTTCACCACCTCCGAATCGGCGTGCACCTTGCCGTAGAGCCCAGGGCGCAGCGTCCGATCGGGGTTCGGGAAGGCGAGGTCCACGCGGAGGGTCCCGGTCGCCGCGTCGACCGCCCGGTCGGTGAAGACGACCTTGCCCGGGAAGGGGTGGACGGTTCCGTCGGAGAGGACGAGCTGGGCGGGTCGCTCGGCGCGGGCCGCCGGCGCCTTGCCGGAGCTGGCCGCTTCCTGCTTGGAGGCCCGGGAGAACCGAAGGTAGTCCGCCTCCGGGATGGCGACGCTCGCGCGAATGGGGTCGATGGACGAGATGGTCGTGAGCAGTGTCGGCTCGCCCTTGCCGACGAGGTCGCCGACCTTGTGCTCTGCCCTCCCGGCAACGCCGGTGATGGGGGCCGCGATGCGGGTGTACGAGAGGTTGAGGCGCGCCTGCTCCACATTTGCCTGCCTCGCCGCGATCTGGGCCTTCGCGGAGCGCTCCGCGGCGACGGCGTTGTCGAGCTCGGCCTGGCTGATGGCGCGCTCCGCGGCGAGCGGCGTGAAGCGCTTCACGTCGAGCTCGGCCTTGGCAAGGTCCGACTGGCTGCGAGCCAAGATCGCCTGGGCCTCCGCCAGGGCCGCGCGATAGGGCTGGTCGTCGATGGTGAAGAGCAGCTGGCCCTTCTTCACCTCGGAGCCCTCGGCATAGTCCACGGACTTGAGATAGCCCTCCACCCGGGCGCGGATCTCGACGTCCTCGTACCCGCGCAGCTGCGCGACGAGGTCAAAGGCGAGGGGGGTGTCCTTCTGCACGACGTCCACCACCGGCACCTCCGGCACAGCCGCGATCGTAGGGGCCTGGTCCTTGGAGCACGCCCCGAAGAGGAGCGCCGCGGCCATCGCCGCGCGCAGGGCGCGGCTCGATGACGGGTCGAATCGAAGCATGGTGGTCTCCCCCATAGCTGGGTCGTCGCGAATGCGGGAGGATAGCCGAGTACACCCTAGCGGATGCATGCCCGCATGGGTAGCCAGGGCCCGAGACCGGGCCCGCCGCCAGCCTCGGGGCCGATGTTTACCTACAGTCGATAGCGGGAACGCACCCCGATGCCGGACGCTCCTAGAGCATCAGCAGCTCGGAATACAGTCCGTCGATCGCCACCGGGAGGATGTCGGCCCGCGACGGTCGGTAGATGCGCGGACGCGGCCGGCGAATGGCGCGCGGGATCCGGAATCCGTCGGCAAAACGCCGGTCCACCGATATAGCCACGGCCCCCATCGCCGCGAAGAGCGCGGCCTGGGCGAGGATCCGGTTCTCCCAGAAGAACTCGAGGTCGCCGATGTAGAGCAACTCGGCGACCCGCAAGCGCTTGCGGCGACCGAGCCTCGCCACCAGGTAGCATCGCCGCCCTCCGCGCCTGAGCAGCACGTGGCGGACCCGCGTGTAGGAGAGGTCCCTGTGAATGACCCGCTCGTCCCCGTCGAGCTCGCTCTGAATCCTCTGTGGCGACAGCGTGAACGAGCCGCCGAGCGCGCGGAGAGCCTCCGCGGCTCCAGGAAGGGGCGGGAGGATGAGCTCCTCGCTCTCCAGGTGCTGGAAGCCGAGGCGCGTGAAGACCGCGACGGTGACCGGGACCGGCGTGTGGCCGACGATGGTGCAATCGGGGAGTTCTGCGACGAGCGGTCGCATGAGCATGACACTCGCGCCGCGGTACTCCTTCTCCACGATCCACGAGGAGAAGTTGCAGAACCGCTCCTCCCGACCCGCCACCTTTCGCCTCGAGAAGATGGTCCCGAGGAACCCGACTGCTCGGCCGTCGGCGTAAATGGCATACCCGCGGTACGGGCCGTCGGCCCACGGGTAGGTGAACAGCATGAGCTGCCAGTCCTCCCTCGCCACGTCTCCACCAAAAGCGGCAAGGAGCGGGTAGATCTCCTCGAAGGAGTCGACGCCCACTTTCCGAAGCTCGATCAAGATGCGATCCCCAGGCCGCGGCCCGTGGGACCGCGCGACGCCCGGGGGAAGCATCGCATCGGTGGACCCCAGCCGGGCGTCCCGTGATCCCGGGACCGAACGGGCTCCCTTGCGCACGCGAAGAGTACCGAACGGGCCGATCGCGGAGCGCGAGGCGGCGCGTTGGGGCCACGCATTCCCCTGCGATCCCCGCTTCCTGCCGGCCTCATGCGCACCTTGGGGCCGGTGTGCGTCCCCAACCTTGGGGCATTGACACCCAAAGGGGCGTAGGTTGATCTAGCGGCGCAAATGGAACTCACCTCAGCTCAGCGTGAACGCACGACCGCCGTGCTTCAGTTCGCCAAGTCCCAGCTCTCGCCGGGCGCGCGCGAGCGCGAAGCGGCAGGCGTCTTCGACCGAAAGCTCTGGGACGAGGCTGCCGCCTTTGGGTTGGCCGGGCTACCCATTCCCGAGGAGTGGGGCGGCAGCGGGCTCGACGCGGTGGACACCATGCTCGTCGTCGAGGCACTGGGGAAGGGCTGCGACGACGGAGGCCTGGTGTTCTCCCTCTGCGCCCACATGTTCGCCTCGGCCGTGCCCATCTGGCGGTCCCGGTCTCGCGAGCACTGCGAGCGATACCTACCGGACCTGGCCGCCGGCAAGCTCATCTGCGCGAATGCCACGACCGAGCCCGACGCCGGCTCGGACGTGTATGCCATGAAGGCCACCGCCCGCAAGGACGGAGGGGACTACGTTCTCGACGGGGTCAAGGTCTTCATCACCAACGCCCCCATCGCCGACATCTTTCTCGTCTATGCCACCACGGAGCCGGGCCGCGGGTTCTTCGGCGTCTCGGCGTTCCTTGTGGCCCGCGACAACCCGGGCCTCCGGGTCGCGCCGGAGCACGCCAAGACCGGGCTCAAGACCTCGCCTTGGGGAACGGTCTACCTGGACGGCTGCCGCGTGCCTGCCAGCGCGCGGGTCGGGCCCGAGGGCTCGGGGGCGATGCTGTTCAGCGAGTCGATGGTCTGGGAGCGGGGCTGCCTCTTCGCCTACTACGTCGGCGCCATGGAGCGCTCGCTGGAGCGATGCGTGGAGCACGTGAAGTCGCGTTCCCAGTTCGGGCACCGCCTTGGCGAGTTCCAGTCGGTCTCCAATCGCATCGTCGACATGAAGCTGCGCCTGGAGACGAGCCGGTTGCTCCTGTACCGGGCCGGAGAGTTGCACCGGGCGGGCAAGCGCTGCGACGAGGCCGTTGCGCTCTCCAAGCTCTGGATCTCGGAGGCGGCCCTGGCGTCGGGCCTGGACGCCGTGCAGCTCTTCGGGGGCGCCGGGATGGCCACGGACACCGGCATCGACGCGCTCGCCCGCGACGCCATCCCGTCGCGGGTGTTCTCGGGGACGTCCGAGATGCAGCGGGCCATCATTGCCAGGATGCTGGGACTGCCGTGATGCGAATCGACCGACTCGTGACCCCGTGGGCACGGCGTGCCCCAGAACGCGTCGCCATCGACGGAGCCGACGAGTCTCTGTCCTACGCGGCGCTCGACGGACTCGCCAACCGCTTCGCGAACGTGTTCCGCGCGAGCGGCATCCAGCCCGGGGACCGCCTCGGCATACACCTGCCCCGCTCCGCCCGGGCCGTGGCGGCCATGCTCGGCGCCCTGCGTGCGGGCGCGGTGTACGTGCCGCTCGACCCCAGTTCCCCGCCGCCGCGGATGAAGCTCATCGCGCAGGACTGCGGCCTGCGGCACGTGGTCATCTCTCCCGCTCTGCTCGCCAACTGGGTGGCAGCAGGCGTGCGTGAGCCGGTCGAGCACTTCTTCCTCGGAGGGGACGGCCCGGTGCCCGACGCGGTCGCGCCATCCGTCGTGCACACGTGGGCCGAGGTGAACGCATCGAGCCCCGTCGCGCCGGAGCCGGTCAGCGCGTCTCCCGACGACCTCGCCTACATGCTCTACACGTCCGGGTCCACCGGGGTCCCCAAGGGCGTGATGCTCTCTCACCGCAACGCGCTCGCCTTCGTCGACTGGGCCGCGGATCAGATTGGCCTGCATGAAGGCGACCGCGTAGCCAGCGTGGCGCCGTTTCACTTCGACCTCTCCGTGTTCGACCTCTGGTCCTCGCTTTCGCGGGGCTCCACCGTCGTCATCGTCGACGAGGCTACCGTCATCTCCGGGCGCCGGATGCTCGACCGCATCCAAGCGAAGGCCATCACCGTCTGGTACTCGGTGCCCTCCGCCCTCGTTCTCATGCTCGACGACGGCGGCCTGGCAGAGCGCGGTGCTCCCTCGCTGCGCACGGTGTTCTTCGCCGGCGAGGTGTTTCCCATGAAGCACCTTCGCCGCGCGATGGCGGCGATCCCGCAGGCGCGCTTCTTCAACCTCTTCGGCCCAACGGAGACCAACGTCTGCCTGGCCTACGAGGTGAAGTCCCCTCCTCCTCCGGAGGCGAACGCGATTCCCATCGGCCAGGCGAGCTGTGGCGACACCGCCGCCATCGTGGACCCCGAGGGGCGCCCGGTCCCGGACGGGGAGATTGGCGAGCTGTTCATCGAGGGTCCGACGGTCATGCTCGGGTACTGGGACGCCGGCAGGCGAACCCCCGCCAAGCACCCCTATCCGACCGGCGACCTCGTCTCGCGGCGCCCCGACGGGGAACTCATGTATCACGGCCGCCGCGACCACCTCGTCAAGATCCACGGATACCGCGTCGAACTCGGCGAGGTCGAGGCGGCCCTCCACGGGCACCCCGGGATCCAGGAAGCGATCGCCATGGCGGTGGACCAGCAACTCGTCGCCGTGGCCGTTCCGGCGGACCCGTCCGTCTCGGTGCTCGAGGTCAAGCGCTACTGCGCCACGCGCCTGCCGCGTTACATGGTCCCGTCCGAGGTGCGGCTCGTCGAGTCGCTCCCGCGCACGTCCAGCGGGAAGATCGACCGGGTTCGCACGCGAACGGCGTTCATCGCCGCGGACTGGTCAATGCTCAAGCCGGCGCAGCGCGCCGAGACCCAGAAGGAGCTGTGATGGAAGCCCGCGTCAAGTCCGAGATCCGGCAGCACATCGTCAGCACCTGGCTCAGCGGGGACGAGCGGGGGTTCACCGAGGACACCGACCTCCAGGAGGGCGGGATCCTGGACTCCTTCTCGACGCTCGCCCTGATCGGCTTCCTCGACAGCACCTTCTCCATCCAGCTCGAGCCAGCAGACATCAACGCCCAGACCTTCCGCAGCGTGGCGACCATTACCCGCCTGGTGATGGACAAGCTCGCGAAGAACGGGGCGGCCGAGGCCGCCGGGTAGCCCAGGGGATCCTGCGGAGCATCACTCATCGACAAACGGAGGCAGCATGGAACAGACGCTGAGGGGAATTGTCGCCAAGATCGCCGAGATCTCGCCTGACTTCGACGCGAACGCCAACCTGAAGGACCTTGGGGTCGACTCGGTGCGCAATCTCGAGATCGTGTTCGAGATCGAGAAGGTACTCGGCGTGAGCGTGCCGGAGAACCGCTACGCCGAGGTGCGCGCCTTCAACGACATCGTAAAGCTGGTGTCGAGCCTGAAGAGCTAGTCGAGAGCCGGCGAAGGGCCCGGGCGTGCGTGGGGCCCGAGCCGAGATGAGTGGGGGAGGCGAGAGCGGAATGCGTAGGCGCGTCGTGATCACCGGCTGCGGCGTCGTCACGGCCGCCGGCACGGAGCTCGATCCATTTTGGAACGCGCTCATGGCGGGGACCTGCTTCATCGGTCCGCTGCGGCACTTCTCCTGCCCGGGGATGGAGCCGTTGACCGGCAGCGAGGTCGACCTCCCACCGCTCGACGCGGGGGAGCAGGACTCGACACGGAGTCGTTGCGCCCAGCTCACTCTGGCGGCGGCCCGCCGGGCGCTCGCGGACGCCGGGCTCCGCGCCGGGGCCCAGGAGCTCGAGGGGGCCGGGGTCGTCATTGGCACGACGCTCGGGGAGGAGCGGCAAGTCGCCGACCTGAGCGACCGGTGGGTCGCAAGCGGGCCTTCGAGCGTCGACCCGGGGTTTTTCGCCCGATTCGACAACCACCGCCTCGCCGCGCTGGTCGCGAGGCGCCACGGGCTGGGCGGGCCCACCATGGTGAGCACCACGGCATGCAGCTCGGGCAATGCCGCGCTGGCGTGGGCGTTCGAGCAGGTGCACTCGGGGGCGTCGGACGTGATGGTGGCCGGAGGCGCCGACGCGCTGACGCGCTCCATCTACACCGGGTTCCTCCGGATGGGCGCGCTGTCGAAGACCATCTGCCACCCGTTCGACAGGCGGCTAGACGGGGTCTCCTTCGGCGAGGGGGCCGGCGTCCTCGTCCTGGAGGAGCTCGAGCACGCGCGAGGTCGCGGCGCGGCGATCTACGCAGAGATTCCCGGGTACGGGATCAGCAACGACGCCCACCACATCACCGCGCCCGACCCGAACGGCGAGGGGACGGTCGCCGCCATTCGGCAGGCGCTCGCGACGAGCGGCACCCCGCTCGATGCCGTCGACTACGTCAGTGCCCACGGTACGGGAACGCCCTACAACGACGTGGCCGAGACGAAGGCCATGAAGGCCGTATTCGGCGATCGCGCGCCCCGGGTTCCCATCAGCTCCATCAAGTCGATGCTCGGCCACACCAACGGCGCGGCGAGTGCCATCGAGGCCGTCGCCTGTGCGCTCGCGCTGCGTCACCAGGCCGTCCCGCCGACGGCGAACCTGACCGAGCCACACCCCGGCTGCGACCTGGACTATGTCCCGGGGAAGGGGCGCGCCATGTCGGTCTCGACCTGCCTCAACCTGTCGGCCGGCTTCGGCGGCTTCAACGTCTGTGTCGTCATCCAGAGGGCTCCGTGACCGCCGCGAGCGACGATTACCCCAGCCGGCCCCTGGCCGTGACCGGGTTGTCGGTACTGACGCCGCTCGGCGATAGCCTGGAAGCTCTCGCGATGGCGCTCGCGGCCCGCAGGAGCGCCGTCGAGCCCGCACCGGAGCTGGACGGCGCCGCGGTGGCCTCGATTGTCGACTTCGACGCCACTCGCTATGCCAACGTCCGAGGGCTGCGGCTCTACAACCGGCCGACCCGGCTGGGGATCTGCGCCGCCAAGCTCGCGCTCGTCGACTCCGGCATCGAGGCCGCGGGCCTGCCCAAGGAGGAGGTCGGCGTCGTGCTGGGCTCGACCTTCGGACACATCGAGACGCTCCTCGAGTACGACCGGAGCCTCGTGACCGTGGGCATCCAGCGCACGAACCCCGCGCTGATGCCACTCGCGATCCCCAGCGCGCCCGGCGCGGCCATCGCGCTGTCCTTCGCAGCCAAGGCCTTCTCCGTCACGCTGAGCAACGCTGGCGTCTCCTCGCTCGACGCCCTTGGCTTGGGGGCGAAGCTCGTCGCGGCGGGACGGGCCCGGGCTTGCATCGTCGTGGCGGTTTTCTCCGCGTGCAAGGACCTCGCGCTCGCTGCCTCGCGGGCGGGGATGCTCGCCCCGGCTGCGGCCTACCGCGTGTTCGATTGGCAGCGCACCGGGACGGCGCTCGGAGAGGGCGCAGCAGCGGTCGTGCTCGAACGGCTCGATGACGCGAAGGCGCGCGGCTGCCAGCCCCGGGCATTGCTGAGAGGGCAGGCGTCGACGTTCGCCGTCGAGCCACGTGAGATCGAGCGGGCGGTGCGGCGCGCCTGTCAGGCCGCGCTGAAGGCATCTGGCCTTGCCGCCGCCGAGGTTGGGCTCGTGAGCTCCGGTGCTAGCGGGTCCCCGGACGGCGACGGGGCCGAGGCGCGCGCGCTCGCCAGTGTTCTCGGCGACGCGGCCCCGAGAACACCGGTGATGGCCATCAAGGGAAACCTGGGGGATGCCTTCGACGCGAGCGGGCTCCTTCAGGCGCTCGCCGCCTGCGCAGCGATGAGGTCGGGCAAGGCCCCGCCGATCATCGGACTCGAGGACCCGGAGGTCTCCGGGCTCGGATACCTCAACGAGGAGGCCAACGTGGAAGCGCGTCACTCCCTCATCACCTCTGTCTCCTACGACGGCGCCTGCTCGGCCGTCGTGGTGTCGGCCGCCCATGGCGCCTGAGGGGGCCACGGAGCCCCGCCGGGTCGCCATCGTCACCGGCGGCTCCCGAGGGATTGGACGCGCCATCGTGGAGCGGCTCGCCCGCGCCGGCCTCGACGTCCGCTTTACCTTCGTCAGCAACGAGGTTGCGGCGGCCTCGGTAGTGGAGGCCCTTCAGGCCTCAGGTCACGCCGCACAGGCCTCCCGCGTCGACGCGCGCGATGCCTCGGCGTCGCGCGCCTTCGTCGAGGGCGTAATCGCGGAGCGCGGGCGCATCGACGTGCTCGTGAACAACGCCGGGATCACGGCGGACAAGCTGCTTCCCATGATGAGCCAGGCCGACTGGACGAGCGTCCTCGAGACAAGCCTCAACGGCCTGTTCGGGGCCACGCAGCCCAGCGCCAAGCAGATGATGCGGCAGAAGTCGGGCCGGATCGTGAACGTCACATCTGTCTCCGGGGTCACAGGGATGCCCGGCCAGACGAATTACTGCGCAGCGAAGTCGGCCATCATCGGCTTCACGCGGGCGCTCTCCAAGGAGCTCGCCGGCTGGGGAGTCCCGGTGAATGCTGTCGCACCGGGCTACGTCGAGACAGACATGATCGCGGGCTTCACGCCGGCCCAGCGGGCCGCGGCTATCGAGCGCGTGCCCATGCGGCGCTTCGCCGCGGCGGACGAGGTGGCCGGGCTCGTGGCCTATCTTGCCCTGGACGCGCCGCGCTACCTGACCGGGCAGACGCTCGTCGTCGACGGCGGCATGACGGCGTAGGCGGGTCCGGGAAGCTCGAGAGGTCGCGCGCCAAGTCGGTCCAGAGGGCGCGAGCCGGCCGGCGACCCCGCACGGATGCACGAGGAGGATGGCCGTCCTATCAGTGCAGCGACCGGTCGCCCCGGGTATTCGCTGGGCCGCAGGTCGAGCAGTTCAGCTCCCATCGGTCCTTGGCCTTGGCCTCCGCCTTGGTCTGCCACTGCATGTTCTGGGGCGCGTCTAGGCCGCAGCAGGCGAGCGGGCACACGTGATCGATGACGTAGCCTCGGCATTGCGTCGCGCTTCCCGCATCGGGCCCGCCCGGGCAAGGGTGCGCCCGCCTGAATGCAGTCCGGGCAGTCGAGTCGCGATGCCGCCCCGAGCTGCCGCAGGGAAGCGCGACGAGGAGTACTGCGATTAAGGGCGAGAACATGGCGGCCGCAGTCTTGAGCGGACGGCGGCCCGCCTGCAAGGCCCGCGCGCGGTGGTCGAGTCGTGCCCTTCCGCTGCGGGCGCTCTCACCCTCATCACGGCCCGGGCGAGGCGGAGCCCCGGGCCCGCGCCACGGGCCGGGTTCGAGTCTTTCGTCTTGTGCCAGCGCGAGAGGCTTGCAGCCAGGAACGGATCCTCTCGTACACGTCCGGGTGGCTCAGCAGGTCGAAGTGGTTCATGCCGTGGCCCACCCAGAGCCTGGACTCCGGGAAGGGGAGGGTCCAGCCGGGCTTCCGGTGGCGGCCGAGCGCACTGTCGAGCGGCACGAGCCCGTCGCCCGGCAACCGGCGCCCGCCGCCGCGAGATGGATCCGCGGTGGTGGCAGCGATGGCGTGGCAGGGCACGCCATCCGGCAGGGGTACCAGCGTCCGGTGATCTCGTCGCCACTCGAAGCGGTCATGTCCCTCCCAGTCCGATTCAACCAGGCTGCCGTAGCGCAAGTCGGTGATGCCAGCACTGCGGATTCGTCCGAGCCGACCGAGCGGGGCCGTGTAGCGGCTGATGTCGACCACGGCGTCCACCCAGTTGCCGGCCCGTTCGAGCGGCGCGCCATGGTGCGGCGTCCCCAGGAACACGAGCGCGCTCAAGCGTCGGGGCCAGCGGTGACCGACCGTGGATGCCTGGTGGCACGCGCTGCGGGCAACGAGGCCGCCCATGCTGTGACCGACGATCGCCAACTCCTGGATCGGGACCGGCCATTGCGCCACCAGGGCCTCGAGCTTGTCCGTAAGAGAGCGCCCGTTCGCCGAAACGTGGAGGCCGCTGTTGTAGTCGAGATAGAGGACCGTGTAGTCGAGATCGCGACCCAGGGCGGCTCCGTGGTCGTGGCCGAGGCGATTCCACTGGCGTCGGCCTACGCACAGCCCATGGACCATGACGAGCAGTCTGCGACGTGGCCGCTGGATACCGGCCAAGAGCGCTCGCCTCTCGAGCTGGAGAGGAACCCCGTCGTGGCTCAGGTGCATGTCGATCGCCAGCGGGTTGCGCGTCGCCTCCAGGTGGTCCCCCACGACGCCGTTCAAGGCAGCGACCGCGGCGTCCCGCCGGGCCGACGTTCCTCGGAAGTCGCGGACCCGCGCGTTCCCGGGGAGGAGGACGGCCACCCCGAACCCCACCCCGCGAGTGATGCCTCGAATACTCCCGTAGACGAGGCCGGTGATGCCTCGCGTTCGCCCCGTCGAGGAAGACCCCGCAGGGCCAGGGAGGCGCGCGATGGCGACGTGCATCGCCTCGACGATCTCGGCGAGACCGGCGGTCGCGTCGATCGCGAGGCGGCTCGCGCCGACGAGATTGGCGACGTGAGCCCCGATCGTCTCGGTCTCTTCCGCCACGGGTCGAGAAGCTTGCGCGCATGAACGGGGCCACGCAAGCCCAGCCAAGGTGGCTGCAGCGCGCTCCCGGCGCTGAACCCTCACGCCGCCCCTGCGCGGTCGACGAGCCCCTCTGCCCGAAGCGCGGCGACAACTGCGGACCTGTCCGGCCCGGCCTGGCCGCGCGCCGCGGCCAGCGCCAGCGCGTCGCAGATTCTCGTTCACCGGGTGCCCGTTGTGGCCCCGCACCCAGGTGAACCGAGCCCGAAGCGCCGTCGCCCGAGTCCAAAGCGCCTCGATGAGATCCCGGTTCAGCACCGGCTGACCGGCGGCGGTCAGCCAACCCTTCCGCCGCCAGCCATGTATCCACTTCGAGAGGGCGTCCACGACGTACCTCGAGTCGGACCGCACCTCGACCGTCTCGCCGTCCGGGAGCCCGTGGAGGGCCTCTTGGACCGCGCGCAGTTCCATCCGGTTGTTGGTCACCGCGTAAGTGCCGTCTTCGACCCATCGGCTTCCCCCGAAGCGGAGTGCCGAGCTCGAGCAGTCGAGGACCACGAAGCCGGTGCCGCCCGGGCCGCCGGGGTTCACCAGCGCCGATCCATCCGTGAAGGCCACGAAACGTGGGCGGGTAACGATCATGAGGTCGGGACACTACCCCGCTCGTCTGACCGAAGCGACAAGGACTGCCGAACGAGCGCTCGGGCCGCGCAGCCGCCCTCGAGGGATGTGCCGGGTGGCGCTCGGCGCGTGTACACCGAGAATGGATTCACGATACGCTTGCCCCAGGAGTGCATGCCATGACCAAGCCCAGGATGCTCCTCGCCGCCATCCCGCTCGCGTCGCTCCTGTGGGCGATTCCTTCGAGCGCACCCGGTTCGCACGCCCCGCCATCGCCGCTCTCGGCGCAGCCGACCCCGCCGACCCCCGAGACCCCTAAGCAGGTCTGCGAGCGCTGCAGGCGGGATTCGGGACCGCTGCGAGAAGGCGTGCGCCGGCCCGTCGGGCGACCAGATCCCGAGCGACGCGTGCCTGCAGGCCTGCACGAATGCGTACTACCGGTGCCTCCCGGTGGACCACGGCTGCGACTAGCTGGCGGGCATTCGAGGGCTGCTAGGCAATCCGGGCCGCAGCTCCTCCAACGGCCTCCCCCGCTGTGGGGGCACGGATTCGGCCCCAGCACTGGCAAGCGCCGGGAGAGGTCCGTCCCCCGTCCTCGGCTCGCCGCAGTGGCTGCGGGAGAGGCTCGGGCCCGACGCGGGCCCTCGGTCCCAGCTGCCCATCACTGCCCGAGATGCAGGATTGTGCCTAGCTCGCCCACTGCCCAGACGTCGCTCGCGGAGCTGCCCCAGACGCCATAGAGCGAGGCCGTCGTGCCGCTCGCGGCGCTCGACCATGCGTTGCCGTCCCAGTGCAAAATCGTGCCGCCTTGGCCCACGGCCCAGACGTTGGTCGACGAGCTGCCCCAGACGCCATGGAGCGAGGCCGCTGTGCCGCTCACCACGGTCGACCAGGCGCTGCCGTTCCAATGCAGAGTCGTGCCGTTCTGGCCGACGGCCCAGACGTCGGTCGACGAGCTGCCCCAGACCCCTCCCAGCCAGCCCGCCGTCCCGCTCGTGGCAATCGACCACCCGCTGCCGTTCCAGTGCAGCACGTCGGCGTTTTCGCCGACCGCCCAAACGTCGGTCGACGAGCTGCCCCAGATGCCATAGAGGATGTTCGTTGTTCCGCTCGACGCGCTCGACCAAGCGCTGCCGTTCCATGCCTGGACCGTTCCGTTCTGGCCCACCGCCCACGCGGAGGTCGCCGAGCTGGCCCAGACGGCCGAGAGGGTGCTTGTCGTCCCGCTCGCTGCGCTCGACCACGCGCTGCCGTCCCAATGAAAGATCGTGCCGGTGGACCCCGTGTAGCCCACGGCCCAGGCGTCGCTTCCCGAGCTGCCCGAGACGCCGGCGAGCCAGCTGCTCGCCGCCTGGCTCGTCGCGCTCGACCACGCGGTGCCGTCCCAGTGCTCGATGTCGCCGGAGGCGCCGACTGCCCAGACGTCGGTCGACGAGCTACCCCAGACGGCAGAAAGCGTGTTGGTCGTGCCGGTCGTCGCACTCGACCAGGCGTTGCCGTTCCAGTGGAGGATCGCGCCGCTCTGGCCGACAGCCCAGACGTCGGTCGACGAGCTGCTCCAGGCGGCGGAGAGCGCGTTCGTGGTCCCGGCCGCGACGCTCGACCACGCGCTGCCGTTCCAGTGAACGGTCGCGCCGTCTTGGCCCACCGCCCAGACGTCGGTCGACGAGCTGCCCCAGATGCCAGACAGCGTGCTCGTCGTGGCGCTCGTTGCCCTCGACCACGCGCTTCCGTCCCAGTGGAGGATCGCGCCGTCCTGGCCTACCGCCCAGACGTCGGTCGACGAGCTGCCCCAGACGGCGAAGAGCGAGACCGCCGTCGTCCTCGACCAAGCGCTTCCGTCCCAGTGCAGGATGGTCCCGAAGTCGCCCACTGCCCAGACGTCGGTCGCCGAGCTCCCCCAGACGCCGTAGAGCGTGGCATACACCGGGTCTACCCCGGTCGTCGTGCTCGACCAAGCGGTGCCGTCCCAGTGCAGGATCGTGCCGAGGTCGCCCACGGCCCACGCGTCCGTCGCCGAGCTGCCCCAGACGGCGTGGAGCACGGCCGCCGTGCCGCTCGTCGCGGGCGACCAGGTGGTGCCGTCCCAGTGCAGGACCGTCCCGAAATCGCCTACCACCCAGACGTCGGTCCCCGAGCTGCCCCAGACGCCCCGGAGCGACACCGCCGTCCCGCTCGTCGCGCCAGACCACGCGCTGCCGTTCCAGTGCAGGAGCACCCCGGATTCGCCCACCGCCCAGACGTCGGTCCCCGAGCTGCCCCAGATCGCGGAGAGGGGGTTGCCCTGGGGCAGGGGATTTGCCCAGCACCAGTTGGCCGCGCTGCAACCCGGCCCGGCGCCGCCGGTCTCGCTCGTCGTGAAGTCCTGTCCGGCCTCGCTCGCCCCGTTCACCGTCACCCCGAGGCTTGCTGGCGAGACGGTGAAGCCGAGCAGGGCGGGAGTGACGGTGTAGGTGCCGTTGGCCAGTCCGGGGAACAGGTAGGCGCCGGAGGCATCCGTCATCGTCGAAGACGTCGCCGTGCCCGCCAGCGACACCGAGACGCCCGCCGCGGTGGCGCCGCGCACGGTGCCAGAGATGAAGAAACCAGTCGTCGAGGTCGACGTCCCTGCGCCGCTGCCGTGACAGCCCGAGAGCGCCAGACCGCCCAGCACCGCCACCAGCGCCATTCCGCGAGTCGTAGCCGACATGAGCCCCACCGAGTGCCTCAGCCCAGCCATTTCCATCCAGGAACTGGCGTTTGGGCGAATGGATGTTCTACAGCCATGCGGGAGCCCACGAAAGCGAGAAAGAGTCCCGATCTCTCGGTCGAGGGTCGAGGCCCGAATCAAGGGAGCTGGAGACGACTCGCCCTAGTGATGGTCGCCTCCACCCCGGCTTCCTTCGCCGCGAGGCGCGGCGTGAGCGGCTGCCGGGGCCGGCGCGGCCCGGCTCGGCGCGGCGTAGGCGTGCCCAGGGCTCACCCATTGCCCTCCGCGAAAATAGCCACCTCCGCGCCATGCCGGGCCGTACGCGCCACCGCGGTAGCCGTACCAGTGGCCGTAGCCATTGCCGTACCACCTGAAGCGCCCGGGACCGTACGCCCCGAAGTACGGCATCGGTCCCCAGCCCCACACCCAGGGAGCCACCATCCAGCACCAACCTGCTGCCGGGTAGTAGACGTACATGTTGGGCGTGGCGCCGTTGGAGGGGACATCGGTGTAAGCCTGCCCGTATGGCATCCACAGCCAACCGTACTCCGCCGTGTAGACCCATTGCCCCGGCGCAGGCGCCTGCTGGGCGACGGCTGCGGGCTGGTCCTGCGGGGGCGTCGCGCTCTCCATGGGCGGCGGAGGAGGAGGCGGACCGGTTGGTTCTGGGGAGGAGGGTTGCACGGGCTGTGGCGCGGGCTCTCCGGCTTGCGCCAGCCGGGGCCTGACCGTTGCAGTGCCGTCGCCTGGTCTGGCCAGCGCCGGGACCACGGCGAGAGTGAAAATCAACGCAACAGCCTCGGCGAAGGTCTTCATAGGTTCACGGTTCCAAGTCCCCGACACCCGCTCGCGGCGCTCGTCCACAACGCTCTGCTGCGGGGAAGTCATCTCTTGTGCAGTCGGCCCCGTTCGACGTCTCACGTAGCCTCCTCCAGGGGGTTGCGCAACACCATCGCGGCGCTCGCGCCGCGGGCATCGGTGCCGGGCGCGAGCCGACGGCTCGCCCGCGCTCATCGGGTGAACGCGTAGACCGCGCCATCCCCGGCCACGTAGATCTTTCCGCCAGCGAGAATGGGGGTCTGGTAACGGCGAACCGGACCGAGCTCGTCCGAGGCCCCACCGCCAGCGAACACCACCGCGCCGGTGTCGCCGTCGAAGCCGTGGAGCCGGAGGTCGCCTTCCGCGCCGACGCTCCAGACGATGGGGCTCGTGCCGGAGCCCGTGGTGGTGACCATTGGAGAGCCCAGGCCTCCTTGGCTGGCGCACCAGTGGACCGCTCCGGTGGGTGTCGCCGAGGGGGGGACGAGCGCGGCGGTGAGGTCCCCCGACTGGCCCGCGGGACAGCCGATGCCGTTGCCCTTGAACACCACCGTTGCCCCGCTCGGCCCTGTCCAGGCGGCAGCGGCGTTGATGATCTCGTTCGAGGCCACGGACGTGCTGGAGAGCTGCCCGCCCACCCCGCCGAGCGCAGATCGGTCAAGAACGTAGAGCACCCCGTTCTTGCCGAGCGCCACCGTGAGCGTGGAGGGGGTCGAGCCGGGGAGATCGATCAGCACTGGCCCAGTGCCACCGAGATCGACGTCGCCGTCGTCGAGGGCCTTCCAGTTCGAGGGGGCGAAGAAATCGGTGGTGGCGCCGCTGAAGACGGGGCCCGCGGTCAATCGCAGGACGGCCTCGCCGCCCGACCAGGTGCTCGCAGCGAAGGTGTTGCCCGTCGCGATGTAGAGCGAGCCGCCATCCGAGGCCACGCCCGACGGCGACCAGGCCCCACCTCCCTGGGCAGTGGTCGCCCAGCCGGTCAGCGCGGCGGGGTTCGCCGTCGGGATCCCGATGAGCCAGCCGTGGTAGTTGCCGCAGTCGCCGAAGTGCCCGCCGTATGGGACGTAGAGGCGCCCTCCGACGAGCGCCAGCGCGCCGCGCTGGTTCTGTACCGCGGAGTCGAAGGTGGCCGAGCCGTACGTCAACCCTTGCACGTCGACCGGCCAGCCGGCCTTCAGCGAGCCGTCATCCACGGACAGCGCGAAGACCCGGTGGCGCATCGTGGTGCCGTCGTCGGGGGTGGTCATGGCGGCGACGTAGAGTGTGCGGGTGTCGGGGTCGACAATGGGCGTGCCCGTCACGCCGAGCGGGTCGATGTCCCCGCACGGAAGCTTCGACAGCGGGACAGCGGTACCGAGGGACACTCGCCAGACGGCTGCGCCGGTGCCGGCGTCGAGGGCCGAGACCTGGTTCGACTCGGTGGCGGCGTAGATCGTTGCTCGGCCGCCGGGGCCATTCGCCAGGTAGAGCGGCTGGGCATAGGTGTTGCCGGTCACGGTCGCGCTGAACGCCGGGTCGCGGTGGAAGGTCGCGGCGGACGCGGCGGTCAGCGTGGGGTCCACGTAGTGGCCATCGCGTCGCGGCCCGGCGTGGTGCTCCAGGACGGAACTCGCGGAGCCACCGCTGGAACTGGCAGTAGCGGCGCCTTGGCAGGCGGCCAGCGGGAGTGCGGCGAGGATTGCGAGGACGGCGAGGCGCATGGGCTCCCCCGGGAGCGGTATTCAACCCGCGGCCGATCCGACGGCGGACCGCAGGTTAGCATGCGCGTCGAGGTTGACGGCCGCCCTTCGTCGCTGCGCCGCTCCCTGCGCAGGCTTCTGCGATGCCCGCCCACATCGCGGCGCCGGCGGGATCCATGCGGGACGGCCCCGGCGCGAGCGCCGGCCCGCGACCCGAAACTCGACGTTTCGATGCGGGGATGCTCTCATGACTCGTCCCCGTCTTCGTCCGCGCGAGCCTCGGAAGGCAGGCCCGGCATCGTGACCCGCGTGATTTCATGGCTGAATCGGGTACCCGCCGCGGACCCGCTCGAGCGCACGTACTCGCTTGCCGTCCAGACCGCCTGCCTCGTCGCCGCGGTCGTGCTCGGCATCGGGCTCACACGAGGCATCCAGGTCGGCGCACCCGCGCCGCTCCTCGTCCGGGACACAATCAACCTTGCGATTGCGGTGTCGACGGTCCTCATGCTGCGAGTGGGACGCACCCGCGTCGCCTGGAGGTTCCTCGTCGCCGGGGTCTCGGCCAACTACCTGTTCTGGCTGGCCGCGCTGGGGCTGGAATTCAACCGCTACGAACTGTTGCAACTCGCCATCTCCCTCACCGCCATGGCGCTGCTGCTCGGCCGGCGTTGGCTGTGGGTCGGCTTCCTCGCTTCGGCGGGCGCGGTCGGGGTGGCGGCCATGCGCGACGCAGGACTCCTCTGGGCCCGGGGACCGCTTCCCGCGACGGTTCCGGCGGTCACGCTTCCGGGGGCCACCATCGCCGTGATGGGCATCATCGCCGTGCTGCTCGACCGCTTCGGCCTGACGGTCCGGCAGGCGCTCGACGCCGCGCTTCTGCGGGAAAGCGAGCTGGCCCGTGCGAACGCAGCCCTCCGAGAAGAGGCTGCCGCGCACCTTCGCACCAGCGCCATGCTCGTCCAGTCGCAGAAGATGGAGGCGATCGGCCGCCTCGCCGGTGGCGTGGCGCACGACTTCAACAACATCCTCACCTCCGTCGTCTGCTCGGCACACCTCGCGCGCGACGGCCTGGCGTCCGCGGATTCCGCGCGAGCCGACCTCGACCAGGTCCTCGACGACGCCGAACGCGCCGCCTCCCTGACGCGGCAGCTGCTGGCCTTTGCCCGACGACAGGTCGTCGAGCCCCACCGCGTGCAGGTCGGGGACCTGGTGCGCGGCCTGGAGAAGATGCTGCGGCGCCTCCTTGGCGAGGACGTCGAGCTCGTGATCACCACCGGCACGTCTCGATCCGTGGTGCTCGTCGACCCGGGCCAGCTCGAGCAGGTCCTCATCAACCTGACGGTAAACGCGCGCGACGCCATGCCGCGAGGGGGACGGCTCTCCATCGAGGTAACGACCGTTCGGAACGGCGCGGGGCCCGAGCCCGGTCCGCCCGGGCCCGCGGCGGGCGGGGATTGGGTCCTCATGGAGATCACGGACAACGGCGTCGGCATGGCGCCCGAGGTCAGGGATTGCATCTTCGAGCCCTTCTTCACGACCAAGGACAGCGGGTATGGAACCGGGCTCGGGCTCGCAACCTGCCACGGAATCGTCGAGGAGGCCGGCGGGGCCATCACCGTGTCCTCCGAGATCGGCGCGGGGACGACGTTCCGGGTGTACCTGCCGTGCGTCGTCGGCGCGCCGGAGCAGCTGGGGGAGGGCGCCGGTGGCGCCGTGCGGGGCGGCGACGAGGCGCTCCTCGTCGCGGAGGACGACGCGAAGGTTCGGTCTTCGGCCGTTCGCGTTCTGCGCAGCCTCGGCTACACGGTGCTCGAGGCAGAGACCGTAGAGGAGGCTTCGTCAGCGGCGGCGGGCCGCCGAGGAGGCATCGACCTCCTGGTTGCAGACGTGGTACTTCGCGGCGGCAGCGGGCGCGACCTCGCCACCGTCCTTCGGGCGGCCTGGCCGAGCATGAGGGTCCTGTTCGTCTCCGGCTACACCGACGACGCCATCATCCGGCACGGTGTAGAGCAGAGGGGCGTAGCCTTCCTCGCCAAGCCCTTCACTCCCGAAGCACTCGGGCGAAAAGTGCGAGACGTTCTGGATGCCTCATCGGCCGAGTCCCTCGCCGCGGGCGGCGCAAGACGATAGGGCCGTCGGCGCCCCGTTCGAGATCGAAGGCAGACCGGGTCGTGGCCCTGGAGGCGGCGACAGCCTCCTACTGGCCGGCGTGTGCCGCCATCGCCTTCGCGATCGCGGCCTTCACCCCTTCGAGGTTGAAGCTCGCGCCCTTCTGCATGGGCGGGAACTCGATTGCGGTCTGGGCGACCTTTGCCACTTCCTTCTGCACGAACTGGAATCGCCAGAACTCGAACGCGAACCAGTTGTAGAAGGCAAGAGACCCGCTGTTGGCCGTGGGGAGGCCCGTTCGCTCGAACGGGTCGAGCCGGATGTTGGTGAGGATGGGCCAGTCCACCTTGATCGTCCCGCCCAGCCAGCCTTGGGGCTGATCGGTGAAGCGGTACTTGAAGTCATCGATGCGCACCGCGCTCAGCGTGCCCTCGGTGAAGTAGAAGATCTCGTGGCGGTTCGATGGGCCCTTGCCGGTAATCAGATCCAGCTGGTTGTAGCCGTCCAGATGCACCTTGTAGGTGCGGTCTCCCAGCGCCTTCCCCTTCTTCAGCTCCTCCGAGATGTTGGGGTCGCCCGCCGCGGCGACGAACGTGGGGAACCAGTCCATCCCCGACATGATGCCGTTCTCGACCTTGCCGGCGGCCACCTTGCCTGGCCACCGAACGATCATCGGTACCCGGAAGCCGCCTTCGAGCGCGGTCCCCTTGCCGCCAGCAAACGGAGTCTGTCCGCCGTCCGGCCAGGTGAAGTTCTCGGCCCCATTGTCGGTGGTGAAGCCGAGGATGGTGTCGCCGTCGATGCCGTTATCCTTCACGTACTTCATCACCGACCCAACGATGTCGTCGAGCTGCGCCATGCCGGCTTCCTGGATCGACCAGTTGTTCTCCGAGTTGCGCATGCCTTGGTACTTCGGAGACAGGTGGGTGATGACGTGCATCCGGGTCGGATTCAGCCACAGGAAGAACGGCTTCCCGTCCTTGCGCGCCTTGTCGACGAAGGCGAGCGCCTTGGCGAGAATCTCGTCGTCCACGGTTTCCATGCGCGTCGGACACAGCTCGCCCGCGTCCTCGATCTTCTGCTTGCCGATCTTGCCCCAGCGCGGCTGTACGGTCGGGTCGTCCGTGCTCGTCGCCCAGCTGTGAACCATGTGTCGCGGGCCGACCGTGTCCTTCAACGCCTGCGGGTAGTTCACATGACAGGGGTCCTCCATCGCATCCAGGTGATAGAGGTACCCGAAGAACTCGTCGAAGCCGTGCACGGTGGGAAGGAACTCGTTCAGGTCGCCGAGGTGGTTCTTGCCGAACTGGCCGGTGGCGTAGCCCATTGCCTTCAGCGCGGTTGCGATCGTGGGTGCCTGGGCGGGTATGCCGATGGGCCAGCCCGCCTGCCCCACCGTGGTCAGGCCCGTTCTGAGCGGAAGCTCACCGGTGATGAAGTTGGCGCGGCCGGCGGTGCAACTCGCCTCGGCGTAGTAGTCGGTGAAGAGCATGCCCTCCGCCGCGAGCCGATCGAGGTTCGGCGTCTTTCCCGCCATCATCCCCCGGTGATAGGCGCCAACGTTGAACCAGCCGATGTCGTCTCCCATGACCATGATGATGTTCGGCTTCTTGGCGGGCGTCTGTGCGAAAGCAGGGACGGCGGCGGCCGTCGCCAAGGCGATCACGGCTGCGGTGGCAAGTCTCCAGTGGCTCATGCGTAGCCTCTTTCCTGTCGCGAGTTTGAAAAGCGAGCGCGTCGAATCCCGTTGGCGGCACGGCCTACGTCGAGGTCGAGTCCTAATGCGCGGCCGGCCCGAAAGTAACCTCGGCCACGATGCCCCCCCTCTGGGACGACGCGAGAGCGAACGTTTTCGCGGTATCAGGCGGCGGGCGCGGGGGAGCGCCCAGTTGGGGTTCCTCGGCCGGCTCTCGGCGCGGGGGGCCCCGGCGAGCGCGGCGGATCCATGAGCAGGCGACCCGCATCATCCTCCTCGGAACGGTCTCGGCCTTCACGCGGGCCCCGCCGGTGAGAGGCCGGAGCGCACTCCGAGTGCGCCCGTAGATTCTGCCTCTCGCTTCCGCGTGTCGGCAGTCGGCTACGCAGCTGAACCCGTGGTCCAGGTGGGCGTGCCAACGGCCGGCTACGAGTCGAGGTGGGTTCCCGCATGGGGCGCTTCCAGCAGTTCATCTCCGAGCTACCCCGGCCGCGGGTGATTCGCGCCCTGGTCGTGTGGGGCGTCGTCGCGTTCGCGGTGTCCAGGTGTACGAGCCGGTCATGCACGGCCTCCACCTGCCGGAGTGGACGCTCAGCTTCGTCGTCGGCTACCGCGACGCCGGGGCGCTACGCGGCTCGAGTTGGGTTGCACCGTTGCGGATTGGATCCGTGCTTCGAGGCGCTGATGGAGAAGCATGCGGTGGGGCGGTAGGTCGTTCGATCGAAGCACTTGGCTCGCCGTCAGAGCCACAACCAAAGCGTCCCGATGGCAAGTGTGATGACGGTCAGCGGCGCGCCGACCCTGAAGTAGTCCCAGAAGCCGATGTGCACACCGGAACCGGCTGCCCTCTGCACGACGATCAAGTTGGCGATCGAGCCCAACACGGTGAAGTTGCCGGCAAGCGTCGATGCCATCGCGACGACCAGCCACGCCGTGTCGTGGTTCTTCAGGGCATCGACAAAGGGCCTCAGCATCAGCACGGCCGGAACGTTGCTGGCCACGTTCGACAGCACCGCCGTCACCGCGCTGAGCACGGGAACATGTTCCAGATGGACGCGGCCCACGGCGGCGACCACGCCGGGGCCAAGGAGCGCGTGCTGCGCGCCGGCGACGATGACGAACAGGCCGGCGAACATCAGCAGCAGCGACCAATCGATTTCCGCGTAGATCCGCCGGATCTTCACCCGCCGGGTCAGCAGAAGGAGGCCTCCGACGATGATCGCCGCCTTGGCCGGCGCGACCCCGGCGAAGAACGAGGCGAGCATGATCACGGTTGCCAGCAAGGCGCGAAATACCAGCACGCGATTGGCTCGGACCTTCGGCGGCGGCGCCTGCAGTCGCGCGGCGCCCGCGAATTCGGCGGGGTGGAGGAACGCGATGAGCGACACGGTGACGACGAGCCCGACGAGCGCCACGGGTCCCAGGGCCAGCGCGAATCTGGCGTAGGGGATGTGAGAGAAGCTGCCGATCAGGATGTTCTGTGGGTTTCCTGTAATGGTAGCGGTTGAGCCGACGTTCGACGCCATCGCGACGGCCAGCAAGTAGGGCACCGGCCGCCGTCTCAGCGCGAGCGTCAACTCCAGCACGAGCGGCGCCAGGACGAGGCAGATCGCGTCGTTCACGAGGAATGCGGATAGTACGCCGGAGGTCGCGACCACCGCGCCGAGCAGGATGAGGGGTCGCCTGGCGTGCGCCATGGCCCAGGCACTGGCGACGGCAAAGAAGCCCGACAGCCGCAGGCTGGCGACGACGATCATCATGCCGAGCAACAGCGTGATGGTCTCCAGGTCCACCGCCTTGTAGGCATCCTCGAGCGGCAGGGCTCCCGACGCGACTGTCAGACCGGCGCCAACCAAGGCGATGCCGGCCCGGTCGATGCTCAGACCGGGAATCCGGCCAATCGCGAGCGCGAGGTAGCTCCCGAAGAAGATAACTCCGGCGGCGATGGTCCGGCCCTCGCCGCCTATTCGATCGCCGGGCGGCAACAGGGTGGGCGCAAGCGCGGCGGCGAGGGCCATCGCGACAACCATGCCCACCAGCAGGCCGCTCAAGGCGACCGGCCAGCGGTTTCGATCGGAGGGTTCGCGCATTCGGGCGATGCTAGCGCCACTTGTGCGACCTTACGTGATGCTTGCCATGCCAGAGGTTTTCCCTCGAGCAACCAGCGGAAGTCCGACGGTTCGCGGTCCGCCGTCCGTCAGACCCCGACCGAGGCGCTCGGGGCACGCCTGACTCGGCGGAACCGAAGCGGCCAAGTGACGGCCCGCCGGCAAACTGACCCCGGTCAAGGCCGTTGGCCGCAGGATCGAAGATGACGCCCCGTGCGCTGCCTCAGGGGTGAACTGGCGAGGGCGCGTTGACCGGGGCCTGGCCGCATCCGAGATCGCGCGCCGATCCGACAAGCGGGAGGAAGGGACATGGCTGGACGAAAGCTCGACCACCGAAAGCTCTACAGACTGCCTTGGAGCCTCACCGACAACGTCATCTCCTGGCTGGAGCCGACCAAGGAGTGCAACATCTACTGCGACGGCTGCTACTCCGCGAATGCCAAGGGCAGCCACAAGACGCTCGCCCAGATCCGCACAGATCTCGACGTGTTCGAGCGCTACCGCCAGACGGATGCCGTTTCGGTGGCGGGCGGCGACCCCCTCGTGCACCCGGACATCGTCGAGGTCGTTCGCATGATCGCCTCGCGAGGCCTCAAGCCAGTGGTCAACACGAACGGCCACGGCCTGACGCCTTCCCTGCTCCGCGACATGAAGGCGGCCGGCCTGGCCGGGTTCACCTTCCACGTGGATAGCTTGCAGACGCGCCCGGGATGGAAGGGGGCCACCGAGGTCGAGCTGAACGAGTTGCGCCAGGAGTACGCGGAGCGCGTGGCCGAGGTGGGCGGCATTTCTTGCGCCTTCAACTCGACCGTCTACGAGAAGACGCTCCCCTTCGCCCCTGACATCCTGGAATGGGCCCGGCGCAACGCCGACAAGGTCCACGTGGTCGTCTTCATCGCCTTCCGCGCTGCCATCCAGGAACACTACGACTACTTCGCCGGTGAGGAAAAAGTGGAGGTGAAGGGCCTCACCTACACGCGGGCCGCACCGCAGCGCACCGACATCGACGCGCAGGAAGTCGTGGACGTGCTGCGGGCCCGCTTCCCTGAGTTCGAGCCGGCCGCCTATCTGAACGGAACGGAAAGCCCTGACTCCTTCAAGTGGCTCATGACGCTGCTTGTGGGAGACCGGGAGCGCTTCTACGGGAGTGCGGGCCCCAAGTTCGTCGAACTCTCCCAAGTATGGAACCATCTCGTGAAGGGTCGGTACCTGGGATACGTACCGCCGGCGGCTCACGCCAGCGGGCGCAGCCTGCTCACGCTATCGGTCGTCGACTCCGGGATCCGGCGGGCCGCAACTGCCTGGGCCCAGGCCGTGGCGCGGAACCCGCTCCGAGTGGCACGCCCTCTATATCTCCAGTCGGTCATGATCATTCAGCCGGTGGACGTCCTCCCCGACGGCCGGCAGTCGATGTGCGACTCCTGCCCAGACATGACGGTGCACGACGGGCAGCTTGTCTGGTCCTGTCGGCTGGAGGAGCGGCTGAAGTACGGGGAACTGCTGCGGCTGCGCCCTGCGGCTCGGCCGAAGAGTGAGGAAGCGCTCCCCAGCCTCTGACCCGAGCCAGGGCCAATCGGAAGCCCCCATCCCCAGCTGCCTCCCTGCGCTCCTGACGCGAAGGGGATCCACCCACTCACCAAGCCCCAGGCACCGCGCCAGAGCGCCTGAAGGTGAGGAACCCCTTGGGGCCGAGCCGCACCGGGGGCTCCAGTGGAGCGGCCGTACGGGGCTCGAAAACGCCGGGACGCAGAGTGACAGCCTGCCGGCGCGGCACGCCTGTCTTCGGGAGCGCCCCTGGCCCTCGCAGCGGCTCGCTCGATCGCTCGAGCGAAGAGCAGGATCGAGATCCGCGGGGCGCTCGTCGTGGAACGCGGTCAGGCCGGCGACGTAGGCCACACGAATCTCCCTTGGTCGACGCTCTGCGAGGCGGTCGCCTGCCTGCGGATTGGGGTCGAGGAAGGGAAGGTCCTCTCCACCCGCACGGCCGCGGAATCACGCGCCGTTGGAGACGGTTTGGAGACGGGGCCTTTTCGTTGGATGCCGAAAAGGAAAAGGCCCGAAGGACGGTACCTTCGGGCCCTTACGAATGGCGGGGTGTACGGGACTCGAAAGCGCTGGGACGTAGAGTGATAACCTGCCGACGGGGCACGCCCTTCTTCAGGAACGCCCTGCGGCCCAGCGGTTTCGGGTCCCGTCCTTCTCCTCGGCAGGCGACGCCAGTCCACGCGAATCGGCCCCTGTCTTGGAGGTACGTTGGAGAACGGGAGGCGGCTCGGGCCGGGCGGGTCTTGGCCGCGTCCTGCCTTGAAGCGCGGCCGGTTCCTCCAGGCACGCGGTCTGAAGCAGCCGATCAGCCGCCTCTTGAAGAGGTCTTCTGGCGAGGAACGGGGCGCGGGGAAACGTCCTCGTCGGAGGGCGTTGCGAGCTCGCGTTCGACATCGTTGATGAGGTCGAAGAGTTCCCGAGCCTCCCAGGCGCGGTTTCGCTTCGCGAGCGTGATTGGATGGAGAACGCCCTTGTCGGCGAGGAAGGCAATGGCCTCGTTCACGGCCTGCTTAGACCGACCAATGACCTTTAGGGCGGTCGCGACCGTGACGATCGGGTGCGCGGGGAGCTCGACGATGAGGGCCTCGGCGCTGGAGTGGCGGCGCGGGCGGCCAGCGCGGTCTCGCCACCGCTCCTGAAGGTCGGCAAGCCTCTTCGCGAGTTCGCTGGCCTTCGCAGCGACTCGCTCGATCGCTCGTGCGAAGAGCAGGATCCAAGCCTCGGGGCGCTCCTCCCGGAATGCGGTCAGGCCAGCGACGTAAGCCTTCGCGTCCGCCGCCAGCACGAGGCTCACGGGCGGCACGTAGCGGAGAGCGAGGCCACGCTGGCGCAGGACGACGTGTACGAGGGCGCGGCCGACGCGGCCGTTGCCATCGGCGAACGGGTGGATGGTCTCGAACTGGGCGTGGGCGATCGCGGCCTGGACGACGGGCGGCAGGTCCGTTCGATTCATGAACGCCACGAGGTCGTTCATGAGGTCCTTCACCCGCTCGGGCGGGGGCGGGACGAAGTCGGCACGTCCCGGATTGTACGCGTTGCCGCCAATCCAGTTCTGCCGATGGCGGAGCTCGCCGGCGATCTGGGGCATGGTCGTTTCGAGCATCAAGAGGCGGTGGATCTCGAGGAGGTCGCGCAGGCGGAGCGGCCTCGCGTCGGCCCCCAGGGCAACCGCGTGTTCCATGGCAGCGACGTTACCCAGCACGGACCGGGCGGTCTCATCGCGGGTATCGGCCTCTTCGGCCTCGGCCCGGGCAAGGCGGCGCTGGGACAGGACGAGCCCTTCGATCCGGGACGACGCCAAGGACTCGGCACGGAGCAGCCGGCGGGCGAGAACCTCTAGGCTCGCCAGCGGTGGCGGGTCGCGATTCAGCGCGTCGACCGCCCGCTCGGCGCGGGAGGCCGCGGCCGCGACGCTCGACGGCAGCGCGAGCTGGATGTCCGCGATCGGGTCTGGCACGAAGGCCCGGTAGCTGAACGCCCTGCGTTCGGACTTACCGCCAGGTGCCGAAGGGTCGGCAGGCCAGGAGCGAGTCTCATAGCGGGCCATCAGTAGGAACCTCCACCAACCAGTGCGAGTGGTCAAGGTTTAATGCGAAACCTTGACTTGCGCCCAGGCGTGGTCAAGGTTCCGCCAAGACTGCGCGGGACTCGGCCAGATTAACAACGGAGGGGAGTGCCGTTCGTTGAGTCCTGGTGGCGGTAGGACACGGGAGCCGAACAGTACACTCGAGGGACCTGCGTCGTGGCACCACCTGTGGCATCACGAAGCGCAGGAATGCGGGTTCCCTGCGTAGGATCGTTCTCGCCCTCTGAAGAGCCTGGGGCTGGTCTTCGGACCGCCACTGATCTCATAGACCATGCCGAGATGATCATGCCCTTCGTGTTCGCCTCGGCAGCGTTCGAGGAGGGAGCGGGCGGAGCCTTTGGCCTTGTCGAGCTTTCCATCGCGGACGAGAGCGGCAACGCGGCTCAGTCCGGGACCTGATCGCATCGGCCGCCAAGGTCCCACCCACAAGATGCCCTCAGAAGTGAAACAGGAAGCGTTGGCCGGTGAGCACAGCGATTCCTAGGGCGACCTGCAGGGCGGTGGAGAAGGTCACCTTGAACAAGACTGGGCGCGTCACCCGCTTGAAGATCAGGGGCAGGTTGGTCACCAGGCTGGCCATGGAGGCAATGACGGTGGCCGTCCCGGCCAGGGCGGGGGTGATCTTCAAGTTGGCGCTGAGGTTGGCGGCAGCTGCGGTGGCGCTGGCACTGCTGACTATCCCGCTGATGCAACTGGCGGCCATGAACCCGCCGGCCCCGAATAGACGTTCCGCCAGCGTACCGACAACCTGAATCGCGAGAAAAAGGATGCCGTAGTAAAGCACCCGACGTAGGGAGATCGGGGAGCTCAATTTGAGTTCCTGACTTGGTTCATCATTTCGCTTACCGGTCGGTACCAGCAGGGAGACGACCGCCATCGCCAGCAATGGGCCAAAGGCCGTGTAGAGAGCCATGGGCGCGAAAAGAGCCAGGAGAAAGATGTTGCGGATGAACATGGCCAGGGTTGCAAACAAGACCACCCCCACGATCCTCGTTCCATCAACGATGTTCATGAGTTCGGCGATCGCGGCTCTGTTGTTGACCAGTCCGCCAAGAAAGGCCGTCCAGAGCAATCCCCGGTTTCCGTACAGGCGGAGCAGGACATAGTTGACGAAGGCGATCCCGGCGATCACCACGACGGTTACCCATGCCTCGCGCAGGTTCACCAGCTGCCACCTGTCGATGAACCGATCGGGAAGGATCGGGTAAATCACGAACCCGATCAGGCCGAGCAGGACCGCGCTGCGCAGCTCAGCTATCGTTACCCCGCCGGCAAACCTCCTCAGCTCGACCTTCCACGCGAGCAGCAGGGTCATCAGAATCGCTCCCGCCACGGGGGTGAAACTGTGTCCAAGGCCGACCAGGGCGCCAAGAGCGAAGGTGACCAGCAGCGCGGCCGCTGTCGTGATTTCCAGGGAATGGTTGCTGGTCATGCTGTTTACGTTGAAGAGTGCAACCAGGACGATCACGCCAGCCAGAGCGACCATGCAGAAGGCGGGGGAGATCATGATGGTCACGGCCGCCAGCATGGCCGTCAGGCCAAAGGTCCTGATGCCTGCATCCTTGCTGGCGGATTCGCGCTCGAAGCCGACCAGCATGCCGATGGCAAGGGCGAGCACGAGCCTGAATGCCACCGAAGTGGGCGGGAACCGGGTAATCGCCTCGAAGTTCTCCATCCACCCACCACCGTGGTGACCTCGGCTTGCCTGTTCAGTTACGGGCTTGGGTCACGTCCGTCAAGCTGGTGCGCGTCACCCGACAAACACCAGGTCACCTTGCTGAGCCTGGCGACTCCGGACAAGCGTGGGCCAGCCGACCACTCCCTGCGGCGCGTTGAGGCGCTGGCCGGCAGGGCATCGGGGCGCTCTCGCCGCCTTTCACTTAAGGAGAGC
Source organism: uncultured delta proteobacterium (assembly GCA_963754915.1). Classification (GTDB taxonomy): domain Bacteria; phylum Myxococcota; class Myxococcia; order Myxococcales; family Anaeromyxobacteraceae; genus DATJZG01. The sequence goes on along the minus strand of CAVWHZ010000008.1, from coordinate 244,233 downwards.
GACCACGCCCCCTGAGGAAGGATGCTCAGGTGCCGGAGTGAGGGTCGAGTTCGTCGACCATCTTCTGATAGTTGGCGATGAGCCTGGGGTCGTAGCGGCGGGCGTGCTGCTGGGCAAACTCGAGCACCTTTCGGTAGTGGGCGGCGGCCAGATTCTTGTCGCCGGTGCCCTCACCTTAGGGATGCTCCACCTTGAACCCAGACTGAATGAAGTGGCCGGCCTCCCAGCGAACGAGGTAGCGGACAATGCACTCCTCAGACGTCAACGCGCTCTCCATCCGCACTGCTGCGGAATCACGCGCCGTTGGAGACGGAGGCCTTTTCGGTGGATGCCGAAAAGGAAAAGGCCCAAAGGACGGTACCTTTGGGCCTTTAAGAATGGCGGGGTGTACGGGACTCGAACCCGTGGCCTCCGGCGTGACAGGCCGGCGTTATAACCGACTTAACTAACACCCCAAATCCGGCTGACTTGGGCGGAGCAGGTTTCGAACCTGCGACCCTCGCCTTGTAAGGGCGATGCTCTACCGCTGAGCTATCCGCCCTCAGGCGTCAAGCGTCGGGGTTCTAGCTTGAGCGCGGTCGCCTGTCAATGTCGTCGAAATCTGGCCAAGCGCCCGAGACCTCCGGGCTTTATTAGGGCTGGCCGCCGGTGCCGCGAACGGATACGAGGGCGCTCTCGCAATGACTTGGAAGAAGGGCCAGAAACTAGTCCACAGGGCGCAACCAGCTTGGGGTGTCGGCCTTGTGGTCGAGGTTGGGGAGGACAGTCGCCGCCTCGCGGTCCGCTTCGCGGGACGCGAGGGCGTGACCGTCGTATCGGGCCGGGACCCCGCGCTGGTGGCCGTCCCGGACGAGACGCCACTCGACCGGCCCACGGGCGGACTGCTCGACCGGCTCACGGCCGGAGATGCGGGCCCGGCGAGCGCATTTTCCCTGCGCACGAGGGTAGCTCGGCTCGAAGCCCTGCGACGTGCCGACAGCCTTGGCGCTCTGCTGTCTTCGCGAGTCCACGTGCTGCCTCACCAGGTCGGTGCCGCCGGCCGTATTCTCTCGGACCGGAGTCCGCGGTTCGTGCTTGCGGACGAGGTGGGCCTCGGCAAGACGATAGAGGCCGGTCTCGTGTTCTCGGGGCTGCGCCAACTCGGGCTCGCCGAGCGCGTGTTGGTAGTCGTGCCGGAGCACCTCTCTCTCCAATGGCTCGCCGAGCTCTTCCACAAGTTCAACGCACTCTTCACCCTTCTCACCGCCGAGCGCGTCGCGGAGCTCGGCGGGCCGGGCGAGGCCTTGGCCAGGAGCCGTCATGCCATTGTCTCCTACGAGCGCCTGACGGAAGACGCGGAACTCGCCGCCGAGGCGGCCAGAGTTCCGTTCGACCTGGTGGTCGTGGACGAGGCCCACCACCTCGCCGGGGACGCACTCTTCGAGCGGGTTGCGCCCATCGCGCGGAGCTCCTTCGGACTGCTCCTGCTCACCGCGACGCCCGTGCGGCTCGACCCGCGCGAGTATTTCCGGCTGCTCTCACTTGTCGAGCCCGTCGCAAGCACGTCGCTCGACGCCTTCCTTCGCCGCCTCGAGGCCCACGAGGCCTTCGCCGCCGTCGCGCGACAGCTGCTCGGGGGCGGCGCGATCGACGAGGCCGTCGAGAGGCTCCACGACCTCGCCCCCGACGACCCCACCTTTGCGCCGGTGGGCAAGGAAGCCCGTTCCGGAAAGCGGCGCCGCGTCACGCGAACGCGCCTGCTCGAGCACCTCGCCACTCGGTACAGCCTCTCGTCCCGACTCATCCGCAATCGCCGGGTGAAGGTGGGAGCCTTCACCCGACGCGTGCTGCGGCGCCAGGACCTGGCCGAAGGCTCCAAGCTCGATGCGGCAGCGGCGCTCTGCGGCCGGCTGGCGCGGTCGAGCGAGAAGGTGCTCGTCTTCGGAGGCGATCTCGAACGGCTCCGCGCGCTCCAGGCCCGAATCGCCTCCGGCGAGCGCCTCGAGGCCCTCTCCTACGATGACGCGCCTACGCTCGAGGCCCGCGACAGGCTGGTGGCCAGGTTTCGCGACCCGGAGGGACCGATGATCCTTCTCTCGGGAGAGTCGGGAGGCGAGGGCCGAAATTTCCAGTTCGCGAGCCACCTCGTCTGCCTCGACCTCCCGGACTCGCCGCTGACGCTCGAGCAGCGCATCGGCCGCCTCGATCGCCTCGGCCAGACCCGCCCGGTGGAGATCCACGTTCTCGCTGAGCCCGGCGAGGAAGCCTTCCTCGCCGACCTGTACGAGAAGGAGATCGGCATATTCGAGGAGCCGGTGGGTGGACTCGACGCCGTGCTGGCATCGCTCCCGGAGGAGTTGGAGGCGCTGCGCCGCCGGCGCACAGAGGAGTCGCGCGAGGTCTTCCGCCGGAAGATCGCCGACCGGGTCGCCGATGGCCGGCGCGCCCAGCACGAGGGCTACGACCCGCTGCTCGACATCCGCTCGGCATCGATCCCGGAGCTCACGCAGCTCGCGAAGTCCGCCTTCGAGCGCCTCGGCGAGGAGCAGTCCGAGGGGCTCGGCGGAGAGGCAGCGGGTGAGGACGCCGATGCAACCAGCTCCCGAAGCCGGGAGATCGAGGCGGCGCTGCAGACGCTCTCCCGCTGGCTGGAGGAGGAGCTCGAGGAGCTGGTGGTCGAGGCGGGCCGGCGCGTCGGCATGGAGGTGGATACCGACGAGAACGTGCATCCATTCGAGACGGCCTTCACATTCGGCTCCCGGATGCAGATTGAAGCCCTCCCGGGCATGGACATGCCCGAGGAAGAGCGGACCCACCTCGGGAGCTTCTGGCGCGAGACGGCGGTGGCGCACGAGGAGCTGGAGTGGTTCGCGACCGGCCACCGGCTCGTCGAGGCCCTGCTCGAGATCGCTCGCGATGGTGACGCGGGACGGACCGCCGTGATTCACTCGGGTGCGGCCCCGCGGACCGGCGGCCTCTACGTGCGGTTCAAGCTGCGCTGGCCGGCTCCCGCCGACCTCGCACCCGGGGCGCGGGTCCCGTCCCGGCAGGCCTCGAGGTACCTCGACGAGGCTCCGTTGTCGGTCCTCGTGGACCTTGCCGCGGGATACCGCCTCGTCGAGGGCGGCGCGGAGCGGCTGGAGGGGAGTATCGACGCCTTGCGCGATGCGCGGGCGGCGCCGCCCCCGGCGAACGTGATCGCGGGAGCCGGAGCCGCCGCGGAGCGCGCCGCCGGGGACGCCCTGCAGCGCCGCGTTTCCCAGGCAGTGAAGCGGATCGAGGTCCACTCCCGAGCCGAGGAGGACCGGCTCATCAACGCAGCGCGGGAGGGCGGGGCCGCGCGCGACGCGGTCGAGCGCGCGATGGTCTCGCTGTTGCTGCACCGCGAGGTCGTGGAGATGGCGCTGCGCGGGGTGAAGCTGGAGCTCGACGCCGCGGCCATCGTGCTGCCGCAGATGTGACCCTCGATCACGTGCGGCGCGGACGCTCCGGCGACTTGAAGACCCGGAAGAGCAAGTACAAGCAGGGGAAGAGCACCGTCGCCCCTGCGGCGAGGGTGCCGAGGAGCAGTACCTGGGTCTCCCGTGGCGCGCTCGCAGAGGCGAGCGTCAGCTCCGGGATGACGAGAAATGGGTATTGCGATGCCCCCCACCCCGCGACGATCAGTGCCACCTGGGCGGCGGCGGCGACGCGCGCGAGCCCGAAACGACGCCTGAAGAGCGCCGCGAACGACGCGACGGCCGCCAGCGCGGTCAGGGCGTGGAGCGGGAGCGAGAAGCCGCGGCCGGTGAGGCCAGCGAAGACGAGCGGGGCCGCCCCGCGGGAGGCCCCGCCCGAAGCCAATGCGAGGACGAACACCGCGACGCCCGCGACGATGGCGCGAGTCCGGAAATCCTCCCGGAGTGCTCCGTCGGTCTCGACGGTCAAGTAGACCGCGGCGAGAAAGGTGAAGAGGGCCGTGGCGAAAAGCCCGGTCAGCGCTGGGAAGAGCGCGACCCACGAGAACCACCCCCGGTTTGCCGGCGCATCGGGCCTTCCGGAGGCGAGCGCCCCGACGATCACGCCCAGCATGAGCGGGGCGAGCGCGCTCGAGATCGAGAACACGCGTCCCCAAAGCTGCTGGATACCGTCTGTCCGGCGGTCGTAGGTCCGGAATGTGAAGGAGGCGCCTCGGAGCACGATGCCGACGAGGAGCGCCGTGAGCGGGACGAAGAGCCAGGTGGAGATGGCAGCGAACGCTGCCGGGAAGCCGGTGAAGAGCACGACCACCACCAGGATGAGCCAGACGTGGTTTGCCTCCCAGATCGGGCCGATGGCCCGCTCGACAGCCTGGCGCTGCTCGCGGGCGCGCGGGCCGGCGGCCGCGAGATCCAGGACCCCTCCGCCGAAATCGGCGCCGGCGAGAAGCGCATAGAAGATCAGCGCCACCAGCATGACGGCTCCGAGAAGACTTGCGATCACTGCACCTCCCCTTGGACGGCCCCGCGCGGCGCCTGAGCGAACTGCCGCAGGAGGAGGGTCGCGGTCACCACAGCGAGGAAGAGGTACAGCAAGGTGAACACCCAGAACGGCACCGCCAGATCGGGGACCGTCGTCACGGCGTCCGCCGTGCGCATGGCTCCCCAGATGGTGAATGGCTGACGCCCCCACTCGGTCACCAGCCAGCCCGCCTCCAGGGCGAAGAAGCCCAGGGGGGCGGACAGGGCGATGGCGAGCAGAAAGGGGCGTCCGTCGGGCAAGGCCTTCCGGCGCACCGTCAGCGAGAGCGCGACGAGCGACAGGAGCGCGAGCCAGGTCCCCAAGCCAACCATGGCCTGGAAGGCGAGGTGGACGAGAAGGGTGTTTGGCCAGACGCTTTGCGGCCACCGCTCGAGCCCCCGGACCTCGGCATGCGGGTCGTGGAAGGCGAGAAGTGACAGGCCGTACGGGATGGCCAGCGCGTACCGGGTCTCGCGGGCGGTGGCGTCGGGAATCCCTCCGATATGCAGAGGCGCTCCGCGCTCGGTGCGGAACTGGCCCTCCATCGCAGCCAACTTGACGGGCTGGTACACGGCGACGGTGCGGGCGGACAGGTCGCCGGAGAGCGGCTGAAGCAATGCCGCCAACCCGCCCACGACCAGCGCCACCGCCAGCGCGGCTCGGTGGAAGGGATTCCCCGGGTCCCGTCGAAGGAGCCAGGCGTGGATTCCCGCCACGGCAAAGCCCGTGGCGACGTAGCTCGAGAGCAGGACGTGGATGACCTCGGCAAGCCATCCGGGGGTGAACATCGCCGCGATAGGGTCCACGTCGGTCGCCTTGCCCATCACCAGGTCGAACCCGGACGGGTGATTCATCCAGGCGTTGGCGAGCGTGACGAAGAAGGCCGAGGCCGCGCCGGAGACGGCCACGACCACGCCGCTCGCAAGGTGGAACCCCGGCGACACCCGCTCCCACCCGTAGAGGTAGATCCCCAGGAAGATGGCCTCGGCAAAGAACGCGAAGCCTTCCAGGGAGAAAGGCATGCCGATGATGGGGCCAGCGAAGCGCATGAACCCGGGCCAGAGCAGCCCGAGCTCGAACGAGATTACCGTTCCCGAGACCGCTCCCACCGCGAAGAGGATGGCCGCGCCCTTGGCCCATCGATGGGCAAGGTCGAGGTATTCGGGGCGCCCGGTGCGCAGGTGCCGCCACTCGGCAATCACCATCATGAGCGGCAGGGCAACTCCGACGGCCGCGAACGGGATGTGGAAGGCGAGGGAGGTCCCCATGAGCCAGCGGGCATAGTCGAGGTTGGTCATGCCACCGGATCCCTAGGCGTCCGGGCGCGTTGCGGCAAGCGAGGTCCTGGGTCCCTTGGGTCTCGGCAGGCGTCGCGATGCCTTCGACACCGGGGGGCGGAACCGTTACGCTCGGCCGATGTCCACGCCGGCGCGTGCTTACCTTCCCGACCTGCTCTTCGCGGACGGTGAGGTACGGGCCGGTGCCGCGCTCTCGGTCGTTGATGGCGACGTCGCCAGCGTGGGCGAGCCCGAGGTGGGCTGCCAGTGGGTTCGGCTCCGGGGGAAGGCCATCCTGCCGGGCCTGGTCTCCGCCCACAGCCACTCCTTCCAGCGCGCTATCCGGGGCCGGACCGAGATGCGGCTACCGGGAAGGAGCGATTTCTGGGCCTGGCGGGAGGCCATGTATCGGGCCGCGGCCGTTCTCGATCCGGACGACCTCTACGCCGTCGCTCGCATGACCTTCCACGAGATGGCCCGGGCGGGCGTGACGGCGGTGGGGGAGTTTCACTACCTCCACAGGGATCCGCAAGGGCGCCCCTATGCGGACCCAGACCTCCTTGCAAGGCAGGTGGTGCGGGCCGCCTGCGAGGTGGGGATCCGCATCGTGCTCCTGCGGGCCTCCTACGCCCGGGGCGGCCCAGGGGAGGCGCCGAGCCCGGTGCAGCGCCGCTTCGTCGACGATTCGGTGGAGGAGACCCTCGAGAGCCTCTCGCGCCTCGGCGGGCTCTCATCCAAGGAGAGCCTCGCCACGATCGGGATCGCCCCGCACAGCGTGCGGGCCTGTCCGGCCGAGTGGATCCGCATCCTCGCCGCGGAGGCGAGTTCCAGAGGCTGGCCCTTGCACATTCATCTCGCCGAGCAGCCCGCCGAGGTGGAGCAGTGCCGGGCCGAGCACGGGCTTTCTCCCGCCGCCCTCCTCGACCAGCTCGGCGCGCTCCACCCGGAAACCACTGCGGTGCACGCCATCCACTTGAGTGGCGAGGACGTGACCCTTCTCGGGCGGGCACACGCCACCGTTTGCGCCTGCCCGACCACCGAGCGCGATCTCGGCGACGGCGTGGTTCCCGCCGTCGAGTTGCTCGACGCCGGGTGCGCCATGGCCCTCGGCAGCGACTCGAACGTGCAGGTCGATCTCCTCGAAGAGGCTCGGGCGCTCGAGGGCAACCTGCGCCTGGCACGCCTCACCCGGGCAGTTCTTGCGGGTGGGTCGCCCCCCGGCTCGGCGACGGACGCGCTGGCGAGGCGCCTCTATGGATTCGCATCCAGCGGCGGGATGCGATCCCTCTTGCTCCCGGGCGGCTCGCTTGCGCCGGGGGAGCCCGCCGACTTCGTGGTCGTCGACCTGGAGGACCCCTCGGTCGCGGGGGCCTCGGCCGACGACCTCGTCTCGGCCCTGGTGTTCTCTGCCGCCCGAACCGCGGTCGCCGACGTCTTCGTGGGCGGTGAACCGGTCGTGAGGGGCGGGGCAAGCGCGCCGGGGCGTCCCGCAGCCGACGAGGTGGTTAGGGACTTCCGGGGGACCATGAGGAAGCTCTGGGGCGGGTGAGTCGCTGGCCAGGTGCGGGCGACCTCGGGCTGGAATAGGCTGCTTGGAATGGACCTCGTGCCGCTCCTTCAGGCCCTCGTCGCCATCGACTCCACCTCGTCGAAGTCCAACCATCCGGTGCTCGATCACCTCGAGCCGCAGGCGCGCGCCCTGGGGTTCGAGGTTCGGCGCATGAGCTGGCGCGACGCGGACGGCGTCGAGAAGGGCAACCTGATCTGCCGCAAAGGCCCGGACGCTCCCGGCGGCCTGGCCCTCGTCGGCCACAGCGACTGCGTCCCGTTCGACCCCGAGTGGAAGGAGGCGCTGTCGGGAGGCCTCGGCGACGGGAAGGTCTTCGGGCGGGGCTCCGCCGACACCAAGGGATTCGATCGCGGCCATGCTCGCCGCCGCGTCCAGGCAGGAACCGGTCGGCGCACCTCTCTGGCTGCTGTTCACCGCGGACGAGGAAGTGGGCTGCCAGGGGGCGAAGCTGCTCATGCACGAAGGGAAGGTGCGGCCTCGGGTGGCCATCATCGGCGAGCCCACCCGGCTGGTGCCGATCCGCGCGCACAAGGGCTACTGCGCCGTCGACGTCACCGTGGCCGGCGTCGAGGGCCACAGCGCCTTCCCCGACCTGGGGGCCTCGGCCATCCACGCAGCGGGGCGGCTGCTATCGGAAATCGAGCGCATCCAGGGAAGGCTCGCCGAGGAGCACTCTGACGCCGCCTTCGCGCCGCCGCACACGACCTTCAACGTCGGCATCATCCGAGGCGGAAAGGCCCGAAACATCCTGGCTGGCGAGTGCTTCTTCACGCTCGAATGGCGGCCGCTCCCCGGGCAGGCCCCTGAGCGCGCCCTCGCGCTCTTCGACGAGGCGGCAGGACGCCTCCAGAATCGCAGCGGGGGCAAGCTTCGCATCGAGCACACGCCCATCCGGATAGACAAGGCTGCCATCACGCCGGCCGACGCCGAGGTCGTTCGCTTCCTCGAGGAAGAGAGCGGCAACGCGTCGAGCACCGTGCCCTTCGGCGCGGAGTTGCCGGAGCTGATCGACATGGGAGCCGAAGCCTGCGTCTTCGGGCCGGGAGACATCCGCGTCGCCCACCGGACCGGAGAATACGTGGAGGTGGCGGACCTGGAGCGCGCCGCCGCCATCCACGCCCGGGCGATCGCCCGTTTCTGCGGGTGACGCTTCCCCCGGTCGGGTCGCGGGCGACGCTCTCGCCGGGGAAAGGCGAATGGAATAGGATGCGCCCCGTGCCGCTGCACTTCTGGAAGTACCACGGGCTCGGCAACGACTTCGTGGTGGTGGAGGGCGGGCCGCTCATGGACCCCGGGCGCGCGCAGCGCATCTGCGACCGCCGCCGCGGAATTGGCGCGGATGGCGTGCTGACCATCCTCCCGCCGGAGGACGACGGCGTCGCCTACATGCACATCTACAACTCTGACGGATCGGTCGCGGCCATGTGCGGCAACGGAATCCGCTGCGTGGCCCGGCACCTGGCCGAGGGACGTGGCCTCGAGGGAGACTTTCTCCTCGAGACCGACTCGGGCGCGAAGCGCTGTACCGTGCACCGCGCCAGGGGTAGCGCGGTGGAGGCCGTGACGGTGGAGATGGGCACGGCCAGGGTCGAGGGGGAGCAGCTCTTCGATCTCGGCCATGAGGTCGTCAAGGCACTGCGTGTCAACATGGGAAACCCGCACGCCGTCGTCTTCGACGGGGCCAATGCGGAGCGGGCGGAGTCGCTCGGGCCGGCCATCGAGGCCAAGGTCCCGGGCGGCGTCAACGTCGGCTTCGCGCGCCTGGGAGACTCCGGGCTCGACCTGGTGGTGTGGGAGCGCGGCGCCGGCCTGACCGAGGCGTGTGGGACCGGCGCCTGTGCTGCCGCCGTGGCGGCAATCCATACGGGGCGCCTCTCGGGTGGACGACCCGTGGCGGTCCGGCTTCCCGGGGGGACCCTCGCGATCACCGTCGGTCCAGACCTGGCGGTCCGGATGAAGGGGCCGGCCGAGCCGGTCTTCCAGGGGGAAACGGACCTCTAATGGCCGGGCGGGTCCTCATCGTCGACGACGAGCGCTTCTTCCGGGACCTCTTCCAGGAGATCCTCACCGCGCGCGGCCACCAGGTGAGGGTGGCCGCATCCGGGGAAGAGGCCCACAGGATGCTTGCGGGCGACCGCTTCGACCTGATGCTCGCCGACCTGGTGATGCCGGGCATGGACGGGATCACGCTCGTGCGCGAGGCCCGGGCGCGCGACCCGGAGCTCGAAGCGGTGGCGGTCACCGGGCAAGAGGACGTCAAGTTGGCCGTGCAGGCCATGAAGGCAGGCTGCGCAGACTTCCTCACCAAGCCCGTCGACCGTGCCGAGCTCACCGCAGTGGTGGAGCGCACCCTCGAGCGGGCGCGGCTCAAGCGCGAGCACACGGCCCTCCTGAGCGAGAACATGCAGTTCGCGCGCTCGCAGGCGCTTTTTCGCCGGTGCATGGGGATCCTCGCCACGCTCGACCTGGAGCGGCTGCAGGACGTGACCCTCTCGGTGCTTGCGCGCGTCACCGACGCGCAGGGAGCGGCGCTCTGGCTCTCCGACGAGAAGGGACAGCTGCAGTTGCGCGCCTACAGGGGGATCATCGAGCGGTCGGTGCTCCCCCCGCGCATCGATCTCAAGGAGGGCGATCTCGCCGGCCCGGTGCGCGCCGGGAACCCCTTCGCGGCTCCGGGGGCGCGGCCGGGCGAGGCCTTCTACGTGCCGCTCGTGGTGGACGAGGAGCCCGTCGGTCTCGCCCTGCTCGCCGACCGGGCCAGCGGGCGCTTCGGCGTGGACGAGCATGCGGCCGCGCTCGCCGTCGCCGACTTCGCTGCCATCGCGGTCCGCAACGCGCGGCGGTTCCAGGCGCTGGAGCGGCTGGGCCTCCGGGACCGCGAGACCGCCGCCTACAACCTCTCCTACTTCGTCGACTACGCCGGCAAGGAGTTCTACAAGGCAAGGCGCTACGGGCGGCAGTTCTCCCTGGCTCTCCTCTCGATAGACAACTTGGAGCAGATGCGGAAGGAGGTCGGCCGCGACCTCTTCCGGACCGCGACGCGTGACCTGGTCTCCGCGGTGGCGCGGGTGGTCCGCGATGCCGACATCCTCGCCAAGGTCTCGGACAACGAGTACTACGTGCTGCTGCCCGAGACCGACTACTTCGGCGCGCTGATGTTCCTTCGGCGGGCCGTGGAGGAGGTGCGGCGAGAGGAGTCGATCCGCGACGATGGAGCAGCGCGTTCCCGTGCTGCTCTCGATGGGGGCGGCTACCTTTCCCAAGGACGGGGAGGACTTCGACGAGCTGCTCCACTGGTGCCGTGCTCGCACCGAGGAGCAACGCGGCTCGCTCGTGCGGAGGCTGCACCTGTCCGACCTCGAACCCGGTGCGTTCTGGGAGCTCGCCGACGTCCTTCTGTCCGAGGCGGCACGGCTGCCGGAGAGCTCGCCGTCGGCGCGCCGGCCGGCCGACGGGGACCTCTTCGCCGCTGCCCAGCGCGAGGCTGCCCGCGAGGTCGCCCGCGATCCGCGGGCGCGGGGACTGCTCTACCTGGGACAGCCGGGTGCGCCGGACCGTGCGCCGCTCATCGGGGAGCTCCCACGGGCGGAGGGATCGTGGCGCGCCGGCGACAGCCCGGTGCGGATCTTTCTCCTCGGCCCTCGGGGGTCCGCCGAAGCGCCCGAGCACCCGCTCGTCACGCCAGTGTTCGTGGACGGCGACGCGAACCTGAATGGCCACGAGTTCCTGCTGTTCCTCGGCGAGAACGCCGCGTACGGGCTGCTGCAGAAGCCGGGCGGCACCCTCTTTCACACCTCCGACGTGCCGCTCGTCGACCTGCTCGTGTCCAAGCTGCAGGCGGCCTACGACCTGCAGCCGGTGTAAGCGATGGCCCCGACGAAGAAGATTCTCTTCGCCGATCCGGACCCCACGGTGGTCCGGAAGTTGGCGCCCCTGCTCCGCCAGCGGGGCTACCAGGTGCACGCCGCTCAGGACGGATCCCGTGCGCTGCAGATCGCCATCCTCCGCGCCCCGGACCTCGTCATCTTCGACGAGCGCACCCCGCTGCTCGACGCCCGGACGTTCCTGCGCATCCTGAGAACCAATCCCCGCACCGACCGCATCCCGGTGGTGCTCGCAGGCGAGTCGGCCGATCCCGACAAGGTGAGAATGGGTGCATGGCTGCGCAAGCCGTTCGATCCGGACGAAGTGATATCCCGGATCGAGCAGATCCTGCGCAGGGTAGATGCCGCCCGGGCGGTGAGCGCGGAGGGCCGTGAGCTCGAGGGGAACCTGGCCCAGATCCCCCTCGTCGACCTGTTGCAGATCCTGTCGGTGAATCGGAAGACGGGCCGCCTCCGCATCGAGCGCGAGGGCGAGCGCGGGGAGGTGGCGCTCTCGTCCGGGCAGGTCGTGGACGCCCAGGCCGGCGCGGTCTGCGGCGAGAAGGCGCTCTTCCGCCTGCTGTCTCGGCGCGAGGGGCAGTTCTCGTTCCACCCTGGGCCGGTTCCGGCCGAGGGTCGTGTGAAGCGCCGGCTCGACGAGCTCCTGCTCGAGGGGCTCCGCCAGGTGGACGAGCTTGCCCGTCTACTGCCCGCCCTGCCGGGCCCTTTTGAGAGGCTCGAGCTGTTCGTTGCCGCGTCCGAGATTCCCGGTCTTCACCCGGTGACCGAGGAAGTGGTGCAGCTGCTGGCCTCGCCGCGCACGCTCTCGGACGTGCTCGACGGCACGACGTCCACCGACCTCGAGGCGGCGCGCGCGCTGTCCACGCTCCTCGAGCACGGCTACGCCACCCGGCGCGAGGGACCGCTGGCCGTGCCCCCCGAGGCGCAACTGCTCGCGCCCCACGTGCTGCACGCGCTGCGCGTCCGGATCGGGAGGGCCCGCGCGCGAGGGGGCAAGCCGGTGGGAAAGGTGATCGTCGCCGGTGGGGGGGCCGCCGCGCGGCGCGGCGCCCTGGCGCGGTTCTCGACCTTGCCCGGATGGGAGACGGTCTCCGAGGCCGCGACGGGGTTCGGAACGGTTGGTCGGCTCGACCTCGGGGAGGTTCGCATCGACGTTCTGGCGCTCCCCGGCGATCGGTCGCAGCGCCCGCTGTGGCGGCCGTTCGCGACTGGCGCGGTGGGCGTGCTCGTCCTGCTGCCCGCCGAGGGAACGGACTCCTTGCTCCTCGACCTGACCCGGGGGCTTCGCCTTCCAGTGGTGGTCGCCGGGCCCAAAGAGGAATCCATCCCGGCGGTTCTGCACGAGGCGCCGGCAGGGATGTCCTTCGAGGGGAGCGACCCTGCCGAGGCGCTACGCGCGCTCCTGGCCGGTGCCGGGGTCAAGCGCCCGTCCTACTCGATGAGGGGCTAGGCGCCCCGCCGGTGAGCTGGTGCGGCTTTCCATCTTCCAGGTCGATGCCTTCACGAGCCGCGTCTTCGGCGGGAACCCGGCGGCGGTCTGCCCGCTGCCGCGGTGGCTGCCGGACGATACGCTCGCCGCCATAGCTGCCGAGAACAACCTCTCCGAGACCGCCTTCCTCGTGGGCGGGGACGGGACGTATGCCATCCGGTGGTTTACGCCCGAGGTCGAGGTCGATCTCTGCGGCCACGCGACTCTGGCGTCCGCCCACGTCGTCATGGAGCTGCTGGAACCGGGACGGGTTCGTGTGGCGTTCCACTCCCAGAGTGGAGAACTGAGCGCCTGGCGCGATGGCGCGCGGATCGCGATGCTCTTCCCGCGGCGACGCCCGGACCCATGCCCGGCCCCGCAGCTGCTCGTCGACGGGCTCCGCTGCACGCCGCGAGCCGTGCTGCGCTCGCGGGACTACCTTGCCGTCTTTGACACCGAGGGGGAGGTGCGGGCCCTCGCCCCGGACATGGAGGCGCTCCGCCGGCTCGATGCCTTGGGCGTCATCGTCACTGCCCCAGGCGGCCCGCGGGTGGATTTCGTGTCGCGCTTCTTCGCGCCCCAGGCCGGTGTTGCCGAGGACCCGGTCACGGGCTCGGCTCACTGCACGCTCGTCCCGTACTGGTCCGACCGCATCGGCCGGAGAGACCTTCACGCATTGCAGGTCTCACGGCGCGGCGGAGAACTGTTCTGCGTCGACCGCGGGGACGCGGTGGTGCTCTCGGGGTCGGTGGTGCCCTACCTGGAGGGGGCGATCGAGGTCCCGGGCTGAGGTTCAGCCCTGACCCGCGGAGGCGAGCGCGGCGCGGACGATCGGGCTCGTGCACAGGAGCCGGAACTCGCCCGCCGTGAGCCAGGCTACCCGGGTGCCACTGCGGTATTGAACGGTGATGCAGACGCGCTCCTCGCGCCTCTCCACCTGAATGGAGTGGCCGCGCTCGACGTCGGATTCGAGCGACCGCAGGTGCCGGTGGATGCGCACGGCGCGGCGGCCCTCGGGGGAAGAGAGCGCGAGGAAGTGCCGGTTGCGGCTGAAGCCCCGGTCCTCCCGCATGCGCCGCACGGCGCGCTCGATGAAATCCGCCATGAAACTTCAGGCTAGCAGAGAAGGAAGGCGCGGCGCCAGGGATCGGCTCGCCCCCGCGCAGCCCTAGGGGCGACGCGCGCGGCGCACAAAACGCGCCATGGCGAGGTCGGTGAGGGCGACGTGGGTCTTCAGCCAATCGGCGAGCAGGTGGTGCATGCGTGCCACGAGTGCCGGGGCGGGACCCGTGTGCCGGTGCTCCTCGGCCACCAGGTTCACCTGGCTCACCAGGTGGGCATGCTCGGCCTTGTGGGCATCGATGCCAGGATAAGTCTGATTCTGCATGAAGACCTCCTCGGCCGCGAAGTGGAACTCGACGTACTCGCGCAGGAACCCCAGCATCCGGGTCACCTCGGGCGCGTCGCCGTTCGAGGCTGCGGTGAGCACGCGGTCGACGCGCCGGAAGAGCTCCTGGTGCTGCTCGTCGATCTCGGGGATACCCACCGAGAGCGCTTGAGTCCACTGCAACCCCACACGGCCTCCTCTCCTCCGCCCGCGAGACTCATTCTAAGGCCGCAGCGCGGTCGGGCGCGACCCCTCGGCCCTGGCCGAAGGTGGCAGCAGGACAACGCAGTGCGGCGCGGGAGAGGTGCGGGTCAAGGGGTGCCACCGCGGGAGGCACCTGCCTCCCTCTGCATGGCGCAGCCGAGGGTCGCCGAGGACGAGCCGACGTTAGGTCGACGCGCGGCGTTCGGACACGGGTTCCCCCGTTTCCGGCGCTGCTCGCGGCGGGCCTAGGGAAGTCCCGATTCCTCCACGGCCCGCCGGAGGCCTCGCCGAAGGGAATGGCCGCCCGGACCGACCGCCACGGCCACGAGGTTCTTCCGCCGGAACGTCGCTCGAGCCACCCGCTGCACGTCGGCGGGCGTGACCCGTTCCACGCGTCGGCAGCGCTGCTCGAGGCTCTCGGGCATCCCGAGGACCTCGCCGGTGCCGAACCAACCCACGAGCTCGTACGGGTTGTCGAGGGCGAAGGTGAGCGACATGCGGTGGCGGCGCTGGCCCCGTTCCAGCTCGTCGGCCGGGACTGGCTCGTCGCGAAGCCTCGCCAGCACGGCGAGCAACTCGCCGACCACTCTGCCGAGCTTTGACGGCGAGCACGCACCCTCGAGGGAGAACACCCCGACGTCTTCAAAGGTCTCCAGGCTGGAGTGGATCGCGTAGGCGAGCCCCAGGCGCTCGACGATCTCGTACGGAAGGCGCGAGGAGAGTCCGTCGTCGAGCAGCCGCCGCAGGCACAGGGCAGCAGGGTAGTCGGGGTGCTGCTCGGGCACGCTCGGGAAGGCGACCGTGAACTCGACCTGCGCGTCCTCGCGCGCCACGGCCGTGCAGACGGGGCCGGACGGCCAGGGGGGAGCCGGCTGGGCCACCGACTCGTCTCCGCGCGGGATGTCAGCGAGCTGCCGGCTCGCGAGGGCGAGCACCTCCTCGAAGGTGCCGGGGCCGGCGGCGGCGAGCACGATGTTGGCCCCGGTGTAAAGCCGAGCGTGGTGCGCGCGGACGTCCCGCTCGCGGAGGGCGCGAACGGTTCGCGCGGTCCCGGCGATCTTGAAGCCGAGCGGGTGGCCGCCGAAGGCGAGCCGCTTGGCGATGTTGTCGGGGTCGATGTCCCTGCCGGCCGAGTCCACCTCGTCGAGGATCTCCTCGAGGATCACCTGCCGCTCGACGTCGATGTCCCGGAGCAGGGGGCGCCGGATGAGGTCGCCGAGCACGGCGATCCCGGTTTCCAGCGCCGAGGGGTGGATGGAGGTGTAGTAGCAGGAGTGGTCGCGCGCGGTCAGCGCATTGAGGCTGCCCCCCACCGCCTCGACCGCAGTGTTCATGGCGAGGGTGTCGGGGTATCCCTCGGAGCCGCGAAAAAGGAGATGCTCCAGGAAGTGGGAAACGCCGTTCACTTCCGGCGTCTCGTGGCGGGACCCCGCGCGGACATAGACCGCGAGCATGGCGGAGTGCAATCCCGGGGTTCGCGTGCAAACGACCTTTACCCCGTTGCGGAGCACCGCCCGCCGGCTCACGGCAAGCCTGTCGGCCCCGGCTACGCCGCTCGGGGTCATTGGGGTGGGACGGGGCCCAAGGCTTCGCTTGGCTCGCCTCACGCGAGTGCCGCCTCCGTCATCGCCGGCACGCGATCCTCGGACACGGTCGGGAGGCGCACCACGAAGGTGGTGCCCCGCCCCGGGTCGCTCTCGCAACGGATGGTGCCGCCGTGCTCCTTCAGGACCTGCAGGGTGAAGGCCAGGCCCAGGCCCGTGCCCCCGGACTTGGTCGAATAGAACGGGTCGAAGATGCGTGCCATCTCCTGCGGGGGGATGCCCGACCCCGTGTCACTCACCTCCGCCTCGACGATGCCGTTCGGCGCCAGGCGGGTCTTGACCTCTACCGTGCCCCCGCCAGGCATCGCCTCGCGGCTGTTGCGGAGGAGGTTGAGGAAGGCGGCCCGCAACTGGGCCTCGTCGGCGAGGACGGGCGGGAGCCCGGGCGTGAGCGCCCGCTTGACCTCGACCCGCGCCGCTGCCATCTCCGCCGCCACGAAGTCGAGCAGCCCGCCCAGGATCTCGTTCACGTCCTCGGCCGCCATGTTGGGCTTGGGGAGGCGGGCGAATCGCAGGTACTCCTCGGTGACGCCGTTCAGGCGGTCCACCTCCCGGGAGATCGCGCCCACGAGCGCCTGCGCCTCGGCCGAGCCTCGCTCCTCCAGTTCCTCGGCGAGAAGCTCGGCGTTCAGCCCGAGCGAGTTGAGCGGGTTGCGGATCTCATGGGTGATCTGGGCGGAGATTCGGCCGACCGCGGCGAGGCGCTCCGCCCGGAGCAGCTCCTGCCGCTGCCGATCGAGCGAGGCCGCCATGGCGTTGAACTCCCTCGCCAGCACGCCGATCTCGTCCGAGGTGCGCACCTCGACCTTTCGGGAAAGGTCCCCCGCCGCCACCGCCTTGACCCCGTCGGTCAGGGTCCGAATGGGGGCGAGCAGTCGCTGCGAGATGAGCGCCGCCCCCACGCCCACCGCCGCGGCGAGCAGCGTGTAGATCACGATGGCGGCGACCGTGCGCGAGTCCTCTCGCTCCGCGGCCAGCACCAACTCGCCGGTCTGGCTGTCGAGCGCGACCTGCAGGAGCTTGACGTCGAGGGCCAGTGCCTTCTCCATGGTGCGAACAGCCTGGATGCGCTGTTCGAGGCGCGCCCCGCCGGGCTCCCCGGACTCCACGGCGTCGAGGAGCTCCCTGGCCGCCGCGTCGTACTGTGCCCATTCGCCGTCGAGCGCGTCGAGGCGGCTCAGGACCTCCGCCAGGAACCGCGCCTCCGCGCGCGAGGCGAGGGGGAGGGCCCGGCCGGCCACGGCGCGACCCTCGACGATCTTTTCCCGGACGAGCGCCGGGAAGTGGGCGCGGGCGAGAGGGATCCAAGCGCGGCGGGTGGCCGGGTCGAGCGACCGCGCCTCGAGCACGCGGGGGGTCACCCAGTCCTTCACATCGATCTGGGCCGCGATCCGGGTGAGGGGCAGGTACCCCTCGCTGAGGAGCCGCAACTGGCGGCCCAGGTCGTGGAGCCGGGCGATGCCGAAGCCGGCCACCAGGGCGAAGGCGACCAGGGCGACGCCGAAGGCCAGGGCGATCTTGGTGGCGACGCTGCGCAATCCACCCGGGATGCTATCAGGGGCGGGGCTGCCGCGCCGCCCATCGACCGCGAAGGCTTGCCAAGAGGTCTAGGCCGGCGATAACTTCTGAGGTTCCACCCGCTTCCCTTCCACCATCGGATCCACTCAATGACTGGCCTCTTCCTCGTCATCGCCCTCGTGGCGGTTCTCCTAGCCGTCGCCTTCTTCCTCTCCTCCCGAACGGCCCGCGCGGCGCTCGACTCCAAGGAAGGTACGCTGCGCGCCCTCCAGAGCGAGCGGGACGCGCTCGCCAAGGAGGTCTCCTCGTCCCGGGCAGAGCTGAAGGAGCGGCGGGAGGAGGCCGCATCCCTGCGGGACCAGGTTCGCGACGCCAAGAAGCGGGCCTTCGAGCAGCAGGAAGCCCAGAAGAAGGCGGGCGGCATGGCGGCCTTGCGCGCGGACGTCGAGAAGCTCTCGGTGAAGCTCGCCGAGGCCCGCGCCGAGGGAACTGCGGCCGCAGAGCGGGCGAAGGCACTCGAAGCCCAGGCCGACAAGGCGGCGAGGGACCTGGAGCGGGAGCGGGCCACCGCCGCCCAGGCGATCGCGCAGTCGAAGGCCCTCGCCGAGGCCCAGCGTGAGCCCGTCGCCGCGAAGGCGGAGCCCGTGCCGTTCGCCGACGACGCCCGGGTCAGGGCCGAGGCGGACCGGGCGGACAAGGCCGAGGCGAAGCTCGCGGAGGTCAAGAAGAGGCTCGGGGAGCTCGACAAGGACCTGAAGGCGGCGCGCGGCCGCCTCGAGACCGACCGCCGCGTCTACGTGGTGCAGAAGGGCGAACTCGACCTGGCCCACGACCGCATCGCCGAGCTCCGGCGCCGCTATGACGCCCTCCGCAAGGAGCACGAGGAGCTCATCGACGCCGTCCGCCAGGCCGCCCGCGAGGAGCGTCGCCAGGAGCCTGCCGCTCCCAAGCCCGCCGATGCGTCCGTCCCGCCGACCGGAGAATAGCCGGCGCCGCCCGCGTCACTCGGCGTTTGCGAGGAGCTTGTAGAGCGGGGCCAGGTCCCTGAACGCCCCCAGGACGTCCCCAATCGCCAAGCTCCGGGCCTCCTCGCGCGACCAGGCGATGCCGAGGTCGACCCCGGGGACGCGGCCCGCGCCCCGGGGCGTCAGCTGCTCTGCCACCTCCTGCCAGAAGGCGGAGGACGTGGCCGGCGCCACCTCCGGAAGGTCCTCGTAGTTCCAACCCAGGTAGTGGCGGAGCCGGCGGAAGGGCTTGCCCTTGCGGGCCAGGCTGGCGGCTTCGCGCTCCAGGGCGCGGCGCATCGTCGAGCTCCGGTCGCCGTCGCCCCGGACGGCGACCCGTGCGTGAAGCTGGGCCCGCGAGATAGAAAGTGCCAGGTACGGGAAGCCGCGAAGGTTCTTGGGATTCTCGCAGAAGGCCACGAACGCCTCGTCCGGGGCGGTCCCGCGGCGCCGTGCGAGCTTGCCGAACTGAGGGTGCAACTCGCGCCCTACCACCCGGGAGAGCCCACCGGCGAGTTCCCGGCCGAGCGCGAGGAGCTTCGGCTGCAGGCAGGTCTCCACCGCCCGACCCTTCTCATCTGGGTCGTCGATCTCGAAGACCTCGAAGTCGTCCGGCCCGAGGCCGATCCCAGCCATGCACGGCTCCCGCGCGGGTCCAGGGGATTCTAGCATGCGATTGACTGCTCGATATCGAGTGTTAAGGTCGTGCTCCCATGCAGAAGGCGGAGCGCCTCCTGGATCTGGCGGCCTTCCTCCTGAGGGCCGCCGAACCCATCTCCTGGAGGGAAATCCAGGAGCAGTTCCCCGACGACTACGGTGGCTCCTCCGGCGAGGCGGCCATTCGCAAGTTCGAGCGGGACAAGGCGGAGCTGCTCGAGCTGGGAATCCCCGTGCGCTACATGGCGGGCGACGAGGACCTCGCCGCTGGCTACCTGGTGGACAAGGAGGACTTCTACCTCCCGGACCTGAAGCTGCCCCCCGAGGACCTCGCGCTGCTCTACCTGGCCGGCTCAGCCGCGCTCGCTCAGGAGGCCTTCCCCTACGCGCGGGACCTCGCCCACGCTCTCAACAAGCTCTCCTTCGCCGCCCGGGCGCCGGGAGCGTCGGAGGTGGCCGCGAGCGCTGCGCTTCGGCTCTCCGCGGAGGACGACGAGGGCGGCGGCAATCGGGACGCGGCGAGGAAGCTCGAGCAGCTCTCGCTGGCGGTGGGCGCCAAGAAGCGGGTGCACCTCGTCTACGCCGGGGCCGAGCGTCGCGCCCGCACCAATCGCGACGTCGACCCCTATGGCTTGTACCAGCGCGGGGGAGCCTGGTTCCTGGCTGGTTGGTGCCACCTGCGAAAGGCGCTGCGGAGCTTCCACCTGGGCAGGATCGTCTCGGTGGAGGTCAACGCCGCCGCGCCGCGTACCCCGGACTTCAAGGTGCAGAAGGACTTCGCCCTCGTCGAGCTGGCGACGCGCGAACCGTGGGAATACCGGGTGCACGCGCCGGAGCGGTGTCGCATCTTGCTCGACTCTCCCGTGAGCCCCGAGGTCCGGGAATCCTTCGGGGTGCGCTCCCGCTGGCGCGACGCGGTCGACGGCGCCACCGTCGAGGTTGAGTCCACGAACTCGGAGGCACTGGTGCGGCACGTGCTCTCCCTGGGCGACCGCGCCGAGGTCCTCGCCCCGAAGGGTCTTCGCGACCGCGCCCGGTCGGTGCTCGAGTCGTTGACGCGGAGGTCCGCTTCCACGTGACCGCGCGCGCGCCTGCCGCGAAGGTAGACTCCCGCGACCGGCTGCGGCGGGTCCTCTTCCTCGTGCCCTACGCTGTGCGACACCCGGGCATTCCGGTTCGCGACCTGGCGCGCAAGTGCGGCGTCTCGGAGAAGCAGCTGCTCGAGGACCTCGACTTCCTCCTCGGGGTTGGATGCCCGCCGTTCGCCCCCGACGACTTCCTCGACCTGTACGTGGAGGGGGACCGCGTTCACGTGGCTCTGCACCAGAGCTTCTCCCGTCCCCCGCGATTCACCGAGAGCGAGGCGGCCGCGCTGGCGGCCGCGGCCCGGGCGCTCGGCGGGGAAGGGCGGGAGCGCGCGGTGAAGGCCCTGCGGGAGTCGGTGCCGCGGGACCGACGCCCCCTCTTCGACGAGCTCCTCGACCGGATCTACGCGGGATCGCCGCCCGCAAAGGACTCGCTCCTCGGTCGAATCCAGCGCGCCATCGCCGAGCGGCGCGCACTCGAGCTCCGCTATTTCACGGCGACCCGGGGGGCCGAGAGCACGCGGGTCGTCCACCCGTACACCCTCGCCCAGCGCCTCGGGCACTGGTACCTGTACGGCTACGACGAAGCCCGGGGACGGGGGCTCCCCTTTCGCCTGGACCGGGTCAGGGAGTGCAGCGTCACCGACAAGCGGTTCGATCCTCCGCCGGAGGCGGAGCTTGCGAGGGCCCGGCTGTTCTCCGACGCCCAGGGGACCCCGGTGCGGTTCCGCCTCGGCCCGCTCGCCGCCGCCTGGGCGCTCGCTCGTCCAGGGCGCTGGAAGGTGCTGAAGCGCGATGCCAAGGGCGGGGCGCTCGTGGAGGTCCCCGGAGTGAGCGACGAATGGGCGACCCGCTTCGCCCTGTCCCTCGGCGGCGGAGCCGAGGTGCTCGCCCCGGCCTCGGCGCGGCGCCACTACGCCGATGCTGTTCGCAGCGCCCTTTCGCGGTACCGCCGCAAGGCCGGGGGCGCCCGCCACAGGGTGGCGTTAGCGGCCGGCGGCCCCGTGTCGAAGAAGGAGAAGGAGCTGGGGTCTCCCTGACCCGGTCGCGCCTGGTCGGCCTGGGAATTCCGGTGACCCCAGGGTATGGCTCGACCCCACGGAGCGAATCGAGATTGTTCGCGTTTTCCACGGCACGCGAGAAGCACTTGCGGACAGTCGGAGGTACGAATCCGTGGCCCGAGTGCTCATCGTGGACGACGTCGAGATCGTTAGGAAGGCGCTGCAGGTCGGCGTCCAAAAGATGGGCCACCAGGCCGAGGGAGCGTCTGACGCCAAGGAGGCCCTCCAGCTGGCGAGGCTGAACCCGCCGGACTTGGCCCTGGTGGACTACCGGATGCCCGGCATGGATGGCGTCGCGTTCTTCGACGCCATGAGGACCGAGCTCGGTGCCCGCTGCCCCAAGGTCCTCTTCGTGTCCGCGACGCCACCCGAAGAGGTCCGAGCGAAGCTACGCCCGGCCGGGCTCGAGCCATCGGGCTTCGTGCGCAAGCCCTTCCACCTCGACGACCTGTGGAAGGTCGTGACCGACGTTCTCGCGGCGTAATCAGGTGGAGCGGGGACCGGCGGGACCGGCTAGCGCTTCAGCCCGGCCCACTCGAAGTACAGGTCAGCGACCACGCACATGTCCTTGTCGCCGCGCCCGGTCTCGATGGCCTCGGCGAAGAGGCGGCGAACGGCGGAATTGATGGGCATCTTGGCGCCCTGCGCCGCGGCCGCCTCCTGCGCCAGCCGCTGGTCCTTCTCCGCCAGCGCGACGGCAAAGCGGGGCGACCAGTCCTTGTTCAGGATCTGCTCGCCCTTCATGAGGAAGAGCGGAGAGTGAAAGCTGGACGCCTGAATCGTCTCGATGACCTTCTCCACCTCGAGGCCGCCCGAGGCGCCGAGGGCCAGCGCCTCGCCAAAGGCCGTCATCATCGCCCCGCCGACCGCGTTCACGACGAGCTTCATGAGCGCCGCCTTGTGGGCGGCGTCGAGCTCGATGATCCGGGCTGAGACGGCCCTCAGCGCGGGCCGGGCCTTCTCGCGGCCCTCGGCGGAGCCACCGACCACGATGGTGAGCTGGGCCTTCTCCGCGGCAGCCCTCGACCCCAGCAGAGGCGCGGCCAGGAACGATGCCCCCTTGGCGCTGACGCGCTGCTCGACCGATCGCGCTGACTGCACGCCCGAGGTGGAGGCATCCACCACCACCGCGCCGGGCGCCAGTCCGGCCAGGACCCCGTCCGGACCCTCCAGGACCGTGTCTACCGCCTTCTCGTCGGCGACGCAGAGGAAGATCGACTTCTTGGCCGGCCGCGGCCTGGCGCGGCGTCGCGGCCAGCTTGGCGCCCTTCTTGACGAGAGCGTCGGCTCTCCCCGGCGTCCGGTTCCAGACGGTGACGGCGTGGCCAGACTTGCGCAGGTTGTTGGCCATGGGCGAACCCATGGTCCCGAGCCCGAGGAATCCAATCTTCATGGTCGCCCCTTTTAGCCTATGGCCCCGAGAGGGGAAAGGGCATCGATCGGGTGTCGGAACCGCGGCGGGCGCCAAATCCGCTGGCGCGCCGCGGCGCGTCGTGCCACCCTTCGCCGTCAAAAGACCTGCGGTGACGGGGTGGGAATCGCCAGATGGAACAACGGGATGTGGTCGTCGTCGGCGGTGGGGTAAGTGGCCTGGCCTTCGCTTGGCACGCGGCCAGAAACGGCAAGAAGCCGCTCGTGCTGGAGGCGAGCGCCAGGCTCGGGGGCTGCCTGGACTCGAGGCGGCTGCCCGAGGGCTACTGGTACGAGATCGGGGCCCACACCTGCTACAACTCTTACGGCGCGCTGCTCGAGATCCTGGAGGGCGCGGGCAAGCTCGGAGACCTCCTGCCCCGGGGAGACGCGCGCAAGCGGTTCGCGCTGCTCAGCGGAGGCAAGATCGAGACGATGGGCCCACTCTCGGTCTTTCTGAAGTTCGACTTCTGGGAGCTTCTCCGCTCGGCCCCGAAGGCCATCGGGGCGAAGAAGGAGGGGGCCACCACCTACTCCTACTACTCGAGCGTCGTCGGCAAGCGGAACTACTCGCGGGTCCTCGGGCCGTTCCTGTCGGCGGTCCCGTCCCAGAACGTCGACGCCTTCCCCGCCGTGGGGCCGGGGTCGCTCTTCAAGAAGCGCCCTCGCCGCAAGGATGTGGTGAAGAGCTTCACCATGAAGGGCGGTCTGTTCGCCGCCATCGAAGCCATGGCAGCGCAGCCCGGGGTCGAGGCGATCACCGACGCACCGGTCCGCGAGGTGCGAAAGCGAGGTGCCGGCTACGAGGTGCGGCTGCAGGATGGGCGCATCTTCGAGGCACCGGTCGTGTCGCTGGCGGTTCCCCCGTCGATGGCAGCGGCGCTGCTTCGCTCCGACTTCCCCGAGCTCGGAGGAGAGCTGGCGCGCATCCACATGGCGGCCTCGGAGACCGTGGGCGTCGTGGTTCGGCGCGACAGGCTCGAGCTCCCGGAGATGGCGTTTCTCGTGCCTCTCGACGACATCTTCTGGTCGGCGGTGACGCGCGATCCCGATCCCCGACCCCGCGCATCGTGCCTTCGCTTTCCACTTCCGCACCGGGCACACCGACAAGGAGAAGATGGGCCGGATCTCCGGAATCCTCGGGCTCGGCGCATCCGACTTCGAGGACGTGGGGAGGCGGATGACCCTGCTCCCGTCGCCGGTGGTGGGCCACGACCATAGCGTCGTCGAGCTCGATCCGGCTGCTCGGCGGGCTCCCGCCTCGCGCTGACCGGCAACTACTTTGCGGGACTCGCCATCGAGGACTGCGTGCTCCGCTCCCGGGAGGAGTGGAAGCGCGTGGCGAAGCTCGGATCCTGAACGAGGAGGAGTTCGGCATGCCTGAGGGCCCGGAGGTCGAGACCGAGAAGCTGCACGAGGCCATCCACGAGGAGCTCGACCGGGAAGGCGGCGGCTTCCTCCGCACCATCGCGCTCACGACTGCCATCCTGGCCGCGCTGGCCGCGCTTGCCAGCCTCCGCGCCGGGGCCACCGTCAACGAGGCGCTGGTGCTCAAGACGGAGGCCACCGTCTTCCAGTCCCGGGCTTCCGACCAGTGGTCCTACTACCAGGCCAAGGGAATCAAGGGCGCGGTGGCGGAGGCCTCGCGCGCGTCGTTCGAGGCGGCCGGGAAGGAGGCCCCGTCCCGCTACGAGGAGAAGGCCAAGCGATACGAGCACGAGCAGGAGGAGATCAAGGCCGAGGCGCAGAAGCTGGAGCAAGAGCGCGACGACAAGAACAGGGAGGCGGACCACCTCCTGCACGGTCACCACCGCTACGCCGTGGCCGTCGCCTTCTTCCAGGTGTCCATCGCGCTCGGCGCCGTCGCGGCCCTGACGCGCAACAGGCTCGTGTGGGTGGGCTCGCTGCTCGTCGGTGCGGCAGGGCTCTTCAGCTTCGTCCAGGCGCTCACGGGGTAGCGCCCGGGCCAGACCGCCGGCGAGGCGAGCGGCGCCGACCCGTGGACGCCGCTCGGCTCGCGGCCAAGCCGAACATGGCCCCGAGTCTTGCGGCCACGGCGCGCACGCGGCCCTCCCGGGCCGGTGCCACGAAGATTGGTGTCGTCGCCGGCGATGGTGCCGAGAACCTCGGCAAGCCCCGCCAGGTCGATGGCCCGGGCCACCGCCGGGGCGCTGCCCGGGCGGGTGCGGACCACCACGGTGGAGCCGTTCGTCGCCACCGATCCCACGAGCCCCGACAGCGCGCTCCCGGGCGGCGCGGGTCCGTCGCCGATCTCGTAGACGGCTCCACCCCCGGGGCGGGGTGCCCTGCGGACACCGAGGCGTGCCAGGTCCCGGGAGAGAGTGGCCTGGGTAGACCGGAAGCCGCCGCGCCGCAGCGCCCCGAGGAGTTGCTCCTGGGTGGAGATGGCCCGACCTTGCAGGATCTGGAGAACCGCCTGGCGCCGCCGCTCTGCCGCCTGCGCGCTCACTTGTGGACCAGGGTGCCGACGCCGCTGTCGGTAAACAGCTCGGCGATGACCGTGTGGGGGACGCGGCCGTCGAGGATGTGAACGCGCTCGACTCCGCCCTCGAGCGCGGTGAGGATTGCGAGCGCCTTGTGGCGCATGCCCCCGGTGATGGCGCCCGCGTCGAGCCGCTTGCGCAGGTTGGCCGCGGAGATCTGCCGGATCATTTGGCCGTCGGGTGCGGACTCGAGCAGACCCGGGACGTCGGTGAGGTAGATGAGCTTCTTCGCACCCACCGCCACCGCGACCGCCGCCGCCACGGCGTCGGCGTTGATGGACAAGCCGCCGCCGTCCTCCGCGAGCCCGATCGGGGAGATCACCGGGACGTAGCTCGACTTGAGAAGCATGCGGAGGAAGTCCTTGTTCACTTCCGTCACCTCGCCCACGTGGCCGAGGTCGCGCCCGCTCTCGTGCACGATCTTGCGCGCCCGGAGAAGTTGGCCGTCCTTGCCCGAGAGCCCCACGGCCGCGGCATCGCGGGCGTTGAGCAGCGAGACGAGCTCCTGGTTTACCTTGCCGGTGAGCACCATCTCCACCACCGGCAGGCTGGCGGCGTCCGTCACCCGCAGGCCGTCGACGAACTCGGAGCGCTCGCCGAGCCGCTCCATCTGCAGGTTGACCTCCTGTGCACCGCCGTGGACCACCACCGGCCGCAGCCCTACGCGCTTGAGGAGGACGACGTCCTCTGCGAAAGCCTCCTTGAGGCTCTGCTTGACCATCGCCGCCCCGCCGTACTTGACGACCGCGACCTGGCCGGAGAAGGCGGCGATGTACTTGAGCGCCTCCACGAGGAGAGCGCGCTTGAAGGCCGGGGAGTAGTTGGCGACGTGGTCGTCCTTGGCGACCCCCCCGTCGGCCTTCTGCACGATGAGCGAGGAGTAGTCGGCGTTGATCTTCACGTAGTCGTAGGAGAGGTCGCAGCCCCAGGCCGTGGCAGCGGCGTCCCCGGCCGCCAGCTCGACGCGAACGTCGACGCGGGGCTCGCGCATGCGCGTCTTGAGCGCGTCGCGGTCGAACTCGACCGGGGCGCCGTTCCCGTACACGGGGGTCGCCTGGAGAACCACCCGTGCGCCGTAGGGGTCGACCGGCCAGCCCCGGCTCCCTGCGCGCGCCCCCACCGTGGCGAGGATGCGCCCCCAGTTGGGGTCGGCGCCGAACAGGGCCGCCTTCACGAGCGGAGAGTTGGCGATGGAGCGGGCGATGTCGCGGGCCGCCTCGTCCGACGGGGCGCCGGTGACGGCCACCTCCATGAGCTTGGTGGCGCCCTCGCCGTCGGCGGCCATGGCCCTCGCCATCTCGCCGAACAGGTCTGCGAGAGCCGTCTCCAGGACCTCCAGATCCGGGCCGGGCTCCGAGATGCGGGAGTTGCCGGCGAGGCCGTTCGCGAGCACCAGGACGGTGTCGTTGGTGGACATGTCGCCGTCCACCGTCACCATCTCCAGGGTGGTCCTCGCTGCCCGCGCCGCCACCTCCTGGAGCATCCGCGGCGTGACGGCAAGGTCGGTCGTGACCACACAGATCATGGTGGCGAGCTGCGGGGCCAGCATCCCGGTTCCCTTGCAGATGGCGGCGACCGTGGCGGCCTTCCCCCCGACCACCACCTCCCGAGACGACATCTTCGCCCGCGTGTCGGTGGTCATGATGGCCTCGGCGGCCAGCTCGGCGTGGTCGCCGAGCTGCTCCACCAGGGCCGGGAAGGCGGCCACGATCTTCTGGACGGGCAGGCGCTGGCCGATGACTCCGGTGGAGGCGGTGAGGATCGCCCGCTTCTGCAGCCCGAGCGCCTGGGCCAGGGACGCGCGGAGGTTGGCGACGTCCTCGAGGCCGTGGGGCCCGGTCAACGCGTTGGCGTTGCCGCTGTTCACCAGCACCGCGCGGATGCCCTCGGCGGGCACGCGTTCGCGCGCATCGAGCACCGGCGCCGCCGCGGCGCGGTTCACGGTGAACAGGCCCGCTCCCGCCGCCGGGACGTCCGACACCACGAGCGCCAGGTCGCGCCGCTGGGGCTTGATGCCGCAGGCGACCCCGGCGAAGCGAAATCCCTTGGGGATCTTCAACTCACCCTCCCGCCAGGTCGAGGCCGGTCGTCTCCGCCCAGCCCATGGAGGCGTTCAGCGCCTGAACGGCCTGGCCCGCGGCGCCCTTCACGAGGTTGTCGATGGCCGACGTGGCCACCACCGCGCCCGAGCGGGCATCCAGCGCGGCGCCCACGTGGCACCGGTTGGTGCGGACGACGTCTTTCACCGCAACCTGGTCGGGTCGCAGCACCCGCAGGAACGGCTCCTCCCCGTACGCCCGGGCGTAGGCAGCGCCAAGGTCCGCATCGGAGACGCCCTGGGCCGCACGCAGCGTGCAGGTGGCGAGGATTCCTCGACGGAGCGGGACGAGGTGCGGCGTGAAGGAGATGGGCCCCACGCTCCCGGCGTAGCGAGCAACGGTCTGCTCGATCTCGGGAACGTGCTGGTGCCGGCCGATCCGGTAGGCGCGCAGGTCCTCGTCCACCTCGCAGAAGCTGTACTCCTCGGTGGCTTTGCGCCCGGCGCCGGAGACGCCGCTCATGGCAGCCACGGCGATCCCATCCCTCTCCGCCATGCCGAACCGGAGCAAGGGCGCGAGCGCGAGCGCGATGGACGTGGCATAGCACCCAGGATTGGTGACGAATGTCGCTCCGGCGAGCGATTCCCGGGCCAGCTCCGGAAGCCCATATCGGGCCTCGGCGAGGAGCCGGGGGGCTGTGTGCTCGAACCCGTACCAGCGCGGGTAGGCGCTCGCATCGAGCAGGCGGAAGGCGCCGGAAAGGTCGACCACCCGCACGCCGCGCGCGTGGAGTGCCGGCCCGAGTTCCATGGACACCTCGGCCGGGGTGGCGAGGAATGCGACCTCGGCCTGGAGGTCGCGGGCGTGTGCCTGGGGCAGGTAGCGAAGGGCAGCGGCCTCCGGGGGGAGCGGCACGCGAGCGCCGGCGAGCTCGTCGGCCCAGCGATCGGAGTACAGGGCGACGGGCCGCAGGCGCGGGTGTCGCGCCACGAGGCGCGTCAGCTCCAGGCCGGAGTACCCCGAGGCCCCCACCACGGCGACCGAGACGGAATTCATGATCATGCATAAATATGCAGGTCGGGTCCGGCCGGTCAATGGCGGGGGTGTGAAAAAAAAGGCGGCGGGCCTCGCGGCTCGCCGCCTCGCGTCATGGTGCCCAGGAGAGGACTCGAACCTCCACGGCCTTGCGACCGCTAGACCCTGAATCTAGTGCGTCTACCAGTTCCGCCACCTGGGCGAGGTGGGCTCCTCATTAGCCCTGCGGAGCGCCGGGTGTCAACAGCGTTTCCGTGCGCGTGGATGCGGGTGCGGCTACCATGGCGCCCCCATGACGGCCCTCGCTCCGCTGCTCCTCTTCCTCTCCGTCTCGCTCGGTGAGCCGCCCCTGCCCGACCGGCCGGATCGCAATCCACCGCCGGAGCTGTCGCCGCCCGTAGAGGCCGCCCCCGGGACCGGCGGCGATGCCGGCGCACCGGCCGCCCCCAGCAGCCCTCGCCGGGCGCGCCCTCAGGCGACGCTCGTCGGAGCGGGCGCGCTCGGGCTCGGCGGCGGTGCCTGGCTTGCCGAGGCCGGCTACCCGTTCCTGGAGTTCGACTACGCGCAGGGGATCACCGCCCGCGACGACCTCGGCGGAACGCTGCGGCTCGATTGGACCACGGCGGAGATGCTGCTGGCGGCCCAGTGGCGGCGCCAACTCGATCGCTCCGAGGGCTACCGCCTGGGCTTCCGGCTCGTCGGGGGCCCCTGGTTCGACTTCGCGGCCACCTGGGTGTACGGGCAGAACCGCTCCAACGTCGGTGTCCAGGTATGGCCGGGGATTGCCTGGACCCCGGAGGCTGGGCCGGGGCTGCTCACCCTGTCCCTCGACCTGGGCCTCACCTGGGCCTTCCAGCGGGGCATGGGCGTTGCCGCGGCACCCGCGCTGGGCCTGGCATACGAGGTGCCGTTGGCCCGGGACGTGACCGCTGGCGCGAGGGCCGCGCTGTCGGTGCGCTGGGGAACGGGCAGCGCGGAGATCCCGGGCCTGGACTCGCACCTGCAGGGGGGCCTGACCGTCTTCGCCACGTGGAGGACCTTCTAGCGGAGGACAGGCCGCCCGCGGTTACCAGCGGGCCACGCAGGCGATCGCCGGCGCGGAGCAGGCCTGGTCGGCGGCCTGGAGCCACTTCAGCATCTGCTCGGCGGTGGTGGCTCCGGTCACCCGCGCGGGGATCTCCCGCCCGTGGGAGTCGATGAAGATCACCGTCGGCATTCCCACGACGCCGTACTTGTCGAAGACGCGCTGGAAGGTGTCGCTCTCCTCGGTCCCGTCCATCTTCAGCGCGACGAAGCGGCGAGCGGCGTCCTTCACCCGCGCGTCGCTCCACGCGGTCCGGTCGAGCTCCCGGCAGGCGCTGCACCACTCGGCCCAGAAGTCGATGATGACGGGCTTTCCCTCCGCTCGGGCGCGGGCGAGCGCTCCCGCCTCGTCCTGGTGGACCCACTCGAGAGTGGCCGCTCCGGAGGTGGAGCGCGCCGAGGCGGAGCCCGAGGCGTAGACGATCCCGCCGGTAACGAGAGCCACGCCGAGCGCCTTCGCCAGCCGGTGCGCTCGCGGCCCGTGGAAGCTGCCGCTGAAGGCGCCGAGGAGTACCCCGGCGCCGGCCGCGCCCGCGGCGGCGAGGGCCGCGGTGCGGGAGGCGAGGAACGCCGGCCTGAGCGCGGGCACGGCGTCCTTCAGGAAGACGCCCGCCGCGGCGAGGAGCGCCACGCCGAACACGCTCTTCACGGTGTCCATCCAGGGTCCGCTCTTGGGCAGCGAGACGGAGAAGGCGCCGAGGACGAAGAAGAGAAGCCCCATGCCGAGCGCGTAGGCGAACATGATTCCCATGCCGAAGGCGACCGAGCCCCGGGTGGCGATGAAGGCGAGGGCAGCGGCGAGCACCGGGCCCGTGCACGGTGCGGCGATGACGCCGGCGACGAGCCCCATGCCGAGCGCTCCCAGGTAGCCTGCGCCGCCGACGGCGCTGAGCTTGACGTGTACCTTCGGGTGCAACTGGAACTCGAATGCGCCGAACATCGACGCGGCCATGGCGGCGAAAACGAGTGCCACGGCGCCCATCACCCAGGGGTTCTGCATCACGCTGCCGAACGCGCGGCCGGTGTAGGCGGCTGCGACCCCGAGGCCCGAATACATGATCGCGATGCCGAGCACGTACAGGGCGGAGAGTGCGACGGCCTGGCGCCGGGACCCCGCCTGGCGCGCCCCGAAGATGGAGACGGTGATGGGGATGAGCGGGTAGACGCAGGGCGTGAGGCTCGTGAGGACTCCGCCGGCGAAGGCCGCGCCGTACGCGAGGAGCGACCCCTGCGCGAGAAGGCTCCCGAGGCCGAGGTCGCCCGCGGCGCCGGTCGAGCCCGTCGAGGCGAGCAGGTCCGGCACCCAGCCGACGGCCGCGAAGGTGAGGCAGGCGAGGAGGACGCGCAGGAGAGGCTTCATATCCTTAAAGAATAACCACGAGGTCGCGACCCGCCCGGGGCGGGGGCCACACATTGTAACCCCGCCCCGCAGCGGACATTCCGCCCGGGGGAGCCGGCCCCGGCTCGCAAGGTCGTTCGAAAAACCGTTGTCCTCATCGATGCTTGGACAGTGGCCACCTTGACCCGCCCGCGCTGGCCCTTATAACTCGGTCTCCCCGAGGGCAACGGTCGGCTTCCCCGTGTGAGCCGGCGGACGAGAATGAAGATTCCCATCTACCTGGATCACCACGCCACCACCCCCGTCGACCCCCGCGTCCTCGAGGCGATGCTGCCCTACTTCACCGAGCACTTCGGCAACGCGGCGTCGAAGAGTCACGCCTTCGGGTGGCGGGCAGAGGAGGCCGTCGAGGAGGCGCGCGAGCAGGTGGGGCGCCTCGTCGGCGCGACCGCACGCGAGATCGTCTGGACGAGCGGCGCCACCGAGGCCGACAACCTGGCCGTGAAGGGCGTTGCCCGCTTCCACCAGGCCAAGGGACGCCACCTCGTCACCACCGCGATCGAGCACAAGGCGGTGCTCGACTCCATGCACGCGCTCGAGCGAGACGGGTTCGAGGTCACCTACCTTCCCGTCGACGCGGCGGGCCTCGTCGACCCGGAGGCGGTGCGCGCCGCCATCCGCGCGGACACGGTGCTGGTTTCGGTGATGCACGCCAACAACGAGGTCGGCACCGTGCAGCCCCTCGAGGCCATCGGCGCCATCACGCGAGAGAAGGGCGTGCTCCTGCATACCGACGCGGTTCAGAGCGCCGGCCGCATCCCCTTCGACGTGGAACGTGCGAATGTCGACCTCGCCTCGCTGTCCGCCCACAAGATGTACGGCCCGAAGGGCGTCGGCGCCCTGTACGTCCGGCGCCGGCCGCGGGCCCGCCTCGTCGCGCAGATGGATGGCGGCGGCCACGAGCGCGGCTACCGCTCTGGCACGCTCAACGTCCCCGGGATCGTCGGCTTCGGCAGGGCGGCGTCGCTCGCAGCCGCCGAGATGCCGACAGAGGCGGCCCGCCTGCTCGGGCTCCGCGAGCGGCTTCGGCTCGCCATCGAGGCCGGCCTCGACCGTGTGCAGGTGAATGGCAGCCTGGCCCAGCGCCTCCCCGGCAACCTGAACGTCAGCTTCCAGTTCGTCGAGGGAGAGGCGCTCATGCTCGCCATGAAGGACGTGGCGGTGAGCTCGGGCTCCGCCTGCACCTCGGCGTCGCTCGAGCCGTCCTACGTGCTCCGCGCCATGGGCGTGCAGGACGACATGGCTCACGCGTCGATCCGCTACGGCCTGGGGCGCTTCAACACGGAGGAGGAGATCGACTACGCCGCGAGCTTGGTCGTGGAGAAGGTGAAGAAGCTGCGCGAGATGTCACCCCTGTACGAGGAGGCCCAGGCCAGGTGAGCGCCAACATCCACATCAGCGAGAGCGCCGCCGCGAGACTGCGCGACATGTCCGGGGAGCGGGCCACGCCCGCCGGGGGGTTGCGCGTGGGAGTGAAGGGCGGGGGCTGCTCGGGGATGTCCTACGTCATCGACTGGGCCGAGGCGCCCCGCGCCACCGACGAGGTGTTCGAACGCGACGGCGGGCGCGTGTTCGTCGACGCGCGCAGCGCGCCGTTCCTCGAGGGAACCGTCATCGACTGGAAGAAGTCGCTCATGCAAAGCGGGTTCGTCTTCGAGAACCCGCAGGCGAAGGGCGGCTGCGGCTGCGGGCAGTCCTTCGCGGTGTAGGCCGCTTCCCCGACGTCAGCCGGCGTTCTCCGCCACCCATCGCCCCAGGAGCGTGTCCTTGAACACGTAGCCATCGGCGCCGCACTCGGCCGCGAGCGACTGCACCGTCTCCCTTGCTGCTCCCGAGCACAGGATCACCTTGATCCCCCGGAAGCGGTCGTTGCGCTTCACGAAGCGGCAGAACTGCACGCCGTTCACCCTGGGCATGTTGATGTCGAGAAGGATCAGGTCGGGGCGGCTCTCCCGCTTCAGGATGATCGAGGTCGCGGTCTCCGCGTCCGGGGCGTAGCGGATGTCGAAGCCCTTCCCCCGGAGTTCCTCCTCGAGCAGTCGGGCGACGATCTCGCTGTCGTCCACGATGAGGACGCGCCGCCGCGAGCCCACGATGGCGCCGAAGCGCTGCGCCAGGTCTTCGAGAGGATCGAGGGAGAGCGCGGAGTCCGCGTCGATGTCCTCGGCGAGAGCCGCAAGCTCCGCGGCCGGGTGCACGCCGGTGACGAGCGCTCGCCCGGTGAAGCCCCGGTCGCGGAGCAACGCGATCGCCTGCCGGCCGGGGCCGGCGTCCACGACGAGCGCCGCCGCACCCTCCATGTTGCCCACGAGCTGGAACGGCTCGGAGGCCGCGATCGCCTGGTGGCCCGCGCCCGAGAGGGCCAGGGCGACGGCGTCGCGGACGATCTCGTTCTCGCAGCAGATGAGGATCTTCAAGCGGGCCTCGAGGATAGCAAACTTGCCCCGTCGAACGGGCCCTGTCCATAATCGACAGCGCAATGGCCGAGCAGCAGGAGCGGGGCTCCGGCGCGCCCGACCCGGCGCCGCGAGGCCCGGCTTCGGGCTCTCCCGACCCGGATGTCTGGTACTTCGCCGTTCGCCTCGGCGACGGCCGCTACGCCTTTGCGGCGTCGCTCGTCACCGAGGTCGTGCGCCTCGGCCCGCTGACGCGCCTTCCCACCGCCCCATCGTTCCTTCCGGGCGTCTTCACCCACCGGGGCGAGATCCTTCCGGTGCTCGACCTCGGTGACCTGCTGCTGCGTCGCCCTTCCGTGGCGAGGCCGGGCGCCCGCGCCGCCGTCGTCCACGCGGACCCGTGGCGCGTGGCGGTCATGGCCGAGGAGATGGAAGGCCTCGTCCACGTCCCGCGCCGTCGCATCGGTCCCCCACCGGCGGCTCAGGTCGCGGGCGACTTCCTGCAGGCGGTGATCGCCGACGACCTCGGCGACATCGCGGTCCTCGACCTTCCCAGGCTTGTAGCGGTCGCCCGGTCCCGGAGCGTGCCCACGTGACCTCCGCCGCCCGGCAGGTGCTGCTATTCCAACTCGGCGCCCGCGTCTTCGCGGCCCAGGCCCCGGACGTGAGGCGCATCGCCGGCTCGCTCCTGGAGCGCCCCGAGGACGGCGTCGCCGAGACGGCGCTGGGGCGCCCCTGGGATGCCCGCCGCGGCCTGGTCGTCGAGGTCGACGGGGAGGAGCGAACGGTGCTCGTGGACGCCGTCCTTGGACTGCGACTCGTCCCGGGGCAGGACTTCGAGGCGCTGCCCGCCTTTGCCCGCGAGGTCCTGCCGACGACGGCGCTCGCCGGGTTCGCCATGCTCGATGACGTCCCCACCCTGGTCGTCGACCTGACTGCCCTCGTGCGCGAGCGCGACCGGGGCGCGGCCCCATCCGAGGAGGAGAACCAACATGCCTGAGCGAAACAGTTCCGGGCGGGCGCGGGCGCGGGCCCCGCGCAGGCGGGACGCCGACTCCGCCGCGATCGCCGAGGTGCTTCGCGCCCACGCCGAGGGCGACTATGCGCGCCGGGTCGACGTCGAGGCGCTCCGAGACCCGGCACTCGCGAGCGTCGCCCGCGACGTCAATGTCGCCGCAGAGAAGGCGAAGGAGCGTGCTGACGAGGTCGCGGCGCGCATGGAGGCCGTTCGCCTGGGGCTCGACCAGGCCATCGACGCCATGGTGCGCCTCGTGGTGAAAGGCGACCTCACCGGCACGCTCCGCCTCGCCGTGAGCGATGCCGCCTTGACTCCGCTCATCGCCGGCGTTGGCCAGGTGATGGAGACGCTGAAGCGCTTCGTGAAGGAGATCCGCGAGGCGGCCCTGCAGCTCTCCTCGTCCAGCGCCGAGGTGCTGGCGGCGGCCACCCAGAACGAGACGTCCACCTCGCAGCAGGCGACCGCCGTCCACGAGACCACGGCCACCATGGAGGAGCTGAAGGGAGCCTCCCACCAGATCGCCGAGAACGCGCAGATGGTGGCCACCATCGCCGAGCAGACCCTGTCGGCCACCCGGCAGGGCGAGGGCGCCATCCGCGCCTTCATGGAGTCGATGGAGAAGGTCCGGCGAAACGCCGTGGAGGTGGACGAGGCGGTGGTCAAGCTGTCGCGGCGGGTGGAGCGCATCGGCACCGTGGTCGAGGGGATCGACGAAATCGCGGACCGGTCCGACCTCCTCGCCCTCAATGCCGCGCTGGAAGGCGCCAAGGCGGGGGAGGCAGGGCGTGGCTTCTCCATCGTGGCTGCCGAGATGCGGCGACTCGCCGAGAACGTCATGGAGAGTACCCGGGAGATCAAGAACCTCATCGGGGAGATCCGCGAGTCCACCCACGCGGCCAAGGAGGCCTCGGACGGGAACAAGCGCATGGCCGCGGAGGGCGAGCGCCTCGGCGGGGCCGCCATGGCCAGCGTGAGCGGCATCCTGGCCGGCGCACAGGGCACGAGCGACTCGGCGCGGGTCATCCACCTCGCCACCCAGCAGCAGCGAAGCGCTACCGAGCAGGTGGTGCAATCGATGGGCGAGATCGAAGAGGTCACCCGTCAGGCGCAGGCCGGGTCGCGTCAGGCGACGGGCGCGGCGGCGGAGCTTGCCCGGCTGGCGGAGCGCCTCGCCGGCATGGTTCAGCGCTTCAAGGTCGAGTAGCGCCGGGACGAGATGGGCGCTGACGAGAATCCGCCACCGGCTCCTGGGCAAGTTCCGGGACGTCACTACCGACCGCGTGGAGCGGCTCGCGGAGTGGCTCTCCACCCTCGAGGGCGGAGGCGGCGAGGAGCTCAAGTCAGAGATCGCCCGAGAGCTGCACACGCTCAAGGGGGAGGCGCGCATGATGGGCTTCGCTGGCGTGGCGCAGCTCGCCCACGCCTGCGAGGACCTGCTCGCGGTCCTCCCGGCCGGCCACCCGGGGGAGCGGGCCGGTGCCCTGCGACGTGCCTGCGAGGCCATGCCCGCGCTCCTCGACGAGCCGGCCGACGGCGGGCCGAGGGCCGCCGAGCTCGCCGGCCAGATCCGGGGCCTGGTGCGCGCACCGCGCGAGGGGGCCGTCGAGGCGGAGGTGCCGCGGGTGGAGCTTCGAGGCGACCGGCCGGCCCAGAGCATCCGCGTCGACATCGACCGGCTCGACGAGATCGCGGCGCTGGCGGGCAATCTGCTCGTCGACGGCGCCAAGGCCGTGGACCGGACGCGCGAGGTCCAGTCGCTGCTCGCGCGCTGGAACCGCCTCTCCGAACGCCTCGCAGCTGCGCAAGGTCGCAAGGCGAGCGAGCGCGAGGCGGACCGAATCGAGGGGGACCTCCACCTGCTCCGGGCCGACAGCTTCCGGTTCCTGAGGCGCCACTCCGACGCGGTCACCGCGGTGCGCGGACAGATGGAGCGGCTGGCGGAGCGGGTGGCCGAGGCGCGGCTCGTGCCCCTCGCCAGCATCCTGGGGGGATTCCCGCGAGCCGCCGTGGACCTGGCGCGCGAGCAGGGCAAGGAGCTCGCCTGCGAGGTGCGGGGCGCCAATGCGGGAGTCGACAAGGCCGTGCTGCTGGCGCTGAACGACCCGCTCGTGCACCTCCTGCGCAACTGCGTCGATCACGGCATCGAGGCCCCCGATGAGCGCGAGCGGGCCGGCAAGCCCCGCGGGGGCCGGGTGGTCATCTCGGCCCGCCCCGACGGCGACCTCCTGGCGGTGATGGTGGAAGACGACGGGCGCGGCATTGACCCCGACCGGGTCCGCGCCGCCGCGGTGCGCCGCGGCATCCTGTCCCAGGCGCAAGCCGACGAGCTCTCGACGCGGGCGGCGCTGGACCTGGTGTTCCAGCCCGGCTTCACCACGCGTGAGCAAGCCGGCGAGATCTCCGGGCGCGGGGTCGGCCTCGACGTGGTGAAGCGGAAGCTCACCGGCCTGGGTGGCTCGGTGTCGTTGGAGTCGGAGCCCGGGCGCTTCACCCGCTTCACCCTGCGCCTGCCGCAAACCCTATCGCTCCTCAAGGTGCTGCTCATCCGGATCGGCGACGACGTCTACGGCATCGCCGCCTCCGACGTCGAAGGGGTAGGCCGAGTGGCGCCCGGGGACGCGAAGGACATCGGGGGCGTGCGCTCGGTCCGCCACCGCGGCCGGCTCGTGCCGCTCGCGCCCCTGGCGCCGCATGCTCGACCTGGGCGAGGCGCCGCGCCGGGCTCGGCCGCTCGCCGTGTTCGTCTGGAACGGGAACGAGGGCGCGGCGCTTCTCGTGGACGGCCTGCTCGGCGAGCGCGAGGTGGCGGTGAAGGCTCCCGGGGCGTTCATCCGCGGCATGCGCTTCGTGTCCGGGGGAACGCTCCTGTCCGACGGGCGCGTGGCGCTCTTGCTGTCCACGGCCGAGGTGGTGGGGGCGGCCTATCGCCTGTCTGGGCCGGAGCTCTCCCGCGTCCGCGACCGCAGGCGGCTCAAAGTGCTGCTCGTCGACGACAGCGCCATCGCCCGGGAGGCGGAAGCGGCGCTCCTCCGCGGACTCGGGCACGAGGTGGAGGAGGCGGCCGACGGCGAGGAGGGCTGGGCGCGGCTCCAGTCCGGCGGTTTCCAGCTCCTGCTCACCGACGTGAACATGCCGGTGCTCGACGGCATCGACCTCACCCGCCGCGTGAAGCGCTCGGATCGGCTGGGGACCCTGCCGGTGGTGATCCTGTCCTCCCTGTCAGCACCCGAGGAGCGGAGACGCGGGGTCGATGCCGGGGCCGACGCCTACCTCGTCAAGGGCGAGCTCGACCCTGAGCTCCTGGCGTCGACCCTGGAGCGGCTCTGCGGAGTGGCTCCGTGACCGGGACCGGCGAGCGGGCGGTCGCCGTGCTGGTGGCGGACGATTCGTCGCTCTTCCGCGAGATGCTCGCCGGGGTCATCGCCGCCGAGCCGGGGTTCGAGGTCGTGGGGGCGGCCAGCAACGGCGACGAGGCAGCGCGCCTCACCCGGGCGCTGCGCCCGGACGTGGTGACGATCGATCTACACATGCCGGACTCCGACGGGTTCTCCGGCATCGCCCGGATCATGGCGGAGACGCCGACGCCGATCCTGGTGCTCACCTCGGTCCCGGCC
The DNA here is from genome assembly GCA_963754915.1 of uncultured delta proteobacterium. GTDB lineage: Bacteria > Myxococcota > Myxococcia > Myxococcales > Anaeromyxobacteraceae > DATJZG01. Next base: position 206,558 of record CAVWHZ010000008.1, on the reverse strand, counting down.
CGTGCCATCACCTTCAAGGCGCTCTCGCTGGGCGCGCTCGACATCCTGGAGAAGCCCCAGTCCGCCTCGGACCTCTCCGAGTACGGCCAGCTCCTGCGATCGCGGCTGCGACTGCTCGCCGGCGTGAGGGTGATCCGCCACCCGCGCGGACTGAGGCACGCCCCGCCGCCCGAGCCAGAGACCGGCGGCCGCGCCGACCTGGTGGCCATCGGCGCCTCGCTGGGGGGGCCACGTGCGCTGGCGACGATCCTGCGCGCCCTCCCGGGCGGCTTCCCCGTTCCGGTCGCGGTCGTGCAGCACATCGCCGACGGCTTCACCGAGGGGCTCGCGGCCTGGCTCGACCAGGAGTCGGAGCTCGACGTGCGGGTGGCTCGCGATGGCGACTCGCTCGAGGCCGGGGCCGTGCTCCTCGCGCCCACCGGTCACCACCTGCTGCTCGGCAAGGGCAGGGTGCGACTCTCCCGCGACCCGCCGGTGGAAGGCTTCCGCCCGTCGGTGACGCCGCTCTTCCGCTCCGCGGCCGAGGCCTTCGGGCCGCGCGCCTGCGGGGTGCTGCTCACCGGAATGGGCCGCGACGGCGCGGACGGCCTGCAGGCGCTGCGGCGGGGAGGGGGCCACGCCATCGTCCAGGACGAGGCCACGAGCGCCGTGTTCGGCATGCCGCGCGCCGCCATCGAGGCGGGTGCCGCGGACCGGGTGCTCGCGCTCGACGACATCCCGCGGGCGCTCGTGGAGCTGACGCGATGATCGCGGTCGATCCCACCCTGCTCGTCGCCCTCGCGACGCTACTCCAGGAGCGCACCGGCCTCGCCATCCGCCCGGAGGGCTACACCGCGCTGCGCCTCGCTCTGCTCGCCCGCCTCGCCGAGCTCGGGCCGCGCCTCGCCGACGCGGCCGCGTATGTCGACCTGTTCCGGTCGCCCGAGGGCGACGAGGAGATGCGGCGCCTGCTGCCGCTCGTCACCGTCGGGAAGACGAGCTTCTTCCGCGACGAGCGGCAATTCCGGGCGCTCGAGACGCTCTTGCCGGGGATGCTCGCCGCGGCGCGGGCCGCGGACCGTCCCGTCTCGGTCTGGTCGGCAGGGTGCGCGACCGGCGAGGAGGTCTACTCGATCGCCATGACGGCCGCGCGCGTCGGTGCCGCCCCGAGCGAGGTGAGGGTGCTCGGCACCGACGTCAATCCCGAGGCGGTGGCGGCCGCATCCCGCGGGGTCTTCGAGTCGCGGCGGGTGAAGGAGGTCCCCGAAGGCCTTCTCTCCCGCTGGTTCGCTGCGACGGGAGGCGGCTACGAGGTCGGACCGGACCTCCGCGCCCTCGTGTCGGGCTTCAGCGCCCACAACCTGGTCGGGACGGCCTGGCCGGCGCCGCCGGCCGGGGGCTGGGACGTGGTCTTCTGCCGCAACGTCATCATCTACTTCGACACGCCGACCACGCGTCGGGTGCTCGGTCGCTTTCTCGCTTCGCTCGCGCCGGGCGGCTGGCTCTTCCTCGGCTACTCCGAGTCGCTCTTCCGCCTCTTCGACGGGTTCGAGCTCACTGAGGTGGCGGGAGCGTTCGTGTACCGAAAGCCGCTCGGGCCTGTGGAACCCCGGGCGGCACCGGTCGTGCACCTCTACCCGGCGGCCGCCCGCGCCGATGGCACCGGGGCCGAACCCGGTGGGCCATCGGAGGCGGAGCCGCCCGCCCCGCAGGAGGTCCAGGACGACGCGGCGGAGCTCATCGGGCAGGGGCGGTTCGATGAGGCCCGCTCCCGGCTGGAGATGCACCTCGCCCGGCGCGAGGACCTGGGGCTTAGGCTTACGCTCGCCAATCTCTGCGGAGTCCTGAAGGACGCGGAGCGCGCGGTGGAGAGCTACCGTGCCGCGCTTGCCGCCGAGCCTCTGTCAGCAGAGGCCCACCTCTTCTTCGGGCTCCACCTCCTCGACCGCGACGACCCCGACGCGGCGGCGCGAGAGCTGTCCCGGGCCCTCTTCCTGGACCCGGATCTCGGCCTTGCCCACTACTTCCTGGGGCGGTGCCGGGAGGCCCAGCGGGACGCCTTCCGGGCCCGGCTCTGCTACAAGAACGCCGTGGACGCGTGGCGGAGGCTCCCGACCGGGCGGCGACAGGCCTTCCTGGGGTACTACCCCGACCTGCCCGACGACGGGGACTCGTGGGCGCGCGCCGCCGAGAGCGCGCTCGCAGCCTTGTGAGACCGACGATGGTGAGGAAGCGCATCCTTCTGCTCGACGACTCGGCCATCGCGCTGGAGGTCACCCAGGCGTCGCTCGAGGAGCGGGGTTACGAGGTGGTGGCGGCCCCGAACCTGGCCGAGTTTCGCCGCCAGCTCGGACAGTTCCGCCCCGACCTCGTGCTGACGGACCTGGAGATGCCGGACACCTCGGGCCGCGAGGTGATCCGCACCCTCAAGGAGGGGCTCGGGACCGACCGGATCCCGGTGATCCTCTTCTCGTCCCGCCCGGACGTGGAGCTGGCCCGGATCGCGGCGGCAACCGGGGCGGACGGTCACCTCTCCAAGGCCCACGGGATCGAGCGGCTCGGCGAGATGGTGGACGAGCTCGTGGGCTCGATCCTCTGGTGAACGGGCCGCCCGGCGGCCTGCCGCTGCCCTCGCTTCGTGCATTCGCTCGACGAGCTCGACGACGCGCAAAGCACCGTCCAGTTGCGTGGCGCGCTCCTCCGGAGGCACGCCGGGGTGCCGGCGGTGCCGAATTGCCGCCCCCGTGGGCGTGTGCTAGCGGTGAGGCGTGCGGGCATACGAGGTCATTCACCGCAAGCGCGACGGCCGCCCGGTCCCGGCGGAGGCGATCGCCGAGCTCGTCCGCGACTACACCGAGGGGCGCGTCCCCGACTACCAGATGGCCGCGTTCTGCATGGCGGTCTTCTTCCGCGGCCTCTCGGCGCCGGAGCTCCGCGCGCTCGCCGCCGCCATGCTCCACTCCGGGGACGTCCTCGATCTCTCCGACATTCCCGGGGCGAAGGTGGACAAGCACTCTACCGGAGGAGTGGGCGACAAGGTGTCGCTGGCGCTGGCCCCACTCGCCGCCGCTTGCGGCCTCAAGGTCCCGATGGTGAGCGGCCGGGGCCTGGGGCACACCGGGGGCACGCTCGACAAGCTGGAGGCCATCCCGGGGTTCCAGGTGAATCTGCCGGTGGAGCGCTTCCGGGAGATCCTCTCCTCGACCGGCGCCTGCCTCATCGGCCAGACCGATCGCATCGCTCCCGCCGACCGAAAGCTCTACGCCCTGCGCGACCTCACCGCTACGGTGGAGTCCATCCCTCTCATCGCCGCCTCCATCATGTCGAAGAAGCTCGCCGAGGGCATCGACGCGCTCGTCCTCGACGTGAAGGTCGGCAGCGGCGCCTTCATGAAGCGCACCGACGAGGCTCGCCGGCTCGCCGAGACGCTCGTGGCCATCGGGCGGGGCATGGGGAAGAGGGTGTCCGCGCTCCTCACGGGCATGGACCAGCCGCTCGGCAGGGCGGTCGGGAACGCGCTCGAGGTGCGGGAGGCGGTCGAGCTCCTGCGCGACGAGGGCCCGCGGGACCTGCGCGAGGTCACGGTCGAGCTCACCGCCGAGATGCTGGTGCTCGGTGGGGTCGCGCCCGACCGCGAGGAAGGGCGCCGGCGCGTCGTCGCGGCCATCGGGGACGGCCGCGGGTTCCTAAAGCTGTGCGAGATCGCGGAAGCGCAGGGGGGCGACCCGGACGCGCTGGCGGACCCGTCGCTGCTCCCCCTGGCCGGTGCCACCCGGGAGGTGCGCTCCCGCGAGGGCGGGCTGGTGCAGGCCATCGACGCCGAGGCCATCGGGCTCGCCGCCATGGCGCTCGGGGCCGGCCGCTCCCGGCTCGAGGACCGGGTGGATCCCGCGGCGGGGCTGCTCGTCGAGAAGAAGGTGGGCGAGCCCGTGGAGGTCGGCGAGCCGCTCGCCACGCTCCACCTGGGGCGAGCCCCGCTGGAGTCGCCCGAGGCGGTGGAGGCGCGGGTACGGGGCGCCTATCAGATCGGTACCGCGCCGGTTCCGGCCGAGCGGATGATTCTCGAGCGCATCGACGGAGACGAGCCATGACGCGCATGCCGGACACGAACACGCGGCTCGACTACGCCTCCGCCTGGGTGCGGGGCCGCACCGACCTGCGGCCGGCGCTTGGCATGGTCCTCGGGTCCGGCCTCGCCGCCGTTGCGGACGCGCTCGGCGAGGCGGTGGCGATCCCCTACACCGAGATCCCGGAGTTCCCGGCGGCCACCGTCGAGGGGCACCCCGGCATGCTCGCGCTCGGGCGACTCGCCGGCGTCCCGGTGGCGGCCTTGCAGGGGCGCATCCACGGCTACGAGGGCGGGCCCGTCGAGGACCTCGCCTTCGGAGTCCGGCTTCTCGCCCGGCTCGGCGTCGGCTCGCTCGTCCTCACCAACGCCGCCGGCGCCGTGAATCCCGACCTCGCTCCGGGCGGGCTCATGCGAATCGTCGACCACATCAACCTCTCCGGCCAGAACCCCCTCGCCGGGCCGAACGACGAGCGGATCGGGCCGCGCTTCCCGGACATGAGCGCGCCGTACGACGCCCGGCTGGGCGCGCTGCTCGACGCATGCGCCCGGCAGCTCGGCACGCCGCTGCCGGCCGGCGTGTACGCCTGCGTGTCTGGCCCGAGCTACGAGACCCCGGCGGAGGTCCGGATGCTGCGGGCGCTCGGCGCCGACCTGGTGGGGATGTCGACGGTTCCCGAGGTCATCGCCGCCCGTCACATGGGCGTCCCGGTGGTCGCGGTGTCGGTGGTGGCCAACCGGGCGGCGGGCCTGGGCGGTCGCCCGCTCTCCCATGCCGAGGTCCTCGAGGCGGGCGCTGGCGCCCGCGCTCTCCTGGGCAAGCTCCTGGAATGCTTCGTTCCCGCGGCCGCGCGTTGACGCTCCCGCGGCCGCTGCTACGCTCTGGCACTCGAGGCAAGGAGGCGACATGCCAGAGCACACCGGCGGCGGCGGCCCGTTGACCGAGGAGGACCGGCGCGACTCCAAGCGAGTCCCCATCCGCCTCCTCGTTCGCGACCTCACCGAGGGCGGGTCCTTCGAGGAGCAGGCCGGGAACCTTGGGCTGGGGGGAGTCTATTTCACCAAGGGTCATCCGCCGCCCGGGAGCCGGGTGGAAGTGCGCCTTCTCATCCCCGGCACCCGAACCGAGATCCGGGCCACGGGCGAGATCGTACAAGTGAACCAGGATGCCGACGGGTTCGGCGCCCACGTTCGCTTCGCCAACCTCCCCCTCGAGGACGAGCTGGCCCTGGCCCGTTTCCTGGATCGCTCGTGAAGCGCGACGACCTCGCCGGCGCGGCACGTCGCGCCCGCGCCCGCGCCTACGCACCGTACTCGCGCTTCCGCGTCGGCGCGGCCGTGCGGGCCGGGGGGCGGGTATTCGAAGGCGCAAACGTGGAGAACGCGAGCTACGGGCTCACCGTCTGCGCGGAGCGCGTGGCGGTGGCGACCGCGGTCGCCGCCGGGGCGCGGCAGGTGACGGCGGTGGCGGTGGCGAGCGGGACCGTGCCCCCGACTCCCCCGTGCGGCATGTGTCTCCAGGTGCTCGCCGAGTTCGGTGGGCCCGGCATGCCCGTGACGCTCGCCGGCGCCCGCGGAGCGCGCGTGGAGACGACGCTCGGGGACCTTCTCCCCACCGCCTTCGGGCGGGCGCAGCTCGCACGGCGGAGATTGCCGGCCGGCCGGCGCCGGTGAGATGATTCTCGCGGCCCGGACCCCCGGGCCCGTCGCCGCGGAGCCGAGCGAGGATGCGGGTCCATCGATCACTGGATGAGGCCGGGTCGTTGCGGGGTTGCGCCGTGGTCATCGGCAACCTCGACGGCGTCCATGTCGGGCACCGGCGCCTGCTCGAGACCGCGCGGGCGCGGGCGGCACCGCACCGGGATTCCGTGGTGGTGCTGACCTTCGAGCCCCACCCGGCCCGCGTGCTCCGCCCGGCCATGGCGCCGCCGACGCTCACGCCGCTCTCCCGCAAGCTCGAGCTGCTCGAGAAGGCGGGGGTGGACGCCACGGTGGTGCAGCCCTTCGACCTAGAGTACGCGCGCACCCCGGCGGAAGTCTTTGTTCGCCGCGACCTCAGGGAGCGGCTCGGCGCCGCGGACGTGGTGGTCGGGTATGACTTTACCGCCGGTCACGAGCGGGCGCGCGTGGACGCCCTTCGCGAGATGTTGCTGGCGTGCGGCGTGGGGCTGTCGGTCATCCAGCCGGTCACCGTCGACGGGCTCACCGTGTCGTCCACCAAGGTCCGAGAGTTCCTGCTCGAGGGCAACGTCGAGGGCGCCGCGGTCCTCCTCGGCCGGCCGCACGACGTCGAGGGCGCCGTCGAGCGGGGCGCCGGACGCGGGCGGGGCCTGGGGTTCCCCACCGCCAACCTGCGGCCCGACGGGCTCTTGCCGGCGCTCGGCGTGTACGCGTGCCGTGCGCGGCTGGGGCTCGCCACCCGCCCCGACGGGACCACCGACTCCGGTGGCGCCACGTCCGCCACGGCGGTATGCAACGTGGGCGTCAAGCCGACCGTCGAGGAGGCCGGGCCGGTCGGATTGGAGGTTCACCTGCTCGACCTCCCCGACCGCGACCTCTACGGGGAGCAGGTCCGGGTCGAGTTCGTGTCCCGGTTGCGACCCGAGCGGCGCTTCCCTTCGTTGGAGGCTCTTCGCGAGCAGATCGCGAGCGATGTCGCGGCTGCACGGGAACGGTTGCGACGAGAGGGGCCGATGTAGGCCTCCGTGGGCAAAACTCGCTAGGATTCCGGGGATTTGCATCTGGCGCTTCCTTGACCCAGGGGAGAAGCGGCTGTTACATTTGAGGCGTATTTCCACGCGAATGCCCCGAGGAGCAACGCAATCATGTCGGGTCGTCTAGGCGAACTCCTGGTGCGGGAGAACCTCGTCTCCCTGCAACAGTTGCAGAAGGCCCAGGAGGAGCAGCGCAAGACGGGTGGCCGCATCGGCTCCTTGCTCGTGAAGCAGGGGGCCATCGCCGAGGGCGACCTGACGAGCTTCCTCTCCAAGCAGTACGGGGTCCCGGCCATCAGCCTGAAGGACTTCGAGATCGACGAGGAGGTCGTCAAGCTCGTTCCCAAGCAGACCGCCGAGAAGCACCAGGTCGTCCCGGTGAACCGGGCCGGCTCGTCGCTCATCATCGCCATGAGCGACCCGTCGAACATCTTCGCCATCGACGACATCAAGTTCTCCACCGGCTACAACGTCGAGGTGGTGGTGGCGTCGGAGCAGGCGATCCGCGAGGCCATCGACAAGTACTACGCGGAGAAGGGACCGAGCTACGACGAGCTGATGCAGGGCTTCGACGACTCCGACGTGTCGCTCATCGAGGAGGCGGACGAGGGGGACATCGTCGACCTCGAGAAGAGCGCCGCCGAGGCCCCGGTGGTGAAGCTCGTGAACCTGGTCCTCCTCGACGCCATCAAGAAGGGCGCCTCCGACATCCACGTCGAGCCCTACGAGAAGGACTTCCGCGTCCGCTTCCGCATCGACGGCGTGCTCTACGAGGTGATGAAGCCGCCCATGAAGCTCCGGGCCGCGATCATCAGCCGCCTCAAGATCATGTCCAGCCTCGACATCTCCGAGCGTCGCCTGCCCCAGGACGGCCGCATCAAGCTGCGCCTCGGCAAGGGCAAGGAGATGGATTTCCGCGTCTCCGTGTGCCCGACGCTCTTCGGCGAGAAGGTGGTGCTCCGGCTCCTCGACAAGTCGAACCTCCAGCTGGACATGACCAAGCTGGGATTCGAGGAGCAGCAGATGAAGGACTTCATGGACGCCATCGACCGGCCCTACGGGATGGTGCTCGTCACGGGTCCGACCGGCTCCGGCAAGACCACCACGCTCTACTCCGCGCTCTCGCGGCTCAACGAAGTGGCCTGGAACATCAGCACCGCCGAGGACCCCGTCGAGTTCAACTTCTTCGGGATCAACCAGGTCCAGATGCACGAGGACATCGGCCTCAACTTCGCCGCCGCGCTGCGCAGCTTCCTCCGTCAGGACCCCGACATCATCATGGTCGGCGAGATCCGCGACTTCGAGACCGCCGAGATCGCCGTGAAGGCCGCCCTCACCGGGCACCTCGTGCTCTCCACGCTTCATACCAACGACGCACCCGGCACCATCTCCCGGCTGCTCAACATGGGCATCGAGCCCTTCCTCGTCACCGCCTCCCTGAACGCCGTGATCGCGCAGCGTCTCTGCCGCCGGCTCTGCCCGGACTGCAAGAAGCCGGCGGCGGTCGACGAGCAGGCGATGCTCGACGCCGGGATTCCACCCGAAGAGGTCGGGACCTTCCAGGTCTTCGAGAAGGCCGGCTGCAAGAACTGCAACGACCGCGGATTCAAGGGGCGCGTGGCGGTCTACGAGGTGATGCCGCTGTGGGACGGGCTGAAGGAGCTCATCATCAACGGCGCCTCCACGGCGGAGCTGAAGCAGGAGGCCATCCGGCTCGGGTTCAAGACGCTGCGCATGAGCGCGCTCAACAAGGTGCGTCTCGGCGTCACCACGCTGGCGGAGGCTGTCGGCAACACGGCGCCGGACCGCTTCTAGCGGCGCCGGGACGGGAACGGAGGGAAGCGCGTGGCGAACCTGCACCAGTTGCTCGAAGGCCATGGTCGAGAAGGGGGCGAGCGACCTCCACATCACCACCGGCTCCCCGCCCCAGCTGCGCATCGACGGCAAGCTCGTCCCGCTCAAGACGACCCCGCTCACCCCGGTCGAGACGAAGCAGCTCTGCTACTCCATCCTGACCGACGCGCAGAAGCACAAGTTCGAGGAGGAGAGCGAGCTCGACCTCTCGTTCGGCGTCAAGGCTCTCTCCCGCTTCCGGGCGAACGTCTTCATGCAGCGGGGCGCGGTGGCCGGCGCCTTTCGCACCATCCCGTTCAAGATCCTCACCTTCCAGGAGCTGGGCCTGCCGCCGGTCGTGGCGGAGCTCGCGAAGAAGCCGCGCGGGCTGCTGCTCGTCACCGGCCCCACGGGCTCCGGCAAGTCCACCACGCTGGCGTCGATCATCGACAAGATCAACACCGACCGGCACGAGCACATCATCACCATCGAGGACCCCATCGAGTACCTGCACCCCCACAAGAACTGCCTCGTGAACCAGCGCGAGGTGGGGGCCGACACCCAGTCCTTCAAGAAGGCGCTCAAGTACATCCTGCGGCAGGATCCCGACGTGGTCCTCATCGGCGAGATGCGGGACCTCGAGACCATCGAGGCGGCGCTCGTCATCTCCGAGACGGGTCACCTGGCCTTCGCCACCCTGCACACCAACAGCTGCGTTCAGACCATCAACCGCATCCTCGACGTCTTCCCGCCGTACCAGCAGCCGCAGGTGCGCGCCCAGCTGTCCTTCGTGCTCGAGGGTGTTCTCACCCAGAACCTGCTCAGCCGGGCCGGCGGGCCCGGGCGCGTGCTCGCGGTGGAGGTGATGGTGCCGAACCCTGCCATCCGGAACCTCATCCGCGAGGACAAGGTCCACCAGATCTACTCTCAGATGCAGGTCGGCCAGGCGAAGTTCGGGATGCATGACCTTCAACCAGAGCCTGGCGAGCCTCTACCAGAAGCGCCTCATCACGCTGGAAGAAGCCGTGGCGCGCTCGTCGGACCCGGACGAGCTCAAGAACATGCTCGGCAGCAGTGCCGGGGCGCGTGCTGCCGGGGCGCCGGTGCGGTAGACCTTCGAGGGCCGGGGCGCCGGCCCGAGAGGCCGGCGCGAACCCGGTCGAGGCTTAGGGAAAGAGGAACGTATGGCCCAGGCAGCCGCCAAGCTCACCACCAAGCAGGCCACCCCGGCCCTGCGCCGCCTCCCAGTCTGGAAGTGGGAGGCGAAGACGCGCGCCGGCGACGTGCGCTCCGGCGAGATGGAGGCCGGCGACGACTCCGCGGTGCGCTCGCGCCTCACCCAGATGGGCCTCGAGCCCACCAGGGTGAAGAAGAAGCCCAAGGACATCCACATCCGCATCCCCGGGCTGGGCGGGGTCTCCACCAAGGACATCCTCATCTTCACGCGGCAGTTCTCGGTGATGATCGACGCCGGCCTGCCGCTCGTGCAGGGGCTCGACATCATCGCCACCCAGGCCGACAACTTCGACTTCCGCCGGATCCTCACCGACGTGAAGGCCCGGGTGGAGGCCGGGTCGACGTTCGCCGACGCGCTCGCGCAGCATCCCGACGCCTTCGACGAGCTCTTCGTCCAGCTGGTGCGCGCCGGCGAGATTGGCGGCATCCTCGACACGATCCTTCAGCGGCTCGGCGCCTACATCGAGAAGAACGAGAAGCTGAAGCGCCGCGTGAAGGGCGCGATGGTCTACCCCGCCATCGTCCTCACCGTCGCGGTCGGCGTGACCATCGTGCTCCTCATGTTCGTGACGCCCACGTTCGAGAAGCTCTTCAAGGACTTCGGCGGTGCCATGCCCGCGCCGACGCAGTTCCTCATCGACCTCTCCCACGCCTTCCGCGACAGCTGGTACCTCATCTTCGGCATCCCCGCCGGCCTCATCGTGGCCTGGCGCCTGTGGGTGCGCAGCCCCCGCGGGCGCGAGGCCTGGGACAAGTTCGTCCTCAAGGTCCCCGTCGTCGGTCAGCTGGTTCGGAAGATCGCGGTGGCACGCTTCACCCGCACGCTCGGCACCATGCTCTCGTCGGGCGTGCCCATCCTCGACGCCCTGGAGATCGTCGCCAAGTCGTCGGGCAACAAGGTCATCGAGCGCTCCATCCTCTTCACCCGCGCCAAGATCGCCGAGGGCAAGAACATCGCAGGGCCGCTCGCCGACACGAAGGTCTTTCCGGCGATGGTGGTCCAGATGATCGGCGTCGGCGAGGCCACGGGCGCCATGGATCAGATGCTGAACAAGATCGCCGACTTCTACGACGACGAGGTCGACGTGTCGGTGGCCGCGCTCACGAGCATGATCGAGCCGATCATGATGGTGTTCCTCGGCGGCGTGGTGGGCGGGTTCCTCGTGGCGATGTACCTCCCCATCTTCAGCATCGCCGGCAACATCAAGTAGGCCTTGGCGAGCGCTCCCGCCGCGGCGACCTCGGGCAGCCCGGCGCTCGGGCCCGCCGACGCGTCCGCGCCGTCGCCCGCGAGCCCGCTGCTCCGCAAGCTCGGCTGGATCCTTCTCTTCCGCCTGGTGCTCGTGACGGTGCTGCTCGGCGGCACCGCGGCCTGGCAGGTGAGGACGGGAGGGGTGGCTCCGCCACTCGCCTCCACGCTCTACCGCCTCGTGGTCGCCACCTACGCGATCTCGCTCGTCTTCGTGGTCTGGCTCGCGACGAGACGCGCGCTCGAGACGCTCGCCTGGGCCCAGATCACCGCGGACGTGGCGCTCGCCACCGCGGTGGTCGCCATCACCGGCTGGACCGACAGCGTCTTCGTCTTCATGTATTCGCTGGCCGTCGTCGAGGGCGGCATCCTTCTCTTCCAGCGCGGCGCGGTGGTGGCCCTCGGTCTCACCCTGACCGTCTACCTGCCGCTCGCGTTCCTCGCCGCGCCGGTGCGACCGCCCATCCTGACGCTCTTCGCCCACGCGGGGGCCTTCGTCGCCTCCGCGGCGCTGGCGAGCTACCTCTCCGAGCAAGTCCGGCGCACCGGGGAGCGGCTGGCCGCCCGCGAGCTCGACCTCGCCGCCATCACCGCCCTGCACGAGTCCATCGTGCAGTCGGTGGCGAGCGGGCTCCTCACCGTGGACGCGCGCGGGCGGGTCACGTTCCTGAACCGCGCCGGCGAGCAGATCACGGGGCTGTGGCTCGCGGAGACGCGGGGACGCCCGGCCGAGCAGTGGTTCAGCGCCTTCCAGGCCCAGGCCGGCCGGGACGAGACCGACTTCGTGAACGCGCGAGGCGAGGCGCTGCGGCTCGGCTACACGCTCTTTCCGCTGCTCGGCCGGGAGGGCGAGGAGATCGGCCGCGCCGTCATCTTCCAGGACCTGACGCAGCTGCGCGCCATGGAGGAGCGGGTGCAGCGCAGCGAGCGCCTCGTGGAGATGGGCCGCGTCGCCGCCGGCCTCGCCCATGAGCTGCGCAACCCCGTGGCCGCCATGTCCGGGTCGGTCGAGCTGCTCCGGTCCGCGCTCAGCCCCGGAGTCGAGGAGGCGCGACTCATGGACATCGTGGTCCGCGAGGCGGCCCGGCTGAACCAGCTCGTCACCCGCTTCCTGGAGTACGCGCGGCCGGCGGTCCCGCAGCGCGGCGCGGCCGACCTGGCCCGCGTCGTCGCCGAGACCCTCGACGTGTTCGTGCATGACCCCGCGGCGGCCGCGGTACGGATCGCGCGCGAGGTGTCGCCGACGCCCGCCTGGTGCGACTCCGACCAGGTCCGGCAGGTGCTCTGGAACCTGCTCGTGAACGCGGCTCAAACCTCGCCGCAGGGAGCGGCCGTCGAGGTGGTGGTGCGCTGTGCGCCCGAGGCGGGCGGCTGGGCGCGGCTGGAGGTCGAGGACGACGGGCCGGGCATCGCGCCCCAGGACTTGGCGAGGGTCTTCACCCCCTTCTTCACGACGAAGGAGCGCGGCACCGGCCTTGGGCTCGCCACCGTGCAGAGCATCGTCGACGCCCACCACGGCACGGTGCAGGCAGAGATCGCGGAGAAGGGGGGAGCCCGCTTCGTTGTCCGCCTTCCACCGCCTCCGGTCTCTTAAGGGTAGGATTCGCCCATGGCGCGCATCCTCGTCGTCGACGACGAGCCATCCATGCGGGAGTTCCTCCAGATCCTGCTCTCCAAACAGGGTCACGAGGTGCTCACCGCCGGCGACGTGGCCTCGGCGCTGGAGCGCTTCCGGTCGGACGATTTCGACCTGGTGGTGAGCGACCTGCGGCTCGGGCGCGAGTCGGGCCTCGACATCCTTAAGGCGGTGAAGGAGTCGTCCCCACAGACCGAGGTGGTGATGGTCACGGCCTTCGCCACGGCCGAGAACGCCGTGCAGGCGATGAAGCTCGGAGCCCACGACTACGTTCTCAAGCCCTTCAAGAACGAGGAGCTGAGGCTCGTGGTCGAGAAGGCGCTGGAGCACCGCACGCTCGTGGCCGAGAACCGCGTGCTCCGCCACCGTGTCGGCGACCGCCGCCGCAGACCCGAGGAGATCCTGGGAGACTCCCCGTCCATGCACGAGGTGAGGCAGCTCGTGGAAAAGCTCGCCCCGACCCGGACGACCGTGCTCATCACCGGGGAGAGCGGCACCGGCAAGGAGGTGGTCGCCCGGGCCATCCACGTCCGCGGGGACCGTCGCGAGCAGCCCTTCGTCGCCATCAACTGCGGCGCCATCCCGGAGGGGCTCATCGAGAGCGAGTTCTTCGGCCACGAGAAGGGGAGCTTCACCGGCGCCTCCGAGACCAAGCCCGGGCTCTTCGAGGTGGCCGGCTCCGGCACCCTCTTCCTCGACGAGGTGGGCGAGCTGCCGCCGGCCGTCCAGGTGAAGCTGCTCCGGGCGCTGCAGGAGCGAAGGATCCGGCGGGTGGGGAGCCAGGCGGACCTCTCCATCTCCGCTCGCATCCTCGCCGCCACCAATCGCGACCTGGAGGTCGAGGTGAAGGCGGGCCGGTTCCGCGAGGACCTGTTCTACCGCCTGAACGTCATTCAGGTCCGGCTCCCGCCACTGCGGGAGCGCCGCGGCGACATTCCCCTCTTCGTCGACTACTTCCTGGACCGATTCGCCTCCGAGCTGGGTCACCGCAAGCCGCGGCTCTCGCCGGAGGCTGCCCGCGTCCTCGAGGCCTACGACTGGCCGGGCAACCTGCGCGAGCTCGCGAACGTGCTCGAGCGCGCCGCCACGCTGGTCGAGGGCGAGGTGGTCGGGCCGGAGCTGTTCCCGCCCTCGCTGCGAGGCGGTGCGGCGGCGGTCGCTGGCCCGAGTGCTCCCGCGGTGCTCCCGCAGGAGGGCCTCGACCTGGAGGCGCACCTCGACGCCATCGAGCGCCGCCTGCTCGAGCAGGCGCTCGGGCGGGCCGGTGGCGTGAAGACCGAGGCGGCCCGGATTCTCTCGCTGTCGTTCCGCTCGCTACGCTACCGGCTCGCCAAGTTCGGGATCGGTGGCGAGGGCTGACGGAGGACGGTGGCGGCCTGGCCAGCACCGGAGGCCCGTGCCCAGCCGACCACGGCCTCCTCGGTCCTCCCGCCCGGACGGGGCGCCCGTGGGACTGGGCGCCGCGCTCCGGTTACCGACGGGACCTACTCGCAAGCGCCCGAGGTCTGGCCAGGGTCGTGGCGGCAGTTGTGCAGCGATCGCGGGACCTCCAGCCAGTAGACCTGCTCGGCGATCTCCGAGCGAGTGCCGGACATGAGCGAGGACGGGGCCGAGCCCGGGTTCATCTGCAGGGACGAGTATCCCACCTGGCCGGTCGAGCTCACGTCGACCCGGAAGATGCTGCCGGGCGGTACCGCCGTGGTGCTCTCCTGCTGGGCGACGTAGAGGATCTGGCTCGGATAGGTGTTGAAGCCGCAGTTGTTCGAGGGAACGCCCATGACGTAGTCGGTGGCGTAGGTGAACACTTCCGGCGAGGCGATCGAGCCGGAGCAGGGGTTCGAGCCGGCCTGGCCGCCGACGGGTACGAAGGAGTTCCAGTCGATGCAGCCGAAGACCACGTTGGCCTGGGAACCGGTGGTCTCGTTCGTACATCCGGTCGAGTCGCAGGTCGCGACCGGACAGGTGGTGCCGTAGGCGTAGAACCAGCCCGGGTCGCTCGCGGTCGCCGAGCACTTGGTGATCCCGGTGCCGCAGGTGACGCCGGCCTTGTTCACGGTGGCCTGCGCGGTGCTGGTGTCGACGAGCGTGCAGTTCCCGCCCGTGGACAGGCACGTGTTCGCCTTCGTGAAGGTCGCATCGGTGTACCGGTTCGCCTCGAAGACGGCAGCCGATGCCGCGTCGTTGAAGACCTTCTCGGAATACTGCCCGTAGGCCATGACGCCGAAGAAGCGGCTCATCGGGCAGAGGCCGCCGAAGTTCGCGCCCACCGAGGCCCCGCCCACCGTCGAGAGCGACGTGGTGTGTCCGTTCAGATCGGAGGTGAAGCCGGCCGTGTCGTTCGGGACGGACCCGACTCCCGGGCAGGTGAACTGCAGGGTGACGTTGTTCGTGAGGCTCTGCGTGCTCGTGGCGCAGGTCGGCGGCGCGGTGGTACAGGTCGTGCTGATGGGATCGCGGAACATCTGGCCGCTCTTGCAGTAGAAGTGGTTCGAGAACCCGCAGGAGGCGTAGCTTTCCGAGTCCTTGGCGTCGACCACCGTGCAGCCGCCCTGGCAGCATCCGAAGAGGTTGTCGGGGCCACACCCCTCCCCCTGCTGCAGGATCCGCTCGCGGTTCCCCCCGCCGAGGTAGACGTGAAGCGACTTGCCGGCGGGGTCGTAGGCGGCGGCCGGCAGATAGAAGAAGGGGCTGCGGTTCTGCGCGAACTGCAGGTCGTCCGTGCGACGCTGCTCCTCGAAGGTCCGCGCCGCGAACCAGTTGGTGGCGCGCCCCGTGGTGGTGTCGAGCGTTCCCGGGTTGTAGAAGCGGGCCACGAAGAGGTTTCCGCCCATGTCACCCCAGACGGCCGTGTCGAAGTAGCCGTCGGCGTCGTACGTCGGCTTGGAGGGGTCTCCGAGGTCGACGAGCGCGACGGCCCCCGGGACGGGGAACATGCTCGTCCCGCTCGTGTAGCCGAACTGGGCCTTGAAGTCGTCGTCGGTGAACCTCCACACGACGTTGCCCGACCACACGTCGACCATCCAGACCGCTCGTCCGGCGCCGAGTGCCGGGTCGTACCCTCCGTTCAGCATGGTGATCCAGCGCTCCTCGAAGTTCCTCCCCACGGGGTCGGTGGTGCCCCCGGACAGCTGGATCTGCACTGGCCCGATGGGGGGCGGCTGGGGCGAGAAGTCCGACCAGGACTCCCCCATCCACTGGAGGTCCTGCGAGCAGGGCCCGGGGAAGGTCCAGAGCATCGTGGGGCTCGTGGGGTTCGTGACGTCGAGCGCCGTATACTGCGTGCCGCCGGAGCGCTCGCCGAACACCGCCACGGTGTGGAACTCGGTCGGCTGCTTCACGCGGTCGAGGTTTGCGTCGACCCAGACGTCGCGGACCATGACGTTGCCGTCCACCATGTACTCGTGGCTGAAGAGGAGGTCCTTCAGGCGAGGCAAGAGGTCGGGCGGGATGAAGGCCCAGAGCTCCGAGCCCGTTCCGAGCGAGTACGGGTAGTTGCAGTTGGAGTCGAGGGGCTGCGAGGTGATGGGGGCGCCGGCGTCGAACGCGTGGAGCATGCCGTCGTTGGCGCCCACGAGGACGATCTGCTCCCGGTTGCGATTGGCGTACCGGTAGGCCTCGTACGCGTCCGAGTTCGGCTGGCAGGCCGCGTAGGTGGAGGGATTCTTGGTCTGGTGGGGATAGAACGACGGGCTGTGGATGGTGGTGAGGCACTGGTCGGAGTAACCCGTGTCGCAAAGCGATTCCACGACCGGCGGTGCCACCACCACCGGCGAGGAGTGGAAGACGTCGCCGAGCTTCCAGAAGATCTCCGGGGTCCGGACGTCGTTCGTCTGGTCGCGCTCCTCGCCCAGCGTTCCGCGCTGGCAGGTGCCGGGGTTGCTCGGGGTGAGCGGCCCGTAGCAGCCGTTGCCGTTGCCGTCGAGGACGTCCCAGCCGCGGACGAAGTCGATGACCAGCTGGGCGCACTGATCGGTGTTGGCCGCGGAGAAGGTGCCGACGGTGGGGCAGGCCGGCTGGGCGCCGTAGCCGCAGACGCGCGCCAGCGCGAGCGCATTGATGCACCAGGCCGGGTCGAGGTTCATGTACGGCTCGAGCTGCGAGTAGTCGGCGGCGTTGGTATCGAACGGGACCATGGTGTACCCGCCCGTCCCGTTGGGGATCGCGGTCAGGATCTTGCGGGAGTTCGCCTTCCCCTCCTGTGCCGTCGTGTAGCCCGGCTGCGTGGGAGTGGAGAGCACGACCCCCGCGTCCCAGGGCAGGTTGGCGGGCGCGTTGTTCGTGCCCACCTTCACGTAGGCGCCGGTACTCGTGCTCGGCGCGATCTGGGTGCAGTCGAGGTCCACGAGGTAGACGTTGGAGCAGACGGCGTTGCCGCTCGAGTCCGCCTCGCCGTTGTAGTCGGCGTTCACGAGCACCTTGTTCGGCCCGCACGGGACCATGGGCTGCTGGCTCGGAGGCTTGGTGGGGTCGCAGCCGGAGACGAACTCGTCGAAGAGGATCCCCTGGATCACGTGCCCCTGCCAGGTCGGCGTCTGGTTGGGCGCGAACTGGGTGACGTAGACCGAGGAGGCCTGGGTGTGGATGGTCGAGAGCGACCCGGCGGCCGGGGCGCTGAACGTGTTCTGCTTGCTCACGATGGCGTTCACGGCGTTCGAGACGGCCTGCTGCAACTCGCCCGCGCTCTTGGCGTTCGCCCAGGTGCCTCCCCCGAGGTTCGCCGTCGCGCTCATGATGTACTGTGCGTCGGAGAGCGCGGGCGGGTTCGTCGTGGGGTTCGGGAGGTTGAAGCTCACCGTGTAGGTGTTGATGACCTGCGGATTGTCGATGGAGATGTCGCTGCGGATGTCGTTCAGGTTGAGCCAGCCGGCCACCCGCGGCAGGTAGCTCGGGTTGGAGACCGTGTCGCTCGGGCTGCAGCAGACGTTGTCCTTCGAGGTGTTGACCGGGTTGCTGCAGGTCGTGGCATTGCTCTTTCCGCCGGCATTCGTCCCACCGCAGTTCAACGTGTTGAAGTAGGCGGAGTTGTCGTAGGTCTTGATGGTGGCGGGGAAGGTCATCTCGGTGTTCGGCGACCCGTCGGTGATGAGGATGACGGAGTTCGTCTGGCAGCCCCAGCACACCGAGCACTGGTTGGGGTTCGACTGTGCCCAGGAGGCCTTCATCGCGCCCGCCGTCGACTGCGCGAACGCCGCGAGCTCGTAGGAGGAGCCGAACTTGGCGGTGTAGAGCCCGGGGTTCGAGAAGTACTGGCCGAGGTGGAAGAGGGCGCTTGCCGTGGGCGTGCCGCCCGACTCGAGAGCCGGCAAGCCTCCGCTCGGCCAGTTTCGGTGGTTGTACGCGTCGAGGATGAGCTGGCGCGCCTGGACCATCGCCGCGGGGTTCGAGGGGAAGGTGTGCACCGAGTCCGGGCCGAGCGGCACGATGATCTGCGCGTTGTTGGTGATGTTGGTGGAGAAGAAGGTGACGCCGAAGCGCGTGAGGTCGCTCGGCTGGGGGTTGTTCGGGTCGATCCAGACGGTGGTCTTCACCGTGTGGCGCGCCGACATGAACTTGGGAGGGTTGGCGTTCAGCCATCCGCCCGCGAGCGCCAGCACCGGCCCGCCCGACTTCGTGAGCGTGGTCGTCCCCGAGCAGTTGCTGTTGTTGGCGGTGTACTTGGCGCTCCAGTTGTAGAAGAAGAAGCCGGTCGCCGTGATCCCGCCGCCCCCGAAGAGGTAGTTCATGCAGTTCGGCGGGTTGATGGTGGTGGTGACCATCTTCGAGGTCTTCGCGGGGCAGGTGTAGTCCTGCCAGCTCACCGTGAAGGAGCAGTCGTTCGCCGGCGTGGCCGTCGTCTCGGTCCAGGTGACGCCGCTCGCGTTGCAGGGCGCCTGGCCGCTGTTGCTGTCGCAGTAGTAGTAGACGCTTCCGGGGAGGAACTGGCAGGCCGACCCGGTGCAGCCCGTGCCCCAGGTCGGCTGGTCGACGAGGCCGTTCGACGCCGTGCCCATGCCGGGGTCGACGAGCGTGTTCGTCGGCGTGAAGCTCGTCATCCAGCTCAGGTTGGCGTTGCCGGAGACGTTTCCGGTTCCGCTGTAGGTGACGTTGCTCGCACCCAGGGCCGGGTTGGCGGGCGTGGCCGGTGCGTTCAGCCCGTCGCTCGCGAGCGGCCACTGGCAGCTTGCCAGTGCCGACGAGGACGCCCATCCGTTGCTCGCGTCGCCGCACTGCGGGACGTTTATCATCGAGCCCGAACAGTCCTCGAGGAACATCACGTTCGCTGGGCCCGTCGGGATGGTGAAGAACTGCTCGTCGCCGTTCACCGGGCTGTTGACGGTGCTCGCGAGCGAGCCGGCCACGTTGCAGCACTGCGCCTGGCCGCCGTCGCTGCGCAGCGGCGAGAGCGCCAGCACGGCGAGCCCGCCGGCGAGGCCGAAGAGGATCTTGCGGCGAGTGACTCGTTCCCGATGCATGGCGCCTCCCTAGATTCCGAAGCGGACGCCGAACTCGACCTCGAGTTGCCCGGCGGCGTTGCTGAACCCGGTCTGCTGGCAGTGGACGACGACCTTCATGGGCTTGGCGCCGCCACCGGTGCCGACGATGCGGTTGGCGATGTTCTGCACCACGCCCCGGTCGGGCCCGAAGGCGGCCTGGGGCAGGTAGCTCACCTGCGTCACCTGGATTGTCGCCGCGGCAGTGGTGTCGAAGTGGCCGCCGAGCACCTGGTTCGTGTTCGTGAGCTGGACGTTGAGCGGGGTGATGGAGAGCGGCGAGGTCCCGAGCGCATGGAACTGGGAGAGGATCTGCTGCCGGCCGGCCTCGGCGCAGGCGACGAGCGCCTGGTACTTCCGCCCCGCGGTCGATCCAGCGACCTCCCGGGAGGCGAAGTTGATGACGGCCACGCCGATGATGGCGAGCACGGTCACCACGATGATGGAGAGGATGAGCGCGTTCCCGCGCTGCGGGCCGATTCGCATCATGGTCACTCCTACCCGCCCCCGACGTTGAGCTGGTCAGCTCCGTTGCCGAGGGCGGGGAAGTAGGGGGCGAAGCTACCGAGGTTGGGCACGGCCACGCTGGTCTGGAACTGCATGCGCCGGTATCCCAGCTGGCCGTTGAGCGACACCGGCCGGTTGCCGGCCGCCGGGACCGTCGGGTCGCTGCTGTTGGGGTCGGGGTTCGGGGAGCGCACCACCACGGCGAGGCCGACCGCGCGGATGTTCGCGGGGTAGTCGGTGGCGCGCAAAGGCGAGATGCTGGGGGTCGCGTACACGGGCGGCCCGAGCGCCGGCGCGAGGTCGATGCCGTTTGCCGAGTTCGTGAGCTGCACGCCCGGCGTGGTCCCGAGCAGCTGCGCGCCGGCGGCGGCGAGCGGGACGACGTAGCTCACCTGCAGGTCCTCGACGTCGGGGGCGACCACGTTGAGAACGGGGTTGCCGTTCGCGTCCACGAGGCCCTGGTCGAGCATCAGGTAGGGCCGCGAGTTGACCGTCTCCCAGGGGACGACGTTGCCGTTCTGGTCGTAGCTCTGCACGAAGTAGTGGAACCGGTTGATCTTGAACACCGCTGCCTGCCCGCTGTTGAAGCAGACGTCGGTGAGGGTCTGGTTTTGGTGCGGATAGTCGAGGTTCGCCCCCGCCTGGAGCGTGATCGTCGCGGTCGGGTTTGCGGTCACCGGTACGGTCTGCGCGACCGTCACGTAGGCCCAGACCATATCCCCGGTGTAGCAGACGACCTGGAGGACCTGGCCGGCCTGCAGCGGCTGGGAGAGCGGCTGGATGGCTCCGGTGATGGGGTTCACGAGCGAGATGGTGAGCGAGTTCAGCGTTGCGTTGTTGAGCGGCCGGTTGAAGTACGGGTCGCGGTACTGGAAGGCAAGCTCGTCGGGCTGGTCGATGTGGTCGCGGCAGGTGACCGGGTTCGCACAGGCGAAACCGGACTTCCCGGCGGGGTCGCCGCCGAAGTTCACCGGCACGCCGATGGTGGGGGCGCGATCCATGGGCACGTTCGCCGTGAAGCCGAAGTCGAAGACCATCGGCGGCTCGATCCCGTACCCGGCCTGCCGCAGGTTCTCGGAGATGTGCTCGAGCGCCATCCGCCCGGTCTCCTGCTCGGCCCGGTCGGCGTTCGAGCCCTGGAAGGCCCGCTTCTGCGCGATGAGCAGCGAGATGGCGGCGGCCACGGTCAGCGCGGAGACCACGACGCCGACGAGGAGCTCGATGAGCGTGAAGCCCTGTGCGGTGCCGGCGGGGCGGGTCATAGGCTGTCCCCTGGATTCACCATGAACCCGACGAGCACCACGCGGTGCCACGACGCGCCCTCGATCCAGCGGACGATGACCGAGATGTGGATGCCGTCGGGGACGCCGTTCCCGTTGGCGTCGATGAGGTTGCCGCCCGCGTCGGTGGTCGACACGTTCCAGTAGCGCTCGAAGCATCCCTGGACGCCGCAGGGGGCGCCGATGTACGGGACGGGCGCAGCCGCCCCCGGTCCCTGGATCCCGTTGAAGGAGAGGCCGTTCAAGGTGAGGTCGGCCTCGGCGTGATCGAAGGGGGGAGGGGTCTGCGTCTCGAAGTTGTCGGCGTTGTCCGCGAAGTCCGTGTTGTTCGCCGCGTTGGCGTCGGCGAGGCGCGGGTCGGTGTACGACCACGTCCCGATCTGGCTCATCAGGTCCTCGGCGATCGCCGTGGCGCGCGTGATGCCGCGCGACTCCATCTCCATGCGCTGCCCCTGCGCGTGCAGCGCCATGGTGCCGAGGGCTCCGACGAGCAGGATCGCCATCGCCACGAGCGCCTCGATGAGGGTCGTTCCGCGTTCGCTCTTTCGCGCTGTCACGTCCCTAGCCTCCCTGGTTCCACAGGGTCACCGACCCGGTGGCGGCCGTGATGAGCAGCGTTCGCTGGCCGTTCACGTCCGGGGCCGCGAGCGAGAGACTGCCCCCTGTCAGGTTGGGCAGCGCCAGGCCGACGTTCGAGTAGAAGGACGCGTAGCCGTGCGCGTCGAAGACGACGGCCCCGGCCCGGAACGGCAGCCCGCCGCAGAACGAGCAATCGACGTTGACGGGGATGGCGGCGAACGGAGCGGGCAGCGCCGCCCCGGCGCCCGCGCCGGTCAGCGGCCCGATGGTGACGGCGGAAGGGGCGTCCCAGGTCGCGATGAGCGTGCTGTTCGGCCCGTGCGCTGGGGCGGCCGGATTGAAGTTGGCGAAATTGGGGTTGGCGGCGGCGCTGAACAGCGTGAAGTCTCCGTCCTCGTAGATGATGACCCGGCCGGTGCTGTAGGGGCCCGCGTAGCCCGGGAAGACGAGCACGGCCACGTTGTGACCCGTGGCGAGCGCCTGCTGCCTCGCACCGTGGACGAGGGCCGTGAGCTCGCTCGACGCGTCGGCGAGGTGGGCCCGCGGGCGAAGGCGCCAGAGGTTCGAGTACGCGAGAGCCGCGAGCGTGACCGCGATGGCGATCGCGACCACGAGTTCGATGAGCGTGAACGCTCGCTCGCTATGACGGGGCATGGCCTTTTCCCTCACGTCCGGGTGATGCAAGCGCCGGGCGCGGTGGCCCGGCTCGCCTCCGCGAGAAAAGGCAGGAATCATCGCTGGTTGCAGGGGCGCCCCCACCCGAGCCGGCGGCCGCCTACACGCAACGGATGGCGCATCCTGAACTCTTTTCATAGCCCTGGAGATCCGATGTCCGACATCGGTCGACACCCGCCGGCGCTCGCGAGGCGACGCGCGTCGCCGCGCCCACTCCCGGGCCGCCCCGGGAGGCAGACCGGCCCTAGCGGAGGTCTCGCCGCTCGAACGAGAGCGACGCGAGCACGAGCGCCGCCGCGGCGTAGAGCGCGCCGTAGAGAGCCGCGAGCCATGCCCCCGGGGGAACGGGCGACCGGTAGATGACCGACGAGTTGAGGGAGAGCGCGCTCAGGTTCGGGACCACGTACCAGATGACCTTCGGGACCCAGGTGGCGTCCCCCTGCCAGATCGCGCGCACCTCGCTCGCGAGGTGGCCCGCCACCGCCACGGCCAGCGTGAAGATGGCAGCGAGCGTCGTGCTGGTGATGGACGAGAAGAGGATCGCCACCGCGGCCACCACGAGCAGCTGGACGCCGAGCATCGAGAGGGCGGCGGCGAGGCTCCCGTCGAGAGGGCGGAGCGAGTCCGCCTCGAAGCAGAGGACGCCGGCGAGCACCACCGCCATGGCCGCCAGGTTCACGAGCAGCGCCAGCGAGAGGCCGAAGTAGCGCCCGAGAAGATACTGGGTGCGGCTCGCGGGCTTCGCCACCACCGGCTGGAGCACGCGCCGCTCGATGTCGCCGGCCACGAGCGACGACCCGACGAAGACGGCGATGAGCGTCCCGATGGCGGTCGCCGCGGAAAGCCCCAGGTCGGAGAGGATGCGGTGCTGCTCTCCGATGGTGAGCTTGGAGATCATGAAGCTCGCCAGGATGACGACGGAGCCGAAGAGCAGCAGGTTCACCTGCACCTTTCGCCGCAGCACCTCTCGGAAGGTGACTGCGGCGATCGCCGCGACCTGTCTCATCGTGGAACCTCCCCGTGCCGTGCCGATCTGAGGCCGGGCTCCGGCGGGCGGCGCGAGGCGGGTTCCGGCCTCGCGAAGCGGTAGGGGTTGGCGGTGGAACGGACGCGCCCGCCGTCGTCGACGTACCAGCGGCCGCCGGCGGGGTCCGGAGGGATCTCGTCGAGGAGCCCCACCGTCACGAGTTGCTCGACGGCGAACGGGCCGACGAGGTAGCGCTTGCGCCACTCGTCGACGGCCTCGTCGAGGCGGGCCGCGTCCCGCTCCACGTAGGCCTGCCTGAGCTGCGACTCCACGGCCTTGCGGGTGTCCGGGTCCTTCGCCTCGGTGAGCGACTGCTGGAGAAACGCGATGGCGGCGTCCGCGCGCCTCCCCTTCACGTAGTACGCGAGCACGTTCTGGCGCACGTGCGCTGGCGCGCCGGGCGTGCGCGCCGCCACCTCCGCGAAGTGGCCGGCAGTGGTCCAGTCCCCGTCGTAGTAGAAGGCGTTGAAGGCCCGGAGGTAGGGCAGGATGTAGCGGTCGGGGACGTTCTTCATGCCCTTTTCGAGCATGCGGTTCGACTCCTCGACGCGCCCGACGCTGCTCAGGATGGTGCTCGCGACCTGGTAGGCGTATCCGTGGCGCGGGTCGAGGTCGGTCACCACGTCGACGATCGGAAAGAGCTTGTCCCAGCCGCGCTCGGCGGCGCGCGGCTCGCCGATGTACTGCACCGCCCGGAGCCAGTTCAGGTTGGCGGCGAGCGTGCGGTCGCCGAGGAAGGCCCAGGCGAGCATTCCGGGGCGGGGGACCGACTCGATGTCGTAGGGGCGCTCCTCGTCCACGCGGAGCCGGCTCGCGACGAAGCCGGTGGCGCCAGCGAGGGCGAGGAAGGCGGCGAGGCGGGCAGCGGGCACGGTCAAAAGAGAAGGGCCGCCGTGCTGCGGCGGCCCTTCCACTCTAGACCGGCACCCCTGAGGGGTCCAGCAACTGACTAGAACACGTTGTCGTCAATGAGGTTCGTGCCCTTGTTCCACCGCTGCACCTGGCCCCAGGGAGCGACGGCCGCGATGCCGCTCGGGCTGGCCGGAGCGGCGAGGGAAACCGCACCGTTCGCGCCGATGAGCGGGTTGAAGAGGACGGTCACTGCGTCGACCCCGTCGCCGTCGATGTCGGAGAGCCCTTCGAGGGCCACGGTGACGCCGTAGGCGGCGCTAGCCGAGGCGCCGTTGGCGGGCGGCGTGACGCTGGAGTTGTAGCAGCCGTAGGTGGCGCCCTCGACGACCCAGTCGATGGCCTGCGAGGACGAGAGGTCCGCCTGGGCCCAGGTAACCTTCCTCGTGCCCACGTTCGCCGCAGCGCAGCCGGTCGGGGCGTTGATGGCGAAGTACTGGCCGGTGGTGATGCCGTCGCCGGCGCCGCCCTTGCCAGCCACCGTGTTCGGGATGGTGCGCTCGGCCTGACGCAGCGACTCCTCGGCCTTGAACCAAGCGTTCAGGTTGGTGGGAAGCTCGCCGTACTTCGCGCGAAGCTGGTACTTGAGGAAGTTCGGGATGGCGATGGCGGCGAGGATGCCGATGATGGCCACGACGATCATGAGCTCGATCAGGGTGAAGCCCTTGGCTGCCTTCTTCATCATTTTTGCTACCCTCCGTGGGTGGAGGTCGGAAGGGATGCCACCCTGCCGACGGGATCCGGGTGCCACCGGGCACTCGGCGAACTCTTGCCTCTGCCCTAAAGCACGCATGGTGCCAAGGTCCGAGCAGGCGCAATTGCCGGAATATCGAGGGCCCGGCCTGGAATGACGGTGACGATCCGTGACACCAACGGGGGGCAGAGGTGCCGTTTTTCGTCACCCCGGGTCGAGGCGCCCCAGCTTTGACAGCCCCCCGGGATGGCCGGATCATCCGGCGATGCAGACCATCCTCCGGACGGAGCGGCTGTCGAAGACCTTCGAGGTCGGGGTCCGGCGGCGCCGCGTACAGGCTGTACAGGATCTAAGCCTCGCCGTCGCCGAGGGCGAGATCTTCGGGTTCGTCGGCCCGAACGGGGCCGGCAAGACCACCACCATCAAGATGCTCATGGGGCTCATCTTCCCGACCTCCGGTCAAGCCTTCATCTTCGACGCCGCCATCCCGTCCCCGGCCGCGAAGCGCCGCATCGGCTACCTGCCAGAGAATCCGAGCTACTACGAGTTCCTGAGCGGGAAGGAGGCGCTGCGATTCTTCGGGGCGCTCTCGGGCGTTCCCGAGGCCGAGCTCGGTGACCGCTGCTCGGAGCTCCTCGGGCTCGTGGGTCTCGCCGACGCCGCCGACCGCCAGATCCGCAAGTACTCGAAGGGCATGCAGCAGCGCCTCGGCATCGCCCAGGCGCTCGTCGGCGACCCCGCCTTCGTGGTCCTCGACGAGCCGATGAGCGGGCTCGACCCCATCGGCCGCAAGGAAGTCCGGGACCTCATCCTGGAGCTCAAGAGGCGCGGCAAGACGGTGCTCTTCTCGACCCACATCCTGCCGGACGTCGAGGTCCTCGCCGACCGCGTCGGGGTGATCCTCGGCGGCAAGCTCCGGGACGTCGGGCGCCTCCACGAGCTCCTCTCGCCTCGCGTGCGCAGCGTCGAGGTGGTCCTCGACGCCCCGGAACCGGCGAGGGCCCGCCTCTCGGGCGGGCAGCTCTTGTCGCGGGACGGCGACAGGCTCGCGCTCTCCTTCCCGGACCTCGCGTCGGCGAATGCCACGGTCGCGGCGGCCTTCGCGGCGGGGGGAGCGCTCGTGTCGCTTACGCCCCACCGGGAGACACTCGAGGACTTCTTCATGCGCCGACTCGAGGAGGGGCTGGCCGCCGGCGAGGCGCCCCGGGCCCCGGAGAGCCGGTGATCGAGCTGCCCGCGCAGCTGCGTTGGTTCGCCGCCCTGTGGTCCTTCGTCCTGGGCGCCGCCGTCGGCAGCTTCCTGAACGTGGTCATCGCCAGGGTCCCGGCGGGTCTCTCCATCGTCAGGCCGGCCTCGCGATGCCCGCTCTGCCAAACACCCATCGCCTGGACGGACAACATTCCCGTCGTCTCCTGGCTCCTGCTCCGCGGCCGCTGCAGGCGCTGCCGGGCCCCCATCTCCTGGCGATACCCGCTCGTGGAGTCGCTCGGCGGCCTCGCCGCGCTCGCTGCCTTCGCCCGCCACGGCCTGTCGGCCGCCGCCCTCGCCGAGTTCGCGTTCGCCGCGGCGCTCGTCGCCCTCTCCTTCATCGACCTCGACACCTGGCTCCTGCCTCACGCCATCACCGTGCCGCTCCTCGTCCTCGGCGTGCTCCTCTCCGCGGCCGCCCTCACGCCGACGTCGCTCGCCGGGTCGCTCGCGGGGGCCGTGGCGGGATGGGGGTCGTTTGCGCTCATCTCCTTCATCGGCGCGAAGGTGCTGAAGAGGGAGGCACTGGGCTTCGGCGACGTCTGGCTGCTTGGCGGCATCGGCGCCTGGCTCGGGGTGAAGGCGCTCCTGCCCGTCGTTCTGCTCGCATCCGTCCAGGGCACGGTTGTGGGCCTCGCCCTCATCCTGCTCGGCAGGTCGGAGCCCGGGCCCGCGCAGGGCGAGGCGGGGGCGGATCCGGCGTCCACGGCGCAGCCTGCCGGAACCACCGACGAGGACCGCTGGGTCCCGCCGCGCCACGCCGTGCCCTTCGGGCCCTTCCTCGCCGCCGGCGCGCTCGAGTGGCTCTGGCTGCAGGCGTGGCTCGCCGCCGGCATCCCGTCGCTGTCCCTGTTCCGGTGACGGATGCGCGCCCGCGGCACGAGGCTCCTGCTCGTCCTGACGGTGGCCTCGGCGGTCGCGGCCGGCGCGGTGCTCTACCTCGCCACGCTCCTCGTGCTCGTCGCGTCCGGGCGCCCGAGCCCGCTCGCGCTCTTCGGCGTGGTGGCTGGCATCTCCATCTTCGTGGTCCTTTCCGCGGCAGCCATGCTGGGGAGGCTCGTGGCGCGGCCGGTGGAGCGCATCCTCGAGGCCGCGTCGTCCCTGTCCGCGGCCCAGCCGGGCGAGCTGCCCATCCTGGGCGAGGGCGGGCTGGGGCTCGACCGGGCGGCGGTGGCGTTCGAGCGGGTCGCGGCGGCGCTCGTCGAGGAGCGCGGCCGGCTCGCCGCCAAGGTGGACGAGCTGACCACGGCCAACCGGGCGCTCGCCGAGGCGCGGGAGTCCCTCTTGCGCACCGAGAAGCTCGCCACGGTGGGAAGGCTCGCCGCTGGCCTGGCGCACGAGGTCGGCAACCCGCTCGGCGCCATCGCGGGCTACGCGGAGCTCGCACGCGCCCGGCTCGCGCCCGACGCCGATCCCGAACTCCGCGAGTCGATCCAGCGCATCGCCGCGGCCGCCGAGCGCATCGACCGCACCGTGCGAGACCTCCTCGACTTCGCGCGGCCCGTGCCGCTCACGCTGAGCCCGGTGGGGCTCGCCGCGGCCGTCGACGCCGCGCTGCGACTCGCGCGCGTGCAGTCGCGTTTCCGAAGCGTGGAGGTCGACCTCGACCTGCCCGACGGGGTCCCGCCGGTCCTCGCCGACGAGCATCACCTGGCGCAGCTCTTCCTGAACCTCTTCCTCAACGCCGGGGACGCCATGCGGGGGTCGGGGCGGATCCGCGTGGCGGCGCGCGCCCGCGAAGGCGGCGTGGATGTCGAGGTGGCCGACACCGGCCCCGGCATCGCGCCCCGGGACCTCCCGCGCATCTTCGACCCCTTCTTCACCACCAAGGACCCGGGGGAGGGGACCGGGCTCGGGCTGTCCATCTGCCACCGCATCGCCGAGTCCTTCGGGGGCTCGATCGAGGCAGAGAACGCACCAGGCGGGGGAGCGCTCCTGCGACTTCACCTGCGAGGGGCGAGACCCGTGAGTCTAGGTGCTCGCGGCCATGCTGTTCGGGATTCGTCAGCCGTCGTGTAGAGTCGCGCCGTGGCCTTCCGCAACGTCCTCATCGTCGACGACGAGGAGTCGATGCGCCACCTGCTGGCCGTCATCCTCCGGGATCGAGGCTACGAGGTGCGCGCGGTGGCGAACGGGGAGGACGCGCTGAAGGAGCTTGCGGCGCGCGACTACGACCTCGTTCTCTCCGACGTGCGCATGCCGCGGATGGACGGCCTCGCCCTCCTCCGGAAGGCGCTCGAGGCCCAGCCGGACCTGACCTTCATCGTCATGAGCGCCTACGGCACGCACGACACGGCCATCGAGGCCATGAAGGCCGGCGCCTACGACTACGTGTCGAAGCCCTTCAAGCCCGACGAGGTGGTGCTCGTGCTGCGCAAGGCGGAGGAGCGCGAGCGGCTCGCCCGCGAGAACCGGCGCCTGCGCACCGAGCTCGCGTCGAGCTACCGCTTCGAGAACATCGTCGGACCGTCCGAGGCCATGCGGGACGTTCTCCGCCAGGTTCGCAAGGTGGCGCCGCTCAAGGCCACGGTTCTCCTGCTCCGGCGAGTCTGGGACCGGCAAGGAGCTCGTCGCCCGGGCCATCCACGAGCTCTCCCCCGGGCGAGCTACCCCTTCGTGGCGGTGAACTGCGGTGCCATCCCGGGGGAGCTCATCGAGTCGGAGCTCTTCGGCCATGTGCGTGGCGCCTTCACCGACGCTTCCCGGGACAAGAAGGGGCTCGCGGTCGAGGCGGACGGCGGAACGCTCTTCCTCGACGAGATCGGCGAGCTCCCTCCGCACCTCCAGGTAAAGCTCCTGCGCTTCCTCCAGGAGGAGGAGGTCCGGCGAGTCGGGGACACCCGATCCGAGAAGGTCGACGTTCGAGTGGTAGCGGCGACGGCGAGGGACCTGCAGCGCGCCGTGAAGGACGGGCAGTTCCGGGAGGACCTCTTCTACCGCCTCAACGTGGTGGGGATCCGCCTGCCACCGCTCCGGGAGCGGCCGGAGGACATCCCGCCGCTCGCGCATCACTTCCTCGCCAAGTACCAGCGGCTGCGGCCCGACGCCCCGCTCTCCGGTGTCTCGCCGGGAGGCCATGGAGGCGCTCCAGGCCTACCGGTGGCCCGGAAACGTTCGGGAGCTGGAGCACGCCGTCGAGCGGGCAGTGGTCCTCGCCGAGGGTACCGAGCTCGGCGACGAGCGACCTCCCCGACGAGCTGCGATCGGCGCCTCGGCCGTCGCCGCCGGTGAGCCTGCCCGAGGGAAGCCTGTCCGTGAAGCGGGCCACCCGAGCGGTGGAGGAGCAGCTGATCCGCAAGGCGCTCGAGCAGACGAAGGGCAACCGCACCCGCGCCGCCGAGCTTCTCGAGCTCTCCTACCGAGCGCTCCTCTACAAGATCAAGGAATACGGGATCGCGGCCTGAGCCCGCCGCCGCCGCGGTGCCCGCTCCCGGGCGCCCTCGGAGCAGGCGGTGTAACAGAGACCGATAATCATGTATCTCTTGACGAAAGGCATCGCTCCCTCTCCTACAAGGACCGATACTGGAGCCAAGTCGCTTTCTTGATCTCTGGAACTCACCGTCGTACCGTGATCGCGCATGTCCGCCCGATCATACGGTTCCGGGTCTCCGGGGCGCAGTCGCGCGCCCAACAACGTGCGGCGCATGCGCGAGGATCTCTTGCTGACCAAGGCGGAGCTGGCCCGAAAGGCTGGCGTCTCGGCACTGACGGTGACGCGGGTCGAGGCGGGCCTGGGGTGCCGTGTCGACACCATGCGAAAGATCATCCTGGCGCTCGGCATGCAGCCGGCGGACCGGGCGAAGGTTTTCGGAAACCTCGCGGCCCGCCGGGCCGCGACCCCCGCGGCGGCCGGCCGGAAGGCCGCGGCGGGCGTGCAGCCGAGGGGCGCCGCGATCGCGCGGCGGCCCTAGGGGGACTCGATGGCGAAGAGCAAGCTGGCCGTCGGCCTCGACATCGGCTCCTCGAGCGTGAAGCTCGTGCACCTGAAGGAGGTCAAGCGCGGGCACCAACTGCTCGCCTACGGAGCCGCTCCCGCTGCCCCCCGAGGCCATCGTCGACGGCGCCCTCATGAACTCCTCGGCCATCGTCGCAGGCCATCCAGGAGCTCGTCGCCCAGCAGAAGGTGAAGGCCAAGGAAGTCGCCATCGGGGTCCGCGGCCACTCGGTCATCATCAAGAAGATCTCGCTTCCCGCGGATGACGCAGGAGGAGCTCGACGAGTCCATCCAGTGGGAGGCGGAGCAGTACATCCCCTTCGACGTGAAGGACGTCAACATCGACACCCAGATCCTGACGCCCGAGGCGGACGCCGCCGGCCAGATGGACGTGCTGCTCGTGGCCGCCAAGAAGGACATGATCAACGACTACACGTCGGTGTGCGCCGAGGCCGGTCTCACCGCCAACGTGGTCGACGTCGATGCCTTCGCGGTGCAGAACGCCTTCGAGACCAACTACGACCCGGCCCCCGGCCAGCCGATCGTGCTCATCAACGTCGGCGCCGCGGTGACCAACATCAACGTGGTGCCGAACGGCATGGCCACCTTCACGCGCGACATCACCATGGGCGGCAACGCCTTCACCGAGGAGATCCAGAAGCAGCTCAACATCTCCTACGAGGAGGCCGAGGCGCTGAAGGTCGGCGGGCAGGGAGAGGCCGACGCGGTGGTGCCCCAGGAGGTGGAGCGGGTCATCCAGGGCGTCGCCGACCAGATGGGCGGCGAGATCCAGCGCTCGCTCGACTTCTTCGCCGCCACGGCGCCGGAGAGCCACGTCGCCAAGGTCTTCCTCTCCGGCGGCACCGCGCGCATCCCGGCGCTCTTCAAGGTCATCGAGCAGCGCGCGGGCGTCCCCGTGGAAGTGATGAATCCCTTCAAGAGCATCGAGGTCGACAACCGCAAGTTCGACCCCGCAGTGATCATGAACGCTGCGCCGGCAGCGGCGGTGGCCGTCGGCCTCGCCCTCCGCCGCCCCGGGGACAAGTAGCCATGATCCGCATCAACCTACTGCCCGTCCGGGTTTCGAAGAAGAGGGTTGCCGGGAGGCAGCAGCTCTTCCTCATGCTCGCGGTCGTGGTGCTCAGCGTGGTCCTCAACTGGCTTTGGTCGGGTTCGCGCGCCTCCGACCTCGCCTCCCGAGAAGCCAAGCTCAAGCGGACCCGTGACGACATCGCCCAGCTCGAGCGGATCATCGGAGAGGTGAAGAACATCAAGGCGCAGCAGGCTGCGCTCAAGGAGAAGCTCGACGTCCTCGACAAGCTCAAGGCTGGCCGCTCCGGGCCGGTGAAGCTGCTCGACCAGCTTGCCCAGATCATTCCCAAGCGACTGGAGCTCAAGAAGATGGAGGAAAAGGGCGGAGTCGTCACCTTCGACGGCTCGGCGGCCACCATCGACGACGTCTCGGCCTTCATGAGCGCGCTCAAGGCCACCCCGTACTTCACGGGCATCGAGCTGAAGAAGACCACGGCCGCCACGCACGGCGGCTTCCGGGTCGTGGAGTTCGTGATCATCGCCAACGCCAACTACACGCCCGCGGTGCGCGCGGCGCCGGTGAAGGGATAGGGCGCCATGGACCGGCTCATCGAGCGAATCGTCAAGGCACCGCTCGCCGCCAAGCTTGGCGGAGTGGCCCTGGTGGTGCTCGCGCTCACGGCGCTGAACTACTTCGTCATCTCGATTCCGTTGCTCGGCCAGTCGGTCGCAGACGTGGAGCAGAAGATCGCGCGCACCGACGCCGACCAGAAGCGGCTCGACAATGACCTCATCGAGAAGACGGCCATCGCCAACAACCTGAACCAGTTCCGCCGCGAGAGGGAGCTGCTCGAGCAGAGGCTCCAGGAGGCGCTGGCCGAGCTGCCCGAGGAAAAGAAGATCGACGAGCTCCTCCAGCTCTTCCAGGAGCGGGCGCGCAAGTCCGGGCTCGAGATCGCGAGCATCGAGCCGCAGGCCGAGGTCAGCGAGGGCTTCTACGCGAGAGTCCCCATCAACATGGCGGTCACCGGGAACTTCCACGAGATCGTGACCTTCTTCGACTCGCTGTCGAGACTGCGACGCATCGTCAACGTCAACAACATCCTGCTCGACACGCCGAAGGACGCCGGCGGCAAGGTCATCCTCAACGGGAAGTTCCTCGTCACCACCTTCATGTTCGTGCAGCCGAAGCAGGGCGCCGCCGGGGGGAAGAAATGAGCCGCCGCTCGCTGGCGCTCGCGGTGCTGGCCGTCCTGGCCGTCGCCTGCGGCGACAAGAAGGAGCCGCCGCGGCGGGCCACCCCGCCGACGATCCCCGACCGGCCCGCGAGCGCGCAGGGAGCGGCGGGCGCCAAGGGCCCCGAGGTGGAGCTCGCGTACTCCTCGGTCGGCAAGCGCGATCCTTTCAAGAGCTTCATCAACGACCTCCGCGGGAGCGCCGGCCCGGTCGTCACCCACTGCAACACGCCGCTCGGCCGGTTCGAGCTCGAGCAGCTCAAGCTGGTAGCGGTGGTGACCGGCCTCGCCGATCCCATGGCGATGGTGGAGGCACCCACCGGCGTGGGCTACAGCATCCACAGGGGCTCCTGTCTCGGCAAGAACGGCGGTGTGGTCGCCGCGATCCGCTCGGGCGAGGTGGTTGTCGCCGAGTGGGCGCTCAAGGCCGACGGGACCCGTGAGAAGACCCAGACCGTGATCCGGTTGCCCAAGGACCAGTCGCTGAACCTCGAGGAGTAGTGAGATGCGCAACCATTCCCAAATCCTCGCCGGCCTGGCCCTGTCGGCCCTCCTCGCGGCGGCCGCGACTCCGGGCCGCGCCCCGGCAGCACAGGCGAGCCCGAACGTCATCCGTGGCATCGACGTGACCGAGAGTGCCGGGGGGGTCGAGGTGGACATCCGCGGCTCCCGCGCCCCGAGCTACACGGTCTTCAAGCTCCAGGAGCCCCCGCGCCTTGTCGTCGATGTGGCGAGCGGCGACGTCTCGGCCATCGCCTCCCCGATCCGCGTCGACAAGGGCGGCGTGGCGGCCGTCACCACGGCCCAGTACCAGGATGAGCGCGCCACCGTCGGCCGTGTGGTCATCGCTCTCGACTCCACCGCCCGTTACGAGGTCACCCCGCGGGGCGACAGCGTCGTCGTGAAGGTTCTTCCGCCCGCCTCCGACGCTGCTCCTGCTCCGGGAGCTCAGCCTGCAACGCCGGCCGCCGCGACGCAGCCTGAGCCGAAGCCCGACCCGGCACTCGCGGCGAGCGCGCCCCGGCCCGCGACGCCGGTGGCCCAGGCGGTCGAGACCCCTCCGACGTCGGACGATCACGTGATCGCCCGCCGCATGGAGGAGTCGACCGCGAAGAGCCCCGCAACTGCCGTGACCGGAGCGAGCGTCCAGGGCGGCGCCGTCCGTCTTCAGATGAACGGGCCGGTGGGTGCCTTCGAGGTCATCGAGCTCCGCGAATCCGCCGAGGCTCGCCATCGACCTCATGGGCGTCGAGAAGGCGCCGCGGCAGGCCGTGGCCGCGGGCGCGGGCTTCACGCAGGTTCGATTCGGGAAGGACGCGGGGAAGGTGCGGGTGGTTCTCGACGCCGCCCCCGGAACGTCCGGCTACCAGGTGAAGCGGACGGCGAGTGGTCTCGTCATCCGCGCCGCTCTCGAGCCCGCCGCCATCGCGAGCGTGCCGGCCGCTGCCGAGAAGCACGCTGCCCCGGAGCCCGTGCGCGTCGCTGCGGCGGTCCCCGTTCCGGCCCCCGTCTTGGCCGCGTCTCCGCCGCCTCCTCAGGCCCACGCTGCCATTCGGGACGTCCGGGTGAGCCAGTCGGGAAAGGTGGCCCGGGTGGAGATCGCGGGCAAGGCTCCCTTCGTCGTTTCGCGCCCTGACTCCCGGACTCTCGTCCTGGTGCTCGACGGCGCCGAGCTCCCGCGTCGCCTGGAGCGCTCGATGGACACGAGCGCGCTCTCGGGGCCCGTGCTCATGGTCTCGACCTTCAACCAGACGGCGAGCGGGCAGGTCCGCGTGGTGGCGACGCTTCGCGGAGACGCCTCCGACAAGGTGGTCGAGACGCCCAAGGGCCTCGTCTGGACCGTGACCGCGGGTGAGCCGGAGAGGCACGCAGCCGATGATGCACAGGTCGTGGTGACCGAGGCCATCGCTCAGGCGGCTGGCTTCGCCGGCGCTGCTCCCGAGTACGCGGTCACCGGGGCCCCGGCCCAGAAGCAGTACACGGGGCAGCGCATCACCCTCGACTTCCACGACATCGATGTCCGGAACCTCCTGCGGCTGCTCGCCGAGGTCTCGAAGAAGAACATCGTCGTCGCGGACGACGTGAGCGGGAAGATCACGGTCTCGCTGCGCAATGTCCCCTGGGACCAGGCGCTCGACATCGTGCTGACCTCGAAGGGACTCGGCAAGCAAGAGGTCGGCAACGTCATCCGCATTGCGAAGTACGACGTCATCGCCAAGGAAGAGGCGGCGAAGCTCGAGGCCGCCAAGAACCGGCAGGTGCTCCTGCCCCTCAAGGTCCGCATCATCCCGGTGAACTTCTCGCATGCGAACGACCTGGTGAGGCAGGTCAAGGAAGTCCTCACCGAGCGGGGGACCGTGACGGTCGACGAGCGCACGAACGTCCTCATCGTCAAGGACACCCAGGAAGCGCTGGCGCGCGCAGAGGGCCTGGTGCGCAGCCTCGACACCGAGACTCCCGAGGTCCTCATCGAGAGTCGCATCGTCGAAGCCTCGAGCAACTTCAGCCAGGCACTCGGCGTCCAGTGGGGCGGCAACTTCGGCTTCAGCCCCGCCACCGGCAACGGCCTGCCGGTGGCCTTCCCGAACGTGATGACCGGCACCGGAGCATCCGGGGGCGGCCCGACACAGGGTGTGCAGTCGAACCCGAACTACGCCGTGAACCTCCCCGCCCCCATCGGGCAAGGGTCCGGCGGCGGTATCGGCCTCGTCTTCGGATCGGCGAACGGCGCCTTCAACCTGAACCTCCGCATCTCGGCTCTCGAGTCGAAGGGCGCCGTCAAGACCATCTCGGCACCCAAGGTCGCGACCCTCGACAACAAGGAGGCCACGATCTCGCAGGGCGTCTCCATCCCGTTCTCCCAGGTCTCGGCCTCGGGCGTGAACACGACCTTCGTGGAAGCCCTCCTCGAGCTCAAGGTGACGCCGCACGTGACGGCAGATGGCTCAATCCTCATGAAGATCAAGGCGACCAACAACCAGCCGAACCCATCGCTCACCGGCGCCAACGGCCAGCCATCCATCTCCAAGCGGCAGGCCGAGACGAACGTGCTCGTGAAGGATGGCGACACCACGGTCATCGGCGGCATCTACACCCGCCAGACGTCGATGAACGACCAGTCGATACCCTTCCTCGGCCAGATCCCGATACTCGGGTTCTTCTTCCGCTCGAAGTCGAACGAGGACGACCACACCGAGCTGCTCATCTTCATCACGCCGCGGATCCTGAACCGCTCGTCCGCGGTGGGCGGCGCCACGCCCTCGGGCACCTAGGAGACGGCCATGAAGAAGCCTTCCATTGCCCTCGCGGCGCTCGCTCTCTCGCTCGGCTCCTGCTCGGCGCCCTACAGCGGCGTGTCCATGTACCAGGTCTGCGCGTTTCCGCAGTTCGAGACGAGCACGGGCTGCGTCTACAGCGCGACCTGCACGAACACGCTCGCTGGGAACGCCTTCCTCGACGTCGCCACCGCGGGGTACGACTTCGTGCTCCCGATACAGTTCAACAACCAGCTCGCGTCGAGCGCAAGCAGCGCCAACGGCACCGTCGACGCGAACGCCGCTTACGTGCAGTCGATCGAGATCCAGTACGTCGGGGCAAACGGCCTCGCGCCGGTGACGGTTCCCGTGACCATCACGGTCCCGTCGGCGGGTTCGACGACGAGCGTCATCTCGCTCATCCCCGTGGCCGACTTCGCGAAGCTGCCCGTGACAGCTGGGGCCTTCACGAACATCGTGATGAACTTGAAGGCAACCGGGGTCTTCCTGTCGCAGGAGACGTTCACGACCCAGAACTTCCAGATCCCCGTCACGCTTTGCTCGGGCTGCCTCTCCGGCGATCCCTGCCCGACCGGCCAGACCCTCCAGGGCGCCTGCCCGCAGATCGGCCAGACGGCTTCAGTCACCTGTCAGTGACGGCGACCCCTCGCTGAGGCGAGCGGCCCGATGGCGCGCCCCGCCTTGACGCGGCCGCTGCCCGGGGCTACAAGGACCCCGGCTCGAAGAGCCAGCGCCCGGAACCACGGGCGTTTTTCGAGGGAAGGGCGGTCCGGGCCATGGGCTTTCGCGAGCACTTGCAGGACGTCTGCAAGGGTGTCGACGGGGCCGTCGCCTGCTCGCTCATGGGGATGGATGGCATCGAGGTCGACACCCACATCCAGGGCGATGAGGGCATCGACGTCCCGTCGCTCTTGGTGGAGCTGACGGGGGTCCTGCGCGGTGCCCGCGACGCCGCCGAGGCCCATCAGGCTGGAGGGGTATCCGAGTTCAGCGTGAGCACGGACCGCCTCGTCACCCTGTGTCGGCTGGTCTCGCCGGACTACTTCATGGTGGTGGCCCTCCGGCCGGAGGCGAACCAGGGCAAGGCCCGCTACCTCCTCCGCGTCACCGCGCCCCGGGTGCTGGCGGAGCTCTAGCCCCGGGGCATTCGCAAGAGCACCCGCCCTGGCGGGCGCCAACGCATTTTCGAGACAAGGAGCATCGCATCATGGGAGACACCCTCGACACCTCGGCGTTCCGCCGCGGGCTCAAGATCGAGATCGACAAGGAACCCTGGGAGATCGTGGAGTTCCAGCACGTGAAGCCCGGCAAGGGCAGCGCTTTCGTGCGGACTCGGATCAAGAACCTTCTCACCGGGCGCACCATCGACAAGACGTTCAAGTCCGGCGACGTGGTGGGCAAGCCCGACCTGGAGGAGAAGGAGATGCAGTACCTCTACAAGGAGGGCGGGCACTACAACTTCATGGACAACAAGAACTACGAGCAGACCTTCGTCACCGAGGAGCAGATGGGGGATGCGAAAAACTTCATCAAGGAGAACACCACCACCCAGATCCTCTTCTACAACGGCAAGGCCATCGGCGTGGAGATCCCCAACGCCATGGACCTGCGGGTGGTGAAGTGCGATCCGGGCGTACGCGGCGACACGGTGTCGGGCGCCACCAAGCCGGCGGTGCTCGAGACCGGCTACAGCGTGAAGGTGCCGCTCTTCATCAACGAGGGCGACCTGCTGCGCATCGACACTCGCACCGGAGAGTATCTCACGCGCGTGGCGGGCTAGCCGCCACGCGGGGAACCGCAACGCAGGGAGGATCCATGGCGACCAAGAAGGCCGAGGCCGAGAAGCCGACCCCGTCCGGCGGATTCACGTTGAGTGACGTGACCAAGCTCGTCGAGTCCCTGGAGGGCAGCGAGGTGCGCAGCCTGGTCTGGACCCGCGGGGGCGAGAAGGTCGTGATCCGCCGCGGCCAGGCACCCGTGAAGGTGGTGGCGCAGACCGCTGTGCCCGTTGCCGCGCCCGTCGCCGTCCCGGTCCCGCTCGCCGCTGTCCAGGGCGCGGCGAGCGCTGCGGCCCCGGCCGCACCCGTCGCGAAGGCGCCCGAGAAGGTCGCGGACAAGCCGGGGGCCATCGTCACCTCGCCGTTCGTGGGCACGTTCTACCGGGCCCCGTCGCCGGACTCGCCGCCCTTCGTGGACGTGGGCACGGTCGTGAAGAAGGGGCAGGTGCTCTGCATCGTCGAGGCGATGAAGCTCATGAACGAGATCGAGGCGGAGGTGGAGGGCAAGGTCGCCGAGATCCTCGTCGCCAATGCGACGCCGGTGGAGTTCGGGGAGAAGCTCTTCCGCATCGAGCCGGCCTAAAGGCGCCGCCATGTTCAAGAAGGTCCTCATCGCCAACCGCGGGGAGATTGCCCTTCGCGTCATCCGGGCCTGCCACGAGCTCGGCATCGAGACGGTCGCGGTACACTCCACCGCCGACGCCGACTCGCTGCACGTTCGCTTCGCCGACGAGGCGGTGTGCATCGGGCCACCGCCCTCCCGCGAGAGCTACCTCAACATCCGTTCGCTGCTCTCCGCCGCCGAGGTCACCGGCGCTGATGCCATCCACCCGGGCTATGGCTTCCTCTCCGAGAACCCCGGCTTCGCCGAGGTTGTCGAGAAGCTGGGGCTGAAATTCATCGGGCCGCGGTCGGAGATGCTGAAGCTCATGGGCAACAAGGTGGCGGCCCGGGAGGCCATGGAGAAGGCCGGCCTGCCGCTGCTCCCCGGCGCCCGCGGCGTGCTGCGGGACGCCGACGAGGCCGAGCGCGTTGCCAAGAAGGTCGGCTTCCCGGTGATCATGAAGGCGGCCGCCGGCGGTGGCGGGCGCGGCATGAAGATCGTCCGAGAGCCCTCGGCGGTGCGAAAGGCGTTCGAAGGAGCGAGCGCAGAGGCCCTGGCTGCCTTCGGCGACGGCTCCATGTACCTCGAGCGCTACGTGGAGGAGCCGCGCCACATCGAGATGCAGATCGTGGCCGACGAGCACGGCAACATCATCCACCTCGGCGAGCGCGAGTGCTCGGTGCAGCGGCGCCATCAGAAGCTCATCGAGGAGGCCCCTAGCCCGGCCGTGACCGAGCAGATGCGCAAGGAGATGGGCGAGGTCGCACTCAAGGCGATGCGGGCCATCGGCTACAACAACGTCGGCACCATCGAGTTCCTCCTCGACGAGAAGGGCAACTTCTTCTTCATGGAGATGAACACCCGCATCCAGGTGGAGCACCCGGTGACCGAGCAGGTCTACGGGCTCGACCTGTTGCGGCTCCAGATCAAGCTTGCCAACGGGGACAAGCTCGAGCGCACCCAGGAGTCGGTGGTCCCGCGCTTCCACGCCATCGAGTGCCGGGTCAACGCCGAGGACCCGATGACCTTCGCGCCATCGCCGGGGAATATCACCGGGTATCACCAGCCCGGCGGCTACGGCGTCCGCGTGGACACCATGGCCTACGAGGGCTACAGGGTCCAACCCTACTACGACTCGCTCGTCGCAAAGCTCATCTGCTGGGGCGACAAGCGCGACGTGGCGATCAGCCGGATGCGGCGCGCGCTCGACGAGTACGTCATCGAGGGCATCAAGACGAACATCCCCTTCCACCGGCGCGTGATGGCCCATCAGGGGTTCCTCGACGGCCGCTACGACACCCGCATCGTCGAGCAGATCTTCGCCGAGGCTCGCGAGCGGGAATCGCGACCCCCGACCGCCGGGTAGGACAAAATCGTCCCAGAATCCGCAGTCCTGGCCCAGGTCGGCTCCTTGACCCTGGGGGGGCCTTCCATTACGCTCAATTGACGTCCGGCATGCTCGCCGCGGAGACGTGCGCCTGCGCGGGGCGCCCGCCCCAGGCGCGCGATCCGGACCGCCCAATGGCGGTCGACAAGAACAAAATCATCGCCGAGGCGACCCGACTCGTCCAGAAGGGCCAGTTCGACAAGGCCATCAAGGCCTACGAGCGGATCCTCGCCGACGATCCCAAGGAGGTTCGGATCCTCCTCAAGGTCGGCGAGCTCCACCAGAAGAAGGGCGACGGAGCCGCGGCCGCCGGCAGCTTCAACCAGGTCGCGGAGATCTACGGCGAGCAGGGCTTCTTCCTCAAGGCGGTGGCCGTCTACAAGCAGATCGCCAAGCTCGCGCCCGACGACGTCCGGGTGAACGAGCGACTCGCCTCTCTCTACCAGCAGCTCGGGCTCATGAACGACGCCATGGGCAGCTGCAGGCCGTGGCGGCGGTGCACGACCGCAGCGGGAACACGCAGAAGCTGCTCGAGGTCCTTCGCCGGATGGTGGACCTCGACCCCGACAACGTCGCGAGTTGCGTCAAGCTCGGCGAGCTTCACGCCAGGGCAGGAAAGAACTCCGAAGCCCTCGAGCTCTTCCGCCGCGCCGCCGAGCCACCTGCGCGAGAACAAGCGCGTCGAGGAGTATCTCAAGGTCGCCGAGCGCATCGCGCTCATCGCCCCCGACGACCTGAAGCTGACGCGCGAGCTCGCTCACGCCTACCTGTCCCGGGGGGACACCAAGCGGGCGCTCGCGAAGCTGCAGCTCTGCTTCAAGGCAGATCCCAAGGACGTCGAGACCCTGCGGCTCCTGGCGCAAGCCTTCCGAGACCTCGGGCAGACCTCGAAGACGGTCTCGGTCTACAAGGAGCTCGCCCGCGTCTACGCCGAGCGGGGGCGCAAGGACGAAGCTCGCATCACCTGGAAGATGGTCCACGAGCTGGCGCCCGACGACGCCGAGGCCGGGGAGGCGCTCGGCTTCGGTTCGGCCGCCGCTCCGCCTGCCCCGGCCGAGCCGCCGCCGGGTCCCCGCGCCCCGGCCGCCGGCTCTCCCCCGGGGGCGCGCCCGGCGGCGCCAGGCGCGAGCGTCGCCGCCCCGCCGCGTCCGGCCACGCCGGCCCCGCCCGCGCCCGGCCCCCGGCCGGCTGGAACCGCGGATTCGGTCTCCCGGCTCATCACCGAGACCGACGTCTACGTGAAGTACGGCCTCCACCAGAAGGCGCTCGACCACGTCCACAAGGTGCTGGCGGCCGATGCGGAGAACCCCGACGCGCTGGAGCGCGTGCGGGATATCCGCGAGGCGCTCGGCGACCGGGCCGGTGCCGCGGACGCCGCGGAAAGGGCTGCCCGGTCGCTCCTCGAGCGCGGACCCGAGGACCGGGCGCGCGCCGCGGTGCTGCGGCTACGCGAACTCGACCCCGGCCGCGACACGCTGGTCGAGCTGGCTGGCGCCGCCGGGATAGCCGAGGAGCTTCGGGGCGCTGGGGAGGACGACCTCGCGCTCTCCCACGCTGCCGACGCTGGCGAGGAGCGCGTGGCCGAAGAGGTGCCGCCGTCGGTCGCGTCCGGAGCAGGGGCGGAGGCGGTCTCCGAGGAGGGGGCCGCCGAAGAATCGGTCGTGGAGGCGGATGCCGTCGAGGTCGTCCCGGAGGCTTCGGTGCTCGGCGACGAGCCGCTCGGGCCCCCGCTCGACGACGAGCCCCTGGGGCCGCCAGTGATCGACGACGGTGTCGTGGAGGCGAGTGAGCTCCTGTCGGGGCCGGACCCCGTCGCTGAGGACGCCGTCCCGGAGAAGATCGCCCTAGCTCCGACTCCCGCCGAGGCGCCGGAGCCCCTCGCAGCCCGCGAGGAGGTCGCGGGCGGCCACGGGGACGTGGAGGGGCCCGAGCCGATCCTCCTCGAGCCGGAACCGCTGGTCCTCGACCCGGAGCCGATCGGCCTCGAGCCGGAACCCATCGTCCTGGAGCCGGAGCCGGTGGTCGTCGAGCCGGAGCCGATCCTCCTCGAGCCGGAACCGGTCGTCCTCCGGGTGGAGCCGATGGTCGTCGAGCCCGAGGCGCCTGGCGCGACCGAGGGCCCGCTCCAGCCGCCCCCCGCGGAGCTCACGGTGATCGAGGTGGAGCCGGAGCCTCCGGTGCCGGCCGCTGTCGCGCTTCCGCGCGCGCCCGAGGTTCCCGACCTCGCCGAGGAACTCGAGGAGGTCGCTTTCTACGAAGGGCAGGGGCTCGTCGACGAGGCGCTCGAGGCCGTGCGAGGGCTCGTCTTCGACCACCCGTCGCACCCGCTTCTCCTCGCGCGACTGCAAGACCTGGAGGCGCAAGTCGCGGCCCGCGCTTCGGCCGCCGCAGCGTCGCCGCCTTCCGCCGGACTGTTCCCGCCGCCGGAGGGATCGCGCGCCCCGCCCGTGGAGGAAGGGTTCGACGGATTCGACATCGGTCGCGAGCTTGCGGCCGAGCTCGGAGGGCCCGAAGAGGTGGCCCCTGCCGCCGACGACTTCCAGTACTCGGTCGAGGATGTGTTCGACCAGTTCAAGCGGGGCGTGGAGAAGGCGGTTCGGCCGGAAGACAGCGACACCCACTATGACCTGGGCATCGCCTACAAGGAGATGGGCCTCCTCGACGACGCGCTCTCCGAGTTCCGCACGGCGCTTTCGGGGCGGAACCGGCGCAGGGAGGTGGACGTCCTGACCATGGTTGGTCTCTGCCATGGACTGAAGGGCGACCATCGCGAGGCCGTGCAGGCCTTCCGCCGCGCGCTCCGCTCCGAGTACCTCAGTGGCGAGGCGGCCAAGGCGATCCACTACGAGCTCGGCGTGGCCCACGAGGCGCTGTCCGAGCCGGGCGTCGCGCTTTGGTACTTCCAGAAGATCGCCAAGGTCGACCCGCGCTACCGCGACGCACGAGCCCACGTGGATCGCCTCGGCGGCGGTCCGGGGCAGCCGCCCGGCGAGGACGCGTCGCCGGCCTCGCCCGAGCCCCCGCCGCCCCCGGCTTCCCCGGCTGGAGGAGCGACGACG
Organism: uncultured delta proteobacterium; assembly: GCA_963754915.1. Taxonomy (GTDB): domain Bacteria; phylum Myxococcota; class Myxococcia; order Myxococcales; family Anaeromyxobacteraceae; genus DATJZG01. The sequence continues at coordinate 164,152 of CAVWHZ010000008.1, read as the reverse complement.
ACCCCGCGCGGTCCCAAGAAGAACATCGGATACGTGTAGGCGCGCTCCGTGAGCTACCTGGAATTCTACGAGCTTTCCCAGGAGCCCTTCTCCAACGCGCCGGTCTCGCGCTTCTACTACGACTCGGCCCAGCACGCGCAAGCGCTCGTGCGCCTCACGCGAGCCGTCTCCGGGATGAAGGGCCTCGCGCTGCTCGTGGGCGACATCGGTGCCGGGAAGACCACGCTCGCTCGCCGGATGCTCGACAGCCTCCCCGAGTCCGAGTACGAAGCCGCTCTCCTCGTCATCATCCACTCGGGCATCACCGCCAACTGGCTGCTGCGCCGCATCGCGCTCCAGCTCGGCATCGACTCGCCCGCCGAGGAGAAGCTGGCGCTCCTGTCGCAGCTCTACGAGCGGCTCCTGGAGATTCACGAGGAGAGGCGCAAGGCCGTCGTCCTCATCGACGAGGCGCAGATGCTCGCCAGCCGGGAGATCATGGAGGAGTTCCGTGGCCTGCTGAACCTGGAGGTCCCCGGCGAGAAGCTCGTGTCCTTCGTATTCTTCGGGCTGCCCGAGATCGAGGAGAACCTGAAGCTCGACCCCCCGCTCGCGCAACGGGTGGCGGTGCGCTGCCGCCTCGAGCCGCTCGGAGCCGGGGCCACTGAGGCGTACATCCGACATCGTCTGGCCCTCGCCGGTGCGCCGCGCGTACCCTTCACGTCGGAGGCGATCCGGGAGGTGCACCGGTTCAGCCGGGGCACGCCTCGCCTCATCAACACCCTCTGCGACAACGCACTGTTCGAGGGATTCGTCGCCGGATCCCGCGACGTCGACGAGCACGTCGTCGAGCGGGTGGCGCGAGACCTGGCGCTCGACTCTACACCTCCGCCGACGGTGCTGGAGCGCGCGTCGGTGCCCGAGCGCCAGCCCCGGGTGGACCTTGCCGAGATCGACCGGTATCTCGATTCGCTGCTCGACTGACGCCTCTCGCTCGCGACAGTTGGAACCTGCGCAAACCACAGGCAGAATGCCGATGTGAAGCGCAAGCTCGCGCTCGGCTTCCTGGCATTCCTGCTGCTCGCCGTGGGAGGCGCGCTGGCCCTGCTCTCCACACCCTGGGCGGGCGCCAAGCTGTGCACGCTCGCCGAGGACCAGGTGCGACACGCGACCGGGCTGGAGCTCGAGCTCGGCGCCTGCCGGATCCGCCCGATTCAGCTCGAGGTCCAGGTGGACGACGTGCGCGTCGGCCCACCGGCGAAACCCATTTTCGAGGCAGACCAGGTCACCGTCCGCCTGGCGCCGCTCCAGGCGTTGTCGCGGCGCGTCTACCTCGAGGACGTCTCCGCCGTCCGGCCGCGCGTGAGCCTGGTCATTCCGCCAAGCAAGCCCGGCGAGCCCCCGGCTCCCTGCCCGCCACCCATCCTAGAGCAATTTCACGTTCGGCGCCTCCAGGTGGAGGACGGGACGGTGGACCTATCGCTGCCGGGCGGGGAGCGGGTGATCGTGGGTCGCGTGGACGTGCACACGCGTTCCGAGTGGCGCCCCGCCGACCTGGGCTCGCTCGCCAGCGGGGGGCGTCGCAGCCGGGTGACGGTCGCGCTTGGCCCGACGCTCGTCGAGGCGGGAGGCCGCCAGACGCTGCTGGAAGAGGGATCGCTCGATGCGGACTTCGCCTTTGACATGTCGCGGCTGGCGATCCGCGAGTTCCACGTCCAGGGCGAGGGAGTGAGCGTCGGCGCCAAGGGAACGGTGAACAACCTCTGCAAACCCCGCCTCGGCCTGGAGGTGAATGCCGAGGCACCGCTGCCAGCGGTCTTCTCGCTTCTCCGCGCTCGCGGCGTGCGGTCCGAAGGAACGGCGGCGGCGCAGGTACACCTCTCCGGGCCACTCGACGCGCTCGACGCAGGGGGGACGCTGAAGCTGACCGGTGCCCGCATCAACGCATACTCCCCGGGAGACGTGACGGCGCGCTTCCACATGAAGGGCCAGCAGCTCGAGGTCCCCTCCCTGGAGATTCCCTTCGCGGGCGGTGGCTCCATCGCCATCAAGGCCACGGTACAACTCGGCGGCCAGCCGACGCTGCAGGCGGAGGCGCAGGTCCGGCAGGTGCAGTTTGCCGACCTGGTCGGGCGATTCGGGCTGAACGCCGCCCGAGTCATGATGAAGCTCGACGCCCGGGCGACGGTCCAGGGCCCGCTCAAGCCACTCCGGCTCTCCGGCGATGTGGCAGCCGACGCGAGCGACTTCCGCGTGATCGACCACTCCTGGGAGACGTGGAAATCGGGACAGCCCACCATTCTCGACCTCCCGCGGGGCCGGATCGAGGCGCCGGTGCTCGTGACCATCGACGGCGTCGAGGTGCGCGAGGGCTCGCGCGTGTTTGCCGGGGAGGACGTGCTGGGCGTGCGCGGGAACATCTTCTTCGACGACGCCCGTGGCTTCCGCCTCGCGCTCGATGGGGGCGCGGATTTGTCCGCCCTTCGCCACATCGCCAGCGTCCCGATGTCGGGCCATGCTCAGTTCCAAGGCACCGTCGAGGCGGCACCTTACGGGCCCCCCAGGGTAGAGGGATCGATCCGGGCCCGGGGGTTCCACTTCCTCGAGCTCGACCTTGGAGAAATGTCCGGCTCGGCCCTGGCCACGCCCGACCTGGTCCTGCGGCTCCACGACGGCGTGGGCCGCAAGGGCGAGAGCCGCTACACCCTGGAGACGGCCGTCGACCTCGGCGCGACTCCGATTCGCGTGCTCCCGTCGCGGGCATCCGCCCAAGGCCGAATGAAGGACCTGTTCGACATCGTCCTCCCGTGGCTTCCGGAGGTGCACTACTTCCAGGAGGCCATCGACGGAGCCATCCAGCTCGAGGTCCCCTTCCAGGGGCCGGTACCCCGCGTGGACATGGCATTCGAGGGAACGCTCGGGAAGGGAACGTTGTGGGGTCGAGCGTTCGACTCCGGGCGGATGTCGGCTCGAGTGGAGAAGGGGGAGCGCGGAGTCATCGAGCGCGCCGAGCTCCACCGCGGCGAGGCCCGAGCAGAGGGTAGCGGGACGGTGGAGTTCAAGCCCCCGTCCCCGTGGAACCTGAAGGCCGCCTTCGCGGGCTTGCCGCTCGCTGGACTCGACTTGCCGGGCGGACGGTGGACGGGCAGCGTCGGTGGCGAGGCCACCTTCACCGGCTCGGTGGAAGAGCCGGTGATCCGGTTCACCGGGTCCGGCGATGGCGTCGGAGTCCTCGGCGTGCCCATTGGAGCCGTGCAGGCGAGCGGGACCGTGCGCGGACGCGACCTGGCACTGGTAGCGTCGACGGCCGGCGTGAACGTCACCGGCAAGGCGGTCCTGCAAGGCGCCATGCCGTACCAGGCGGAGGCGGACATCGACGTCGAGGACCTGACGAGGTTCCTGCCGGGCGGTCCGCCCGCCGGGCTGCGCGCTCAAGCGAAGGGACGCGCGACCGCGCGCGGCACCCTCGAGGCACTCGCCGACTCGGCAGGGCGACTGGAACTGTCCCGGATCCGCGTCGGGTATGCGGACTTCCGAGTCAACAACAAGGATCCGGTCGCGGTCGCCGTGGATCACCGACGGCTCGAGGTCGAGTCCTTCACCCTGCAGGGGATCAACACGGAGTTCGGCCTCACGGGCAAGCGCGAGCGGAACGGGGCGCTCGACTTCACCGCCAACGGCAGCCTCGACCTGCGGCTCCTCGGCGGCCTTGTCCCGGCCCTCACCCGGACCCACGGGCAGCTGACGGTCGACGCGGTGGTGAGCGGGACCTTCGACGAGCCTCTCATCGTCGGCGGGGGACGCATCGCCGGCGGGGGATTCCGCCTGAAGGAGCTGCCCATCGAGTTCGCCGGGATGACCGGGGACCTGTCGTTCTCGCAGAACCTCGTGGTGTTCGAGCAGCTGCAGTGCACGCTTAACGGCGGGCAAACTAGGCTCCGCGGCGAGTTCGCGTTGTCCCGCTTCGTGCCCACCCGCGTTCGCGTCGAGGGCGAACTCGATCGGGTACCGATGAACATCCCGTCCTACCTGCCAACCGTCGTGTCCGGGCAGCTTGAGGCCTTCGGCTCTCCCGAAGCCATGACGCTGGCCGGAACGCTCCACGTGCTCTCGGCCCACTACACCGAGCGCTTCGAGCTGGAGAAGCGCATCCTGCAGATCGGGGCGACGGCAAAGCGGACGGACGCGCGCCCCTATGACCCCTCGGGGGAGTGGCTGACCTTCGACATCCGCTTCGTGGTGGACGGCGACGCGCGCATCGACAACGACCTCGTACGCGGCCAGGCCCGCGGCGAGCTCCTCCTCACCGGCACGCTCGCCAGCTACGGGATGACCGGGAACCTGGCGATGCTCCCGGGCGGACGCGCTTCCTTCCGGGGGAACGAGTTCATCCTCAGCCGCGCCGCGCTCGACTTCACCGACCGCAAGAAGATCCACATCGGCCTCGACGTCACCGGCGAGGCGACCGCCCGCTCGCAGAACGTCGACTACCGGGTCTTCCTTCATCTCACCGGCGATCTCGACGACCCGAAGCTCCAGCTCTCGAGCACCCCGGTGCTCTCCCAGCAGGACATCATCACGCTCCTCTCGCTCGGGTACACGAGCCGCGATGTCAACTCCGGTGGCGCCATCGGGACGGTGGCCACTGCGGCGGCGGCCCAGGCGCTTTTCGCCGTGTCCGGCCTGGAGCAGCAGCTGCGCCGCTTCGTGCCCCAGACCGGCGTGTTCCAGGACGTCTCCGTGCGCCTGACGAGCGCCTACTCGAAGACCTCGCTGACGGTCGAGCCCCGCTGGGAGTTCGAAACGAAGGCCATCGATAGCCGGCTCCGCGTCCGCTACCAGGCGCCGCTGTCCAACCAGACGCGCGGGCAGAAGGCGACGGTGGAGTACCAGCTCAGCGACCGGGCCTCCGTGCAGATGCAGTGGGACAACGACAACATCGACGTCTCGGGCGGTGATCTGGGCGGCGACTTCAAGCTGCGCTGGGAGTGGAACGATTGAGCCCGCTCGCATTGCTGGTCGCGGGCGTACTCGCCGCCGCGCAGGCGCCGCTCGGGGCTTCGCCGGAGACGGAGCGGCCGCTCGTGGAGGAGGTCAGCCTGCGGCTTCCGCCCGGCGAGGAGGCGGGCCCGCTCGAGGGGCTCGTCGCCATCCGGGCGGGAGAGGCGCTGACGCCCAGGGCCACGCAGCGGACCGTGCGCGCCCTCTACCAGACCGGGCGCTTCGGCAACGTCGTCGTATACACCTTCCCGGCAGGCGGTACGCAGGCCGAGCCTCGCGTCCGGGTGGAGGTGGAGTGCCAGCCGCGGCGGCTCGTCGCCTCCACCCGCTTCGACGTGGCTGGGAAGGTGGCGGTGCTGTCGCCCGAGGCGCTCGAGCAGGCGGTGGCCCTTCCCAACGGCGCCGAGCTCTATCCGGGACGGCTGGACCTCGCCGTGGCCGCCGTGCGCCGAGCGTTCGAGCGGCGCGGCTACCAGCAGGCAAAGGTGTCCGTCCAGGTCCAGGGAGGGCTCCAGGCCGATGTCACCTTCGCCGTGGACCCCGGCCCGCCCACGCGGGTGGGCTCGGTGGCAATCGGGACCGGAGACGGGGTTGCCCGCCGCAGAGCTCGGCCTCGGGCTGAAGACGCGGCCGGGCGCGATCCTCGATTCCGATGCCGTGCAGTCGGATGTGAACTCCATCCGCGAGCGGCTCAAGAAGGCAGGGTACTACCGGGCCCGCCTCGGGGCCCCGGCAGTGGCGATCCAGGGCCTCGAGGCCACCGTGTCTTTCCCGGTGGAGGCCGGCCCGCGCATCGTCTTCCGCTTCGTCGGCGATGCCCCGTTCCCCCCCGAGCGGCTCCGCCAGCAGCTCGGCTACGACGGGGATGTCCCGCTCGACAGCACGGCCATCGAGGCCGCCGCCGATCGGCTCCGAGCCTTCCTTGCCTCGTTCGGCTTCAACGAGGCACGGGTCTGGGCCGAGGAGGTGGGCGGGCCGCTCCAGGTCACGGTGTCATTCCACGCCGCCGCCGGTCGGCGCTACCAGGTGCGGGACGTCCACTTCGAGGGGGCCGCCTTCCGGTCGCCGGAGTGGCTGGAGAAGGCCCTGCGCGAGGCCCTCTCGGCGGAGCCGCCCCTCGACGTGCCACAGCCGCGCGCCGACCTCGACGCCCTGGCGGTGGTGAGCGGCCTCTCCCCGCGCGACCCCTTGCCGTACCTCGGTTCCGATCCGGTGGAGGTGTACCGGGAGGAGGCCTGGAGGCAGGCGCTGCAGCGGATTGCCGAGGACTACCGGCAGGAGGGCTTCCTGGAGGCAACCGCCGACGTGTCTCGACTCGTGCTGACCGTCCCCTACGGCTTCGCGGACGTCGAGATTCGCGTTCAAGAGGGGACTCGCACCTTCGTGGAGGGCGTCGCGTTCGATGGCAACGCACGGTTCGACGCGGCGGAGCTGCGGCGACTCGCCAAGCTCGTGCCCGGCGATCCGCTCTCGCTCTCGAAGGCAGTCGAGACGCGCCAAGCCATTGCCGACCTCTACTTCAAGAACGGCTTCGTGTACGCCCGCGTCGACCTCTCCGAGGACTTCTCGGCCGACCGCACCAAGGCCAGCCTGCACTTCCGCGTCGACGAGGGCCCCCAGGTCCGCGTCGGGGCGGTGGTGGTCAAGGGAAACAAGCGCACCAAGACGGCGCTCATCGAGCGCACGGTGGGCATCCGGTCTGGCCAGGTCTTCGACCCGGCCGAGGCGGCGGCAGCGCAGACCGAGCTCCTGAGGCTGGGGGTGTTCCGCTCGGTCTCGCTCCACCTGGGTGATCCCGAGGTACCGGGAGCCACCAAGGACCTGATTGTCGAGGTCGCGGAACGACCGTACCAGACCGTCACCGCCACCTTCGGACTGTCCTTCGCCGAGGGGCCGCGGGCCGGCGTGGAGTACGACCGGCCGAACGTCGTTGGCGACGCCGTCGACTTCGCGGCTCGGCTGCGCGGGAACTACCCTCTCGAGATTTTCCGCCCGGACCTTCAGGTGATCCCCGCCGAGGACCGGTGGGAGGCGCTCGCCGAGCTCGGGCTGCGATTTCCGCGCGTGTTCGACCTGCGATTCCTGAGCCTCCGCGCCGACCTGGTGGGGCAGCACAAGGTGGAGGCCGCGTACCTGCTGTCCAAGGCGGCCCTGATCCTCGGCGCGGACCTGGTGCGGATTGGCCGCTTCGGCGCCTCCCTCACCGGCCAGCTCGAGGTCGACGACGTCACCAGCACGACGGGATGCGGGTCCGTGTTTTGCCTCGGAGAGACCCCCGAGGTGTCGCGCCTACTGGCGCCACCTGGCATCACCACCCTGGTGTCGGTGCAGCCGCGCGTTTCGTTCGACCTCCGCGACAACGCCGTCCGCCCCACCACGGGGCTCTTCATCGAGGCGAACCTCGACTACTCGCGCTCGCTCGGCGCCCCGGGAACCAAGGTCCTGGGCGTGCTGCCCGGGAGCGAGAACTACGTGAACCTCGTCAAGATTCAGGGGACGGTGACCACCTACCTGCCCTTGTGGACGATGGTGCTCGCCCTGTCCGCCCGGTGGGGCCAGGTATTCCCCCTAGACGCGAACTCGGTGACCATTGCGCCGAAGCGCTTCTACCTCGGCGGGGCCACCACCATGCGCGGCTACGGCGAGAACGAGATGATCCCGCAGGACCAGCGCGCCGCGGTGGCGGCCCAGACGCAGCGCTGCGCCACCATCATCTCGGGACTCGGCTGCACGCCGCAGCAGCAGCAACTCGTGAGCCAGGGCATCATCCTGCCGAGCGAAGGTGGCGCCGCCATCGTGCTCTTCAAGGCCGAGCTTCGCGTGCCGCTCACGCGGATCACCGAACTTGGCCTCTTCGTCGACTGGGGCAACCTGTGGCTCGACCCCACCCTGGTGGACCTCGCCAAGCTCCGCACCAACGTGGGCATCGGCTTTCGCATCCTCACGCCGGTGGGGCCCGCCGCCTTCGACCTGGGGTTCAACCTGAACGCAGACAGCCGGATCAACGAGCCGGTGATGGCGCCGCACTTCGCCGTGGGGTTCTTCTAGGCAGGCCCGGAGGGGAAGCGCGCCATCACCTCCCGGAAGTCCTGGAACGCCGAGTAAGGGAGGTTGCGCTCGCGGCAGTACTCGACCAGGCCCCGGGTGGCGAAGACGAAGTCGGCCGCGTCCGCGGCGCAGCGGTCGGCGGTGCCGTCGCCGCACACCGCGACCCGGTGGCCCGCCTCGCGGAGCTCCCTGACCACGCTGCCCTTGCAGAAGCCGCAGCGCCCGCAGCCGTCGTCCCGGGCCGGGCGGTGGAACTCGAGCGACATCCCCCCCGACCCGCAGGAGGCGCGGTTGCAGCGGACCCTGATGTGGTCGCGAAGGTGGGCCGGGAGCCGGTCGAGGACCGGCTCGATGTAGACATCCAGGCCGGCGGAGCACACCACGAAGGGGCACCCGGCGTCCGCGCAGGCGGCCACGAAGGCTTCGAACCCGGGGCGCAAGACGGCGCGCTCGCGGGCGAAGGCGGCGATCTCCTCCCGGGTGGCGGTGATGGGCCTCGAAGATCCGCCGGAGGAGCTGCCCGAAGTCGAAGGCGCCGTCCCTGTACTGGTCCTCGGCGAGCCGCCAGGCCGGGTAGCCCGCGAAGCGCTGCGAGACCGCGTCACCGATGTCCTCGGTGAGGGCGGTCCCGTCGAAGTCGCAGACAATGGCCCAGGGCGCGCGCACTCGGATTCGCTCTAGGCTCCGAAGCGCTCGTGGAGCAAGCCCCAGCGCACGCCGCGGTCGGACACGGTCAGGCGCGCGAAACCCCCAAGCGACATGGCTTCGAGGACCAAGACCGACCCCGCCACGATGACGTCGGCGCGCTTCGGTTCCATTCCCGGAAGCCCCATCCGCTCGAGAAGCGTGAGAGAGGCCAGCCGCAAGAGCAGCGCCCCGAGTGCGTCGCGGTCGAGCTCAGACCCGTGGACGCGCGCGGCGTCGTACACCGGCAAGGCTTGCGCGACTGCCGCGAGCGTGGTGACCGTCCCGGCCACGCCCACCAGGCGGGCGCCTGCGAGGCAGCCCGAAGCCTGGATGTCCCGGATCTCGGACAGCGCGGCGCGAGCGGCGGCTCGCAGGCCGCCCACGTCCGCCTCGGAGGGAGGATCGCCGGGCGAGGTGCGTTCGGTCAGGCGCACGGCGCCCATCTGGAAGCTTCGTCGGCCGGCCGGGTCCGGGCCCGAGCCCCAGGTGAGCTCGGTCGATCCCCCGCCGACGTCGAGAACCGCGAGCGGGTGACCAGGCGAGCCGAAATCGGACCAGGCCGAGCGGTGGACGAGCCCGGCCTCCTCCTCCCCGGAGATCACCTCGGGGACGAGCCCGGCCGCCCCGCGGACGGCCGCGAAGAAGTCCTGGCCGTTCGAGGCGTCGCGCGCCGCGCTGGTGGCCACGCAGGCGATTCGGTCGGCGCCGAGCGCCCTCGCCTCGGCGGCGTAGCGCCCCAGCACCGCGGCGGTGGCGGCGATGGCTGCAGCTTCGAGCCGGCCGGTGCGGTCCACCCCTCGACCGAGGCGGGTGATCTCTGCCCGTTCCACGACCGGCACCAGAGTTCCCTCGCGGCGCTCCGCTACGGTGAGGAGCACCGTATTGGTGCCGACGTCGATGGCGGCGACTCGCTCCACGCCGTTCACTTACTGCGGCAGGGGTCCCCACGCCGGGTTCCCGAGCGAGAGGGGGTCCGAGGTGATGACGTGCTGCCGGTCGCCAGCGGGGTTGGACACGACGAGCTCCGGCCGCCCCGTCCGGTCCGAGACGAACACCAGCAGACGACCGTTCGGGGCCCACGAAGGCTCCTCGTTGGTCAGCCCCTGGTCCTGCGTGACCCGCGAGATCTTGCCCGTCTCCACCGAGACCACGAAGACGTCGAAGACCTTGCGCTCGTCGCGAGCCGTGAACGCGATGAGGTCGCCGCGCGGGCTCCAACGCGGCGTCTGGTTGTAGCTTCCCTGGAAGGTGAGGCGGCGTTGCTCGGACCCGTCGGCGTTCATGACGAAGATGTGGGGGTTGCCCGAGCGGTTGGAGACGAAGGCGATGCGGCGTCCGTCCGGGGACCAGCAGGGGGAGGTGTCGGTTGCCGGGTCGGTGGTGAGCCGCCGGATGCCGGTGCCGTCGGCGTTCATCACGTAGACGTCGGAGTTGCCGTCCACCGAGGCGGTGAAGGCGATGCGGCGCCCGTCGGGCGAGTAGACCGCTCCCGTGGACAGCTCGCCGATGCCCACCACCAGTCGCAGACTGGTGTCGGACAGGCGCAGCGCCCAGATCTCCGGCTTGCCCCCGCGGTAGCTCGTGAAGAGGATCTCGCTGCCGTCGGGGCGCCAGGCCGGCAAGAGCAGGATTGTGCCGTCGCGGTACACGACCTCCGACTGCTTCCCGTCGGCGTCGAAGAGCACGATCTCCCGGGCGCCCTTGGCCTTGCGCACGGTGGCGATCCGCGTACGAAAGACACCGGGCTCGCGGGTGTAGTAGTGCACCACGTCGTCTGCGAACCGGTGCGCCAGGCTGCGGGCGCTCTTCTCCTTGTACACGCGGTACATGACCTCGCTGCCCCCGCGCACGTCGTACAGGTGGAGCTCGCCGGAGAGCGAGTTCCCGTCGCGACGGACGGCGGCCTTCACGAGGCCCTCTGCGCCGACGTCGGCCCAGCGCGGGAAGCGGATGCCGGCCGCGGCGAAGGCCTCCCGAGGGTCGGCCAAGAACGAGCGGGGATCGAGGAGCTCGAAGACCGCGGTGAGCACGAGGTCGTCGCGGAGCGTCTGGAAGGCCTCGGTGGCGTCGGCTTGCGCGTCCGGTCCGGCCAGGAATGGCGTCACCGCCACCGCGAGCGGGCGGAAGTCGGGCGAGCCGACGTCGATGTACTGGCGCTGGGCCTGTGCCGCGGCCGGAAGCAGGAGGAGCAAGGGGGCGAGAAGTCGGTTCATGGTCTCGATCTCCGCGGGCAGCTGCGCCGCCGCGAGGGCTCACACGCGGAAATTCACCCCGAGACCGACGCTGCGATAGCGCTCGCGAAACTCGGGAGGCGGGGGGGGGAGCCGGGTCTGCCGCACCGCCCGCTCAAGGGCCTGGTCGAACGCCTCGCTGCCGCTGCGTCGCTCGAAGCGGAAGGTGGAGACGCGACCGTCGGGCTCGATGGTCAGGATCACGGTGGCGCCAAGGTGCATCCGCTCCTGTTCGGAGATGGTGGCGGGAAGGCGGTAGTTGGACTGGAGGGCCTGCGTGACCAGAGCCAGGTAGCGGTCCCCCTCCGAGGCCTCGGTGGCGGTCCCCTCCGTCGATCCGGAAGGATCTCCCCCGGCGTCGTTCGCGAGCGCCTGGTCCCTGCGCACCCTGGTGAGGGCGCGGGAGAGCGCGTCGTCGCCGTGGCCCGGGGCCGACGAGGCGGGGCGGGGCGTTGCCGGTTTCGGGGCAGCCTTCGCGGCCGGCTCCGGAGCCGCCCGGGGTGCCACGGGGACTGGCACCGGTACGGCGGTCGGCGCGGCCGGAGCGGCCTCCGGCGGTGGGACGTCGCGGCGGGGAAGCCATTGCTCCGGGCGCCTCTCGCCGAGCCGCACCAGCTTGGCCATGATGGGCTTCTGGCCCAGGTCGAGGTCGGGCCCGGGCCTTCCGAGCACGCTCATCGAGATGAAGCCGGCGTGCAGGGCAAGCGAGGCAAGCAACACCGGCCAGAGGCGGTCCTGGCGGCGCAGCTCGTCGACGGCGTGCATCTAGTGCTTTCCCTCCGGCGGACGCTCCGGGGCCGGATTGGTGATCATGCCCAGGTTGGTCACGCCGGCGCGCTGCACCGCCGCCATCACCTCCACCACGAACCCGTACGGGAGGGAGCGGTCGGCCATGAGGTACAGCTCCCGATCGCGGGCCACGCGGACATTCGCCTTGAGCTTGTCCTCGAGGTCGCCGAGCGCGATCCGGGCAGGCTGCTCGTCGGTGCCGAGCCAGAGGCTCTTGTCGGCCTTGATGGAGAGCACGAGCTTCTGCTCCTCGGCCTTGACGGCCTGGGCCTTCACCTCTGGCAGGTTCACCTCGACGCCCTGCTGGATGAGGGGTGCCGTCACCATGAAGATGATGAGCAGCACGAGCATCACGTCGACGAGCGGCGTGACGTTGATCTCGGTGAGCGTCTGGCGGCCGGAACCGCTCGTGCCGATGGACACTGGCGCGCCCTCAGCTGAAGAAGTGCCGCTTCACGATGTTGAGGAAGTCGTTGGAGAAGTTGGTCATCTCGCTGTCGAGCACGCGGATGCGCGAGACGAACAGGTTGTAGAAGACGACCGCAGGGATCGCCGCGAAGAGGCCAAACGCGGTAGCGATGAGGGCCTCGCTGATGGGCTTGGCCACGGTGGCAAGGTTGGCGTTGCCCACCTGGTAGATATCGTGGAACGCCCGCATGATGCCCCACACCGTGCCGAAGAGACCGACGAAGGGGGCCGCGCTCGCGGTGGTGCCGAGGAACGGCACCATCGCCTCGAGCTGGGTGACCTCGGCGACGGCGGCCCGCTTGAGGGCCCGCTCGACGTTCTCGATGCCCCCGAGCTGCTCGCTCATCGCGCCCTCGGCGTTCTTCTGCCGCGCGGTGACCTTGGAGAGCTCGACGTATCCGGCCCGGAACACCGCGGCGATGGGGCTTGCCGTCAAGTTCTCGGCGGCCTGGTAGATGGCGTCGAGGCGCTTCGACTGCCAGAAGGTCTCCAGGAATGCCGCCGATTCAGCCTGGGCCTTCCGAAGTGCCATCCACTTCTTGATGATGATGGCCCAGGAGACCACCGACGCGGCGAGGAGCAGCAAGAGCACCGCACCCACCACCGGGCCGGCGTTGAGCACGATCTCGACGTAGTCCATCTCGCCGCCGCCGCGGGGCGCAGCCGAAGCGAGGCCAGGGAGCATCCGGGTCAGATCGGGGATCAGGGCAAACCCCGCGGGGGGCCAGAGGGTTGTGGGTTTCTAGCACGACGATGTCCGTGCGTCACGGAGGTGGAACCGGGCGGCGAGGGCTCCATTCCCGTTCGTCACACGGGCTCCCACATGTGGGCTCCGAAGGCCTCCGCAGAGACCGGCAGGGGCCCGCGGGGAACCCTTCCTTCCCCCTGGCCGGACCCGACCGTGAATAGAATGGACGCCAGGTGCCGGCAGGTCGTGGAATGTCGGTTGGCGGTGCATGCAGCAGTCCGGCCACCCATCGAACGGAGGCCCTCCATGAAGCGCGTCCTCGTCCTCGCCGCCCTTGCTCTCGGTGCGGGTTGCTCGTCCCCGCCCCCTCCGCCGCTCGTGAACCTGAACCTCTACTGGCACTTCGTGGGGGCACAGGGCCAGGTCTACGGGAACGGGTCTCAGACGGACCCTGGCTGCGCCCAGGCGGGCGTCGACACCGTCCAGGTGCGACTGACCGATCCGACGGGCTACCTGACCGTCCAGACGTTCCCCTGCGTCCAGTCGAACGGCGTGCCCGGGGTGACGTTCCCGGGCATGATCGCCGGCCCCTACTCTTGGGTCCTCGACGGCTACCGGGGCAGCCTGCCCGTCTACGACGTGACCCAGGCGAGCCAGAACGTCGCGCCCGATTCCACCGGCAACGCCGTATTCGACGTCGGCTCCCAGGCACTCTACCCGGACCTGATCGTCTCCTACTTCCTGCCCTCCGGGCCTCCCCAGGTGACCTGCTCCACTGCCGGAATCAAGCAGATGAGTTTCGCGCTCTTCCAGGGGAGTTCGCTCGTCTACACGAATGGCGGGAGCCCGGGCTTCGCTGTCCCATGCGGTGACCCCACCCAGAACAACAACTTCACGGTGCCCTCCCTTCCGTTCGGAAACTACCAGCTCCGATACCTCGCCGCGCTTGACTCGACCGGCAACTCGCTCTTCGAGGTCTGCGGCCAGCTCGTGAGCCAGGGGAGCACGACCCAGAACGTAGACGTCAACCTGGCGCCCGCCGGGGCGGCCTGCCCGTGAGGACGAGGGCCCGACGCCCCGGCTTCGCGTAGGATGCCCACGTGCCACGCATTGGAATCTTCGACTCCGGCGTCGGCGGGCTCACGGTCCAGCGCGCCATCCTCGAGGCGCTGCCCGGTCTCGAGACCTCCTACCTCGGCGACACCGCCCGCGTGCCCTACGGCACCAAGTCCGCCGAGGTCGTGACCCATTACTCGATCAACAACGCCCGGTTCCTCGTCCGGCAGGGGATTGACATGCTGGTGGTCGCCTGCAACACCGCCTCGGCGGTGGCGCTGCCGGCCCTGCGGGAGGCACTCTCCATTCCCGTGCTGGGAGTGGTGGAGCCGGGCGCGCGGGTTGCCGCCCGGGCGACTCGCAGTGGACGCATCGGGGTCGTGGGAACCCAGGGCGCGGTCGCGAGCGGCGCCTACCAGAGGGCGCTCCGCGCGCTCCGACCCGACGTGGAGGTGGTGGCGCGGGCGTGCCCGCTCTTCGTCCCGCTCGCGGAGGAAGGCTGGACCGATCCGGACGACGAGGTGGTTCGCCGCGTGGCCGGGCGCTACCTCGCCCCTCTGCGAGAAGCCGGGGTGGACGTCGTGGTGCTCGGCTGCACCCACTACCCGCTGCTTCGCCTAGCGATCGCCGCTGCGCTGCCCGGGGTGACGCTCGTGGACAGCGCCGAGGCCGTGGCCAGCGAGGTCCGGGAGCGCTTTCCCGAGGCGGCCCGCCCCGGTGCCGCGTCCCACCGGTTCTTCGTCACCGACACCCCCGAGCACTTCCTGGCCGTGGCAGGGAGGTTTCTGGGGAGGCCGGTCTCCGCGGCCGAGCACGTCGACGTGTAGGCCGGTGCGCCCGAGGTCGCTGACTTGATGCGACCCCTCGGTGCCGATAGAGTCGGTAGATGCCCCCGGGGCCGAAGAAGATGGTGGTCGGCTTCAACCACAACATCAAGCATCGCGGGGCCATGTACCACGTGCAGACCGAGGACTCGGGGCTCGACAACCCTCACGTGATCACCCACCTGTTCGTGGGCGGAAACATCCTCGCCAGCAGGAAGACGAGCTACGCGGACATCGTCGGTGCGGACAACCTCGGCGAGGTGGTTCGGGAGCTCATGGAGGAGCAGCACAAGGAGATGCTTCGCAACCTCATCAACGGCGTGTACGACCATGTGGACGCCGGCCAGGCGCCCCCGTCGCGCGCCTGGCAGCCCGGCCAGGTCCAGGCCGGCGAGCCGGCGCGACCGGCGGCGCCGCCGACCGGCGGGTCCTCGCGCCCGGCGCCTTCCATGGGCGCCGCCGGCGCCCCGACACCGGCGCGCCCGACGCCCCCGGAGGTGGCGGCGGCGCGCCAGGTGCCCCCGCCAGCGATTCGCGACGACGGAGATACCCTCTTCGGCGAGGACCTCATCAGCGAGAAGAGCCTCGACGAGGTGATCCTGAGCTACCTGGCGGAGGATCTGGGCGAGCGCAAGCCCTGAGCCGGGCGTGATCCAGCTGTTCCACGTCTTCAAGCAGTACGGCGCCGAGGCCCCGGCTCTCTCGGACGTGAGCCTCGAGGTGAGGAAGGGCGAGTTCGTCTTCCTCACCGGCCCCTCCGGCGCCGGGAAGTCGACGCTGCTCAAGCTCGTCTTCTGCGCCGAGCCGGCAACCGGGGGCCAGATCCTGGTCTTCGGGCGCAACGTCTCTCGGATCCGGCCCTCGGGCGTGCCCTACCTGCGCCGAAACATCGGGGTGGTCTTTCAGGACTTCAAGCTCCTGCCTCACCGCACCGTCGCCGAAAACGTGGCCTTCCCGCTCGAGGTACGGGGGCAGCCTCCCCGGGAGGTTCGGCGCAGGGTGGTGCAGGCGCTCCGCGGCGTGGGGCTCGACCACCGCATGGACAAGTTCCCGCTCTCCCTGTCGGGCGGGGAGCAGCAGCGGGCTGCGGTGGCCCGCGCGCTCGTCGCCGATCCCGCGCTTCTGCTCGCCGACGAGCCTACTGGCAACCTGGACCTCGACCGCACCCTGGAGGTGATGGAGTTGCTGGAGGCCGCCAGCGCTCGTGGCACGACCGTGGTGGTGGCGACCCACGACCGCGGGCTGCTCGCTCGGCACAAGAAGCGCGTCATCGCCCTCGAGAACGGCAGGGTGGTGTCGGACGGCGACTCGGTCCGGCGCGCTGCCTCCTGATTCGGGGATGCACCGCCTCGTCCACCTCCTTCGCCGTGCCGCCGACGCGCTGCGCCGCGGGCCCTTCGTCACCGCGGTGGCGGTCGGGACCATCTTCGTGGCAGTGCTGCTCACCGGCACCTTCGCGGCGATGCTCCACGGCGCGGAGCGACTGCTCGCCGCCTGGTCCGGCGAGGTGCCCGTCTCGGTCTACCTGGTCTCCGGGGCGGACCTCCAGGCCGCGCGCGGCGCGGCCGAGCGCATCGCCCCCGGTCTGCGGGTGGAGGCGGTGACGTCGCACGAGGCCCTGCGGCGCCTGCGCGCCTCCCTCGGCGACCAGGGAGCCGTGCTCGACGGCCTCGGCGAGGAGGTGCTGCCAGCGTCGCTCGAGGTCCACGCCCCGGGAGCGAGCCTGTCGAGAGCGCGGGAGCTTGCCTCGCGGCTGCGGGAGGTACCTGGTGCCGCCGACGTGGACTTCGGGGCCCCCTGGGTAGAGCGGCTCGAGACGCTGCTTCGCAGGGGGCGGGTGGTGGGGCTCGCGCTCGTGACCCTCATCGCGCTCGCCACCGGCGTCCTCGTCGCCAACACGCTGCGGCTCGCGGTGTACGCGCGGCGCGACGAGATCGAGATCATGAAGCTCGTCGGAGCCACCGACGCCTTCGTAGGCGCCCCCTTCCTCGTCGAGGGGGCCCTGCAGGGCCTCGCCGGGGCTGCCCTGGCGGTGGCCGCGCTCCTCGGGGCGGCATGGGCCCTCCTGCCGCGCCTGCGCGCCGCGGTCCCGCTCGCCGCGCGCCTGTCGCGCGCCGACCTGCTGCCGGGCGGCCTGCTCCTCGGGCTGCTGGCGGGAGGCGTGGTCCTGGGGCTCGCGGCGAGCGCCCTGTCGCTCGGACGTTTCCTGCGGAGGGTGTGAGGTGCGCGTCGCGCTCCTCGCACTGCTCCTCGGAACCGACCCGCGCGCTCAGCTCGAGGCGCTCGAAGCGCGGCGCGAGGCGGAGCGAGCGGCGGCGGCGCTACTTTCGGCGCGGGAGCGCTCGGTGCTCGACGTCCTCGAGGAGGCGGAGCGCGTCTGGCGAGCCGCGCAGGCGGAGGCGGTTCGAGCCGAGGGGGAGCGGGCAGCCTCCGCGGAGCGGCTGGAGCGAGCCTTGCGCGAGGAGGCGCAGGCCGACGACCGCTACCGGGAGGTCCTGGCCGGGCTGCGGCCCCGGCTGCTGGCCCGCCAGCGCATGGAGCGCGTGGGCGAGCTCGGCTTGCTCGCCTCGGCGGAATCCCTCGGCGAGCTCGTGCGCCGCCACGCCCTGCTCGATCGCGTGCTCGCCCACGACGCCGCCACGCTGCGGACGGCGCTCGTCGCCGTCGACGAGCGCGAACGGGCCACCGCCGCCCGCCAGGCGGAGGCCGAGAGGCTCTCGACGCTCGCGGCCGAGGCGCTGGCCGGGCGGGGGGCCGCGGAGGCCCGCCGGGACGGACGCCGCGCCCTGCTTGCTTCGGTGCGCGGCGAGCGGCAGCTTCACGAGCGGGCCGCCGCCGAGGCGGACGGGCAGAGCCGCAAGCTCGCCGAGTTCATCGCCGCGCTCCCGCCGCCTCGCACCGGCGAGGTGCCCTACAAGGGCTTCGCCCAGCTCCGGGGCAAGCTTCCCAGCCCGGCGAGCGGGGCGATCGAGGTCGCCTTCGGAAAGGTTGTGAACCCGCGCTTCCGCACGGTGACGGTACAGAAGGGGATCGACATCGCCGCGGCGCGCGGGGAGGCGGTGCGCGCGGTGGCGCCCGGGAGAGTGGTGCACGCCGGCTGGTTCAAGGGCTACGGCAACCTCGTCATCGTCGACCACGGCGACGGCTACCACACGCTCGTCGCCCACCTGGAGTCGATGTCCACTGCCGCCGGAGAGGACGTGACGGCCGGTGCGTTGCTCGGCACCGTGGGCGATACCGGCTCGCTGAAGGGCCCCTACCTGTACTTCGAGGTGCGCGAGAACGGGAAGCCCCTCGACCCCGGCGCCTGGCTTGCTCGCGGACCGGGCACTATGATCGGGCGATGAACCGTCGCCTTCTCGCTCGCGCCGGCGTCCTCGGCGCGGTGGCCCTGGCCTTCCTGGCCGGCCTCTCCGTCGACCACGTAGCCCGTGCCGCGCCGCGCCGAGACACGTCGCAGCCCTACCGATCCCTGGACGTGTTCTCCGAGGTGTTGGCGTACGTCCAGAACAACTACGTCGAGGACGTGAGCGAGAAGGATCTCGTCTACGGGGCCATCGAGGGGCTCCTCCAGAAGCTCGACCCCCACAGCGCCTTCCTGCGTCCAGACGTCTACCGCCAGATGAAGGACGAGACCTCGGGTGAGTTCGACGGGCTCGGCCTCGAGGTGGTGGTCCAGGGGGATGACATCGTGGTGGTGTCGCCCCTGGCGGACTCGCCGGCCGAACGCGCCGGCCTGCAGCCGGGCGACCGGGTCGTCAAGATCGACGGCACGGCCACCCGCGACATGGGCATCGTCGAGGTCACCCGGCGCATGAAGGGGCCCGCGGGAACCAAGGTGGTGCTCGAGATCATGCGCGCCGGCTTCCGCGACCCGCAAAGCCTTACCATCGTGCGCGACCACGTGCGGACGAGCAGCGTCGACTGGCGCGTCGTCGATCCGGCAGCGGGCATCGTCTACGTGAAGCTCAAGGTCTTCCAGGATCGCACCGATCGGCAGCTAAAGAAGGCGCTCGACGACGCTCGCGCCAAGCTGGGCCGGGAGATCGGGGGTCTCGTCCTCGACCTGCGCAACAATCCCGGCGGGCTTCTCGACCAGGCCGTGCGCGTCGCGGACCGCTTCCTCACCTCCGGGGTGATCGTGAGCACCGAGGGTCGGGGTCAGAAGGCGCCCGAGGTGGAGCGCGCCCGGGAGAAGGACACCGAGCCGGGATACCCCGTGGCGGTGCTCGTGAACCGGGGCAGCGCCAGCGCCAGCGAGATCGTCGCCGGCGCGCTGCAGGACCACGGTCGGGCCACCATCCTCGGGACGCAGAGCTTCGGAAAGGGATCGGTACAGACCATCATCGAGCTCGAGGACGGCTCGGCGCTGAAGCTCACGGTGGCGAAGTACTACACGCCCAAGCACCGCTCCATCCAGGAGCTCGGAATCACTCCCGACGTGGTCGTGTCCGACGTGGCGAGCGGCCCCATCGACGAGGGCCCGGCCGAACGCGACCTCAAGCGCCACCTCCGCAACGAGCAGGGCGCGCCGGGGACCGCGACGCTCCCCCCGCCGCAGAAGGCGGGGCCGACTGCTTCGCCGCGCCCGCCGCGAGAGGGCGGGCACCCCGCGGCCCCGGCCGGTGACCGGCAGCTCGACCGCGCCATCGATGTTCTGCGCGGCGCGAAGGCCCCGGCGGCCGCTGTCGCTCCTCCGACGCCCCCCGGTTGAGGACTGCGAGGCGAGTCGAGGCTTCGCACGCCCGGGGCGGGGCGACCCGGGGGGAGCGAAGCCTTTGACGCATGGCGGCTTTTTGCGTTGACTTCACGGCCCGGGGCGCTAGACTCCGCCGGTCTTGAGCCCCGGGGGAGCGGCTTTCCGCCCCACCTAATGCGAGACGTGTAGGGCGCGTCCCGCCCGGCTACGCCCCTCAGACAGCCAGATGAGCCATTTCGAGATCGCGGTCGTCGTCGCCTACGGTTTGGTGCTGCTCGTGCTCTCCGTGTACGGGTCGCACCGATACTTCATGGCGTACCTGTACTACCGGCACAAGTACAACGTCCCGGTCCCGCAGGCGCGCTTCGAGGTTTTGCCACGGGTGACGGTCCAGCTCCCCGTCTTCAACGAGATGTACGTGGTGGAGCGGCTCATCGGGGCCGTCTGTGCGCTCGACTACCCGCGCGAGCTCCTCGAGATCCAGGTCCTCGACGACTCCACGGACGAGACCACCGGGATCGCCCGCCGCTGCGTGGACTCGTGGCGCGCCAAGGGCACGGACATCCACTACATCCACCGCTCCAACCGCCAGGGCTTCAAGGCGGGCGCTCTCGAGAACGGCCTCGCCCTGCGCGGGGCGAGTTCGTTGCCGTCTTCGACGCCGACTTCGTCCCCACCCCGGAGTTCCTCAAGCGAACGGTGCATTTCTTCACCGACGAGCGGGTTGGCATGGTGCAGGTCCGCTGGGAGCACCTCAACCGGGGTTACAGCTCCCTCACCCAGGTCCAGAGCATCCTGCTCGACGGCCACTTCGTCATCGAGCACACCGCCCGCAACCGCTCCGGCCGCTTCTTCAACTTCAACGGAACGGCGGGCATCTGGCGGCGCGACACCATCGGGAGCGCGGGCGGGTGGCAACACGACACCCTCACCGAGGACCTCGACCTCTCCTACCGCGCCCAGCTCAAGGGCTGGAAGTTCGTGTTCCTGCCCGAGGTAGTCGCCCCCGCCGAGATCCCGGTGCAGATGAGCGCCTTCAAGAGCCAGCAGCACCGCTGGGCCAAGGGGTCGATCCAGACGGCGATGAAGCTGCTCCCGCGCATCTTCCGCAGCGACCTCCACAGGGACGTGAAGAAGGAGGCCTTCTTCCACCTGACGGCAAACGTCGCCTACCTCCTCATGATCCCGCTCGCGGTGCTCATGCCCATCACGGTCGTGGTGCGCGTGAGCCACGGCTGGATCGAGGTGCTGCTCCTCGACCTCCCGTTCTTTGCCGCCGCCACCATGAGCGTCTGCGTGTTCTACGTGGCGAGCCAGCGCGAGATCCATGCCACGGCCTGGCAGCGGATCAAGTACCTGCCGTTCCTGATGGCCCTCGGCATCGGCATGTCGGTGAACCAGGCTCGCGCCGTGATCGAGGCGCTTGCTCGGCCACCAGACCGGCTTCACCCGCACCCCGAAGATGGGCGTGAAGGGAGGCAAGGTCGCCCCCGCTCGGCGGCGGTACCGGGTGGCCGTGAGCTTCCAGCCCCTGCTCGAGCTGGCGCTGGCAGCCTACTTCACTCTGGCGGTGATCTGGGTTGCCGACCGTGGCGTGTGGTACTCGCTGCCCTTCCTGGTGCTCTTCCAGGCCGGCTTCGCCTACGTCGGCCTCATGAGCGCGGTCGAGGGCCTGCGGGACGCCTGGGGGCGGCTCGCCCCGGCGCCCCCGCCCGTCCCCGACGCCGACTAGGCGCGGCGCAGGTCAGAGCACCTTCTCGTAGACCGTCACCGCGTCCTCGAGGCGGGCGGAGGTCGCGAAGCCCAGGCGCTCCCAGAATGCTCGCGCCGCGTCGTTCTCGTCCGCGACCGAGAGGCGCAGCGCTCGGAAGCCCTCTCCCCGCAGCAGCGACTCGAGGCCCTCGGTTGCCTCGCGGCCCAGCCCTCGCCCCTGCAGCGCCTCGCGCAGGAGCAGCAGACGGACGTGGGCGGCGCCCGGGTCGGGCCAGTGGAGCTGCACGTCGAGCAGGCCCGCCGCGACCGCCCCCGGGCGCAGCCACAAGAGCCAGAGCCGGCGCTCGGCGTCGGCTTCGGCATCGGCGAGGAGGTCGGCCGCGGCGCCCGGGCGGGCCGGGGCTCCCTCGGAGAGCCGGTGGTAGCCGGGTGCCGCCTCGAGCACCGCCTGCAGGGCGCTGAGGTCGCCGGTGCCAGCCAGGGCGGCCACGAGGCGCGGCGTCTCCATGGCGGTGGCTCCGTTCATGAGGGCGCGAGTCTCCGGCCGTCGATCCAGCCGAGGAGTTCCGCCGCGGTGCCTTCCAGCGTGCGGCGCACGGCGAGCGCCCCTGCCGCGCGCAGCTCGGCGATCCCGTAGCGGCCGGTCGCCACTCCCAGGACGGGGACGCCATGCGCGGTCGCTGCCGAGACGTCGCGCGGCGTGTCGCCGATGACGAGCACGTCCGACGGGGCCACGGCCGCGCCCAGGCGGCGAGAGGCCCGGTCGAGCGCCGCGCGCACGAGGAGCGCGCGGGCCTCCCCGTCGTCTGCGAATCCGGCGATCGCGTCGGGGCCCCACTCGAAGTACCCGTCCAGACCGCCCCTGGCCAGCTTGATGCGGGCGCCGGCCGGGACGTTTCCGGTGCAGAGGCCGATCACGGCGCCGGCTGCGGAAAGCTCCTCGAGCAGGCGCGGGACACCGGGCAGCACCTCGAACCCGGGCCCGTGGATCTCGTCGCGGAGCACCTCGACGTAGGAGGCCAACACTCGGTCGCAGAGGTCCTCGTCGAACGGGCGGCCCGTGGCCACGAGCACCTCGCGCACGATGAGCCGGTCGGTCATGCCGTCGAGCTGGAGACCGGCAAGCGCGCCATCGATCGAGCCGAGCTCGGCGGTCAGCACCCGCCCCAGCGAGCGGCGCCCGGCGCCGCCCGCGTGGACGAGCGTCCCGTCCACGTCGAAGAGAAGGACCCGGCGGGCCGGGCGCGCATCAGTCGAAGAGGGCATCCACGAACTCGCGGGGCGCGAACGCCCTCAGGTCGGCGACCTTCTCGCCCACTCCCACGTAGCGCACAGGGATGCCGAGCTCGTCGCAGATCCCGATGACCACGCCCCCCTTGGCGGTGCCGTCGAGCTTGGTGAGGACGATCCCGCTCACCCCCAGGGCGTCGTGGAACTGCCGGGCCTGGGCGATGGCGTTCTGGCCATTCGTGGCGTCGAGCACGAGCAGGACCTCGTGGGGAGCTCCGGGGAGCGCCTTGTCCACGACCCGCTTCACCTTCTTCAGCTCCTCCATGAGCGGCTGCTTCGTGTGCAGTCGGCCAGCGGTGTCGAGGATCACCACGTCCGATCCCTCGTCCATCCCGCGGCGCACGGCCTCGAAACAGACGCTCGCGGGGTCGGCGCCGTCCTTGCCGCGGACCACCGGCACCCCGACCCGCTCGGCCCAGATCTCGAGTTGCTCGCTCGCGGCGGCACGAAAGGTGTCGCCGGCGCCGAGCAGGACGCGGTGGCCGCGCTCCGACAGCTTGGCGGCGAGCTTCCCGATGGTAGTGGTCTTGCCCGACCCGTTCACGCCCACCACCATCACCACCCAGGGGCGCGGTTCGCCAACCACGAGCGCGCCCGCGCCCGCGGGTCCGCCGACCGACACGATGCGGGCGACCTCCTCGCGCAGCGCGCGCTTCAGCTTCTCGGAATCGCCGAGCTCGCTGCGCCGCACTCGCTCGAGGAGCGCCGTGGCCGTCTTCACCCCGATGTCGGCGGTGAAGAGGATCTCCTCCAGCTCGGCGAGGGTGCGGTCGTCGACGGGCCCCGGGGCGCCGAACAGCCCCTGCAGCCGGGCCATGAATCCACCCCGGGTCTTCGCCAGGCCAGCGGCGAGGGTGCGCCCGCCCTCGGCCTCGGCGCGCTTGCGCCGTTCCTCCTCCTCGCGGAGGCGGGCCTCCTCCGCCTCCCGGACGCGGCGCGCCTCCTCTTCCCGGGCGCGCCGCTCCTCCTCCTCGCGCTCGAGCCGGCGCTGCTCCCGCTCGGCCCGGTCTGCCTCCTTCTTTCTCCGGTACTCCTCCTTCTTGCGGGCCTCCTCGGCCTCCCGGACGCGGTCCTCCGCCAGGGCGGAGGCGTCCGGGACCGGCACGGGCGCCTCGCGGGGAGGGGGGATCTCCACCCGCGGGGCGGGGGACGGGAGCGACGGGGCAGCCCCGGCAGCCGGGATCCCGGCCTCTCGCTCCAGCTCTCGCTCGATCTCCTCCTGAGCAACCGGTGGCTCCGCGACCTGCTCGCGGCGACGGCGCGCCATGCGCACGGCAGCGGCCACGATGAGGGCGGCGAGCGCAGCGAGGATGGCAACGCCGAAGAGGTCGCCAGCGGTGAGAGCGAGCGGGACGGGCACGAGGCTCCCCGGCAGAAGGTTGGAGGTCACGGGAGGGAGACGATATAGGGCCCGCCGCGGGGGGGTGTCAACGCGGCGGACAGGCGCCCCGCGGCTCGCCCGCCGCGTGCTCTACGCTGCTGCCGACCGGGCCCGTCCGGCGAGCCGCACCGACACCAGCTTGGAGACGCCCGGCTCCTCCATCGTCACCCCGTAGAGCGTGTCCACCATCTCCATGGTGCGCTTGTTGTGGGTGATGAGGATGAACTGCGAGGCCTTGCACATCTCCTTCACGAGCTCGTTGTATCGGCCGACGTTGGCGTCGTCGAGCGGCGCGTCCACCTCGTCGAGGAGGCAGAAGGGCGAGGGCTTGATGAGGAAGATGGCGAAGATGAGGGCCACGGCGGTGAGGGCCTTCTCGCCGCCAGAGAGGAGGTTGACGCTCTGGAGCTTCTTGCCCGGGGGCTGGGCGAAGATCTCGACGCCGCCGGCCTCGTCCTCGCCGTCCTGCGTGAGGACGAGCCCAGCCCGACCGCCGTTGAACAGGCGCGGGAAGACCTGCTGGAACTTCTCGTTCACCCGGTCGTAGGTCTCGCGGAAGCGCTCGCGCGATGCGCGGTTGATCTTGACGATGGCGGAGCGCAAGTCGGCGAGCGAGGCCTCCAAATCCGCCTTCTGCTCGGTGAGGAACGCGTGCCGGCGGGCGAGCTCATCGTACTCCTCGATGGCCGTGAGGTTGATGGCTCCCATGCGCTCGGCCTGCCCCTTCAGCTCGTCGAGGCGGCGACGCTCGGCCTCGCCCGGAGGCCGCTCGGCGTGGAAGCGCAAGAGCTCCTCGCGCACCTCCACCTGGCAGCGCTCGCGCGTCTGCTCCTCGAGGTGGGAGAGTGCCAGCGCGTGCTCGCGCGCGGTGAGCGCAGCGTCGGTGGACCCTTGCGACAGGGCCTCGGCGCGCTTGCGCAGGTCGCGGGCCTCGCTCTCGCCGGCCCGAGCCTTGGCGGCGGCGGTCTCGTGCGTCGCGCGCTCCGCGGCGAGCGTTTCCCGGACCCGTGCGAGCTCGGACGCGAGGCGCCCGGCGTCGCCGCGAGTTCCTTCCATGCGGTCGCGAAGATCGGAGGACCGGGCATTCCCGGCCGAGAGCGCGGCGAAGAGCCGCTCGCGCCGCTCCTGCACCTCGCGCTGCGCCTCCTCGACCCGCCGAAGCGACTCGCCGATGCCCTCGCGCCGCTCGCGATCGGCAGCCACCTTCACCTTCACCTCGAGCACCCCGGCGTGGAGCGCTTCACCGCGCAGGCGGAGCTCGTCGAGCCGCGCCGCGGCCTCGCGCGTGCGCTCCTCCTGCCGGCCGCGCTCGGCCTCGGCGGTGGCCGCGTCGATCCGGTGGGCCTCTTCCTCTCGCGATAGCGTCGCCAGCGCTTCCTCGAGGCCGACGCGTTCGAGCTCGAGCTGCCCGGTGCGGTCGGAGACCCGCTCCAGCTCCTCGCCGAGGCGAGCGAGGTCCTTCTCCTGGTCGAGCAGGGCCAGGTCCTTTTCGCGATTGTCTCGGTCGATGGACTTGAGCGCGCTCTCGAGCTGCAGGAGCCGGGACTGCAGGGTTCGGTGGCGCTCCTGCGCCATGGAGAACTCGGCCTCGAAGGACCGGACCGTCTCCTGCAGTTCCTGGACCTCGCGCCGGCGCTGCAGGGCCCCGTGGCCCTCTCCCTCCAGCGGACCACCGGTCACCACCCCGTGGGCGTCGAGCACCTCCCCGTCGAGGGTGACGAGGGTCTGGCGGCTCCCTCCGGACTGCCACATCTCCAGCGCGCTGCGGAGGTCGCGGACGATCACCGCGTCGCCGAGGAGGAATCGGGCGAGCCGCTCGTAGGCCGGGTCGACCCGAACCACCTCCAGGCAGTTCGCGACGAATCCCGGGTGGGACCGGTCCGGAGGGCGGGCCTCGTCCTCCTGGGGGCGCAGGCGAAGCAGGGGGATGAGTGAGGCGCGCCCCTCGGCGGCCGACTTGAGCCAGTCGATGGCCTCGACGCCCTGGCTGTGGCTCTCCACGATCACGTACTGGAGGCGCTCGCCGAGCACCGCCTCTACGGCGTTCTCGTACTCGGCTGGCGCCGCCACCACGTCCGCCACGAGCCCCAGCACGCCGCCGTCGCCGGCGGCCTCGGTGGCCCGCGCCCGGGTCATGATGCTGCGCACCCCGCGCCCGTATCCCTCGTAGTTGCGCATCACCTCCAGCAGCGACTGCAGGCGGGCGCGGCGATCGGAGAGCTCCTCGCGCAGCGTAATGAGCTTGGCCTCGTTCTGGATGAACTCGG
The DNA here is from genome assembly GCA_963754915.1 of uncultured delta proteobacterium. Lineage (GTDB taxonomy): Bacteria > Myxococcota > Myxococcia > Myxococcales > Anaeromyxobacteraceae > DATJZG01. Next base: position 138,031 of record CAVWHZ010000008.1, on the reverse strand, counting down.
AACGGGTGCGCTCGAGAAGCTCCTCCTGTGCGCCTCGCTGTTCCTCGAGGCGGAGCTTCAGCTGGCGGGTCTTGCCGAGTCGCTCCACGTGCGTAGAGCGCGACCCGTCGAGCGCGGTGGCGCGGCCGGAGAGCTCCTCGATCTCGGCGCGGGCACGGCCCAGCCGGCTATCCAGGTCGGCTCGCTGCCGCTGCATCTGGGCGAGCTCGCTGCGGCGCGCCGCGGCGCGCCCCAGTGCATCGCCGGCGGCCGACCGGGCAGCGTCCGCCTCCTCCGCCAGCGAGGCCTCGGTGCCGGCGAGGCCTCGCAGGGCCTCCTCCATCCCGGCAAGCCGGCCCTCGTCGTCCGCCGAGAGCCGCTCGAGCTCCTCGCGCTGCCGGAGCAGCGAATCCCGCTCGGCACCGAGCGCGTCGGACTGGACCTTGAGGGCCTCGACCTCGGCGGCCTCCGCGCGGGATCGCTCGGCGATCTGGTCCAACTCGCGAGCGGCAGCCTCGATCGACACCTCCGAGACGCGCGCCTGGCTCTCGAGCTCGTGCTCGCGATCGGAGAGACCCTGCAGCGTCCGCTCGCGCTCCGCGAGCAGCGTCCTGTCCGCCTCCACGGCCGACTCGATCTGCGCGAGGCGTGCGGCAATCTCCGCTTCCTCGGCGCGGGCAGTGGCGTGACGCTCCTCGGCCTCGCGGCGGCTCACCGTCAACTCGAGATACCGGGCCGCAGCCAGGTGAAGCTCGAGCTCGCGCACCTGGGCCCGGAGGGTCTTGTACCGCTCGGCCTTGCGCGCCTGGCGGTTGAGGGTGTCGAGCTGCTTTCCGAGCTCCTGGACGATGTCGGTCACCCGCTCCAGGTTGTGGCAGGTCGCCTCCATCTTGCGCTCGGCGGCCTCGCGCCGCTTCTTGTACTTGGTGATGCCGGCCGCCTCCTCGATGATGGCGCGCCGGTCCTCGGGGCGCGAGGACACGATCTGGCCGATCCGTCCCTGCTCGATGATGGAGTAAGCGGTCCGGCCCACGCCGGAGCCGAAGAAGAGGTCGTTCACGTCGAGGAGGCGGGCCGGAGCCTTGTTGATGAGGTAGTCCGACTCGCCCGTCCGGAACAGGCGTCGACCCACGGTGATCTCGGCGAGACTCCGGTATTGGGGCGGAAGTTCGGAGGGGCGGTCGTTCTCGAAGGTGAGGGTGACCTCGGCGAGCGAAAGCGGCGGCTTGGACTCGGAGCCGTTGAAGATCACGTCCTCCATGGAGCGGCCGCGCAGGCGCAGGGCCGACTGCTCGCCGAGGACCCAGCGGATCCCATCGGCGACGTTCGACTTTCCGCAGCCGTTGGGGCCCACCACGCCGGTGACGCCGTCGTCGAAGACGACGACCGTCCGGTCCATGAAGGACTTGAACCCCAGCATCTCGAGCCGCCGAATGCGCATGACGGGTCCGATAGCACGGCCGATGGGGGCTTTCAAGGCAAGCCCTCGATTTCCCCGGGCATTTCCCTTGCCTGCGAGAATCCGCCAGAAAAAACGGAATCTTGCGTGACAAGCCATGTAGTGCCATGGCTCCGTTTTCTTTGCGATCTCCTGCGCGCGGGTAGACTCCCCCCGGGATGTCCTTCTTCCCGCGTCTCGCCCGAAACATCGCGATTACCGAGCTTCTCGCGCCGGCCATGGCGTGGGTGGTGATGACGGAGTTCTTCCCCCTCACCGACTCCCAGCTGTCGGCCCTCCAGGTCGTGTTCCCCATCACCACGGCCGTCGCGCTCGCGGGGGGCGTGGCGCTCCTGTGGCAGCTCACGAAGCCCATCCGGGTGGCCATCGAGGCCGGCGGCAAGGATCCCACGCGGGCGTCCGCCGCCATCCAGGCGGCGCGACTGCTGCCCTTTCGGTTCGCGAGCGCGGTCCTCGTCTTCGCCGGCGGCTCGGTGGCGACGGCGGTGGCAGTCTCGGTCCGCCGGGGCCTTCGCCAGGACCTCGCCGTGGCCGCGGCCGCGGTCGGCCTCGGGGCCTCCATCCTCGCCGCGATGCTGGCCTTCTCCCTCACCTCGGCGGCGTCCGCAGAGGCCATCGCGGACATCGGGACCTCTATCGACCTCGAGGAGCGCGGGTCGGTCCGCCTGAAGATCCTGGCGTTCGGCCTGGGCGTCCTCTCCATCGCGGCGTTCTCCTTCACCGCCGCGAGCTTCGCCCGCAACCGCGGCGAGCGTGAGCACGAGGCAATCCGGGCCGTCCAGGCCGCCCAGGACGCCGCGACCTCCGTGGCCCGTGGCGCTCCTGGCGAGGCGGCCGCGGAGCTGGTGTGGCGGCTCACCGAGAGTCCGACGGTGCTCCTGGGGCCCACGGGAGCGATCCTGGCGACGTTTGGTCAGGGGGCCGAGGAGCTGCGCCCGGGCGTCGAGGCCGTGGAGCGAGGGGAAGAGGGGTGGCGCGTCACCAAGCGGGCGCCGGGCGGGGCGGTGATCGTCACCTTGCTCGTCGAGGAACGGCTCGAGGCCGGCGACGCCGGCTACTGGCGTGCCATCCTGGGGTTGCTCATCGCCACCTACGGGGCGGCGGCCGTGCTCGTCTGGCTCACCGCCCGCGCCTTCACCATCCCGCTGCGTGAGCTTGGCCGGGCGGCCGACCGGATGGCAGCGGGCGACCTCACCGCCACGCCCGCCGTCATCTCCCGGGACGAGGTGGGGCGCCTGGCGGTCGACTTCCGCCGCATGGCGCAGGGCCTCTCGGCGCTCGTGGCGGCGGTGCAGGAGGCGAGCCGCGGCGTGGACGACGCCTGCCGCGAGTTGGCCGACATCGGCGGCCGCGTGCGGCGCGGGAGCCAGGACCAGCACGCCGGCATGGAGGTGGTCGAGGGCGCGGTGGTGGCCATGCAGGGATCCATCTCCGCGGTGGAGAAGGCGGTGTCGGGGCTCGGCGACTACGCCGGGGCCACCCGCTCCGCTGTGGCGGAGATGGCCCGTGGTCTCGAGGGGGCCCGCGGCCAGGGCATGGAGCTCGAGAAGGCCATGGCTGCCGCGCTGGGAGAGGTGGAGGGGCTCGCCGGCGCCGGGCGGCGCGCGCATGAGGCGCTCGGGGGGCTCGACGTCCTGGCCGCGCGCCTGGGCGAGTCGCTGGGGCGCGTCGACGCGTCCCTGTCGGCATTGGAGCTCGCTGCGGTGGCGAGCCAGCTGAACGCCGCCCAGGCCGAGGAGCTCTCCGACGAGGCCGGTCAGGTGGTCGCCGAGACGGTGCAGGGCATCGAGGCCCTGCGCGCGGCGGTGGGTGACGCCCAGCAGCGCGTGACCTTGCTTGGCCGGCGCGCCGGCGACATCGACCAGATCGTCGACTTCATCGCCGAGGTGGCCGGCCGCACCAACCTCCTCTCGCTCAACGCCTCCATCATCGCGGCCCAGGCCGGCGAGCACGGGAAGGCCTTCGCCGTGGTGGCCGACCAGATCCGCGACCTGGCGTCGCAGATCTCGTCCTCCACGAAGTCGATCGGCGACATCATCCGCTCGGTGCGGGAGGACGTGGACGGGACCGCTACCCTCATCGCGCGCGGCGACGAGTTGGCCGGCGCGGGCGTGGGCCTGGCGAGGCGGTCTGCCGAGGCGCTGGTCCAGATCCGCAGCGCCACCGTCCAGGGGCACGACAACGCCGCCCGCATCCAGGAGGCCGTCCAGGGACACGTGGACTCCGCCCGGGCCGTGGCCCGGCTCGTCGGCTCGGTGGGCGAAGGGTCGCGAGCGGTGGCCGACGCCGTGGAGCGTATTGGGGGGAGCGTCGCAGCGCTCGACACGGCCGCGCGAGGCGTGGGCAGCCTGGCCGACCGCGTGCGGCGCGCACTCGAGGAGGAGGCGGCCCTCGGCCTGCGCCAGATGCAGAGCCTGGAAGGCCTCTCCGGGATGCTCGGCGAGCTGGAGCGCGCCGCCGGGGGGCACGGCGAGGCCACCGGCCGCGTGCGAGAGTCGCTTCACGAGCTGGGCTTCGCGGCCTCGCAGCACGAGCTGGCGGTCACCGAGCTGGCTGCCCTCGCCGCCCGCCTGGAGGGGCGGACCCGCGCGCTCGCCGAGCGCGTGGGGCGTTTCAAGACAGCCTAGGGCCGCGTCACTGCGCCATGAGGCGCAGCTGCGGCCGGCCCAGCGTGCCGTAGATCTGGAAGCCGAAACTCCCGTCGCGGTTGCGCGCGGAGGCGAGCGCCATCTCCACGACCGGCTTCAGGCTGGCCGTGGCGCTGCGCTGCCAGAACCCGTCGTTGAGGCGAAGGCGCGCCCGCCCGGTGAGCGGCGAGAACTCCAGCCGGGACTGGAGCTGGGCGTAGAGCTGGTCGGCCGAGATCTCGACGTCATCTCCGCGCGCCTCGAGGCGGTCGAACTCGGCCCGTCCGCCCTTGACCGCTCCGTGGACGTTGACGGTGCCGAGCGCGATTCGCGGGACGGTGAGGCTGCCGGTCATCCCCGGAACCGCGATCTCGCCGCCCTGGACGGCGGCGCTCTTCACGGTCACCTCCAGGTGGCCGCTGCTCTTCGCCACGTCGGAGTCGAGCGTCACGTCGACGTCGGCGCCCAGCGTCCCGGCCAGGTCGAGCCCGGTGGACTTCCGCAGGGCTCCCACCTTGGCCAGGTCGATCCCGCTGGCCTTGAGCTGCAGCCGCTGCGCCGCGCGTCCCTGCTCCGTCGACCCGGACACGTTGCCGTCGAAGAGGTCGGCGTCGAACACCAGAGCGCGGCGGCCGACGAGCAGCGGGAACGCCCGCAGCGAGGCCCGCACCTGCTCGACGGGAATGCGCGTCCCGTCGCGCGTCTGGAGCGTGACCTCGCGGGCCCTGACCCCGGCGAGACCGTAGGGGGAGAGGTCGTTCATGCGCAGCACCCACCCCTGGGCGGCGGCCTCGAGGATGAGCCGCTCCTTCACTGCCTCGACGGGGAAGGTGAAGTGCAGGGCGACGAAGAACGACGCCGTGAAGAAAGCGACGTATGCGGCCGGCCGCCGCCATCCCTTGAGCTCGAGCTTGGGTACGGAGAGCTTCACGGGTTACCCCTTCAGCTGCCAGGTGACCACCTGCAGCGTGGCGTCCACGAGGTTGGGATCGTCGCTACGAGTGGTGAGGCGGACCTTGCGGACCTTCACCACGCCGGGACCGCGCTCCAGGGCCTCGAGCAGCCGCGCGAGCTTGGCGAGGTCGATGCGCACCAGCGTCACCTCGACGCTGTCCTCCGTCATCCCCTCCGAGGCGGAGGGCGTTCCCGGCCGCAGGTCGTTTACCTCGATGCCGAGCTGGCTGCCGGACTGGGAGACGAAGCTCATGAGCTGGACCGGAGGCCCTCGAAGCCGGGCCTCCATGCCCTGGCGCTCCGCCCGCGCCTGCCGGTAGCCCTGGGTGAGCTTGCCGACCTGCGACAGCATCTCGGTCTTCGACTCGATGCGGCGCTCGCTCGCAGCGATGGCACGGGAGACCCCGGTACTCGCCATGAAGAGGACGAAGAGGGCGATCGCCGCGAGGGCGGCGGACACCATCACCCGCTCCCGCGGCGATAGCCTCGCGAAGAATGCCTCGGCGGACGAGAGCAGCCTGCGGATCGCCTCCATGGCTATCCCTTCTCCGCCGGCTTCGCGGTGCCTTCGCAGGTGACGTCGGCGTCGATGGTGAACTCGAACTTGACCTCGGAGCCGCGCCGACGCGCCCCGCCGGATCGGGCATCGGCGAAGCACCGGGACGACCGCAGCGAGGAGACGATGCGGTCCACGTTCTCGGCCGCGCTGGTGGTGCCGCGCAGGTGGAGCTTGTCCTGGGTGATCTCGACCAGGTCGAACTTGAGGGGGACAGGCGGGGTGCGGGCAGCGAGCTCCGCCAGGACGCCGGTGGCCGAGACCCGCGGGATCGACGCGCCCACCGTGCCGCGCCCCCGAAGGACCGACTCGGCGATGGTGAAGTCGTCGAAGCACTTGCCCACGACCTTCTGGGTCACATCGCACAGGGACTGGTCGAGGAGCTTCTCCTGGCGCCCCAGCGCCACCACCTTCACGCCCGAGCCCACCAGCGCGAGCAGGAGGACGAGCCCTCCGTAGACCGCCAATCGCGTGACCTTGGTCCTCGTGTCCCGGAAGTTGCGCGTGCTCGCGAACTCGCCGCGGCGCAGGTTGAGGCGCTGGAAGCGCGGGCCGAGCCAGCCGCGGAGCGCGAGCGCGAGGGGCAGCGCCAGCCGCGCGGCGCCCTCGCCGCCGAGCCGGTCGGCGATCGCGTCGGTGAGCCTCAGCGGCTCGACGGGCGTGCCCAGGTCCCGGGCCAGGCCCTCGCGGAGCCCGGGAAAGGCGGACGAGCCGCCGGCGAGCCGGACCTGGCGCACGGGTCGACGCGACGGCCGGGCGTCGAAGGCGCGCAGCGTGGCCCGCAGCTCGCGCACCAACGGGACCACCGCGCGGCGCACGGCCTGCTCGGTGCCAGGAGTGTTCCCGATCGCGGCTCCACCCGAGGCGACGAACGCAGAGGCCTCGTTCTCCGGGAGGCCGAGGTCGCGGGCGACCGATCGCAGCAGCGGCGCCGCCCCTCCGGCGAAGGTCCGAGCGAACAGGCAGCGACCCTCCGAGACGACGCAGGCGTGGGTCCGCTCCCACCCTACGTCGACCGCCAGCTCCGCGTCCGGGGCCGCGAACGGGTCGACGACGGCCCCCGCCGCCCACAGCGCGGCGAGCGTCGGGGCGGCCGGGACCACCACCGCGGGATCGACACCGGCGGTGGCGAGGCCCGCCAGGAGGCCGGCCAGCTCCTCCTTCCTGACGACGCCGATGAAGAGGTCGGACCGCCCGGGCTGCAAGTCGAGTGCCTGCCAGTCCCACGACACCTGGTCGAGACTGAAGGGGATGGCGGCCTCGACCTCGTACTGGACCGTCTGCTCGATCCGGCGGGCGTCGGAGAACGGAAGCGTGACGAGGTGGGACGCCGCTGCCACGCCGGGCACGGTGGCGACCGCGCTCTCGAAGCTCCACCCGCGCGCGGCGAGAAGCTCTCGCGCTGCCGCCATCTGGCGGTCGCGCAGCGACTGGCCTCCCTCGGTCGCCTCGGGTACCGGCGCCTCCGCCGAGGCTGCCACGGCGAAGCCGCGCAACGTGGTCTCGAGGAGCACTGCCTTCACCTGACGGGAGCCCAGGTCGAGGCCCAGGATTCGCTGCGCCATGATTACTCCTCCCGCCAGTGGATGAGCCGCCCCAGGTCGTTGGCGAGCGCTCCGGCTCGGCTGTCCAGGGTGACCACCGCCTCGAGCGTCTTCTCGACCTCGCCGGCGCGGCCGGTCGCCCGGATGGTGAAAGTGCTGGAGTGGTTGCCGAAGGGACTGCGGGTGTCGGTGTTCTGGGCCTGCAGGAAGATCGCTTGCACGCGCAAGCCCAGCGCCTGGAGGATGCCCGCGAACTGCGCCACGCCGAGCGTCATGAAGGGAAGTGGCCGCGCCAGTCGAAGTGCCGCGTCGAGCTTCTGCTGGAACGCGGGGTCGAGCACGGGGGGCTGGGGGATGCCGGGCGGGTCGGACATGAGCAGAACGTTGACCATCATCTGGTCCGGGTCGCTGGTGTTGATGTTGGCGGGCGCGTTGACGTCCGGGTACACGGTGAGGACGTCCCCGAAGGCGGACATGAACGAGTCGGTGATCCCTCCCACCATGAAGACCTCGTCGAGGGAGTCGAAGCGCGCGTTCTTGGCCTTGTACCGGTCGTCGCCGCGGTCGTAGATCTGGTTCTCGTCGCCGAACCCGTTCTCGAACGGCGCGGCCGGGTTGACCCCGATCACGCTGGTGGTGGCGTCCTCGTCCACCCAGTCCTTGAGGTTCACCGCCACGTCGCGCCGGGTGAAGCGGTTGCCGTTGTCGTCCTCGCGGTCGAAGAGGACGTCGTAGCGGGGATCGCGCGTCGCGAGCAGGAAGCGCTGCAGCTGGGGTGCCGCCACCGTCGAGAGACCGGCGAGCTGGGCGACGTTCACCTTGCGCTCCTCGTCGTCGATCTTGGCCTGGAAGCTCGTCTGGGACCCCGGCGCCTGGCCCTTGCCGCCCTTCGCGTCCGCCGCCGGGCGGGACCCGCCGATCAGGGCGGCGACCGCGAGAGAGTCCACCGGCACGACCTCCCAGAGGCGGAAGGAGAAGGAGGGCGCCGCCGCGGCACCGCCGCTCGCGCCTCCGAGGCCAAACTGGGCGAGAGCCTGGGCCCCGAGGTTTCCCGCGGCGTCGAGCTTCTGCTGGAAGTGGAGCACCAGGCGGGAGACGTTGACCGCGCTCCTCGCCTGGTAGGTGGCGCGCAGCTCGTCGCGAGCGTTGGCGGCGATCTGCAGGGACACCCGCGTGTTGTAGGCGAGGTCCACCGCGAGCGCGGTGAGGACGGCCACCGTGAGGAGCACCACGAGCAGGGCCGCGCCGCGCTCACCGCGGATCGCGATCGAAGGAGAGGATGGGGATCTGGAGCGAGGCATGGCTAGAAGTCCAGCGGCCGGATGATGGCGATGCGCGCCTGCGTCTCGAAGCTCCTGTCCCTGCCGTCCGGCATGCGCAGCGTGAGCTTCATGCGCACGCGGGGTGGGAGCAGGGGCCTGTCCCCCGGAGCCGTCGACCACTCGCGCGCCCACTCCTGCTTCTGCCAGTCCCAGTAGGTGACGTCGAACCCGGTGACGTGCCGCAGGAACAGCGACCGGGTCCCGCCGCGGTCGGGGTCCTCGTCGATGCGCGTCTTCTCCCGGCGGAAGAGTGCGTACTCTCCCGAGGCGTCGGGGTCGGCGGCCACCGCGTACTCGACCAGCATCTGGTCCGATTCCTTGGCGTCGCGCAGCCCGCGAACGTGGGCCATGGTGAAGAACTGCAGCACGTCCCTGTCGCCGCCATCCTTTCCCTTGAAGGCCGTGGGCCGATCGCGGAAGCGCCGGTGGTCGTAGTGCTCGGAGACGAAGGCCGCTGACACCTCGCGCGCCATGCGCGAGAGCGCTGTCCGGGCGCCGGAGACTCGCTCGTCCTGCTCCTCCACCGCTTGACGGATCGCCTGGGCACGCTGGAACGCGCCGAGCGTCATGGCGCCGATGACCGCCGTGATGGACACGGCGATCATGACCTCGATGAGGGTGAACCCTCGCCCGGGAGGAGTGGCCCGGCTCACGGTCCTACCTTGGTTCCGCTGGCCGAGGTCGCGGCATTCCCGCCCTGGCCCGGGATGGCCCCGGCGCCGGGGAGGAGGCCGCTGAGCGGCGAGGCGGCGGAGATGCCCGGGGGGATGTCGGGGTCGGCCCCGCGGGAGCCGCCCGCGGCCTTGGGGTTCAGGACCACGAGGTAGGTGCTGACGTCGAAGCCCTGATCGCGCTTGCCGTCCTTCCAGCTCACCGTGAGGCGCAGCTCCCGCATCGACTTCTTGATCTCCTCGCCGAAGGCGGTGAGCTGGGCGCCAAGGAGGCCGCCGAGCGGGCCGCCGGGCCCTGCCGCGGCGGCCGCTGGACCGCTCGACGGAGCGCCGGCCGCCCCCGCCTTACCGCCGACGAGCTCCGAGAGCAGCGACTGGGTGTTGGCGTCGTCGGGATCGGCCCCCAGGAAGACCGCGAGGAGCTGCTCGGCGGAGAGCTTGGTGTCCGGCTTCTTGACCTCGGCCTTCCAGTGGAACTCCGCGCGGCCCTCCTCGGTGAAGTCGCCCTCCGCGATCTCGTCGAAGTCTCGGAAGCCGCTGTCCTCGTAGCGCTCCTCGAGCTCGGCCATCTTGCCCCGGGCGAGCAGCGTCGCCACCGACAGGTCGCGGGCGTAGGCGAAGTTCCTGAGCGCGTTGCCGGACAGGTCGCCTACCGCCATGAGCGCGGCCGCCAGCACGGCCAGCGCAACCATGACCTCGAGCAACGTGAATCCCGCCAGGCGGCGGCGACCGGCGGTCACCGGGGCACCTCGGGCCGTCCGGTCACCACGCGCGCGTGCCCGGTGAGCGGCTGGACCTCCACGGTGTAGACGTTGTCGCCGTCCACGAGGGGGACCTGCGCGGGGTCTGCCTGGCCCTGGGGGTAGAAGTAGACGTAGGCGAGGCCCTTCACCTGCGGTTCGCGCTGGCGCGGAGTCCACACGCCCCCGAAGGAGGCCGACCCGGGGAGCGTCCGGCGCTTCTGGAACTCGGCGAAGGGGGTGCGAGCGAGCGCGCGGCGCTTCTCGGGGTCGCGGTCGTCGGGGGGCCGCCGCGCCAGCGCCGTTTCGTCGTCCTCGGCGGACCCGTCCCTTGCGACCACCGGCTGGCGGCGCCGCCCCTCCTTGGCCGAGGCGGTGCACTCGGCCCACCAGCTGCGCTTGTCGATGTCGATGGCCAGCCGGCAGGTCTCGTGCCGGAGCGCCGCGGTGTCGTAGAGGTAGCGGGACGCGCCGGCGATCTCGCCGGCGGCCGCCCGGGCGTTCGCCCCCGTGAAGGACGAGAGCGCGGGCGCCGCCGCAGCCGCCACCACGCCGATGATGGCGATGACGATGAGCAGCTCGATGAGGGTGAAGCCCCTCGGCTGTGCGGAGCGCCGTTCCACCCGGCCTCACTGATTCACGATGTCGGCGTTCTCGCCCTCGCCGCCGGGCTGTCCATCGCCCCCGTAGCTCTTCAGGTCGAAGCTGTCGGGGTGGACCTGTCCCGGGTTGAGGTAGACGTAGTCGTGACCCCAGGGGTCCTTGAGGCGGGGCTTGCACTTGCCGGCCGCGACCACCGCCTGCAGCCCTTCCTCGGTGGTGGGGTAGCGGCCCTTGTCGATCTTGTAGAGGTCGAGGCAGTTCTCGAGCGTGTGCAGGTCGGTCTTGGCCTGCTTGACCTTGGCCTCGCCGAGCTGGCCCACGACGTTCACGGCGACGGCCGCGGCGATGAGGCCGAGGATGGTGATCACCACCAGGATCTCGATGAGGGTCATGCCGCGCGGGGCGCGGGCGCTTCGGTGGACGTTCACGGTCTAGCCTCCGGCGATGGTGTTGACCTGCAGGATCGGCATGAGAATGGAGAACACGATGAAGGCGACGGCGACGCCCATGACGACGATCATGAGCGGCTCGAGCAGCGAGGTGAGGGCGGCGATCCGCGTCTCCACCTGCGAGTCGTAGGCGTTGGCGACGTTGGACAGCATCTCCTCGAGCTGGCCGCTCTTCTCTCCGATCGAAACCATGTGGTAGACGAGCGGCGGGAATTCTCCCGAGCGCTTGAGCGGCGCAGCGATGCTCTCGCCTTCCTTGATGGACTCGCGCGACTGCTCGATCACCTCGGCGAGCCGCGTGTTCCCGACGATGTTCTTCACGATGTCCATCGCGGTGAGCAGCGGGACGCCGCTCTTGAGCAACGTGGCGAGCGTGCGCGAGAAGCGGGCGATGGCGATCTGGCGGACGAGGGTGCCGAAGATCGGGGCCTCGAGCAACATCACGTCCCAGCGCGCCCGCCCGGCCGGGGTCCGGCGCCACCGCGCCAGCCCGAACAGCGCCGCGGCCGCCAGGAGCCCGAGCGCCCACCACCAGTCGTGAACGAACGTCGAGAAGGCGATGAGGAAGCGGGTAGTCCAGGGCAGGGTGACCTTGGTGTCCTCGAAGACCTTGGTGATCTTGGGGATCACCACCGTGAAGAGGATGCCCATGATGACGCCCGCGATCACCATCATGGCTGCGGGGTAGGTGAGAGTTCCGAGGATCTTGGAGCGCAACCGGGACTGGCTCTCGGTGAAGTCGGCGAGCCGGTAGAGCACCACGTCGAGGGCGCCCGAAGACTCGCCCGCCCGGATCATGTTGACGTAGAGGGTCCCGAACGCCTTGGGGTGCTGAGCCAGGGCGTCGGCGAGCGAGGAACCCTCGTTGACGCGCTGCTTCACCGCCGAGACCACGCGCTTGAGACGCTCGTGGTCCACCTGCTCCACGAGCGCCGTGAGCGCGTCCACGAGCGGGATGCCCGCGTTCACGAGCACCGCCAGCTGGCGGGTGGCGATGGCCACGTCGTCGGAGCCGATGCGCCCGCCGACCCAGCGGCGGACGTTCACCTCCGGCGAGGCCGCCTGGGCCTTCTGCTCCCCCACCACCTCGGTGAGGTAGAGGCCGTCGCGGCGAAGGACGGTCCGCAGGGTCTTCGGTGAGTCGGCCTCCTTCAGCCCCTCGACCGCGCGGCCGGACTCGTTGAGCGCCTTGTATGCGAAGACCGGCATGCGCCTCAGTGCAGATCTTCGGCGGTCACCGAGAGCACCTCGGCCGCCGTGGTGATGCCGCGGGCCACCTTGTAGGCGCCGTGGGCGAGCAAGGTCAGCATCCCGTGGCGGACTGCGGCCGTCTTGATGGCGGTCGAGTCGACGTTGCGGAGGATGAGCTGCCGGATGTCGTCGTCCACCAGCATGAGCTCGTAGATGCCAGTCCGCCCCTGGTACCCGGTGCGCTGGCATGCCGGGCAGCCGACGGCCCGGTAGATCTGCCGTGGGTTCCCGGCGCGAGCCAGGATGTCCGGGGTGATCGAGGCCTGGTCGAGCTCCTCCTGGGACGGCGTGTAGGCCTCCCTGCAGGCCGGGCAGAGCATCCGCACGAGCCTCTGGGCGAGCACGCCCACGAGCGAGCTCGCCACCAGGAATGGCTGGACCCCCATGTCGGCGAGGCGGGTGATGGCGCCGGCGGCGTCGTTCGTGTGGATGGTGGAAAGGACGAGGTGGCCGGTGAGCGATGCCTGGATGGCGATCTCGGCCGTCTCCAGGTCGCGGATCTCGCCCACCATGATCACGTCCGGGTCCTGCCGCAGGAACGAGCGCAGGCCGTTCGCGAAGGTGAGCTCGATCTTGGGGTTCACCTGGACCTGGCCCACCCCCCTCAGCTGGATCTCGACGGGGTCCTCGATGGTGAGGATGTTGAGGTCGGGACGGTTGATCTTGGCGAGCGCCCCGTAGAGCGTCGTCGTCTTGCCGGAGCCGGTCGGCCCGGTGACGAGCACGATGCCGTGGGACCGGGTCATGAGCTGGTCCATGATGTCGAGCTGCCAGGGCTCGAAGCCAAGCTCGGCAAGGTCGAGGAGCACCGCAGACTTGTCGAGCAAGCGCATGACGATGCGCTCCCCGTGGGCGGTGGGGACGGTGGAGAGCCGCACGTCGACGTCGCGCCCCGCGATCTTGATGCGGATGCGGCCGTCCTGGGGGAGCCGCTTCTCGGCGATGTTCAGCCCGCCCATGATCTTGATGCGGCTGGCGATGCTCGCCTGGAACCGCTTCGGGGGGCGGATGACCTCGCGCAGCACTCCGTCGATTCGGAAGCGGACGGAGATGTCCTTCTCCTCCGGGTTGATGTGAATGTCGCTCGCCCGCTCCTTCACCGCTCGGAACAAGAGCGAGTTGACGAGCCGGATGATGGGGGCCTCGTCGTCGGCCTCGAGCAGGTCGGCGGGCTCCTCCAGCTCGTGGGCGACGCTCTCGAGGTCCTCGGTCGTCTCGAGGTCCTCCATGAGCCGGTCGTGGCGGTCGGCCGTCCGGTCGTAGACCTGGTTAATGGCGTCGACGATGACGGCGGCGGGCGCCACCACCGGGAAGATCGACGCCTCGAGCAGCACCGAGAGGTTGTCCTGCGATGCGGTGTCGAGCGGGTCCGCGAGCGCCACCCGCACCTGGTCCCCGGTGCGGCCAAGCGGCAGCACCCGCGCCTGCTTGGCAAAGTTGATGGGCACGAGCTTCACCAGCTCGGCGGGCACCTGGGCGGCGTCGATGCTCCCGAGGTAGGGGAGGTCGAGCTGGATGGCGAGCGCCTGGAGCACCTGCTCCTCGCCCACCACCTTCAGCCGGACGAGGATCTCCCCGAGGCGCAGCCCCGCGTGCTCGCCGCGCTGGGCGGCGAGCGCCTCCTCGATCTTCTCGCCGGGGACCCCGGCCACCTCGACGAGGATCTCGCCCAGCGGGCGCCCACACAGCGGGTGCGCTGTCTCTGCCGGCGGGTGCGCTGGCGAAGGCTCGGCGGCGAGGACGGTCTGTGAATCCATGGACATGATGCCTTGGCTCCGAAGGGGAACGGACGGGCCGGCCCGGTCATTCACCCGGGGCTGGCCCGGGCTGAGGCGCGCCCGGGCGCGGGACCGTTGCCGGCGCCGGGATCGGCGCCGGAGTCTCGGGGAGGACCGGGGGAGGCGCCTCCGGCTCGGGCCGGATGGGAGGCGTGCCGGACGCCGGGGCCGCCGGGGGCCCGAGCGTCTTCTCGCCGGGCGCGCCGGTGCCGCCGTTCTCGATCTTCTGGTTCTCGACCTGGACCTGCTGGCGGATGCGCGTGAGCGGCCCCGGCCGGCTGGCGGTGTCCTCGAGCGTGAAGCCCTGCTTCTTGCCGTAGTAGATCTCGTAGAGCTCGCGCTGCTCGCGCTGCTTGCGCTCGAGGATGTGGTGGAAGTCGGACTGGTCCCGGATGATGTGGGGCGTGAGGAGAAGCAGCAGGTTCGTCTTCTGCTTCTGGGTGACGGTGTCGCGGAAGAGGTAGCCGAGGATGGGGATGTCGCCGAGCAGCGGCACCTTGTTGACGGTCGAGGTGGTGCGGTCCTGGATGAGGCCGCCGATGACGATGGTGCTCTGGTCCTTCGCCACCACCTTCGTCTTCACGCTGCGCTTGGCGGTGGTCGGCCCGAGGACCGGGTCGTTGGAGACGATCTCCTCCTGGCTCTCCTCGATGTCGAGCCGCACCATGTCCCCCTCGTGGATCTGGGGCTTGATCTTGAGCTTCAGGTCGACGTTCTGCCGCTGGATGGGGGCAATGAGGCTCACCGCGTAGGGGCTGGCGAGCACGTTGGTGGTGCCGCCGGTGGTCGAGGTGGAGCCCGCCAGGCTGGAGTTGAACCCCGGGTTGTAGCCGGCCTGGAAGGGAACGTTCTGGCCGACGATGATCTCGGACTCCTCGTTGTCCTGGGCGATGATGTGCGGGGTGGAGAGGACGTGCACGTCCGAGCTCGTCTGCAGGGCCTGGATGAGCACCGCCATGCTGGGGAAGGGGAAGATGCTCGACAGCTGGGCCGAGACCGGGCCGACGAGACCGGAGAGCGCGCCGCCCAGGCTGAGCACCGAGGACGGGTTGAGCGAGTTGATGCGCCCCGGCTCGAATCCGAGAGGGATGTAGCCCGTGCCGTTGCTCGTGTTCACCGGCACGGCCGTGTGCCACGCCACGCCCAGCTGGTTGTTGTTGTTGATGTCCACCTCCATGATCACCGCCTCCACGTAGACCTCGCGGCGCGCCCGGTCGAGCTTGTCGACGAGCCTCTGCACCACGGTGAAGTCCGAGGCGCTGGCGATGATGACGAGCGAGTTCGACGGCTTGTCGGCCGTGATCTTGACCTCGCCGCTGAAGAGTTCGGCGGACGTTGCGGTGCGGGGGAGGGCGGCGGGCGCGGCGCCCGGGGGAGGCGGCGTCGCCGGGTTCGCAGTGGTGGTGGACCCGGTGCGGCGGCCCGTGGCCAGGCTCTGCAGGGTGTTGGCGAGGTCCTCGGCGTTGGCGTTCTTGAGGAAGATGACGTGGATGGTGCCTTCGCCGGCCGTGGGAGTGTCGAGCTGCTTCACGAGGTCGACGATGCGCTGGTAGCTCTTCTCGTCGGAGATGACGATGAGCTTGTTGGTGCGCTCGTCGGCTACCACCTTGCTGATGGAGATCTCGGAGGGCTCGACGCCGGCAGGTGCGGCCGCGGCGGGGGCACCCGGGGCGGCCACCCCGCCGATGAGCGGGCGCTTCTGGCCGGGCCTCCCGGGCTGGGCGGGGACCTGGACGAAGATCTGGTTGATCTTGTCGGCCACGTCGCGCGCCGGCGCGTACTGCACCTGGACCACGCGGACGAGGTCGTTCGAGCCCGGGCGGTCGAGCGCCTCGAGCATCCGCTCGATGCGCCGGATGTTCAGCGCGATGTCGGTGATGAGGAGGATGTCGGGCGGGATGGTCTGGATGTCCGCGCCCTGGGGCGAGGTGAAGTTCCCGAGAACGGCGCGGAGCTGGTCCGGCTCGATGTAGTGCAGCCGGAAGATCTTGGTGATCGGCTGCTCGAGCGGCGCGTACTCCGAGTCGTCCCCGACGAGCGTGGGGATGGGCATCTTCTTCGCGTCGGCGGTTCGGACGAGCCGGTAGTACTTGCCGGACGGGTAGATGGCGATCCCGTTGGCGTTGAGCGCGAGGAGGAACGCGGCGTACGCCTCCTCGGGGGTGACCGGCGTCTTCGAGAGGAGCGTGATCTTCCCGCGCACGACCTCCTCGGTGTAGGCGAAGTTGCGGCAGGTCCATCGGCTCGCCTGCTCGAGCAGGTCGACGATCTCCGCCTTGTTGAACGCCAGCAGGAACTTCCCCTCGAGCGGGCGACAGGTGGCGTCCACGCGGGCCGTGCCGCCGGCCTGGCCCGGCCCCACCTGCGGCGCCGGGCGACCGGCGGGAGCGGCCTGCGCGGCGGGTGCCGGTGCCGCGCCCCCCGGGGGCATGCCGGCCTTGAGACCGGTCGGGCGGCGCGGCGGGCGCTTCGGTGCCGGAACGGGCGAGGCGGGCTCGCTCGACTCGGGCGCCGGGGCGGCCTCTTCCTGGGCGGCGCCGGGCCCCCCCACGGGCGGCGGCGGTGGCGCCTCCTGGGAGAGCGCCAGCGCGGGGATAAGCAGGGCTGTGGCGAACAGCGTGCGCATGGAACCCCTCGCACCGGCCTACGGGCCGGAGATGTTGTATTCCTTCCGAATGACCTGCCCGTTGCGCTCGATGTCCATGGTGATGTGCTGCGAGTCCCGGAGCTTCTGGTAGACCTCGAGCGCCTTGTCCGGGGAGTTCATCTCGTAGCCGTTGATCTTCTGGATGACGTCGCCGTTCTCCACGCCGATGGCCGTGTAGAACGATCCCGGCTGGATCGAGAACAGCTTGAATCCGTTGGCCACGCCATTCTTGAAGCTCGGCACGATTCGGGCCTGGGTGGCGACGTTGTTGAGGTTGGAGAGCGTCCCGTCGATGACGCTCTTCTTCACGTCGTAGCGGTTGTCGGCGACCTTCTTGATCCCGTCGGCCGAGTTGGCGTCGCCAGGGGGCGCGGCCCCCGCGAACGGGGGCGGAGGGGCCGGGGCGACGCCGACGTTGGGAGCGCTCCCGCCCGTCTCGAAGTCGACGAACTGCTTCACGCCATCGTTGCAGACGATGGCCACGACCCGGAAGCCCCTGCCCGTCGCGTCTCGCTCGTCGCGGATGCGCTCGACGGACAGCAGGGTCGCCCCCAGGACGGGCTCGCCGATCCCGTAGGCGCGCGTCTCGCGGGAACTCGTGTCGACGACCACGGCCGTCGACCAGCGGGGATCGGAGGCGACGATCGCCCCCACGAGCTGCGCGCGCAGCGAGGTCGCCACCGGCGGGGCGCGGACGTCGGTGCACGTCCGCGGAGCAGCCGGGGTGGCCTGCTGCGACGCCGCGGCGCTCGGCGCCGGCGCCGGGGGCTGCAGCCCGATGAGCGGGTAGAGCTTGTCGACCTCGAGCGAGGCGGTGAGCGCCGACGGCGCCGAGGTCGGGAACGAGGCCACGTCGATCTGCGGGGTCGGCCGGATGACCGAGCCGACGGCCGTGTTCACCGTCTTCGCGAGCAGCCAAGCCGCCGCGAACAGGAGGACCACGTTCGCGGTCCACGCGTATTTCTTGAGGAACAGCTCGAGCATGGTCCGGGACAAACCCCCGAGAAACGGATAGCAACCGATGTGCCACCGCGGCGGGCACACACGCAGGTTCAAATTACCGAAACAACATCGCAATTTGGACGCCGGTGGGCCGCGGTGGCGCCCGTCCTGCCAATTTGGCAAAACATGCGCGCTACCGGCCGCCGAGCCGCCAAATTGTCAGGCGGCCGCGTCCGCGCCTACGAGTGCTGGGGCCCCCCCTCGTCGTCGGTGGCGGGCTCCGCGAGGCGCCCGGACTCGTCTCGCTCGAGCTTGCGGTAGATGGTCCGGGGCGCCACGCCGAGGAGCCGGGCGGCGAGGTTCTTGTCTCCCCGCGTGTGGCGAAGCGTCTCGCGAATCACCATGCGCTCGATCTCATCGAGGGGGGTTCCGAGCGGTACCGACAGGGCGGCGGCCGGCGCCGGGAGCTGCCCCGTCGCGGTGCTCCGCAGCGCCTCCGGGAGGTCGACGAGGTCCACGTCGGACCCCCGGCAGAGCACCACCGCCCGCTCGATGGCGTGCTGGAGCTCGCGCACGTTCCCGGGCCAGTCGTAGGTCTCGAGCGCCTGCAGCGCCGCGGCGGTGAAGCCAGCCACCTGGCGGCGGTTCTGCTCGGCGAACCGGCGCAGGAAGACCGCCGCGAGCAAGGGGACGTCCTCGCGCCGGTCGCGAAGCGGCGGAAGCCGAACCGTGACGACGTCGAGCCGGTAGAACGAGATCCTCCCGGAAGCGCCCGGCTCGGACCTCGGTCGCGAGGTCGCGATTCGTCGCGGCGACGATGCGAACGTCCACCTGGACGGGCTGCTTGCCGCCGAGCCGCTCCACGACGCCGTCCTGCAGCACGCGGAGCAGCTTCACCTGGACCGCGGGAGACATGTCGGCGACCTCGTCGAGGAACAGGGTCCCGCCGTCCGCCCGCTCGAAGCGTCCCTCCTTGCGCTGGGAAGCCCCGGTGAAGGCGCCCCGTTCGTAGCCGAAGAGCTCCGACTCCAGGATCGTCTCCGGGAGGGCGGCGCAATTCACGGGCACGAACGGCCCGGCCGACCGCGGGGAGAGGTCGTGCAGCAGGCGGGCCGCGAGCTCCTTGCCGGTTCCGCTCTCGCCCTGGAGGAGCACGGTTGCCGAGCTGGGCGCCACCTGGCGGAGGGTGGCGAGCGCGGCGCGGAAGGGCGGGGCGGCTCCGAGCAGTCCTCCGTCGCCCTCGCCGTGGGCGAGCTGCGCGAGCTGGGCGCGGAGGACCCTGTTCTCGGCGACGAGGGAGGCCTTCTCGAGCGCCTGGCGGACCGACTTGACGATGGCGAGGCGCTTCACGGGCTTGGTGATGAAGTCGTAGGCGCCCTCCTTCATGGCCGAGACCGCCACCTCGACCGTGCCGTACGCCGTCATGAGCACGACCTCGGTCTCGGCGGAGAGGGCCTTCACCGTGCGCAGTAGCTCCTCGCCGCTCATTCCGGGCATCATGAGGTCGGTGACGACCACGCTGGGGCGGTCGCGGCGAAGCACCTCGAGCGCCTCGGTGCCCGACGACGCCAGCGCGACGCGCCAGCCCTCCTTGGCGAAGATGCGCCCCAGCGACTCCAGGTTGGAGCGCTCGTCGTCGACGATGAGCACGAGGGCCGGCACTTCTGCCCACCCTTATACCGCGCGAAGCGGCCCCGTCACGCCGGTTTACCGACTGGGGCCGGTGGTGTAAGAGTCGCGCATCCGGCCCTGATGACGGGTTTGGCTTGGAGGAATCCCGATGAAGCGTGCAGCCCTGTGTCTCGCCGCCGCACTCGCCGCCTGCGGTCCCTCCGTGAAGTCCGTCACCGTGGAGCCGCCCAGCGTGGCGCTGTCCTCCAAGGGGGCCACCCGGGCGCTCGTGGCATCGCTGAAGGACTCGAAAGGACGTCCCGTCGAGGACGGAAAGCAGAAGGTCGCCTGGACGAGCTCGTCGCCCGCAGTGGCGGAGGTCGACGAGGCGGGGACGGTCAGGGCGCTCCGGTCGGGCGAGGCCACGGTCACCGCCGCCGTCGGCGAGGCGAAGGGCGCCTCCCGGGTGGTGGTCTCCATCCCCGCCACCGTGGCGGTCTCGCCCGTGACCCGGGAGCTCCGGCCCGGAGAGTCGCTCGTCCTGACCGTGGTCGTGGCGGACGAGAACGGAAAGCCCGTGACGGGCAGTCCGTCCCCGGTGGCCTGGTCCTCGAGCGACGCCGCCATCGCGTCCGTGACCGAGGGCAAGGTGGTGGCGGTCGGGCCGGGCACGGCCACCGTGACGGCGGCGTCCGGAGCGGTGCGGGGCACCGCCCAGGTCACCGTAAAGGTCGCGGAGTTTGCGAAGCTGGTGGTGAAGCCCCCCAAGCTGACCCTGAAGCGCGGGGACGCGGTCCGCCTCAAGGCCGAGCCCCTCGACAAGAAGGGGAAGCTCGTGGGCGGAGTTCCGGTTGCCTGGCGCTCCTCCGACGGGCGAATCGTCACCGTCGCCGCCGACGGCACCGTCCGCGCGATGAAGAAGGGCAAGGCCAAGGTCACGGCTTCGGCCTCGGGCAAGACCGCGGCGGTGCAGGTGATCGTTCCCAAGTAGGCGCCGGGGTGCCGGGCCGAGAGACGCGAACGGCGGGCCGCTCGAGGCCCGCCGTTTCGCTTCGCGCCCGCCTGCGGGCTCTCAAGCCTCTGGGGTTTCGCCCTTGGCTTCCGCTGCCGGTGCCTCGGCCTCCGCCTTGGGCTTCGGCTTGCTGGCGTTCACCTTGGCGCGCTTCGCGGCCCGGTTGTCCTTCTTTGGCGCGGCCTTGGGAGCTGGCTCGGCCGCGGCCTTCTTGGGCTCGGCCTTCTCCGCCTTGCCGGTCGCGGCGTAGCGGGTCTTGAAGCGCTCGATGCGGCCGGCGGTGTCGAGGATCTTCTGCTTGCCCGTGAAGAACGGGTGGCAGCTGGAGCAGATCTCGATGTGGAAGTCGCCGCGCGTCGAACGTGTCTCGATGACCGCGCCGCAGGCGCAGACGACCTTCGCAGGCTTGTAGTCGGGGTGGATCGATTCCTTCATGACTTCCTTCCGTTTCCTGCCGCTTGCACGTCGCGGGAGCACGGCGTGGTCCGGGCGGAGCCGCGGGATTCTAGTCGCTTCGGGCGCTTCGGTCAAGGTCTCCGTCGAATTCCCCTCGCCGAGCGGCTCGCCGCGGGGGGCCTCGGTGGTCACTTGCCCCCGCCCACCATCATCTTGAAGAACTCGTCGTGGTTCTTCGCCTGGCGGAACTTGTCGAGCATGAACTTCATCGCCTCGACGTTGTCGAGGCCGTTCAGGATGGTCTGGCGGAGGATGTAGATCTTGGAGAGCCAGTCCGCGGGCAAGAGCAGCTCCTCCTTGCGCGTGCCGCTCTTGGCGAGGTCCATGCACGGGAAGATCCGCTTCTCCATCAGCTTGCGGTCGAGCACGATCTCGGAGTTCCCGGTTCCCTTGAACTCCTCGAAGATGACCTCGTCCATGCGGCTTCCGGTGTCGACAAGCGCGGTGCCGACGATGGTGAGCGAGCCGCCCTCCTCGATGTTGCGGGCGGCGCCGAAGAAACGCTTGGGCTTGTGCAGCGCGTTCGAGTCCACGCCGCCGGAGAGGATCTTCCCGGAGGGCGGGACCACCGAGTTGTAGGCGCGCGCCAGGCGGGTGATGGAGTCGAGCAGGATGACGACGTCCCTCTTGTGCTCCACAAGGCGGCGCGCCTTCTCGATGACCATCTCCGCGACCTGCACGTGGCGGGTGGCGGGCTCGTCGAAGGTGGACGCAACCACCTCGCCCTTGACGGTGCGCTCCATGTCGGTGACCTCCTCCGGCCGCTCGTCGATGAGCAGCACGATGAGGGTCACCTCCGGGTGGTTGCGGGTGATGGCGTGGGCGATGTGCTGCAGGAGCACCGTCTTGCCGGCGCGGGGCGGGGAGACGATGAGGCAGCGCTGCCCCTTGCCGATCGGGGCGAACAGGTCGACCACCCGCGTCGTCATCTCGCTCGGGTCGTTCTCGAGCCGAAGGCGCTGTGTCGGGTACAGCGGGGTGAGGTTGTCGAAGAGGGCCTTGCTCTGGGTCTCCTCCGGCGGCTCTCCGTTGATCGAGTCGACCTTGAGGAGCGCGAAGTACCGCTCCCCGTCCTTGGGCTGGCGCACCGTCCCCCGCACGCTGTCGCCGGTGCGCAGATTGAAGCGGCGGATCTGGGAGGGGGACACGTAGATGTCGTCCGGACCCGGCAGGTAGCTGAAATCCGGGCTGCGCAGGAAGCCGAACCCGTCGGGGAGCACCTCGATGGTGCCCTCGCCGGCGACCTCCATCTCCTCCTTCTTCTCCTCGGCCTTCTTCGACTGCGCCTGCAGGATGGCGAAGATGAGGTCCTGCTTCTTCATCGCCCCGGCGGCCTCGATGCTGAGTTCCCGCGCCATCTCGGCGAGTTCGGCGACCTTCCGGTGCTTGAGGTCGGTGATGCTGCCAGCGGTGGGCGGGTCGTACTGGGCTACGGGCATGTGGTCTTTCGGGGGATACGGCGCCGGAGGGCGGGAGCCCGGGAGGGCGGCGAGCCGTGAAGCGGGAACTTGGGAGGGGAACGGCTGGAGAGGTTTGAAAGGCTAAGGGGCACGGCTGCGTCTGTCAACTGCTCCCCTCCACGCTCTTCCGGCTCGCTCGCGCGCGCGTTGGCCTGCGACGCCGAGAGGAGGGTGTGGGAGCGGGTGTGCAACCACACCTCGGCCGCTCCGCATGTGCCATGGACGCGGGTCTTCATGTGGGGACAGACCAATCGTGTCGATCAGATAGGATGTTCACCATGGAGCGTGCGTGAACGCCAACGAGGCCGTCGTAGCCGGCTCGCCCGAATTCCTCGGCGCGCTGCTCGAACCCCTTGAGGGGCGACTCGGGGGCGCGCCTCGCGTCGCGGACACCCCGCACCTCGCCTTCGCCCTCTGCCAGGACAGCGCCCGGCTGCTCGTCTACGAGTACCGCGGCCAGGAGTGGCTGCCGCTCAGCGACGACCTGAGGCGCCAGGCCGGGTCCGAGATCTCCATCGTGGTGGCGCTCCCTCCGGAGCATGCCGCGGTGGCCGCCGAGCTCTCCGCCAGCGCGAGCGCAGTGGTGGCTTGGAGCGGAGACCCGAGGGCGCTTCTGGAGGCCGTGAGCCGCGTCGTGGCTCCGCCGCTCGCGCCCGTCGCCGGTCGCCCGGCGCCCGTCCTCGCTCCTGCGGCCGGCGTCGCCGTGGCCACCCGGTCCACGCGTCCGGCCATCACCCCGTCCTTCCCGGCCGCTCCCGCCCCCGCGCGCTGGCCCCCCGAGAGCGCGGTCGCGGTGGCGACGGCTCCGCGGACGGGCCCGGCCTTGGTGCCGCGCCCGGCCGTCGCCGGGAGTCCCGGGCCCGCCGCCACCCCGGTCCCGCGCCCGGCGGTGACGCCGGCGCGTCCGGCGACGACGCCTGTCCGGCCCACCCTGGCCATGCCCCGGCCGGTGGCGACGCCGGTCGCGCCCATGGTTCCCCCGGTGGCACCGCGCGCCGCCGCTATCGCGCTCGCGCCGGCCGTCTCCGCGCCGCCGCCTCCCGCCGTGCAGCTCGTACCCGACGAGGCGGACGCCTTCGCCGACCTGTTCAGCGAGTCGCCCGACGCCGCCAGCGAAGCCGAGGCACCGGCCCCGCCAGTGGCCGCGCCGGTCGCGGTTCCCCCCGAGTCGCCCTTCGTCGCCTCCGGAACCTGGCCCGGGACGGTGCTCTCCGCGAACGACGCGGAGGGCCTGCTCGCGGGCGCGCTCGTCGGGCTCTGGCCCGAGGAGAGGCTCCGGCCGCTGACCGAGAAGGTCCTCGCGGGCCTCTCCGATGCCGAGAAGTCGGCCCTGCAAGACCAGCCGCTCCCGTTCGAGGCGGGGCCGCTCAAGCGGGCGGCCGGGCTCAGGTGGCAGGTGGCGGCGGCTCTCGAGTCCCTGCCAGGCCCGGGCGCGTCCGTCGACCACGATGCGCTGAAGGCCATCCTGGCGAGCATCGATGGAGTCCTCTCGGACCTGAAGGGGATGAGCGAGGGTGCCTCGCCCGGCGCACTCCGCGTCCTCGAGAACGTCCGCCACGCCGTTGTGAAGGAAGCCATCGACCTCACCGAGGCGGTGCAGCGCGTGGTGCCCGCCGAGGTGGTGGCAGAGATCACTGCCTCGCACGCGCTGAAGCGCGGCGCCGCCACGCGCATGATCTACTCCACCTCCGGCGTCGGCGAGGGTGAGCGACCCACACCGTGGGGCATGATCGTCTTCTTCGTGCTCTCCGTCGCGGTCGCGGCCGGCTACCACGGTTACCGGTACGTGAACCGCCCGCGGCAGATGCCGTCCTCGGTGACCGGGGCCCCCTCGGGGTCGGCCGGAACCACGACCATCCAGGGAAAGCTGGTGTTCGCACCCGCGGGCAAGCAGCTCGACCCGCGCGAAGTGGAGAACTTCAAGAACGCCGAGATCGCGAAGGGGAACGAAGTGCGCGAGGTGCTCCCGGGCACCTTCGTGGTGATACCGGGAGGCGCCAAGGCATCGGGCTCGCCCCCGGTCGGCGCAACCGGGCTGGGAGGGAAGCCGTGAAGAGACCCAATTCCGTTGCCCCGAGGGGCTTCACCCTCATCGAGGTCATGCTGGTGGTGGCGATCATCTCGATCCTGTCCTCGGTGGCGATCCCCGAGTACAAGAACATGACCACCCGCTCCAAGATCGCCGAGCGCGGCGACATCATGAGGGCCGTCGCGAAGGGGATCGAGGACATCGCCCTGAACTCGCCCAGCATCCCGACCAATGCGGGGGTCTTCTTCGTCGGACCCTGGAACCCGGACAACGCCCCGGGAACAACCAAGCGCACCTGGGTCCAGACCCAGCAGGGGTGGAACGCCCTTCCTTTGATCATCGAGGGGTCCACCTACTGCAGCTACTTCTTCACGCTCGACACCTCGGCAACGCCGATGGTGCTGCAGGTCATTGGCGACTGCGACATCGACGGGGACGGCATCCACAACATCGAAGTCCAGACCTACACCGGCTTCGGAAACGCCTTCGTTCTGACCGCCCAGACCCCGCCACAAGAGGGCGTGTTCTAAGGACCCCCGCGGACGGTTGAAGTCGCGCGGTCGGCGGCGTATCCATCGCCGCATGGCCGAGAGCGACCGAGAGCGCATCGAGAGGCTGCGGAAGCGGATCGTAGAGGCGGACCGCGCCTACTACGTCCTCGACCAGCCCGTCCTCTCCGACGCGGAGTACGACCGGCTCATGCGGGAGCTCCTCGAACTCGAGGAGCAACACCCGAAGCTCGTCACGCCCGACTCGCCGACCCAGCGCGTGTCGGGGGCGCCGAGCGAGAAGTTTGCGCGGGTGGAGCACCGCGAGCCGATGCTGTCCCTCGGCAACATCCAGGAGGATGGCGAGCTCGACGACTTCGACGCCCGCATCCGCCGGTCCCTCGAGCTGCCCCAGGACCAGCCGGTGGAGTACGTCTGCGAGCCGAAGCTCGACGGCCTGGCGGTGGAGCTCGTGTACCGCGACGGCGAGCTCCTGGCGGGCTCGACCCGCGGCGACGGGGTCCAGGGCGAGGACGTCACGCCGAACCTCCGCACCGTGGGGCGGCTCGGGGCGAACCGCGGCGTGCCGGGGCGGCTCGAGGGGCCGGCCCCGCGCCGGCTCGAGGTCCGCGGGGAGGTGCTCCTGCAGAAGGAACACTTCGAGGCCCTGAACCGCCACATGCTGCGGCAGGGGGAGGAGCCCTTCGCGAACCCGCGCAACGCCGCGGCGGGCTCGCTTCGGCAGCTCGACTGGCGCATCACCGCGACGCGGCCGCTCTCGTTCATCGCGTACGAGGCACTCGTCCCCGGCGAGCAGCCCTGGCGAACCCACTGGGAGAAGCTCGCGGCGATCGCGCGCCTCGCGTTCGAGACCAATCCCGAGAACAGGCTTTGCCGCGGCATCGAGGAAGTGAAGCGCTACAAGGACGTCATGGCCGAGCGGCGCTTCGCGCTGCCTTACGAGACCGACGGAGTGGTGGTCAAGGTGAACGACCTCGACCTGCAACGGCGCCTCGGCGCCGCCACGAAGTTCCCGCGGTGGGCGGTGGCCTTCAAGTACCCGCCGCAGGAGGAGACGACCCGGGTGGAGCGGATCTGGGCCTCGGTGGGGCGCACCGGAATCCTCACTCCCGTTGTCGAGGTGACCCCGGTCCGCCTGGGGGGAGCCACCGTTTCCCGCGCCACGTTGCACAACGAGGACGAGATGCGGCGCAAGGACATCCGCATCGGGGACCGGGTCCTCATCCGGCGCGCCGGGGAGGTCATCCCCGAGGTGGTGAAGCCCATCCCCGAACGGCGCACCGGCGACGAGCGCGTCTTCACCTTCCCGACCGCGTGCCCGGTGTGCGGCGCCCGCGTCGTCCGCGAGGAGGGCGAGAAGGTCTACCGCTGTACCGGCGCCGCCTGCCCCGCTCAGCTCGTCGGGCGCCTCACGCACTTCGCCTCGCGGCGGGCCATGGACATCGAGGGCCTGGGAGAGAAGCTCGCGCTGCAGCTCGTCGAGCGCGGGCTCGTGAAGGAGTTCGCCGACCTCTACGGCGTCCCCTTCGAGAGCTGGCAGCAGCTCTTCAGCCGGCCCCGAAAGCCGGTGGGGGAGGCGGCGGCCGGGAAGGGAAAGAGGGCGAAGCTGGAGCTCCCCGAGGTCGCCGCGCGGAACATGGAGCGGGCGCTCGAGGGGACGCGCGCCGAGCCCCGGCCCCTTCGCAGCTTCCTCCTTGGTCTCGGCATCCCGCAGGTGGGCGAGGCCACCGCCACCGCGCTCGCACGGCACTTCCGGACGCTCGAGCCCTTTCTCGAGGCGAGCGAGGAGGAGCTTCAGCAGGTGCGCGATGTCGGGCCGGAAACGGGCAGGGAGATCCGTGCGTGGACGTCGGAGCCCCAGAACCGGAAGGTCGTCCGCCACCTCCTCGAGGCCGGGGTCCGCCCCGCCCCGGAGGTGGCGCCGCGGGGAGGCGCCTTCGCCGGGAAGACCGTCGTGCTCACCGGCGGGCTCTCGAAGCTCCCCCGCGACGAGGCCAAGGCGGAGATCGAGCGGCGCGGCGGGAAGGTCGCGGGGACGTCTCGCGCAAGACCGACCTCGTCGTCGCGGGGGAGGACGCCGGCTCGAAGCTCACGAAGGCGCACGAGCTCGGCGTCAAGGTGATCGGCGAGGACGAGTTCCTGCGGATGCTCGGAGGATCCCGCGACGTGAGCGCGCCGGGTGCGCTCGTCCGAGCCCGCGTCCGGGTGAAGGGGCTCGTCCAGGGGGTCTTCTACCGCCAGGCCACCCTTCTCGAGGCGAACCGGCTCGGGGTCTCGGGCAGCGTGCGCAACCTCGCTGACGGCTCGGTCGAGGTGGTGGCGGAGGGCGAGCGGCGGGCGGTGGAGGCCCTGCTCGCCTGGTGTCGGCGCGGACCGCCCTCGGCAAGGGTGAATTCCGTGGATGTCGGGTGGGAGCCACCGCGGGGCGAGGTCGGCCCCTTCCGGGTGTTCCGCCCGTAGCGTTCCAGCCAGGGGCGAGCCCGGGGCCGTCGAACTTGCCCCGACCGGACCCGGCGTGCTACGAGCGGGCTCCTTGAGGCTCGCCGCCGGCTTGGCGGCCCTGCGGGCAAGAGGCGGTTCGAATCCGCCGCCCGACGACATGACCCCTCCCTCCCTCGACGAGCTCGTCCTCGCGGCGCAGAAGCCCTCGCGCTATGTCGGCTGCGAGTTCGGCGCGTCGAGAAGGACCCGGCAGCGGTCCGCCTCCGGTTCGCCCTCGCCTTCCCCGACACCTACGAAGTCGGGATGTCGAACCTCGGCTTCCGGCTGCTCTACCACGGGCTCAACGACCGGCCCGAGGTGGCATGCGAGCGGGTCTTCCTCCCCTGGCCGGACATGGAGGGGATGCTGCGGGAGCACCGGCTGCCGCTCTTCACGCTGGAGTCGCGCACGCCGGTCCGCGACCTCGACATCGCTCGGGGTGACGCTCCAGTTCGAGCTCGCCTACACGAGCGTGCTCGCCCTGCTCGACCTGTCCGGCATCCCGCTCTTCACCCGGGATCGCGGGCCGGGCGATCCGGTCGTGGTGGGCGGAGGCCCCTGCGCCTACAACCCCGAGCCGGTCGCCGACTTCTTCGACTGCTTCGCGGTGGGCGACGGCGAGGACGTGGTGCACGAGATCGCCGACGCCGTGCTGGCCTGGAAGGGGACGCGGCGGCCCGCGCCGGCGCGCTCCTCGACCGCCTCGCCGAGATCCCCGGCGTCTACGTGCCGTCGCTCTTCGCGCCTCGCTTCGACCCGGCCTCCAGCGCGCTCGTCGCGCATGGAGCCGCTCAAGCCGGGCTACGAGACGGTGGTGCGCCGGGTGGTGCCGGACATCGACGTGCTCTCCACGAGCGCCTACGAGAGGCCCGTCGTGCCGTTCATGCAGACGGTCCACGACCGACTGCCCATCGAGATCCAGCGCGGCTGCACGCGCGGCTGCCGCTTCTGCCAGGTGGGAATGATCACCCGGCCCACGCGGCAGCGCAGCCCGGCGACCGTGCTCCGGGTCGCCGAGCAGGGGCTGCGCGCCTCTGGCTACGAGGAGGTCGGGCTCCTGTCCCTGTCCTCGGGCGACTACGAGTGCCTGAACCCGCTTCTCGACGACTTCCTGTCCCGGTGGGAGGGCGAGCGCATCGCGCTGTCGCTGCCGTCGCTTCGCACCGAGACCATGAACGACTCGCTGGCGAAGAAGATCGCGCCGCGTTCGCAAGACCGGGTTCACCCTGGCGCCCGAGGCGGCCACCGAGCGCATGCGGGCCGTCATCAACAAGGGCAACCGCGAGGAGCACCTGCTCGCGGCGGTGGAGTCCATCTTCAAGAACGGCTGGTCGCTGCTCAAGCTCTACTTCATGATCGGGCTCCCCGAGGAACGCGACGAGGACGTGGTGGCCATCGCCCGGCTCGCGAAGCGCTGCCTCTCGGCGGCCCGCCGCGCGCTGCCGCCCGGCAAGGGCTCCGCCTCGATCAACCTGGGGGCGAGCACCTTCGTGCCGAAGCCATTCACCCCTTTCCAGTGGGAGCCCATGATCACGCCGGAGGAGACGCGCCGGCGGCAGGGCCTCATCACCGCCGAGCTGGGCGGGCGCAACGGCGCCATCCAGTTCAAGCCGCATGACTCGCGCCAGGCCTCGATCGAGGGAGCGCTGGCCCTCGGCGACCGGCGCGTCGGCACGGCGGTGCTCGCACGCGTACCGCCTCGGGCAGCGGCTCGATGGCTGGACCGAGTGGTTCGACGAGGGACGCTGGGCCGAGGCCTTCGCCGAGATGGAGCGGGTCCACGGCGTCGACGCTGGAGTGGTTCGCCTACCGGCGCCGGCGGCTCGACGAGGTCCTTCCTTGGGACCGCATCGACTGCGGCGTCACGAAGACCTACCTTCAGAAGCAGGTCGCCGCGGCCCGGAACCTTGCGGAGGTGGCCGACTGCGTCCTTAGCCCATGCAGCGTCTGCGGGGCCTGCGACTACGACGTGATGAAGAACCGGGTCTACAGGCCTGAGGACTACCAGGCGGCCGGCCCCGCCGTCCGCCGCACCGAGCGGCCCCTTTCCGCGAGCGCTCGGACGCACGTCCGGGTGCGCTATGCCAAGCTGGGGCGGCTCCTCGCCCTCTCTCACCTCGAGGTCATGACCGCGGTCCTTCGGGCCGTGCGCCGCGCGGGGCTGCCCGTCGCCTTTTCCGAGGGATATCACCCGAAACCGCGGGTCTCCTTCGGCCCGGCGCTCCCCGTCGGCATCGAGAGCCAGGCGGAATACCTGGACTTGGAGCTCCTGGGTGCCCAGGACGCCACCGAGGTGGCCCGGCGGCTCGGCGCCGCCCTGCCGACCGGCCTGTCCGTCCTCGAGGCGCGCCGCATCGACCCCCGGACCCCCTCCCTGTCGGAGTCCGTGCGGGCCGTCCATTACAGGGTAGAATTCCCGGAGGGGTGGAGCGCCGAGGCGCTTGCCCGACGGATCGACGATTTTCACTCGGCGGAGCAGTCGGTGGTGCGGAGGACCGCACCGCCCCGGCCCCGCGACAAGAAGCGCAACCAGAAGTTTGCGGCATCCAGGGAAAGGGAGATCGACCTGAAGGAGATGGTGACCCACCTGTCCGTCGAAGGACCAGGAAGGGTCGCGTTCAGCTTGAAGGCGGGTCCGTCCGGGAGCGCCAAGCCGGCCGAGGTGCTGGCGGCCATCTTCGGAGACGGGACTGCGCCCAGAGGAGTGAGGGTTCTGAAGGAAGGCGTCAGCTTCGCGAGGACACCACCGGAGATGCCCACGGGCTCCCGACCGCGGTCCCCGCGCTACGCTCGACGCCTGAGAGGAAACGACTGACGCCCGGACGTGGGCCGCGCTCGACGCGGCCCCAGGGGCGAACGGAATGCGAACGTGAGCGCACCGCTCGACAGCCGATCCGCGTCGCCCGGCACCGCCGGGAAACTCGCGATCGCGGCCCGCCACGGGCCTCGCCTTCCCGTCGCCATCGCCGGGCAGGCGAGGACCTACATGGCGGGCAACAGCATCCTGGTGATCAACGCGGCCGGCGCGGAGACGCGCGTGGCCCTGGTCGAGAGCGGCAACATCCACGAGTACTACCTCGAGCGAAAGCGCGAGAAGGGGATCGTCGGCAACATCTACAAGGGAAGGGTGGTGCGCGTGCTTCCCGGGCATGCAAGCCGCCTTCGTCGACATCGGCCTGGAGAAGGCCGCGTTCCTCTACGTGGGTGACGTCTACGGCGACCCGGACTTCTCCGAGGAGTTCGAGCTCACCGAGGGCGAGCACGCCCAGCACCTCGTGCGAGGTCCCGAGCGAGCAGGAGGCCGAGGAGCAGGAGGTAAAGGCGCTCGCCGCGGGCGAGCCCGCACCGGCGGTGACGCCGCTGCCTGGTGACCTGCCGCTCGCCGCGTCCCGGCGATCACCCCGGTGCCGGGCGAGGTCGCGGCCGCGCTGGAAGTCGGTCCGGCCGCCGAGCCGGCAATCGCGGAGCCGCCCGGCCCTCGAAGCCCTGCCGCCTCTGCCCGTGCCGGAGGACCCCCATCCCGCTCACGCAGGTCGTCGAGGCGCCAGTCGCCGAGGTGCCATCAGAGCCCGTCGCGGCGGACGCGCCTGGCGCGGTGCCGTCCGCGGAGCCGGTCACGGCCCTAGACGCAGCGATCCCTGCCGGCGCCGCGACCGGAGGTCGCGCCGCCGTCGGATCAGATTCGCGGCCCGTCCCGAGGCATCGCCGCGCGAGGCGCGCGCGGATCGGGACCGCGACCGCGACCGCGGCCGACGCGACGGGAGGGACGGGAGGGGACGACCGCCGCCGCGGTCGCAACGGTCGCAACCGGGAACGAGGAGCGGCGCCCGCGGGAGCAGAAGAACATCCAGGACCTCCTCAAGGAGGGCCAGGAGGTCATCGTCCAGGTCGCCGAAGGATCCCATCGGGACGAAGGGCGCGCGCATCACCAGCCACATCTCCATCCCCGGCCGCCACCTGGTCTTCATGCCGACGGTGGACCACGTCGGCATCTCGCGGCGCATCGAGCGCGAGGGCGAGCGGCGCCGGCTCCGGGAGGTTGTGGACCGGATGCGCCCGGAGGGCACCGGGTTCATCGTCCGCACCGTCGCCGACGGCGTCGAGGCGCAGAAGCTCGAGGCCGACATCCGCTTCCTCATCCAGGTCTGGAACGAGATCATCCGCACCAAGGACAAGGTGAGCGCACCGGCGCTGCTGCACCCGGACCTGGACCTCATCCTGCGGGCCACCCGCGACCTCTTCACCGTCCGAGGTCCACAAGCTCGTCATCGACGACCGCGACGAATACGAGCGCATCCTGCGCTTCGTCCGCGAGCAGGCGCCGCACCTCGAGTCGCAGATCGAGCTCTACAACGGGCAGGAGCCCATCTTCGACTCCTACGGGATCGAGCAGGAGCTGAAGCGGGCCGGGCAGCGCAAGGTGTGGCTGAAGAGCGGCGGCTACATCATCATCGACCAGGCCGAGGCCCTCACCGCCATCGACGTCAACTCGGGGCGCTACGTCGGCAAGAAGAACCTCGAGGAGACCATCACCAAGATCAACGTCGAGGCGGCCAAGGAGATCGTCTACCAGCTGCGCCTGCGCAACATCGGCGGCATCATCATCATCGACTTCATCGACATGGACAAGCCGCAGAACCGGGAGAAGGTCTTCAAGGCTCTTGCAGGACGCGCTGGGCCGCGACAAGGCCAAGACGAACGTCCTCAAGATCTCGGAGCTCGGCCTCGTGGAGATGACCCGCAAGCGGGTGCGCGAGTCCATCACCCGCATCACCACCGAGCCCTGCAGCTACTGCGACGGGCAAGGGGCACATCCGCTCGCGCGTCACGGTGGCCTACGAAATCTTCCGCGAGATCCGCCGGGACGCTCCGAGCTTCCCCGAGCCGGTGCTGGTGGTGAACTGCCACCCCGAGGTCGCGCGCATCGTCCAGGGAGCGGAGCGCGACGAGCTGCGCTACCTGATGGACCGCTTCAACAAGACCATCCAGGTGAAGTCCCAGGCCGGCTACCACCAGGAGCAGTTCGACATCTACGGCCGCCAGGACCGCGCCGAGGGTGGCGAGGGGCGCGGCCGCCGAGACCGGGATCGCGACCGGGACCGGGGCGAGCGCGGCCGCGGCGGGGGAGGCGGCAGCCGCGAGGAGGCCTCCGAGGTCGCCGGCAAGGCCGGCGACCGGAGCTGAGGGCCGCGTGGAGGGAGGCCGCCCGAGCGCATGGGGCCTGGGCCTCCGCCGAGCGGCGGCCGTGCTTCGGGCAGGGCTCGCCGCCTTCAAGGGCGACAGCCTGAAGCTCCGGGCCATGGCGCTCACCTACATCTCCATCTTCTCGCTGCTGCCGGCGCTCATGGTGGCGGTGTCGATGGTGCGGGCGTTCGCCGACCTCGACCGGGTCCGGGCGCGTATCCACGACTTCCTCATCGCCAACCTAGCCGTGGGCGCCCAGGCAACGGTGCTCGGGTACCTCGACCGCCACGTCTTCGCGGGCGTAGGGCGCCGGGGTTGGCCTCCTCGGCTTCGTCCTGCTCGCGCTCTCGGCGGTGACCCTGTTTGCCCAGGTGGAGCACGCCGTGAACGCCATCTGGGCCGTGCGGCGACGGCGCCCGTCCTTGCAGCGATGGCTCACCTACTGGGCGGGCCTCACCATCGGCCCGCTGCTCGTGGCGGCCTCGATCGCGGTGGCCGTCGCCGCCCACGACTGGCTCGGCGCGCCCCGCGTCCTGGGCGAGGGGGCGGTCCTGGGGCTCACGGTCGCCTTCTTCTTCACCGCCTACCTCCTGCTCCCGGCCACGCGGGTGAGGCTGTGGCCGGCCTTCGCCGCCGGGGCGGTGGCGGCCGGGGCTTTCGAGCTCGCGAAGGACCTCTACGCGTTCGCCGCCGCGAACCTGTTCCGCTTCCAGGCCATCTACGGTTCGCTCGCGGCGGTGTTCGTTTTCCTGCTCTGGCTCTACTTGTCCTGGACCATCTTCCTTTTCGGGGCGCGCCTCGCGTTCGTGCTCCAGCACCACCGCTCGCTGCTCGACCCTCGGGAGGATCCGGAAGGCGCCCTGGGCCGGGAGCTGCTCGCTTCCCGGGCGTTGCTCGTCGTGGCCCTCGCCTGGTGGGACGCCGAGCCGGCACCCGACCCCGGCGACGTTGCGGACCGTCTCGACGCGCCCGCGGAGCCCGTCCGAGAGGTCCTGGAGGCGCTCCGCGCCGGCGGGCTCGTCATCGAGGGCCCCTCGGGGGGGCTCACCCCAGGCAGGTCGCTCGCCCGGACAACCCTCGCCGACGTGCGGCGCATCGTCGCCGGCGAGGTCCGGCCGGCGGCAGGCCATGGAGCGAGGGCGCTCATCGCGGGCCTCCTCGCCGAGGCCGAGGGCGCGGCGGCCGAAAAGCTCGCCGCCGCCTCGCTCGAGGAGCTCTGCACCACGCTGCGCCCAGCCGGACGCTCGTCGCCCGAGTCCCGCGAGGGAGGGACGGCTCGCATTCCCGTGTAAAGCTTGCCGATTTCCGGAGGGTCGGCTAGGCTTCTCGACGTTCCGGGGCCGAAAGGGCCGATCCCCGCTGGAGCGCCTCCATGCTGAAGTCGGATTTGATCAACATCCTCGTGGTCAAGCGCGGCGTGACGCAGAAGCAGGCCGAGCTCACCATCGAGACCATCTTCGAGTCGATGAAGACCGCCCTCTGCAAGGGCGAGAACATCGAAATCCGCGGTCTTGGTGCGTTCCACGTCAAGCACTACGAGGGATACCAGGGGCGCAACCCGAAGACCGGCGAGGTGATCCCGGTGAAGCCCAAGCGAGGGATCCTGTTCCGCACCGGCAAGGAGCTTCGCGACCGGGTGAACAAGATCGCCGAGGAGGACAGCTCAGGGCGGCGGCCCAGGCTTCGGCGAGCGGATCTACCCCGTCCGACGGTGCGGCCGGCGGTTCGCAGTAGCTCGGATTTCCAGGACATCGGCAGGTAGGGTCGCCCTGCCGGCCTTCTGCCGGGCAGCGGGCCTGTCGAGTCCCGGCGCGCGCCTCGCCGACGTCGATATCGCCCGTGCTGCCCGAGGCGGGCACGCCCGCACGCGCACCGCCCGTGGTAGCGTTCGCCGTCGATGGCAGCGCCCACCCCGGCGGAGTACCTCCGCAGGCTCTCCGATCAGCTGGTCGCAGCGCAGCGCCCCATCCGGATTCTCAAGGCCATCAACTGGGGCCCGAGGGTCCACGAGCAGTTCTTCCGAAGCGGATGCCGTGAGCTTCCGCGCCCGGAGTATCCAGCGCTCGGATTCGACATCGCTCACAAGCGCAAGGAACTGAAGGCGCTCCGGCACCAGATCCGGGGGAAGAACGCCGTCGAGGAGATGCTGCGGCAGAAGTGTGACGAGTTCGCGCTCGTGGCCGAGATGCTCGCCGCCAGGGGGACGAAGCGCTTCTACGAGCTGTCTCGCAAGGTCTTCGGCGACCCGCGAGACCGATTCCCGGACGTCCGGGCCGACAACCTCGCCATCGCCCGGCTCTGGGCATCGCGGCCGCGCGCACGGGACGAGGAGCAGAGTCTCTCGGCGGAGAAGGCGGCCCGCATGGTCCACCAGATTCTGCGACCCGCTTCTCGGCGGCCAGGTGAAGGTGGTGGTGCGATCGCGGCTGACGGCGAACGCCGCGGCCGGGGCCACCCGCATCACGCTTCGCAAGGGAGCCCGCTTCTCGCCGCGCCAGGTCCGCGCGCTCGCCCACCACGAAGGGCTCTGGCACGTGCTCACCTCGCTGAACGGGTTCCGCCAGCCGGTGCTGACGGTCCTCGGCGTCGGGCTGCCGCGCCACACCGAGTCGCAGGAGGGGGGCGGCATCGTGGCCGAGTACCTGACCGGGAACATCACCGACGAGCGCTACATCGAGCTCGGCGAGCGGACGATCGCCATCGACATGGCCGCGCGGGGAGCAGACTTCCTCGAGGTCTACCGCTACCTGCTCGCGCGCTTCCCGCCGCCGAAGGCGGCCCAAATGTCCGAGCGCGTCTTTCGCGGGGGAGTCGTGGAGGGAGGCGCGCCCTTTACCAAGGACGCCGCCTACCAGCGCGGGTACTGCCGGACCTGGAACTTCCTCAGGGCGGCGCTCGAGCAGCGCGACGTGGAGCTCGTGCGCGCCTTCCTGGCGGGGAAGATGAGCGTGGACGAGGCGGAGTTGGTGCGCGACCTCGTCGACGACGGGCTCGCGGTGGGCCCCGTGTACCTGCCGGAGTGGTTCATCGACATCGACCGGCTAAACGCCGTCGCCACCCACTCGGTCACGATGAACCGCTTCAGCCTGCCGAAGGTGAGCCGCTACTACGAGAGGCGCCGCCGGAGCGGGGGACGGGCCCTCGCGCCCGCGCCGGCGGCCGGCGACGAGGAGGGGCCGCTCGGCTCGGACCTGGCCCGCGACGACGAGGGAGACGGCGCCGAGGCATAGGACGAGGGCGGCCGGCGGCTTGGGCAGCGAAATCTGTGGCGATGCGCCCAAACGGGGCGTTGTCGGCGAGGCCGACACGGGCGATTGCTACGAACTCACGAGAGGCGCGGGGAGCTTCAAACGCGCGGAGGACACCATGAGAAACCTGCTAACGGCCGTCGTCGTGGCTGGCGCTGTCGCGCTCGCCGCTCCCGCTGCGGCCCAGTACACGTTCGCCCAGCCTGGCCAGCCCCAGGTGCAGCCGATCGACGTCTACAACAACGTGGCCCGCGTGAACCTCGGCGTCAGCTTCTACAACTCGGGCTGGTACAACTGCTACTACGGCTACTACTACCCGACCTGCAGCACGGGCGCCTACGGGAGCTTCATCCCGTTCACGGTCGGCCCGCAGCTCGACTTCAACATCAGCGGCCTGAGCAACATCAGCCTCGGCTTTGTCGTCCTCATCGGGACGATCACGGGGAGCTACTACAACGGGCCGACCTACGTCAGCCAGTCGAAGAACGTGACGGTCTGGGAGCCGACCGTCGACTACGTGGCCAAGTTTGGGCCCCCGACCCAGGACACCGTGGGCCGATTCCGCGTCGGCGGCGGCATGTACATCGGCCCGAACCAAGGGTTCGGCGGCGCCTTCCGGGTCGGCGGAGGAGCTTCCTTCTTCAACTCCAACCGGCTCGGCATCGGGCTCGACCTGGTCCTCGAGGCCGGCGCCTACCAGGGCTACTGGATCGGCGGCATCCAGCTCATGGCCTCCCCGGAGTTCCACTTCTAGCGGCCACGCGCGCGAGCGGTACCCGGCGCCGCCGCCCCCTGGGCGACGGCGCCTTTTCTTCGTGGCTCACGGGACGGCGGCGCCGAAGAGCCGCCCAACGAGCCATGTGGCCCCGGCCGCGAGAGCGGCGAGCCCGACCATGCGGAGGGCCGCCTTCCACGCCGCGGTTCCCGCGAGGAAACCGACGAGGCTCCCCACAGCTGCCAGCACCACGCCGGCCGCGACCGCGGCGGCGATCATGGCGGGGCCGGGGCGGAGAAAGAGGAACGGGACGAGTGGGATGGCGGCGCCGACCGCGAACATGACGAAGCTCGAGGATGCCGCGCTCCACGGGGAGCCGAGGTCGGCGGGGTCGAGCCCGAGCTCCTCGCGCACGAGCGTGTCGAGCGCGTGCTCCGGGTTCTTGAGGAGCTCCGCCGCCGTTCGGCTCGCCTGCTCGGTCGAGAGCCCCTTCTGCTTGAAGATGAGGGCGAGCTCGGCCGCCTCCTCCTCCGGAGCCTCCGCGAGCTCGCGGCGCTCGAGGTCCACCTGGCGCTTCAAGATGTCTCGCTGCGAGGCGACCGACGTGTACTCGCCCACCGACATCGAGAACGCTCCGGCGAGCAGCCCGGCGAAGCCCGTCACCACGAGCGCGTGGGATTCGGCCCCGGCGGCGGCGACCCCGAGGACGAGCGAGAGATTCGACACCAGCCCGTCGTTCATGCCGAACACGGCGGCGCGGACGGAGCCGCCGCGCCCTCCCCGGTGCCAGCGCTCGCGGACCGCGATGGCGGCGCGGGCCTCCAGCGGCTGACCCTTCCCCAGGCCGGTGAGCACGGCCTGGTGGGCCCGCTCCTCGTCCGCGAGCGGCGCTGCGTCGCCCCCCTGGCGCGAGTACTTGTCGGCGTCGCCCGCCTCCGCTTCCACGACGTACGGAAGGACCGCTGCGGTCCCGAGACGTCGCGCCAGCCAGAGCATGGCGCGGATGCGCGCGGATGGGCGGTCGGGCGGGAGGGCAACGCCTTCCTTCTGCAGCTTTCTCAGCCAGACCTCGGCGTGGCGGCGCTCCCCCTCGGCCAGTTCCGCGAAGCTCCGGGCGCGCTCCGGGTTCTTGTCCAGGCGGGCCAGGCCCTCGTACAGGGCGGCCCCGTCCCGCTCGTCGGCGAGGTTCTGCAGCCACAGGTCGGTCCGCGATGCCATGGCGGGGAATCTAGCGGAAAAGGGTGCGACGCGTCCGTTGGGCCGAGCCCCTCCCCGCCGTAGCCAGATTCGTGTAGAAACAGGGGCTCCCCGGACTCCTCCGTGCAGATCCTCCGCACCCGCGACCCCGATTTCTCCGAGCGCTGGCGACGCCTGTGCGCCCGCGGATCGGACGAGGACGAGGGCGAGGTCCGCGACGCCGCGGCTCGGATCGTCGCCGACGTCCGCGCCCGGGGGGACGAGGCGCTCCTCGAGTACACGCGTCGCTTCGACGGTTGGGACCCCGCCGCGGCGCCCGACCTGGTGGCGGGCCCTGCGGAGTTCGCCGCCGCGTGGCGCGGCCTGCCGCCGGCGGGCAGGCGGGCGCTCGCGCTCGCCGCCCGTCGGATCGGAGCGTTTCACCGCCGGGAGACCGACGCGGTCGTGCCGCTCCACCGCGACGCGCTCGGGGTGAGGCTCGGACAGGTGTCCCGAGCGCTCGGGAGGGTCGGGCTCTACGTGCCGGGCGGGACCGCGCGCTACCCGTCGAGCGTGCTCATGACCGCCATCCCCGCGCGGGTCGCCGGGGTACGAGAGGTGGTCGTCACCTCCCCGGCAGATCGGGCCACCGGCCGGGTCGATGCCTGGACGCTCGCGGCCTGCCACGTCTCCGGCGTCTCTCGCCTCTACAAGGTCGGCGGGGCCCAGGCCGTGGCGGCACTTGCGTTCGGTACCGCGACGGTGTCGGCCGTGGACAAGATCTGCGGCCCGGGCAATGCCTACGTGGCCGCGGCGAAGCGGCTCGTCTTCGGTCGGGTCGACATCGACATGATCGCCGGGCCCTCGGAGGTGCTGGTGCTCGGGGATGGCGAAGCCGGCGCCGCCGAGGCGGCGGCCGACCTGCTCGCCCAGGCGGAGCACGACCCGCGGGCCGTCGCCGTGCTCGTCTGCACCTCCGAGCGGAAGACGCGGGAGACGCTCGCGGAGGTGGAGCGCCAGCTCGCGCTGCTGCCCCGCTCGGACGTTGCCCGGCGCTCGCTCGAGGGGCGCGGCGCCGCCGTGGTGGCGCGGGACCTGGCCGAAGCGGTGAGACTTGCCGAGGATTTCGCCCCCGAGCACCTGGTGCTGCTCGTGCGCCGCGCCTTCCGGCTCGTCCCGAAGCTCTCTCGCGCCGGAGCCGTCTTCGTCGGCGACAGCACGCCCGAGGCCATCGGCGACTACGTGGCGGGCCCGAGCCACGTGCTGCCGACCGCCGGGACCGCACGCTTCGCGTCGCCGCTCTCGGTCGCCACCTTCCGGCGCCGCATGAGCGTCGTGGAAACGAGCCGGCGCGCGCTCAAGGCCCTGGCGCCCGCCGTGGAGGCGCTCACCGCGGCGGAGGGGCTCGAAGCACACGCCCGCGCCGTCCGGGTGCGCCTCGAGCATCACGGGGCAAGGCCCACGGCGAGCCGGGCTCGGCGCCGCGGGAGGAAGGGTGGGCGGAGATGAAGCGGCGAGCGAGGAGCGGCGGGGGATTGGCACGGCGCGGATCGGTGGCCCGCAGGACGCGCGAGACGGACATCGCCGTGGCCCTCGACCTCGACGGCGGAGAGGTCCGTGCCTCCACGGGCCTGCCCTTCTTTGACCACATGCTCGAGCAGCTCGGCCGGCACGGGGGGCTCGGGCTGTCGGTCCGCGCGAAGGGCGACCTGGAGGTCGACGCTCACCACACCGTGGAGGACGTGGGCATCGCCATCGGCGAGGCGCTTCGGCAGGCGGTCGCCGACAAGTCCGGGCTCGCGCGCTACGGGCAGGCGGTCGTTCCCCTCGACGAGGCGCTCGTGGAGGCGGTGGTCGACCTTTCCGGCCGGCCGCACCTGACCTGGAACGCGAAGCTGCCATCGGGGAAGAAGTTCATCGGCGGCTACGACGTGGACCTGACCCAGGACTTCTTCCAGGCACTCGTGAACCACGCCCGTATCTGCGTCCACGTCAACGTTCGCTACGGACGGAATCTCCACCACATCGTGGAGGCCGCGTTCAAGGCGTCGGCGCGCGCGCTGCGCGCGGCGCTGCGCCACGAGGGCAGCGGCGTGCCCTCCACCAAGGGAGTGCTGTGACAATCGGCTTCCGAGCGCGGGGAGGCGCGCCGTGAGCGACGCGGCCATCGCGCTCGTCGACTACGGGGCGGGAAACCTGCGGTCGGTCGAGAACGCGCTGCGGGCCGTCGGCGCCCGCGTCGAGGTGACGCACGACCCGGACGCGGTGCGGCGCGCGAGCCGCATCGTGGTCCCCGGCCAGGGGTCGATGCCGGCGTGCGCCGAGGCCATGCGCAAGAGCGGCGTGGCGGAGGCGCTGGTAGAGGCGATCGGGCACGGAGCGCTGGTCCTCGGCATCTGCGTGGGCCTCCAGATCCTCTTCGAGGACGGCGAGGAGGGTGGCGGCGCGCGCGGGCTCGGCCTCATCCCCGGCCGCGTGACGAAGCTCCCGCCCGACGTGAAGCTCCCTCATATCGGATGGTCCCCGGTGCGCGCGGCAGGCTCTCCGCACCCGCTGTTCGCCCCGCTGGACGGCCAGTATGTCTACTTTGCGCACTCCTACGCAGCGCCCGCCGACGCGCTCGGCGTGGAGCTCGTGGCCATCCACGGGCGGCCGTACTGTGCGGCGCTGGCGAGCGGCAGCATCTTCGCGGTCCAGTTCCACCCCGAGAAGAGCCAGCGCGTCGGGCTAGCCCTGCTCGATCGCTTCGTGAAGCTGTAGGCCATGCTCGTCATCCCTGCCATCGACCTCATGGACGGACAGGTGGTCCGGCTTCGCAAGGGCGACTTCGCCAGCAAGACCGTCTACTCGGACCGGCCCGCCGAGATCGCCGAGGCGTTCCGGCGGGCCGGAGCGCGGCGAATCCACGTCGTCGACCTCGACGGAGCCCGCGCCGGGCACCCGGTGAACCGGGAAGCGGTGAGCGCGGTTGTCGCCACCGGAGTCGAGGTGGAACTCGGCGGGGGACTTCGCTGCCTCGAGGACGTCGAGGACGTGCTCGCCCTGGGCGTGCGCCTGGCGGTGCTCGGGACGGCGGCGGTGGAGCGCCTCGACCTGGTGCGGGAGGCGTGCCGGCGATTCCCCGGGCGGGTGGTCGCGGGAATCGACGCTCGGGACGGCGAGGTGAAGGTCGCCGGGTGGGCGCAGGGGACCGGCCTGCCGGTCGCCGAGGTGGCGCGCCGCGTTCGCGAGGCCGGCGTGTCGCTCGTCGAGTACACCGATGTCGGCCGGGACGGGATGTTCAGCGGCGTCGACGCCGAGGGCGCGTCCCGGCTGCAGGCCGTCGCCGGAGTGGCGGTGGTGGCGAGCGGGGGGGTGGCGGAACTCGCCGACGTGGCCGCTTGCCACAGGGCGGGCCTCGCCGGTGTCATCGTCGGCAAGGCCCTCTACGAGAAGAAGATCGACCTTGGCGAGGCCATCCGCCTCGCCGAGGGATAGGATCCCCCTCATGCCGGCGAAGCGCATCATCCCGTGCCTCGACGTGAAGAACGGCCGCGTGGTCAAGGGAGTCAACTTCGTCAACCTGCGCGATGCCGGGGACCCGGTCGAGGCCGCCAGCCGCTATGACGCCCAGGGGGCCGACGAGCTCTGCTACCTCGACATCGCCGCGACCCAGGAGAACCGCGGCACCCTCGTCAGCCTGGTGGAGCGCACCGCCGAGCGCGTCTTCGCGCCGCTCACGGTCGGCGGCGGGGTCCGCGACCGAGCGCGACTTCGTCACCCTGCTCCACGCCGGCGCGGACAAGGTCAGCGTGAACTCCGCCGCGGTGGCGGATCCCGGGCTCGTGGATCGGCTCTCGGCAGTCGCCGGGGCCCAGGCGCTCGTGGTCGCGATCGACGTGAAGCGCCGGCCGGGGACGAGCCCGCAGGAGTGGGAGGTCCACGTTGCCGGGGGCTCGAAGCCCACCGGGGTGGAGGGCATCTCCTGGGCCCGCGAGGTCGCGGCCCGCGGCGCCGGCGAGCTCCTGCTCACCAGCATGGACCGGGACGGCACCCGGGCCGGCTACGACCTCGAGCTGCTGGAGCGGGTCTGCGAGGCCGTCGGCATTCCGGTCATCGCCTCCGGCGGGGTGGGGACCCTCGAGCACCTGTACGAGGGCCTGCGCATCGCCGACGCCGCGCTGGCGGCGAGCATCTTCCATGACGGCGAGCACACCGTGCAGGAGGCCAAGGCCTACCTCAAGACCCGCGGGATCGAGGTCCGGCCCGTGACCGCAGCCGGTCGCAGTTCCCATCGAGGGGGTGCGCTTCGACGAGCGCGGTCTCGTCCCGGTCATCGCCCAGGAGGTCGACGGAACGGTGCTCATGCTCGCCTGGGCGAACCGCGAGGCGCTGCGAGGCGACCGGCTCGGACGGGAAGGGCCCACTACTGGTCGCGCAGCCGGGGGAGCTCTGGCGCAAGGGCGACACGAGCGGGCACGTCCAGGAGGTGCGTGCATGTCCTCTCGACTGCGACGGGGATGCCGTGCTCTACCATGTGCGGCAGACCGGCCCCGCCTGCCACGAGGGCAAGCGCAGCTGCTTCGATCCCCGCTGACAAGGGCGGCGCGCCGCGGAGGAAACATGGCCAACGAGCAATTCCTCGCACAGCTGTGGGCGGTGATCGAGTCGCGCAAGGCGGACGGTGGCCCGGAGAAGAGCTACACCCGGGAACTGCTCGCCAATCCGTCGAAGGCCCGCAAGAAGTGGCGGAGGAGGCCCACGAGGTGAACGAGGCCCACCAGGCGCTCCTCGCACGGCAGGGACACGAAGGACCACCTGGCCCACGAGGCGGCCGACCTGATCTACCACCTGTTCGTGCTCATCGCCTCCGCGGACGTGACGCCGACCGAGGTCTACGCGGTCCTGGAGAGCCGCCACCCTGCGCGCCGGCGGATGTCGAAAAACCCTTGACACAAACGGGGTTTCGCCCTAAACGACTCCATTCGGGTGTCAAGCGAGCCGGGCGCGCAGCCGCCCGGCTCTCATGCCTTTAGAGACCCTCTACATCAGATCGATCCGGCGCGAGGTGCGCATGACGGGAGTGCGAGTCAAGGACGGCGAGTCTTTCGAGAACGCCCTGAAGCGCTTCAAGAAGCAGTGCGAGAAGGCGGGGATCCTCTCGGAAGTTCGCAAGCGCGAGCACTACGAGAAGCCCAGCGTGAAGCGCAAGAAGAAGGCGCTCGCCGCCAAGAAGCGCGCCATGAAGAAGGCCCGCAAGAGCTGGTAGCGGTTCCCTCGGGAGGGTGAGCGATGGCGCTTCGGGAACGGCTCGACGAGGACCTCAAGTCCGCCATGCGGGAGAAGGACCAGCTCCGGCTCTCCACCATCCGCATGCTGAAGAGCGCCATCAAGTACCGCGAGATCGAGCTCATGAAGACGCTCGACGACGCGGGCATCCACTCGGGTGATCGCCTCGGAGATCAAGCGCCGGCGCGACTCGGTCGAGCAGTACAAGGCCGGCAACCGGCAGGACCTGGCCGACAAGGAGGACGCGGAGCTCCGCATCCTGCAGGCCTACCTGCCGCAGCAGCTCTCCGGGCGTGGAGCTGGAGGCCAAGGTGGACGAGGTGATCGGTCGGGTGGGGGCGAAGGGCCCGAAGGACATGGGGGCCGTGATGAAGGCGCTACTTCCCGAGGTCCAGGGCCGGGCGGATGGCAAGTTGGTGAGCGAGCTCGTGAAGCAGCGGCTCGCGGCGCGTTGATCCGCGAGCGTCGCGGTGACCCGGCGGATGCCTGGGTGGCGGAGGTTCGGGAGGCGATAGCCCTCCCGACTCGGATGATCCCGGATTCGATCATCGATGAGATCCGGAACCGGGTGGACGTCGTGGCGGTCATCGGCCGCCACATGGAGCTCCAGAAGTCGGGGCGAACGTGGAAGGGGTGCTGCCCCTTCCACGGGGAGCGGACGCCGAGCTTCCACGTCTACCCCGAGGACAAGCACTACAAGTGCTACGGATGCGGTGAGTACGGCGACGTCTTCAAATTCGTGCAGAAGGTCGAAGGAAAGGAGTTTCCCGAGGTGGTGAGGGCTCTGGCCGCCGAAGTGGGGGTCGAGATCCCGACGGAAGCCACCGAGGACTCCGCGGAGGCTCGGCGCCGCCGCAAGGAGAGGGCCGAGGCCCTCGCCGCCTGCGACGCGGCCGCCCGCTACTGGCAGGCCCGGCTGTGGAGCCAGCACGGCGAGGCCGGGCCGAGGCTACCTCGCCTCCCGCGGCGTCTCCGAGGAGGGTGCGCGCCTGTTCCGCCTCGGCATCTCCGCCCCCGCATGGAACGACCTCGAGCAGCGGCTGACGCGCGAAGGGCCTCGGGGCCGAGGCCCTGGACCTCGCCGGCCTGCGCATCGCCAAGGGCAGGGGCGGCTACGACCGCTTCCGCGGCCGCCTCATGTTCCCCATCGCGGGGCTGGACGGGCAGGTGATCGGGTTCGGGGCCCGCGCGATGGCCGGCACGGCGACGAGAAGGGCCCCAAGTACATCAACACGCCCGAGACCGTCCTCTACAAGAAGAGCCAGGTCCTCTACGGGCTCGACCTCGCGCGCGAGGGCATCCGCAAGGCCCGCTCCGCCGTGCTGGTGGAGGGCTACTTCGACGTCATCGGGCTCCACGAGGTCGGCGTGAAGAACGCCGTTGCCGTCTGCGGCACCGCGCTCACGCCGGAGCACGTGGAGCTCCTGAAGCGCTGCGACTGCCGTGAGGTTGTGGTCCTCTTCGACGGCGACGTGGCCGGCCTGGCGGCGCCCGCCAAGGCGGCGGCCGCGCTGTTCCCCTCCGGCCTCTCTGGCCGGGTGGCAGTCCTCCCCTCCGACGCGGGCAAGACCGACCCCGACGACTTCGCGCG
The DNA here is from genome assembly GCA_963754915.1 of uncultured delta proteobacterium. GTDB lineage: Bacteria > Myxococcota > Myxococcia > Myxococcales > Anaeromyxobacteraceae > DATJZG01. The sequence continues at coordinate 93,769 of CAVWHZ010000008.1, read as the reverse complement.
GGCCCGCGGGCGAGAGGGGGTAGAGGCGCTCCTCAAGGCGGCGGCTCCCCTCACCGACTTCCTCATCGACCGGGCCGTGGAACGCCACTGTCGCGGCGGTGCCCGGCGACGCGCCGGTTGAGGAGAAGCTGGCAGCCGTCGGCGAGCTGTCGCCGCTCGTCCGGCTCGCGCCGGAGGGCCTGCCGCGGACCACATTCGAGGAGCGGATCGCCCGGAGGCTGGGGCTCGACCTCGCAGGCGCTCCGGGACGAGATCCAGGGCATGGCGCGCGCCCCGGCTGCCCGGGCCGGCCAGGCCCGGCCGTCCGCCAGCACCGGCGCCGGCAGGCCGGTCGACCGTCCTGCTCCCCGGGCCCGGCCGTCGACGCGCTCGCCATCCTGGCCGGCTATCCGGACTCTCGGTCGCGGCGCCGCCGAGGAGGACCTGCCGAGGCTCTTTCCGGAGGGCCCGCTCGCGGAGCTGGCGCGGGACCTCTGTCGAGGGCCCATCCCGCTCGACGAGGTGCTCGCCCGCCTCGAGCCCAACGCCGACCTGCGGGTGGTCGCAGCGGGTCCGCAGCCTCGCCGGGCCGGGCCGCCCGGACGCGCGCCGCGGCCGAGCGCGAGTTCCGGCGGGCCGCCGTCGAGGCCAAGATCGAGGCCATCCGCCGCGAGCAGGCGCGCCTGCTCGCGCTGGTGGCCAGGGCGGGTTCACCGGCCCCCGAGGACTTGACCCGCGAGCAGCTGACGCTGCAGCGCCGCCGCATCGACCTGGAGCGGCGGCGCGAGGAGCTGCGCAGGCCATGACGGGAACGATTGCCCGGGTCCGGGGGTTCCTCGGCACGTTCTCCGGGATGGGCCGAGGCCGCCAGGTTAGAAGAAAGGATCGCCCAGCCGGGAGACCGGAGGAGCACCGCGACATGAAGAAGAAGCCGCACGCAGCGAAGAAGCCGACGAAGGCCCCCAAGCCCGCGCCGCAAGGTCGCGGCCCGGACCGGCGCGAAGAAGGCCGTGCCGCGCCCGCCCGCGCCGCGGCAGGCGCCAGTCCCGAAGGCGGTGCCGAAGGTCGCCGCACCCAAAGACGGCGCGCGCAAGGCGGCGACCGCCGGCAAGCCCGCGCTCGTCAAGGCAACTCCGGGCAAGGCCGTGGCGGCCAAGCCGGCGCCGGGGAAGCCGGTGCCGGGCAAGCTGCCCCCGGGAAAGGCGGCGGCAGGCAAGGCGCGCAAGGGCTCGAGGGCCGAGGAGAAGGATCGGCTCCGCGGCGCGGCGGGCGAGGGCGAGGAGGTCGGCGAGGAAGCCGAGGAGGAGAAGGGCGCGGAGGCCGAGGAGGACGAGAGCGAGGAAGCCGAAGACCTCGCCGACGTCGGCGACGATCTCGACGTGACCGAGCGCTCCGAGGTGAAGGCGCTCATGGAGCGCGGCCGCGAGAAGGGCTTCCTCACCTACGAGGAGGTCAACGACGCGCTGCCGTCCGACATCGTCTCCTCGGATCAGATCGACGACGTGATGTCGATGTTCGGCGAGCACGACATCGAGGTGGTCGACGACGCCAAGAAGATGAAGCTCCCGGACAAGCCGCCCGAGCCGGAAGCCAAGGTCGCCGCGACCGAGGAGGAGAAGGAGGAGGAGGAGGAAGACGCCGGCTACGGCAAGTCGAACGACCCGGTGCGCATGTACCTGCGCAAGATGGGGTCGGTCTCCCTGCTGACCCGCGAGGGCGAGGTGGAGATCGCCAAGCGGATCGAGGAGGGCGAGAAGGCCGTGCTGACGGCCGTCCTCGGCTCGTCCCTCGCCATCAAGGAGATCCTCGACCTGGGCGAGCGGCTGCGCAAGGGCAAGATCCGCGTCCGGGAGATCATCAAGGACGCCGGCGAAGAGGCCAGCCCCGGAGGGTGAGGTGGAGGAGGAGGTCGAGGTCGAGGTCGAGGCCAGCCGAGGAGAGCGCGCCGAGGTCGTGCCGAGGGCGTCGCCGCCGGAGGGCGTCGACGCGAACGCCCAACCGGCGCTCCCGAAGGACGAGGAGCGCAAGGTCGAGCAGGTGCTGAAGCACATCGACCGCATCCGCAAGCTGGAGCGGGACGTGGCGCGCGTCAAGGAGACCCTGGACCAGAGGAAGCTCTCCGAGGTGAAGCGCGCGCGAGCTGCGCGACGAGATCCGGGCGGTCGAGGGGCAGATGGTGGAGGCCCTGGAGGCCATCCAGCTCAACAAGAAGCAGATCGACCGCATCGTCCTGAAGCTGAAGGGCCTCATCAAGCGCGTGGAGGAGGCGGAGCGGGAGATCCTCGACTGCGAGCGGCGGGCCCGGCGTCCCGCTGCGTGAGCTGAAGCGGCTCATCGTCGAGGCCCGCAACGACGACGGCGCGCGTCGGAAGGTGGCGCGCAAGGTGGGCTTGGTCCCCGAGGAGCTCGAGGAGTTCGACCGGACGCTGCGCACCGCCCGCCGCAAGATCCAGCGGGTGCGAGGAGGAGGCCATGCTCCCGGTGGAGGACCTGCGCAGGACCTACCGCGCCATGGCCGAGGGGGAGCGGAAGGCCGAGCGCGCCAAGACCGAGCTGGTCGAGGCGAACCTCCGCCTGGTGGTCTCGATCGCCAAGAAGTACACGAACCGCGGCCTGCAGTTCCTGGACCTGATCCAGGAGGGGAACATCGGCCTCATGAAGGCGGTGGACAAGTTCGAGTACAAGCGCGGCTACAAGTTCTCGACCTACGCCACCTGGTGGATCCGGCAGGCCATCACCCGCGCCATCGCCGACCAGGCCCGCACCATCCGCATCCCGGTGCACATGATCGAGACCATCAACAAGCTCATCCGCACCTCCCGCTACCTGGTGCAGGAGCTCGGCCGCGAGCCCACGCCCGAGGAGATCGCCGAGAAGATGGAGCTGCCGCTCGACAAGGTGCGCAAGGTCCTCAAGATCGCCAAGGAGCCCATCTCGCTCGAGACGCCCATCGGCGAGGAGGAGGACAGCCACCTCGGCGACTTCATCGAGGACAAGGCCATCGTCTCGCCGTCCGACGCGGTCATCAACATGAACCTGGCCGAGCAGACGAGGAAGGTGCTCGCCACGCTCACGCCGCGCGAGGAGAAGGTCCTGCGGATGCGGTTCGGCATCGGGGAGAAATCGGACCACACGCTCGAGGAGGTCGGCCAGGACTTCGAGGTCACCCGCGAGCGCATCCGGCAGATCGAGGCCAAGGCGCTGCGGAAGCTCCGCCACCCCAGCCGCTCCAAGCGGCTGAAGAGCTTCGTCGAGAATTGAACCGATGCACTGCCCCCCGCCCCAGACTGTGCTAGAGACGTGTTCCAGCCGGCTCGGGGCCCATAGCTCAACGGTAGAGCGGCCGGCTCATAACCGGTTCGATCCAGGTTCGAGTCCTGGTGGGCCCATGCGCCGCCGTTTGGGCGGGGGATGATTCGTGGGAGGAGATGCCTTTGTCCCTGCGTGAGAAGCTGAAGGCTCTGGAAGAACTGCAGCAGGTGGACCTCGAGATGAACGAGGTCCGGCAGCAAGCCGAGGCGGTGCCCCGCCGGAGAGCCGAGATCGACTCCGCGGTGGGCGAGGTCCGGAAAGCCTGGGAGGCAGAGCAGGCACGGCTCGCCGGCAACGAGAAGGAGCGACGCGGCCAGGAGCAGATGCTCGCCATGGAGCGCGACAAGGTGAAGAAGTGGGAGGGACGGCTCGCCGAGATCCGGACCCCCCGCGAGTACGCCGCCCTCTCTCGCGAGATCGAGATCGCCAAGAAGACCAACGAGACCGTGTCCGAGCAGGTGAAGCTGCTCACGGCCCAGGCCGAGGAAGTCCAGAAGGTGATCGAGGAACTGCAGGAGAAGCTCGACGAGAAGGAGGCCGGCGCGCAGGAAGAGCTCGAGCAGCTCACCCGCAGCCAGGCCGAGTTCGCGAAGCGGACCGGGGAACTGGACCAACGTCGGGACGAGTTGGCGAAGAAGGTCGAGCCGGCGCTCCTCTCCCGCTACGAGAACATCCGCAAGCGGCGCGGTGGCGTGGCGGTCACGCAAGTGGTGGGCGCCACCTGCCGCGGCTGCAATCGCAACATCCCGCCGCAGATGGCCATCATCCTGGCGCGAGCCAACTCCATCGAGAACTGCCCCAACTGCAATCGAATCATCTACGTGGCGGAGGCGGTGAGCCCGGCCTCGTCGCCGGCCGTCTGAGACCGGCCGTGACCAAGCCCGTTCTGGCGGAGCTGCTCCGCTTCATCGCCGCCAACGAGGACCTGCCGCGCGCCCTGGCGCGCTACCCCGGTTACAACCGCGACGTCCTGGGCAAGCTCATCAACGCGGCGGCGGACCGAGTGGAGCAGGCCGACAGCGCCGCCGCCGAGTCCGCCGGCTCCGGTCCCTCGAAGGGACTTCGCGTCCGCAAGGCCACCGAGGTGGAGAAGGCCGCCCGGCAGTCCGCCGAGGACCTCGACGCCTCGATGAACGAGTCGAAGGTCGAGCGGGACCGCAAGAAGAAGGAGCGCGCTGCCACGGCGGTGAAGGAAGCCGAGGAAGCGCGGGTGGCGGAACGCCCGGTCCGGACACGTCTATTCACCGACGGTGCCGCCAGGGGCAATCCCGGCCCGGCGGGGGCCGGTGCCGTGATCATCAACGCCAACGGCCACATCGTCGCCAAGGTCGGGAAGTACCTGGGGGAGACCACCAACAACGTCGCCGAGTACACGGGCCTCATCCTCGGGCTGAAGCGGGCCAAGGCGATGGGGCTGCGCGAGCTCGAGGTGTTCGCCGACTCCGAGCTGGTCGTGAAGCAGCTGAATGGCGAGTACCAGGTGAAGGCGGACCACCTTCGCCCCCTGTTCGAGGAGGCCCGGGCCCTCCTGAAGGGATTCCCGGAGATCGATATCCGCTACATCCCGCGCGAGCAGAATACGCAAGCCGACGAGATGTCGAACCGGGCCATTGACCTGCGCCTCTAGCGGCCGGCTCGCGGCGGTCTGGGCCGCGCGGTTTGCGACCCGCCCGGCAGCGTGTTACACCCCGAATCGCTGGAGCCGCCCGGGCGAACGCGTCGGTCCGAAAGGCCCGCCGAGGAAAGTCCGGGCACCGAAGGGCAGGGTGCCGGCTAACGGCCGGTCGGGGTGACCCGCAGGACAGTGCCACAGAAAAGAGACCGCCGAACGGCGTCGCGAGACGCGCGTGGCAAGGGTGAAATGGTGCGGTAAGAGCGCACCGCGCCCCGGGTAACCGGGGCGGCGAAGGCAAACCCCACCCGGTGCAAGAGCGAATAGGGAGGCCGCCCGCGAAAGCGGGTGCACCTGCGAAGGCAGGTGGAAGATCGGCCCGGTCGGGGCCTCCGGGTACGGCTCGCTGGAGGCGCGCGGTAACGCGCGTCCTAGAGGAATGTTCGCCGCTGTCGGTCTTCCGGCAGCACAGAACCCGGCTTACAGGGCGGCTCCGGCACTTGTAAATGACGGAAGTTGGTGGCGGCGCCTCAGGTCATTCGGGCCTCGGGTGCGTTCCGTTCGCATAGAACCCGGCTCGCGGAGCGGCTGCGGCACTCTTGCCTGATCGAAGCCGCCTTTCTGAGGGCACTCGTCTCAAGTGGGTCGTGAGCGGGGAGTCCGGGACAGGCCGGGTGCGGCTCGCTGACGCCAGAAACGTGCGTGTGGCGGAGTGTTCGCCACCGCTGTTGTGTGGGCGGCGAAAGAACCCATCAGTGACGACGTGGGGCTACTGGTTCCCCTGGGAGCGGGCGACACCCGCCCCGGGCCGAGAGACCGTCTCTCCAGAGACAAGGCGGAGTGGAGCGGCCTGGACGGGGGCGGTGAGGAGAAGGTGCCGGAGTGATAGACGAAGGGCATGAGCCTCGAACCGCGAGCAGGGACGAGCAACCCGAGCCGAATGGATGCCTTCACCGACGGGACGTTCTCCATCGTCGCCACACTGTTAGTGCTCGAAGTACGTTTGCCGCAAATCTCCGCACAGCACACGCAGCGAGAGCTGTTGATGAGCCTGGCTCGCGCCCTTCCATCGTTCGTCGCCTTCGCGCTGAGTTTCCTGACCATCGTCATCTACTGGCTCAACCACGACCTCGTGAGCCAGTTGGTTGCCCGCTACGACCGTCGCTCAAAGTACTTGAACCTCCTCCTCCTCTTCTGCATCTGCCTCATTCCCTTCGTCACACACTTCATCGCTGAGTACCCCGCCGAACCGGTCGCGGTGATGTCCTACGGTGCTGTGATGCTCGCTTGCGCGCTTGTGTCCGACCGCACCTATCGGTACCTGGCGTTCAAGAGCGGGCTCATGCACGCCAGCGTCGACGAGAGCCAAAAGCAGCGCTACGCGCGGACCATCCTCGGCGCCATCGCCCTCTATCCCGTCGCGATTCTCGCAGCTCTGGTGAATGTCCGAATATCCATCGCCCTATACGTGACCGTTCCGCTACTCTACGTGTTCTTGCCCAAAGCCATTCTCTCCGGTGACTCTCGGTGATGCCTCGTCCGGGGCGATCCCGTCGGGAGAGCGGGTGCACCTGGGAAAGCAGGCGGGGTTGCCCTCTCGGCGCCGGACGCCCAGGTGCCTCACGCCAACGGATCGTGAAATGGCGAAGCGCAGTGCTAGCGGGGCTCAGTGGAAACTACGCCACTTGCGAAGGACGGGTGCCGAGACGGCAAGCCCGACCGCCGCCAGGCCCCCCAGCGCGAGCTGGAAGTAGATGCCGGACAAGAAGAAGGGCGGGAGCGTGAGGCAGAGCACCGCCACCAGCACCAAGAAGCCGACCCCGAAGACCAGGCACGACCAGGCGGCCCAGCGCTCCGCAAAGCGCACTCCAGCCATCCCGGTCACGATCAGGATCAGGCCGAGCATTGCGAGGAAGATGCCGGAACCGATGTGGTTGATGTAGAAGATCGGCACCACGACATCTTGGCCGCCCGGCCCGACAGCGCGCGCGATCATGCCGCTGAGCTTGGGCATCATGACGAAGTGCAGCGCCGCCACGAGCAGCGTTAGGGCGCCCATCGCGGTTACCAGTCGAGCCAGGCCCTTCATAAGCGCACTTCCTTCGGGGCTACGCGGATACCGATTCGCGCCGTCTCTCGGTCCCTCTCACCTTCACGCTGACGAACTACGCCCGGCCATGCCAATGCGCAACCCGCTCGCCATTCTCTTGTCCGGCATCCCGGACGCGAATGGTCAACTGCAGAGGCTGCCACCGGGCCCTCGGTGAGTGGAACACTCTTCGGTTACGGCACGGCCCCGCCCATCACGTTCGCGCTGCGGTGAGTCGCTCGCAAGGCCGGTCGATAACGGGCCGCCCCGTTTCCAGAAGGGCGAAGCTTAGAACCGCTTGTAGGAGAGGAACTTCCCGCTCATGGATATCTTCACTCGATCGCCCTTCGGGTCGGGTTGCCGCTCGATGGACATGTCGAAGTCGATGGCGCTCATGATGCCATCACCAAACTCTTCCTGGATGAGTTCCTTCCACGTCGTGCCGTAGACCTGAACGAGCTCGTAGAACCGGTAGATGAGCGGGTCAGTGGGAGGTCCCGGGGGAAGCGAGCCGCGGTAGGGGATTTCCTGGAGCAGCGCCGTGGCCGCGGCGTCGAGGCCCAGGAGCGCGGCCGCCTTTTCGGATTGGGCCTTGTCGAGGCGCATCTGCCCAAGCAGAGCAGCGGTCAGGACAATGGGCGAGGCTCCGCCCACCTTGTCCGCGATTTGCTTCCAAGAGAGCCCTCGGGTTCTCTTGGCGGTGAGAATCTGTTCCGTCAGTTCGGACCTGGTCACGTTGGGCTCCCTTCTCGCTTGGTCGGGTCGCTCGGTAGATTCTTGGTGCCTCCAGCGTCTTAGCGCACGGCTCGGGCTCTGGCCATCGAGGGGCGTTCCCGGAGCGGCGCGGCAGTTTCAGCTGATGGGGTACCCGAGGCCGGGTCGAGCGGTGGCTGACCACGGCCGGGACTCGCCTGCCCCCGGGAACACGAAGAGGGTTAGGCGCGGGGGGCATGGATGGAGCCCGCCCTTCGCTGGTGGAGGGCGAGAGTCCGACGGTCTTTCACGCCCGTGAAGAAGGTCTGTAGGGCACCGTGGCGCGGATACGCGGGCCCGGAAACTGCACAGCCACCAAGAGGGCGTCCCGGTCCCCGATCACCCGACTGCGGTGTCCCGTGCCAGTTGTGTCTTCCAGAAGCATGGCACTTCCAGCCTCCACCCGAAGCGCGGTTCCGTCGCTCGACTGGAACTCCATCTCCCCGGTAAGGAGGAGATCGACATGCGGACCGGGCTGGGGTGCCAGTCTCCAGCCCACCCCACCGGCAGCTGGAGGAACCTCCAGCCTTCGGCTGGCTCCATCGACGACACTCCCATGGGCGGAGCAGGCGGGGCGAACCCAGATGGCTCGATTGGAATCGCCTGAGGGTTCATGTGGGACACTCCCTTGTCGTCCACATGAAGCCGGACAAACCTGACGACGCTCATGGCCTGCTCTCCTTGCGGCGTCGCATAACCGCTGCGATGAGCGATTGCCGCGAACCCTCGGGCCAGAACGCCTTGCCAGGCACTTCCGCCCCCGAAGGTACCCAGCGGTCGCCGCGTCGCTCGACCTTGGCCACGGCCAGGTGACCTGATTCCCTGTCCGCTGTCAGCATCGTCCGGCGGATTGCTCCCTGCCTCGCGTCCGAGATCGAAGCCGTCTGAGCCCGAGCCGGACGGCGAGGGAGCGGAAACTACTTCCCATGGTCAGGCGCCGAGGCTGCCGACCCGAGCCTCAATGGTTCTCGCAAGGATGAAGGCGCGGTCCCACCCCGGCGCTGCGCGAACGCAGAACCTGTCCTGGTCGTCGAGCCAGAATCGAAAACACGTAGTCGTCACAGACCGGTCGTTTGGGGTTCGTGGACAACCTCACCGCAGCCGGCGTTCACGCGTCATCGAGCTCGCGCGCTCCTCCAAATTGCGCCGGGAGTTAGTCTTGGATCCCGGCGCCATCCTTTGGCGCGCCGTAGTGAATCGCCGACGCAAGGCGCCCGCTCGCGGCGGCGAGGCCGAAGGCCATGCCGGCCGAGGCCAGGACGGGGAGGAAGAGGAAACCAATCAAAGCAATCGCGGCATACATCCCCAACGCCTTGTTCTTCACGGCATTCTCCGCATGCGATGACTCACCTCTTTAAGCTAGCCATGCGGCGCTGCGATGACGGCCTGCATTCCGGGGCGGGTCAGGTTCACCGCCTCGGATGTCGCGGACGCTTAGTGAAGTGACGCGCGCCGGACTCGACGCAGTCTCCCGGATGGCTTGTCGTCCGTGCGAAGAGCGCTGTGCCTCTCGTGGTCGACGCCGATCATTGCTGGGGGATCGTCGCAGCGCTGAGAGGGTCGGCTGCGTCCTCGGCGCCAGGATCGGCTTCGAGGTCGCAGACCGAGCACCTTCTGGCCGATGTCGCAGCTCGCGCCGCTGCTCATCGACCGGGCCGTACACGGCCGTGACGCCTTCGACGCGGTCGCTTCCACCCTTCCTGGCTGTGGCTTCTCTGAGCGGCCCCTCCCGCCCGGGAATGAGCCGTACCCCGGTCGCGAGGTAAAGGCACTTCGGAGTGCACGCCGGCGATGTCGGAACGAGCGTAGCCACCATACCTTGGCCCGGGATCACGCCCGCTGACTGAAGCCGAGAAGCGCTGCCTAGCGGACGAGGAGCGATGGTGGATGGACGAGGGCGCCTACGATCACATCCAGCGCGCCGAGCCTCACACCCTCGCCTACGGCCTCAACGACTCGCCAGCCCGCGTCGCGGCCTGGGTCGAGGAGAAGTTCCGGGCTTTTAGCGACTGCGGCGGCGACGTCGAACGCCGGTTCTCGAAGGACGCACATCTCGATCTGCTGGCTCACCGAGACCAATGAGTTCCGCGAGCCGCCTCTACTACGAGCGGCACCACCACCCAAGGCCGCTGGCCCGGGCGAAACGGTACGTCCGCCCTCCGGATTCGCAATCTTCCCGGGCGGGTGACATCGACCATCCGCCTCGCGAGTGGGCGAAAGCGCACGTATCGCGTCGCGATCTTTCGACCGTGGCGGGAGGGCTGACGCTCCCTTGCGCGTGGCCGCGTCTAGCAAATGGGACGCCCTCCGGGCGATGGTCGAGGACGCGGACGGGTCAGGGCGGCCTGGGCGAAGACTCGGATGGCGGCGGCGGGACCGTCCCGGTCGCAGGGGAGACCCCAATCAACCCAGTGCCTGGCAGACCCTCAGAGGGGGCCTCGCCAAAGATGGCCATCGGCGCGCAGCGCATGCCCCCAGCCCCATCCTCGATGCAGACGTTCCCTTCAGAGGCGGAGACGCAGTAACCAGTTCGCGTGTTGCACACGGTCCCGTTCGTGCAAGTGCTGTAGCAGCCGCCCTTCGAGCGCTCGTATACGGAAGCGCCCGCTGCGACGGCCGTGTTGACGGCTGCTGCCGGGACGGTGTACGGGGCCGTCGACCGGCAAGCGCAGAGCGCCATGAGAACGAGGCCGCAGCCGAGGCGATTCACCATGTCGTGACCCTCACCTTGGCGGTCGCGTTCCCCATGTACCTTCCTCGAGCTGGCCCGCAGCGAAGTTCTCAGCGCGCAGGCGAGCTTGTACCGCAAATGCGAGGTGCCGGGGAGGCGGCATGGGCAGGTTTGCCGCTCACAAACGCCCTCCCGGTCGCTTCCACGGCTTCGGAATGCGAGTGACGGGCGGGGGTTTCCGTGTCGCCTTGGGCGTGTTGCGCTGCGACCTCCTCGCCGGCCACGCCCCGCCACGACAGGCACGCGCTCGAGCGAGCAAGCCCTCGCCCGTCTTCGATGCAGGGCCGATCCGTGCTCTCCACATCGGCGCCGGTGACGAAGCGCGTCTCCACCGGAAGGGAAGGCGGGCCGGCGATGAGCCAGAAGCGGTCCGCGACTACCGAGCTTAGGGCTGCGGTCGGCCCAGGGCGGCCGAGACCCGATTTGGAAGCGCGTCGAGGTCGAAGCGCGCATCCTGGCAGAGGACGAGGCCGCGCTGCATCGCGTTTCGCAGTTCCCGGATGTTGCCTGGCCAGGCATAGGAAACGAGCGCCTGGCTCGCGAGGTCGGTCAACTCGGGGGTGGCGAGGCCCTCCGCGCGCGCGAAACCCTCGAGGAACTCAAGGGCCAACGCCGGGATGTCCTCGGGGCGCCGCCGCAGCGGCGGAACTTCCACGTCGATGACCCCAAGGCGGAAGTGAAGGTCCTCGAGGAAACGGCCGGCCGCTACATCGCCTTGGAGGTCCCGGTGGGTGGTCGCGACGATCCGCGCGCGCGCTGCCGCTCTCGTTCGCGGAGGCCGGACGTGCAGCAGGAGGAGACCCTGTAGCCTGCCGGGGAGCTCGCCGATCTCGCGAAGGAGAAGGGTGCCCTTGGCCGCCTCGCGCAGCCGCGCCCGCAGCAGCTGCTCTCCTGCCGCTACCCGTCGGCCCTTCGGCGCATGGGAGGAGTCGAAGAGGTCCGCGCAGTCGATGCGCACGAAAGGACCGGCCCGGCGGTGGGACTGAGCGTGGAGGAGGAAGGCGAGCCTGCCCTTGCCGCAACCGCCCTCCCCGTGGAGGAGGACCGGCAGGTCCCGGTCGGCGACCTGCGCGAGTGTCGAGAGCACCGCCTGCATCGCCGGGGAAGCCGACGGGCCGAAGGGGGCGGTCGTCGACGGCTCGATGGGAAGCATGGCTTCCTCCCGGGCGCCTACCGCGAGGTGGACGCAGTGGGGGACTGGGAGGCGGGGGGCGGTACCGGGAGCGGAGCACCGCGGTCGACCTCGTCGAGCGCCAGGTTGAGCTCGATGACGTTCACCCGGGGCTCTCCGAAGATGCCGAACCGGCGACCCTCGGTGTGGGCGGCAATGAGGGCATAGACCCGGTCGCGCGGAATCCCTCGGACATGCGCGACGCGGTCGGCCTGGAAGGCGGCCGCCGCGGGGCTCACGTGCGGGTCGAGGCCGTTCGCCGGCGAGGTGACGAGGTCCACCGGGACCGGGTCGGCGTTCTTCACGCCGATTGCGAGGTCGGCGTCCCGGAGCGCCCGGATGCGCGCCTTGGCGGCGTCGACCGGCGCCGGGTTGAGCGGGCCGAGGTTGGAGCCGGTGGACCCGGTTGCCTTGTCGCCGTTGAAGGCGGTGTACGCGGCCGGCGCAGTGACCGAGAGCCTTCCCCAGAAATACCGGGGGTCGTCGAAAGGCTGGCCGAGGAGGCTAGACCCCACAACCTTGCCGTCGCGGACGATGAGGCTCCCGCCGGCCTGCCTCGGGAAGGCCACGGCGGCAATCCCCGTGACGATGAGCGGATAGGCGACGCCGGTGACGAGGGTGAGCAGGAAGAGCGCGACGACGGCTGCGCGGATGTGACGGAGCATGGGGGACCTCCAGGCGCTCAAACGAGGTGCAGGCCGACGAGCACGAGGTCGATGGCCCTGATTCCTGCGAAGGGGCCAAGATTCCCCCGTAGACGAACAGGTTCCGGCGGAGCGTCGGCGCTGCGTGGGCGGCCAGGCCGCGTCGGCTCGGGTCGCATGCCAGGCGCGGGGTGGCAAATCGCGGAACATGCATCTTTCCGAAGAGCATCGCTCGTGCCAGAGCGTGCGAGAGCACTGCACGAGCAGGCCGATCCGTCGGAGAGAACTCCGGGTTTGGCGCGGAGACGGTATCGTCTGCTTCGCGACGAGGGCCTGCCGTCGGCATTGGCCCTCACCTGCGCTGCGTCATGCAAGGCGCGACGGCCGGGAACGTGGCGGATGGCAATCCAGTCCCGCGAGGGTCGTATTCGCAAACTCGCCGCCTTCCAAGGTCTGGGTGCGTCCTGCGCCCCGCTCCTCCGTCGACGTGTGGCAACCGGAACGAGTGGTCGCTGCAACTCGTGACCCTCTCGGCACCGGACCCGTATGAGCGACGGGAAGGCAACGGACGGATGCTGGAGGCGCCTTATAATTCGTTGCGATGAACACGCCGGGCAGAGCCTTGTCGCTGTGGACCGCACTGGGGTTTTCTTGTGCGTGCTTCCCGGCGTACGCGGACTTGACCCTACAGGCCGACGCAGGCGACGAGACGCAGCAGCCCGTGCAGCCCAACTCGGAAGCGCCGACGACCGCACCGCCCCCTCCCCCTGCCACCGTGCCGCCTCCTCCGGCCGGATCAACGGACGTCCTCAGCGAGCAGACGCCTCAGACCCCGGCCCCTCCCGCCGGGTCTAGCCAGCCGACGCCGCCGGCCGGGCAGTGGACCTACACCGCACAATACGGATGGGTGTGGATGCCGTATGGCGACGCCTACACCTTCGTGCCTGCCGACGGCACCTCCCCGGACATGTACGTCTACTATCCGTCCGTCGGATGGTCCTGGGTGATCGCGCCCTGGATCTGGGGGTGGGGACCGATGCCCTACTTCGGCGTCTACGGACCGCGCTTCGCGTGGTGGGGTCACGGTTACGGTCACTGGTACGGCTTCCGGCCCGGGTACACGGGCTGGAGCGGTCACGGTTACTGGAACGGCGGCCGATGGAACGGATACGCGCGCGGGTACCCGGCTCCGCCCCGGGGTGGATACTCCGCATCCCGGCCCGGGGAGGCGCCCGCTCACACGGCGTACAGCGCGCCGACGCGCGGGGGAGCGCCCGCATCCCGACCTGGAGTCGCTGCCCCAACTCACCCGGGGTACGGCGCACCGATGCGCGGGGGCTCCTCCGCTCCCCGGGGTGGATTCGGGGGCGGGGGCGGGGGCGGGGGCGGTCACGGGGGAGGTGGCCACCGCTGACCGCCGGCACGCTCCAGGCTGCTGCTAGCCGAGCGGCGGCAGGCGGGGGCTTCCGCCCCGCAAACGCAACACTTCCCGGGCAGAACCCAGAAAGGCAATCAAGATGAGACTGAAGAGTTACGGGTCCCTTTCCCTTGTCGCGGTGCTCGCCATGGCGAGTTTCAGCCGGATGGCAACCGCAGCCGACCGGCCTTACACCGAGGGCCCGGTCGTCGTGGTGACGTCGGTCCGAACTGCCCCTGGCGGTTTCGACGAGTACATGGCCTGGCTTGCAGGTCCGTGGAAGCAGTTCATGGAGGCGCAGAAGAAGGCGGGCGTGACTCTCGACTACCGCGTCTACGTGACGCGTCCCGCGACGCCGAGCGAGCCGGATCTGTACCTGGAGGTCACTTACAAGAACTGGGCTGCCTTCGATGGCTTGAACGCCAAGGTCGATCCCATCAGCGAGAAGGTATTCGGCCCCCGCCAGCAGGCCAACGCCGCCGCCGTTGCGCGGGACCAGATACGAACCGTGCTCGGCGACCAATCGATGCAGCAATTGATTCTCAAGTGAATGGCCCACGCCTGACGCACCGGGAACAAGCGCCCCGTGAGTATCCTCGGCGTGCCGCCGCCAGAGCGGCTCCGCTCTCCTTGCGCCCCGAGGGACGGTCCTGCGGTCGCCGGGCCGCGTGGCTCACCCCGTCCCGCCCTTGACGCGAGGCTCCGCGGGGCGCATCACGATTTCGGGTTCGGCGCGAGAGATCGCCACCGACTGCTCAGAGTCCCCGACCTCCCAGCCAGGCGAGGATGGCGTCTGCCACGTCGCGCCAGCCCGGCTCGAGCATCATGTCGTGGGCCATGCCGGCGAAGATCTGCTCCTGGGTCCGGTAGGCCCGGGCCGTCGCGGCGACCTCGCCCGTGGTGAAGATGGCATCGCGTTCGGCGCCGAGGACCAGGACCGGTGCACGGATCTTCTGCGGCCGGGGCAAGGCCAGCGCCAGCATGTCGAGGAACGCGAGGTACGACTCGTCCTGGATCCGGGAAAAGTGGCGCTCGATCTCCGCGTCGGGCACGTCCGGTGAGAAGAACGACTCCCGGGTGAGCGCGGGAGTCCCGACCATGGGCAAGAGGCTCCACGTCGCGTTGGCCCGCAGGAACCGGAGGGGATGGCGTCGAGCCGTGGATAGTGTGGTGCGCAGGACGCCGGCCGGGGGTACGGGGGCGAGGAGCACGCCTGCAGGAGCCTCCTGTTCTTCCATGCACTTCTGGACCACGAGCCCACCCATGGAGTGGCCGATGAGCACCGGGCGCCGGCCCAGGCGAGCGGCCAGGCCATCGGCCACTTCCCCTACGTCCGACACGTAGTCGGCGATCCGGGCGGTCCGAAGGTGAGGGCGAGGCGCGCTCCCGCCATGCCCGCGCAGGCTCGGCGCGAAGGCGCGGTAGCCGTGCTCGGCGAAGTACGGCAGGAAGTGGTCGTTCCAGCACCAGGCGCCGTGCCAGGCGCCGTGTACGAACAGCAGCGGTGTGGAGTGCGCTTCGCCCGGCGGCATGCGCTCCAGGACTTCGAGTTCTTGCGCTGCCACCTGACACCTCCGAGGCGGTCCGGGTCGAAAAGGCCGCGGATGCCGACTGCAAATGCTTGCGCCAGCCGCGCCCGGGCGTCAACGCGGTTCAAGGCGGGAGCTCGGCCGTGGCCGCTCCCTCCGTCCATTTCCGCCCGGTACCCCGCAACGTCGCCCACCGGCGATCGCGCTCCGTGACGCGTGCACGCGGCCACCGAAGGCTCCATTCCCTCGCGTGAGCGAACCTGGGCCATCTCCGGGAAGTGCGGCCTTTGCAGGACCTCGCTAGCCCTCCGGCACAGCGCGGGTGGCGTGCCCTCGCGGGGGCCCTTCGAGAGGGTTTCGCGCGGAAGCGAGACGTGGTCTCGTATCGGCGCACGCAAGGAGACTGGCCATGATCCTCCTCGACCCGAAGAGACGCGGCCCCCGCTACCGCGACGATCGCTCGGATGCGCTCGTGCGGAAGACCATCGACTTCTTCGAGAACAAGGGGAAGGCGCGACTCCGCGCCGACGACATCGAGCGCGTGTGGTACGCCGACTTCCTCGCCTTCCAGAAGCGGGAGAAGCTCTTCGCGACCTTCCTGACGCCGGCGACCCTCGGAGCCGGCAAGACCCGCTGGGACACCTGGCGGAACTGCGAGCTGAACGAGGTGCTCGGCTTCTACGGGTTGCCGTACTGGTACACCTGGCAGGTCTCGATCCTGGGGCTCGGTCCGATCTGGATGAGCGGCAACGAGGCCCTGAAGCGCAAGGCCGCCCAGCTCCTCGACGGAGGGGGGATATTCGGCTTCGGCCTGTCGGAGAAGGAGCACGGGGCCGACATCTACTCAACAGACATGGAACTCGCGCCGGTTGCGGGCGGCGGTTACACGGCACGTGGCGACAAGTACTACATCGGCAATGGCAACGAGGCGGCGCTCCTGTCGGTATTCGGCAAGGTCGCCGGCTCGGGAGACTACGCTTTCTTCACCGTGGACCCGAGGCGCCCGGAATACCACCTCGTGAAAAACGTCGTGGCAAGCCAGTCCTACGTGGCGGAGTTCGTGCTGAGAGACTACGCGGTCGGCGAAGCCGACGTTCTGCTCCGAGGCCCGACGGCCTGGGACGCGGCGCTCAACACCGTCAACATCGGAAAGTACAACCTCGGCTGGGCGTCCATCGGCATCGCCACCCACGCGTTCTACGAGGCGATCCGGCACGCCGCGCACCGGCGCCTCTACGGCATGGCGGTCACCGACTTTCCGCACGTTCGCCGGATGCTCACGGACGCGTACGCGCGCCTCGTCGCCATGAAGCTCTTCGCGCTGCGCGCGTCGGACTACTTCCGATCGGCCTCGCGGGAGGACCGCCGCTACCTGCTCTTCAACCCCACAGTGAAGATGAAGGTGACCACCGAGGGGGAGAAGGTGATCGACCTCCTCTGGGACGTCATCGCCGCCAAGGGCTTCGAGAAGGACACCTACTTCGAGATGGCGACCCGCGACATCCGGGCCCTGCCGAAGCTAGAGGGCACCGTCCACGTCAACATCGCGCTGATCGTGAAGTTCATGAAGAACTACTTCTTCGATCCGGGGGCCTACCCCGATGTGCCGCGCCGTGACGATGCTGCGGACGACGCGTTCCTCTGGGACCAGGGGCCCGCGCGCGGGCTCTCGAGGATCCGCTTCCAAGATCCCACGCCGATCTTCGCAGCCTGGGGCCAGCCGAACGTGGCCGTCTTCCGGGAGCAGATGGGCGTCTTCCGGGAGATGCTCGCCCGCGCGACCCCGACCGAGGAGCAGGCGAAGGACGTCGACTTCCTGCTCGCGGTGGGCGAGATCTTCACCCTGGTCGTCTACGCCCAGCTGGTTCTCGAGGGGGCTCGGATACAGTCCGGCGACGTCGACGCGGACTGCGTTGACCAGATCTTCGACGTCCTCGTCCGCGACTTCTCACGCCACGCGCTCGACCTCCACGCCAAGCCAGCGTCGACGCCGGCTCAGATGGCGTACGCGGTGAGGATGATCCGCAAGCCCGCCTCCGACCTCGCCCGTCACGGACGGGTTTGGAACAGCGTCCTCGCCCTGAGCGATGCCTACGAGATGAACCCGTAGCCCGCCGAGACCCGAACGCTCCCCGGGGGGCGGGCGCTACCCGATGACCTCGGTCATCACCCGGCGCTCCAGATCGTCGACCTGTGCCAGCAGCGCGCGGACCTCGCCTGCGAAGACGGAGCGGATGCGGGCCGCGCGCACCAGGGCCCTCCGGACGTCGGAGAGGTTGGCGTCGAGCGCCATCAACTGGGTGAGACGCATGTCGATGACGAGCTCGTCGCGCATCGCGAGAGCATACGCCTAATCGGGCTTTCACGCTCGGGGCGCCGTGATGGCGAGATGGGCGCACGCGGCCAGGTCGCGCTTGCAAGCCCCTCGTTGTCTGCTGCGGCCTGCGCGAGGATCCCCGCAGATCTGCTTGTTGCACCACGCTGTACGCTGCCCTCGGCTCTGCGAAGTGGCCGGTTTCAGGCGCTTCGTCGGGCGCGGCGGACCGGCCCGGCGGGCGTAGCTACGGCCAGAGCACGACGCGGAGGCCGATGTTGGCCCAGCCGTGAAGGGCGACGTTGCCCCAGGGAATCGCGGGTGCCCCGGCGACAGAGGCAGGCGCCCCCGTGACCGCTACCGAGGTGTACGCGCCGAGGCCCACGCCCACGAAGACCCCCACCCCGATGTCGGGATCATGGCGCCAATCGAGGCCGGCCGACGCGCCAACCTCCCATCCCGAGTAGTCGATTTCGGCGTTGAAGTCGTTCAAGACGCTGAGCAGCTCGTAGCCGCCGCTCACCGACAGCCACGGATTCAGCTCGCCTTGCGGGATGAAGCTCCAGCGCGGGAAAAGACCGACGCCGAGCCCGAGGGCGTCGCAGCTGCCACCCGCGGCGAGGCACCAGGAGTTGACCGGCGGCTTGGCGCCTCCCCCCGACAGTCGCAGGTACACCCCGACCTCCAAAGGAGCGATGGGGCGGTATGCGGCTTCGAGCGTGACGGCGAACTCGGGGCTCACGATGCTCGAGAGCGGAACGCCCCCGGCGAGGGACCCGAACGGGATCGCGGCGAAGATGTCCATGGCGAGTTGCCAGAGAGCGAAGGGCGGGCGAACCACCGGCTCAAGGAATGGTGGAGATTCTCCTGGAGGTTCCGGTGGCGGCGGGCCCGGCGGCGGTGGGCCCGGTGGCGGTGGGCCCGGTGGCGGTGGGCCCGGTGGCGGCGCGTAATCCACGCGCAGCACCTCGGCGCGAGGGAGCTTCCGGAGTGTGCCATCCGGCATCTGGATGACCACGTCCGCGCCGGGCACGTCCTCGACGACCGTGCCGCGGAGCACGCCTCCATTGGAGAGGATGACGGTGTCGTACAGGGGCAGCTGCATCGCTGCCAGGCCGGTGGCCAACGCTATCGTTGCGAGCGACGACATCTTCCCCCCGACGCGGTTCTTTCACTCCCCGATCGAAAGGGTAGGCATCTGCGTCGAGGGTCAACCGTGGGAAAAAGGGGGGCTGCCCCGTCTCAGGGGACCGTCACGTCGAGCCGATCCGCGCCCAGGTAGCCGCGGGACGCCACCGCGCCCTCGCGCCACACCGCGTAGCTCGGCAATCCCTTCTGGTAGGCGCGGACCATTCGCCACAGCTCAACCTTCGAGTTGGCGAGGAACAGGTACGCGGCGCGCGCCGGGTTCCAGGGGTTGGGGATCGCCACCGACAAGCCGTCGTCGGGCCGATCGTAGGTCCGGCCGCGCCACCGGAAGGATCCCTTTCCCGCTTCCAACGGCAGGTTCCACGCAGCAGCCATGCGCGCGGAAAGTGCGTTGTCGGCGGGTCCGCCCATCACCACCAAGTCGTGGCTCGCGAGGTCCGCGTCGGAGATCTCGGCATCGGGAATTACCGGTGGCAGGACCTCCACGAAGGCATCGGCCACGACGTCGCGCCACAGCAACGCGAGCGTCCGGTTCGCCTCCACCTGGCGAGAGGTGCCCCAGACCCATGCGAGTCGGTCGAACTCGTCGACCATGCTCCCCACCGTGTAGATGTTGTCGCGGGCCACCGGTATGTCCGCAGTGGCGTTGAAGAGGACGTGGGTGGGTTTCTCGGGACACCTGAAGGCGAAGACCTGCTCCCGCCGGGAGACCTGGACCTGCTCGTAGCGAGTGCTCTTCGGGCCCTGCAGGGCCACCGTGGCTGAATAGCGCCAGGGGACGCCGGCCTGCGTCACCGAGAGCTTGACCTCCCAGGCCCCCCCGGCCCGGCCGACGGTGACTTCCACCCGGGGGTCGGGCACGTCGGCCCGGTCGAGCCAGGGCCGCGCGATGGGGCGCACGTCCTGACCTGCGACCTCGGAAGCGAGGGCCAGGAACCGCTCCGTGGACACGGGGTCGCTCCCGAACCGATCGTGGGCGGCAGCCATCACCTTCGAGAAGGCGGAGTTGCCGAGGGCCAGGCGGAGCTGGTGCAGCGCGAAGGTTCCGCGAATGCGCGGGACGGCATAGGGCCCGTACCGATCGTAGGCAGACCGCGTCGAGAGCGGCGGCAGAAGCGGTTCCCGGCTGGCGAGCCACGCGTGCCGGAGGTCGAGGTCGGAGAGGCCGGCGCGAAGCGACTCGAGCGCCCGGGCCGGGTCCTCCGGCAGCTTGCGCAAGAGAGCGTGGTAGGCGGCCGATCCGCTCGAGAGCCAGTTGTCGGCGTCGGATTCGGGGACGAGCGTGCCCTTCCAGAGGAGCTTATGGTCGAACTTCAGCTCGGCCTCGATCGCGACGACGTCGGGCTTGGCCGGCGGCGGCTCCGCGGTCGCGGCGGCCCTCGCCCTCCTGAGCCCGTCGGCGAGCACGACGGGGCTGAAGGTGGTGTAGCCGAGCGTCAGGTGGGGAATGGCACCCGGGAGGTCCGGGATCCAGCGGCCGCCCGGCCACTTCTCTCGGAGCGTCGTCTTGCCGTAGTGGGCGAGGAAGAGCATCTTCTCGGCCATTTCGCCGGTGGTGAGCTTCCCGTCGCAGGCGTGCGGGCGGTTGACCGGCGAGCTGGCGAGGAGCCGCACGCCGGCCTCCAGGTCGATGTGGCCCTTGCCGTACTGCTCGTAGAACCTCCAGAAGGCGACGTCCCGGTTCCACGCCCCGAACGCCATGTCGGCCGGCCCGTCGTCCGTGGCCACCGCGTACTCGCGGCGCACGGCCGGATCCCGGGTGTTGTTGTTGGCCCAAACGAAGTCGGCGAGACCGCCGGGTGTGTCGAACACGTGGCCAGGCGATCCGGTTCGCCACAGCCGCGACGCGGCCGTGCCGAGCAGGAGGTCGGCCGCCTCGTCGGTCTTGGCGTCTGCGATGGTCCAGTCGTTGGTGTAGAGGCCGTTGCCGTTTTCCCGGAGGATGCGCGAGACCTCGTCGATGGACGTTCCGTACTGGGCCGCCCTCCGAGCCCGGTTCGACTGCGGGGTGCCCTCGGCCCGGAACGGCGTTTGCCCGACGGTCGTCTCGGCGACGACCATGCCAGCGGCGTTCATGTACCAGTGAATGCCGCCCGGGAAGGTCTGGAAGACGAGCCTCTCGCCCCGCTGCGGGACGACGTCGACGATGACGTCCCAGTGCACCCCGGTGTAGCCGTTCCACATGAAGAGCTGGCCCATCACGAAGCGCCCGTCGACGGTGGCGGTCTTCGTCGCCACGAAAGACGAGCAGCGATCCTTCACGGTGACGGCCGGATCGGCCTCATCCTCGGCGCGCAGGAAGCTCCTGCCGCTCAGCGGGTGAGGCGTCACCCGGCTCGCCTCGTCGAGCTGGCCCAGGTCGACGGCGCTGTTCAGCGTCACGACGTCGAGCAGATCGATGTCGCGCCCTTTCCATCGAGCGCCGCCTTTGGTGGCACCGTCGGCGATGCCCTTCATCTCCTCGAGGAATTCCACCTCGTACTTGCGGAGCATGAGGGCGTCTGCGAGGCGGCGCAGCCCATCCCAGCCCTTCTCCGGGTCCGTCTTGTCCTGCAGGACCGCGAGCTTCTCCAGGTACCGGGCGAGATCGGGGGCGACGAGCTCGCCGTAATCGCGGCCGCGCGGGTAGGGCGCGCCCTCCACGTGCACGAAGATCCACCCGCCGTCGTCGAAGCGGAATCCGCTTCCGGCCCAGCGCACCTGCGAGAGCGGGCGTAGGCGGTGACGTCGTCGACGCGGTCGAGCCGCACGTCGTCGAAAACCGCACTCCCAGTGGCGCGGCCGTTTCGCCCCAGGTGGAGCGCCACCCGGTCCTGGGCGGCGACCGCGAAGAAGAGCACCTCCAGCCGGGCCTCGTGGTCTCCGGCGAGCGACGGGGAGCAGTTGGTGAAGGGGAAGCTCTTCATCCCAATGCAGGCGCCGAGCGCCGACGGGTAGCGCGCCACGGGATCGGCGTGGACGCCACGGGTGCGCGCCTGCGCGGAGAGGCGGTACAGCTTGCCGACCTCGAGGCGAACCGGAGACGAGAGGACGGTGCCTTCGCCTCCGCCGGCGGGTGCCTCGAGGAGGAGGGCGCGCCGGCCCGAGGGCGGCGAGGCCTCGGTGACCGAGGCGCGGACCGTGCCCGAGGCGGTCCACCCCGCCGGGGCGTCTCCCGCGTCCTCGAATCCGGAGTTGAAGACCGGGATCGGCGCGGGGAGAGAGACGGCCCCCTCGGCGGCGGCAGGGGCGGAGGCAGTGGCGAGGGCCAGGGCGAGGGCGGCGAGCATGGACGGGCGAGGAAACCACGAAACCAGGCCGTCGGTCATGGTGCGCTCGAGCCGGACTGAGCGGGACCGGGGTGACGGACCGTGCGCGGGGCGCTACCATCCTTCGCGTGCGGGGATTCGAACTCCTGCCGGCGAGGGGGCTCCCGCGCGGCCTGGCGGTCGCGGCCGCGCTCGGGGCCGCTGCGTTGCTCGTGCTGCTGCAGGAGCTCGGTCAGCGGCTCCGCCGCGACGAGCACCGGGCGTGGTGGGCGAGCAACGGGCGCGACGTGCTGAACGCCGCCGGGTTCGCGGGCGTGGCAGTCTCGCTCGGGTTCTACGGTTTCCCGGGGCCGGCGGCGCTGCTCGCCGGCGGCATCTTCACCGTGCTGACGTACGGCTCCTACGTCCTGGCGGCCGACCTGACGCGGGCTCGCCACCCCCGGGCCATCGCCATCGCGGTCGGCTGGGCGGTCGTGTGCCTCCTGCTCGTCTTCCCGGAGCCGGTGCTGGGGTTCCTCGGGAACCTCGCCGGGGCGCTCTTCCCCGGCGTCTCGCCGCGCGTCAGTGGAGGGTGACCTTCAGCTCCAGGCGCGCCGTCCCCCGGGTCACCTTCAGCTGCAGCAGCTGGTCCTTAGAGAGGTTGAGCGCCCGCTGCAGCACCTGGGGGCCGAGGACCATCTCGCCGTTCACGAAGGTGATGACATCCCCCTTCTGCAGGTAGTCCCTTAGGGCACCCTGGACGTCGCGGACGTACAGGCCGCCGGGCAGTCGCAGCTCGTCGTGCAGGAGGCGCGGCGTAGCCTCGGGGTCGAAGTACTGGTACACGGACAGCCGCTCCATGTTGGCCTGGAGCGGGTCCATGAACAGCATGCTCTCCCGGAGGCTCCGCTTCCCCAGGGGCCCGTACTCCATGGCGGTGGCCGGCAGCCAGCGCACCTCGAGCGGAGGGGCGAGGAGCGGGGCCGTGGTGAGGCGCGGCTCGATCTCCGCCCAGGCGGCCTCCACGAGCCGCCGGTTCAGCGCTGTGAGCTCCGGCATGGGGTCGTACTCGGGTCGCTCCTCCTGGGGAATTGCGGGTGCCACCGCCGATAGCTCGAGGAGGGTCCCGCCCGTCCCGCCGTCGATCACGGCGAGGTGGGCCACGTAGGTCACGTCCTCGGTCGAGGCCGTCTCGGTGCGGCCCTTGCCCTCGACGACGGCAGAGGCCCGCGCCACTCGACGCTCCGCCCAACCCCGGAAGACGAGGTAGCCGCGCGTGTCGAGGCCCCGGACCGCGAGGACCTTGGCGAGGTCGGTGGCCACCCGGGGGTCTGGGTCGCCCGGTCGAAGCACCTCGAACTCGTCCGGTCCGAACAGGAGCAGGCGGCCCTTCGACGAGAGCAGGAGCACCATGTCCATCGACTTCTGGTAGCTGCGGATGGCGGGCTCGTCCCAGCGGAAGGCGTACGGGTACACCGCCGCGACCCGCGCGGTGATGGGCCCGTCGAGGGGCCGATCCACCCGCACCGCGGGCTTCCCGGAGCAGGAGGCCAGGGAGGCGATGGCGAGGGCGACGGCTCTGCGGTTCACGGGGCGGCCAATCATACGACGCCGCGGCGCCGGGGCGCATCCCGTCGCCGCCCTGGCCGCAAAAGGAGAGGGCCACCGGCTCGTCGCCGGTGGCCCTCGGTGATCGGTGCGAAGCTTTCGCTACATCCCCATTCCGCCCATTCCGCCCATGCCCGGCGGCGGGCCACCGCCGCCCTCGTCCTTCTCCCGGGGCTTGTCGGCGATGAGCGCCTCGGTGGTCAGCATGAGGGAGGCCACGGACGCGGCGTTCTGGAGCGCCGTGCGCGAGACCTTGGTCGGGTCGATGACGCCGGCCTTCACCAGGTCCTCGTAGTCGCCGGTGGCGGCGTTGAAGCCGAAGTTCGTCTCCTTCGACTCCTTGACCCGGTTCACGACGATCGAGCCTTCCAGGCCGCCGTTCTCGGCGATCTGGCGCAGCGGCTCCTCGAGGGCGCGGCGGACGATCTGGACGCCGAACTTCTCGCCGTCCGTCGACCTTCAGCTTCTCGAGCGACTTGAGGCAGCGCAGGTAGGCCACGCCGCCGCCGGGGACGATGCCCTCCTCGACCGCGGCGCGGGTCGCGTGGAGCGCGTCCTCGACGCGGGCCTTCTTCTCCTTCATCTCGGTCTCGGTGGCCGCGCCGACGTTGATGACGGCGACGCCGCCGACCAGCTTGGCGAGCCGCTCCTGGAGCTTCTCGCGGTCGTAGTCGCTGGTGGTTTCCTCGATCTGCGCGCGGATCGTCTTGACGCGGGCCTCGATGTCGTCCTTCTTGCCGGCGCCGTCGACGATGGTGGTGTTGTCCTTGTCGATCGACGATGCGCTTGGCGCGGCCGAGGTCCTTGAGCGTCACCTGCTCGAGCTTGAGGCCCAGCTCCTCGGCGATCATCTTGCCGCCGGTGAGGGTGGCGATGTCCTCGAGCATGGCCTTGCGGCGGTCGCCGAAGCCCGGGGCCTTGACGGCGCAGACGTGGAGCGTGCCGCGCAGCTTGTTCACCACCAGGGTGGCGAGAGCCTCGCCCTCGACGTCCTCGGCGATGATGAGAAGCGGCTTGCCGCCGCGGGCCACCTGCTCGAGCAGCGGCAGGAGGTCCTTCATGTTGGAGATCTTCTTCTCGTTGATGAGGACGTAGACGTCCTCCAGCTCTGCCTCCATCGCCTCCGCGTCGGTGACGAAGTAGGGCGACAGGTAGCCGCGGTCGAACTGCATGCCTTCGACCACCTCGAGCGTCGTGTCGAGGCCTTTGGCCTCCTCGACGGTGATGACGCCCTCCTTGCCGACCTTCTCCATCGCCTCGGCGATGATGTTGCCGATGGTCTCGTCGCCGTTGGCCGAGATGATGCCGACCTGGGCGATCTCCTTCTGGCTGGCGGTGGCCTTCGAGAGCTTCTTCAGGTCGACCACGACGGTCTCGACGGCCTTGTCGATGCCGCGCTTGATCTCCATCGGGTTGTGGCCGGCCGCCACGAGCTTGGCGCCCTCGCGGTAGATGGCCTGGGCGAGGACGGTGGCGGTGGTCGTGCCGTCGCCGGCGACGTCGGAGGTCTTGGAGGCGACCTCCTTCACCATCTGCGCCCCCATGTTCTCGAGCCTGTTCTCGAGCTCGATCTCCTTGGCGACGGTGACGCCGTCCTTGGTGATGGTGGGAGAGCCGAAGCTCTTCTCGATGACGACGTTGCGCCCCTTGGGCCCGAGCGTCACCTTGACGGCGTCGGCCAGTACGTTCACGCCGCGGAGGATTGCATCGCGGGCGATCTGGTCGAAGACGATCTGCTTGGCAGCCATGTTTGGTAGCTCCTTTCGTGAGTGCGGTTACTTCTCGATGACGCCGAGGATGTCGTCTTCGCGGAGGATGAGGTGCTCCTCCCCGTCGATCTTGACCTCGGTGCCCGCGTACTTGGAGAACAGGATCCGGTCGCCCGCCTTGACGTCGAGGGGGTGGACCTTGCCGTCCTCGCCGAGCTTGCCGTTGCCGGCAGCGATCACCTTGCCCTCGATCGGCTTCTCTTTCGCCGAGTCGGGGATGATGATGCCGCCCTTGGTCTTCTCCTCTTCCTCGACACGCTTGACGATGACGCGGTCCTGAAGGGGACGGATCTTCATACGCATACCTCCTTTGGGGTTCTTCACGTGGTGCGCCCGACGTGGGGCGCGCTGGGTAGCGAGTTGTCTTGGGCCTTAGCAGTCGAACTCATGGACTGCCAAAGGCTTTGGAAGCTTAATCAGCCGCCTCCGACTGTCAAGCCGCCCGGCCACATTCCTAACAGCATGGAATGAGCCCCGATTTCGCCTATTTCCTAGCACTCGCGCCTTCTTGAGTGCTGACCAGTGGCGAGTGCCAGCCCCGGCGGAGAAGTGTCTGAGTGATTCCAGGCATTTGAATCCGCTCCCCCCAGGCGGTACCCTTCTGGGTAGAGGCGTAGAAGCGCTTGGGACAACAGAAGAATTGAAACCGGGCGAGTTGCCCGGCCCGGGAGGTGGATCGCCATGACGGAAATCGAGCCAGGCCCCCTTGTCCTCGGGCAGACCCCGCACGAGTTCTTTCGCGAGCTCGTGACCGGGGCGCTCACCCACCGCCGCCTCAAGGTCCAGGCGCTCACCGAGTACTACCTCGTGAGCCTGCTCGCGAAGTTCCTCGAGCGCGACAAGCTCTATTGCGAGGGTCCCGACGGCACGCCCGAGGAGCAACCGCTCGCGCTCCTGCTGCTGCGCGCGCTCTCCGAGGGTCGCACACGTCGCTACGAGGGGCTTCGCCGGCTCGGGGACACGTCGCTCTTCGTGTCGGGCTTCTTCGGCGACTCGCTCGCCCGCTCCTCGGTAGACCTCGACTACTACATCGCCATGGGCGAGCGCGCCTATGACGCGCTCTCGACCTCTCGGGGCCCGGCCGGGGCCCCGGAGACCTTCGGCGAGCTCGCCGAGCGCTTCGGGGAGTTCGTGGACCTCTTCGCGGAGATCGCCGAGATGCAGGACCTGCGCTCCAACCGGGGCCTGGTGCGTCTCTACGAGCGCTTCCTCCACACGGGCTCCGAGCGGGTGGCGGAGCAGCTTCGGGCGCGCGGCGTGGCCCTCTTCGGCGGCCCGGGCTCCCGGGTTGTGAACTAGGCCGGGAGCGAGCGATGGCGCTGCCCGCCCAGGCCGCAGCGGAGGCCGCGGCGACGGTGGCCTTCCTGCAGGACGAGATCGAGTCCATCTACGGCGTACACGCCCCTCGCGTGCAGCGATTCCTCGTGGACCGCGAGCGGGTCCGCGCGGCCGGGGCCGAGCCCAGGGCCCAGGAGGAGCTCGTCTTGGTCGGGGCGCAAGACGGCATCGACGTGGGCCTCTTCCTCGACGACGGGGTCATGGCCGAGGCGGCGGCCGCCGCTCCCCACCGGCGCCGGGCGCGGCTCTTCTCGCGCCGCCACCTCGACGGGGTTTCCTGCGTCGCCGAGGGCGTCTCGCACTTCGTGTACCTCGCCACCCGCGCGGAGGCCGACCGGCCGGTCTCGCTGCTCGAGCTCGAGGTGCAGGCCGAGGTCGACAAGTTCGCGCTGCTCGTGCTCCACCTCTGGCGGCGGGGGCTGCGGCGGCTGTCGACCGCCCTGCGCCGCCGCCTCTTCCAGCGCATTCGCTACCACGCCCACCTCGACCCCGCCGAGCTCCACCGCTACCGGACCGCGAACGGCCTCGCCGCCGGGTACGCGCGCTGGCTGGAGCTGCGCTTCGTGTCGCGCGCCGACGCCGACGGCCTCTTCCGGGAGCTTCGCGCCACCTACCGGCGGGGAGCGGGCGAGAAGCTCGGCTACCTCGGGTCGCGCGCCTAGGGACGGCTCGGGGTCGCGGGAAAGACCCTTGCCAGGAAAAGAGAAGGGCGCCCCCCGGGGGGCGCCCTCGTCGTTGCGGCGGGGGCCGGCGACCTACTTCAGGGTCCGGGTCTGCCCGGCGGCCACCGACGGCTTTTCCCGGTCGAACTTGCCGGCGAGCGCGTCGCGGACCGACCGATCGAAGCGGACCTTCCCGGTGGCGATCTCGCGCAGCGACTGCACGGTCGGCTTGTTCTTGCTTGCCGCGAGCAGCGGCCGCGCCCCAGCCATGAGCTGTCGGGTGCGCTTGGTCGCGAGCAGGACGAGCGCGAAGCGGTTCTCGACCATCGGGAGGCAGTCTTCCACGGTGACGCGTGCCATCTTCGGACCTTCCTCGAACTGGGGCTCGCGCCGGACTGGCGGGCCCCTCTCGCATGGGTGAGCCTGGGACTGGGCGGGAGAGAATAAGGGGAGGCGCCCCGGAGATCAACCTCCGTTGCCCCCGTCGGGGGTAGGCGCCTGCCGGAGAGAGGCCGCGTCCGCCCCCAGCGCCACCCGGGCGCTGCCGGGCAGCACGAGCACGGGTCCCCCGGCTCGCGCGAACAGCGTTCGGTCGAAGGGGTTGTCCGCGCCGATGTCGAGCGAGATGGTTCTCCCGCCCCGGAGCTCGACCACCACCCGCGCCCGCGGCGGCTCGAGCCCGAACTCCCGGAGCCCGCGGTCGCGGGCGTCGAGGGCGCTCGTCCGCCGGACGGAGGAGAGGCGCTCGAGGAAGGCGGCCACGGCGGCCGGATCGGCGGGGGCCTCCCGCGGGTCCGCAACGGTCCAGCCGCCGCCGCTGCGGAAGAGTCGGAACGAGCCGCCCCCGGCGTCGACGCGGACCTCGCGGGCCTCCCCGGGTTCGAAGGGGAGCACCCGCTCCTCCCCCGCGCGCCTTGCTCGCTCTGCACGAGCGGGCCGCTCCACGGACAGGTAGGCCCAGGCGACGACGCCGGCCGCGGCGGCGGAGAGCCCGAGGGCGCCGAGCGCGACCCGGGACCGGGCCTTCACCGAGACCTCCGCGCGACCCACACGGCGAGTCCCGCGACGAGAAGCGTCACCGGGATGACGTCGATGGCGACGAACTTGAGCACGGCCACCTGCCCCTCGCTGAGGAAGAGGCGGGAGGCCTCTCGTCCGCGCGGGCGGATCACGAGACGGTCGTCCCTCTCCGCGAGCCAGTTCGCGGCCGAGAGGAAGAAGTCGAGGTTTCCGAGCAGATGCTGGTAGCCGTTCGTGAAGAAGTCCGAGTCGCCGGCGACGATGGCTCGGGCCTCCCGGCGGGGGGAGCCCTCCACCGGCCACTGCACGGCCATGGCGAGCGGCAGGGGGCCGACCTTCTCGCCCTCGTCCTGCTTCGCGCCCGTCGTGAAGAGACCCTTGATGTCGGTCTCGCCCCAAGCCGTCTGGGCGCTGAGCGCGATGGGGACCGGATGGGCTCGCGCGCCGGTGAGGGCCACGAGCGAGCGGGCGGTCGGGAACACCACCCCGATGTCCACGAGCGCTGCGCTCACCGGGTGCGCCGCGGAGGGGCGGAGGATGGGAGTCACCGGTGATCCGCCGGCGAGGCGCGAGAGCGGGTTGGGGTCGACCACCATGTCCTCGTCGGCCTCGATCCCCATGTCCTTGAGCAGGGCGTCGAGCCCGGCGTTCACCTCCGGTTCGAGGAAGATGCCGACGTGTCCCCCGCGGTCGAGGTAGCGACGCAGGGCCGCGACCTCGGGGTCGAGGAATGCCCTGCGCGCCCCGGCGACGAGCACGGCGGCCGCGCCCGCCGGGACGTCCCCGGTCTGGGCGAGCGAGAGCCTCTCCACCTCGATGTTCTCCGCCTCGAGCGCCTTGGCAGCGATCGAGTAACCCTGGCGGGAGGCGTCGTCAGGCGACGGCTCGCCGTGGCCCTCCGTGAAGTAGACGCGACGCCTCCCGGGGTGGGTGAGGCGCACGAGGGCATTCGTGAGCGACTCCTCGTCGAGGTCCTTCAGCCGGATCTCCTCTGCGCCCGGAGATCGCCGCTACGCGCGGGCCGGTGTCGGAGATGCCGTGCCGCTTCACCAGCTCCGGGTTCCGGTAGGGATCCACCATCCGGTAGGAGAAGCGGCCGGAGAGCGCGGCGTAGCGGCGGAGGAGCGCCTCGGCGCCGCCGTAGGCCGGCTCGTCCTGCCGGTAGAACGCGAGCACCGTCACGTCGCCCGCCAGGCTCGCCACGGTTCGGGTGGTGTCCGACGAGAGGGTGTGGATGCGGTTGCGGGTGAAGTCCCAGCTCGCCGGCCTGCGGTGGGCCATCCAGTTCGCCGCCGCGAGGGTCCCGGCGAGCAGGAGCGCGGACGCGACCGTGAAGATCCCGAAGTGGGCGGCGCGGCCCGTGAAGAACCGCTTCACGCCGCGTCTCTCGGAGAGCGCCAGGCCGACGACCAGCGCGGCCAGGCCGGCCCCCGCCTTCACGAGCACGAGCTGCACGCTTCCGAAGAGGAAGGTGACGAGCGTGCTCGCCAGCACGACCACGCCGACGACCGAGAGGATGCGGGCGAGGAGCGCGCGGCGCATGGGTCAGGCCCAGCGATGGCCCTCGACGGCCCGGTCCGCGAGAAACAGGCCCAGGGCGGCGAGGGAGAGGTAATAGAGCACGTCGGCGAGGACGATGCGCCCTTGCAGGAACGGTCCGAGGTGCTCCGAGGCCGACAGGGCCCCGGCCAGGTCCCGGACTGGCCCGTCGGCCCCGATGGTGAAGATGGTCGAGACCCACAGCCCGAGCAGGACGAGCAGGGAGAGCAGCGCGGCCACTACCGGTGTGTCGGTGATGGCCGAGAAGAACAGGCCCACGGCTAGCGCCATGGCGCCGAGCAGGAAGAGGCCGAGAAGCCCGGTCGCCACCGTCGGCCACTCCAGGGCGCCGCCTCCCTCGACCCCCCTGCCGGCGAACGCGAGAAGAGCAGGGTAGGCGGCGACGATGCACAGGGCCAGGACCAGCACCACCAGCGAGGCGAGGTACTTCCCGATCACGATCTCGGCAGGGCGGGCCGGCGTCGTCAGGAGCAACTCGAAGGTGGACGAGCGCTTCTCCTCGGCGATGAGGCGCATGGAGAGGAAGGGCGCGGTGATGAGCAGGAAGAGGGCCACGGATCCGAAAAGTCGTGCCACCACCATGTCGGTGAGGTTCATGCGATCGAGCACGCCGCTCGACTGCAGCTGCAGCGCCCGGGTGGCGAGGAAGCGCCAGCCCTCGAGCGCGCCGGTGAAGAACTGGCCCGAGAAGAACGCCACCACCATGAGCACCACCCAGGCCACCGGCGTGGTGAAGTAGACGGACAGCTCCTTCCGGACGATTCCGATCAAGGCGCGCAGGGGCCCTCCTAGAACGCCGAATACATTGAAAGGGATCTCATCACGCCACCTTGCGCTGGATGGCTTCCAGGTTCTGGATGGCCGAGGCGCGTCGTAGGTCGAAGAGATTCTTCCGGACTCCGCGGTAGCGAGCGCGGCGACCCTGGCGGCGAGCGAGGTGCGCGAGCCGGTGCTCGACACCGACGCGCTGGCGAAGGCGGGCTCGCCCGCTCGGTGTTGCGAGGAGCTTGCGGAGGCGGTGCTGCAGCCGCTCGTCTTCGGCGATGGTGACGGTTCGCCCGGTCCCATGGGTGGCGGCCGTGCACTTCGGGCGCAACTCGCAGTGGTCGCAGGCCTCGGGGTCGAACTCGGTGACCGTGCCGAAGACGATCTGCTCCGTCTCACCTGCCGGACAGGTGATGGTGAGGTCGCGCATGTTGATCTTGAAGGCGGCCTTGGTGAAGGTTCCCTTGCTCCTCGGGATCCAGGGGCGGCAGATGATGTCGCCCCCGCGACCGAGGACCTCGTCGACGAGTGCGGCCTTCACGTAGCCACGGTCGATGAAGAGCTCGTCGATCTCGAGGCCCTGGCGAGTGATGTCCTCGGCCAAGGAAGGAGCCGCTTCATCCTCCGGCCAGTTGGCAGGAGTGATGGCACCGGAGAGGATGAGGCCCGAGTCCAGGTCCGTCGCGATGTGGCGCTTGAAGCCGTTGAAGCGTTTGGTCTTGCTCTTGCGGCCGTGGCGCATCTCCGGGTCCTCGACGGAGACGCGCCGGTTCTCAGCCACACCCTCGCGGATTTTCAGCCCGCCGCCACCGGGATCCGGCTCCAGGTCCTGCTGGATGAGCTGATTCAGTGTCGCCACCTCGTCCCTGAGTGGCGGCTTCTTCAATTCCTGCGCGAGGTTCGTGGAGAGCCAGTCCTTCAGGTTCTCCAGTTCCATGACCAAGCTCTTCACCGCTGTTGCCTTCTCGGCTGGGTCGCTCCAGTCGCGGTCGAGCGCAGCCTTCACACTCGGCCCCAGCAGCAGCGGGGCACGGGCTTCACGGCACACCCGCTCCGGCTCCCATCCAAGAAGGTCGGCCGCGCACTCCGCCACCTTGCGCGCGGCGTGAGCCAGCAGGTTGACGGTATCCTCCACGCGGCCCGCCCCCTCGAGCGGGCTCGAGTCGATCCCCACTCGCAAGGTCTTCGGGATCTTTTTCCAGTCGAACTCCTTCGTCGCCCGCGCCAATTCGATCGTGCGCTCGAGGAGTCGGTGGTCCATGTCGTGCGCGATGAGCCGGTCGCGAAACATGGGGAGTGCGCCTTGCGAGAAGGGCGGCTCAGTAGCACCCAGGCAGCCGAGCACCATCTGCCAGCGTAGGTCGACGACAGAGAGTTCCACCGCCTCCGCGTCGGATGTCCCGAGGTAGCTCTGCAGAAGAACCACCATCCCCAGCAGCGCCGGCGGGACCGGGTCCTCACCGGCGCCCGTGTTGCGGTACATCGACTCCAACTCCGCCTGGAACGCTTCATCGAAGAGCTCATGCCGATGACGCCGCAGGAAGCCGAACAGCTTCCGGCTACGTTGCAGCCGCTTGAGCAAGAAGTCTTCCTGCCGGGTCGTCTCTCGCTTCGGATTCCAGCGCTCGATCACCTTCGCCACCTCCGCCGCTTGCACATGCTCGCGTGGAGTGCAGAAGATCACGGCCGCATGGGGCCTGTCGATCCTCCGCTCGTAAGCGATGGGAATCATGGGATCTTCAACGTGATCGACGTTCTAGGCCGGGGCGGCGGCGGGGGCCGCGCTGACGAGCTTGCCGTAGATCTCCTCGAGGAAGGCGATGTCCTCGAGGGTGACCCGCCGACCGGGAAGGTGGCGGGCGATGAGCCCGTCGAGGGTGTCGAAATCCACGAGCCGCCCCTCGTTGAGGACGATCACCTTCTCGCAGGTCATCGCCACCTCCGGGAGGATGTGGCTCGACAGGAGCACCGTGTGGCGACCGGCCAGCGAGCGGACGAGGTCGCGCACCTCGCGGATCTGGAGCGGGTCGAGCCCCACGGTGGGCTCGTCGAGGACCAGCACCTCGGGGTCGCCGAGCAGGGCCTGTGCCAGCCCCACGCGCTGCCGGTAGCCCTTGGAGAGGTTGCCAGTCACGCGATCGAGCACGTCCTCGACCCCCGTGAGCGCAGCGACCCGTGCCACCTCGTCGGCAAGGCGGCGCCGGGGCAGCGCCTTCAGGTCGGAGACGAAGCGCAGGTAGCCCCGGACGGTCATGGTGTCGTAGAGCGGCGGGGACTCCGGGAGGTAGCCCACGCGCTGCTTCACCGAGCGCGCATCCTCGAAGACGTCGAAGCCGGCGATCCGCGCGGTCCCCGCGGTCGCCGGGAGAAACCCGGTGAGGATGCGCATGGTGGTGGACTTGCCGGCCCCGTTCGGTCCGAGCAGCCCCACAATCTCGCCCTTGGCCACCGAGAAGGAGAGCTCATCGACGGCAACCACGTCGCCGTAACGCTTGGTGAGGCCACGCACCTCGATCATCCGGGACCTCCTCCGGCCGGGGCCGCGGCGGAGGATGGCGGGGCGGTCCAGGGCTGTCAAGGAATGCTCGGACAGCAATGCCGGGGAATGGGCGGGTGCTAAGCTCCGGCCCCATGAGCGTCGTCGTCCAGAAGTTCGGCGGATCCTCGGTCGCGGACGTGGACAGGGTCCGGCAGGTGGCCGTACGGGTGGCGGCGGCGCGCCGGACAGGCAGGGACGTGTGCGTGGTGGTGTCCGCCATGGGCAAGACCACCGACGAGCTCTTGTCGCTCGCGAAGAGAGTGTCCCCCAACCCGCCGCGGCGCGAGCTCGACATGCTGCTCACGGCCGGCGAGCGCATCTCGATGGCCCTGCTCGCCATGGCGCTCGAGGACCTTGGCGTCGCGGCGGTGAGCTTCACCGGGAGCCAGGCCGGAATCCTCACCGACGACCGGCACGCGTCCGCCCGCATCGTCGAGGTGCGCCCGGTGCGAGTGCGGGAGGAGCTCGGGGCCGGGCGGGTCGTCATCGTGGCCGGTTTCCAGGGCGTCTCCCCGCGCAAGGAGGTCACGACGCTGGGGCGGGGGGGGTCCGACACCACCGCCGTGGCACTCGCGGCGGCCCTGGGCGCGGACTGCGAGATCTACTCGGACGTGGACGGCGTCTACACCGCGGACCCCCGCGTTGTGGAGAACCCCCGGCGGCTCGACGAGATCTCGTACGAGGAGATGCAGGAGCTCGCGCGAGCGGGCGCCAAGGTCCTGAACGCCGATGCGGTGGAGTTCGCGCGGGAGACCGGCATTGCCATTCACGCCCGCGCCACGACCGGGTCCCAGGCCGAGACGGTGGTGAAGGGCCGCCCCGGCGCGACGGCCCGGGTGGCGGGTGTCGCCTCGCAGAAGAGCCTCGCGCTCCTGGATGTGCCCTGGGGTGCGGTTCCCGCGGCCCTCGACGTGCTTGAGCGGCGCGCCGCTGTCCCGTCGGATGTCCTGGCGCACGGCGGGCGGGCGCTCCTCTCGCTCCCGCTCGACAACGTGCACGAATGGCGTGCGGCGCGCGCCGAGCTCGTCGGGGCGGTCCCGGACGCGGCCGTGGACGACGTCGAGACTGGCTCGGTCTCGGTGGTGGGGACGAAGGCCGGAGCCGGGCCCGGCGTGCTCCGCGAGGTGCTCGCCGCGCTTCGCGAGCTCGGGGACGAGCCGAGGGCGCTGCTCGCCACCTCGCTGCGGGTGACCGCCTGGTGCGGGGCGGCGGCCGCGCCGGAGGCGGTCCGGCTGCTGCACTGGCGGCTCGTCGAGGAGCGATAGGGCTGCGGCTCTATCGCCAGAAGCTGCCGCGCCCCGGCTCCGCGTCCTTGCGGTAGTCCGGGCCGTCGACGGCGACGAAGTCGCACATCTCGTTCAGCCGGGAGTAGATGCGCTGGCCGACGCGCTCCTCCAGGCTCATGACCTCGGCTTCGCGCTGGAACTCGCGGGACCCAGTGGCCACCATCCGCCCCGGCTGCACGGGCACGGGCTGCGGGTCGCGGGGGTAGTTGGTGGCGAATAGCGTGGTGAGGCCGGTGTTGTACCGGCGGCTGATCAGCTCGTCGAGCATGGAGCGCTCCCACTCCGTCCCCCGCTCCTTGCCGAGCTCGTCGATGGCGAGGACCGGCACGCCGGAGAGCGGCCCGAGGATCTCCATGTGGCCCCGGCTGGAGGAGAACCCGGAGCGGATGTCCGAGAGCAGCAGCATGAACTCGACATAGCGACAGGAGACGCCCTTCTCGAGCGCCAGGTACCGCAGCGTGGCGGCGATGAGGTGCGTCTTGCCGCAGCCCGGCTTTCCGTGAAGGAGCACGCCTCGGTTCGGCCGGTCCGGTCGCATCTGGCGCGCGAAGCTCTCGCAGGCGGTCTTGGCGCGCGCCTGCTGCTGGGACCAGGGGCGGAAGGTCTCGAAGCTCGCCTTGGCGACGGCCGCCGGGACACCCACGCCGTTGAAGGCGACGATGCGCTGGTCGAGGTGCCGGCAGCTGCACGCCTGGGCGACCCGCGTGTCGCCGGTGACGATCATGACGTAGCCCGACTCGCCACAGCGGGGGCACGCCGCCTGGCAGGCGCAGCGGCGCGCCCGCGCCGTGGTGCCGACGACCTGCTCCACCACGTACCCGGTCCCGGCGCACTCGGAGCAGGCGGCCGGACTCTCGCGGGTTTCCTGCATGGGGCCCGGGAGTCTACACGGTCCCGCGGAGGCAGAGTATCCCCGCCCGGCGGGCCGCCTCGAAGAGGTGGGAGCGAAGGGTCTCGCGGTAGGCCGCGGGGCGCGCCCGGCGCGACCTTGGACCCGCGAGCAGGAGGCACCTCGGGCCGAGGGCCGAGCGCTCCGCCCTCCCCAGGGAGGCAAGCCATCGGTGCAGCAGCCGGTCGTCGACGGCCCCGAGGGCCCGCTCCGCCTCGGCGAGGTCGACCGGGCCCGCGGGCAGGTGGGACGCCACCTCGAGGTAGGCCGCGCGGCGGGCGCCGGAGCACCCGGCAGCCGCGTCGGCCAGCCGCTCCCTCGCCGCGTCGAGGCGCGCCATCGCGGCGGCGGGCTCGCCACCGGGGGGCGCCCCCGCCCCGACGCGGCCGTGCCGGTACGCGCGCCACTCCTCCTCCACGAAGCCGCGCAGCGCGCGGAGGGACCGCGGGGTCGCGGCGCTCGGGGCGAGGTCTCGCGAGAGCTCCTCGTAGCCCCGGCCGAGTCCCCGGCACACGACCGGGGCGGGCAGCCCGCGCCGCTCCCACTCCGCCACGAGCTCGTCGTCGAGCGGGGAGAGCAGCAACCCCGAGCCCCGGAGGTGCAGGAAGTACTCCGAGACGACCGTCCGGTAGGAGAGTGCCTCCGAGGGTATCTGCGACACGATGGGTTCCTGGGTCGGGGACCGCGGGCACGACCCCGCTCGTCGTCTTCGAGGGTGAGCGCAGGCTAGCGGGACGCCCTGACAGCCCCGGCGGACCGGTCAGCCGCCGAGCGCCGCCAGCACGTCGCGGGCTGACTGGAAGCGCGCGCTGGGGTCCTTCTTCAGGAGGCGCTCGGAGGCGGCCGCGAGCACCCGGTCTGCCCCTGGATTCCGCTCGCAGATCGGCTGCGGCTCGCTGCTCGTGATCTCCCTCCACAGCTCCGCCGGGATTTGGGACACGAAGGGTGGGCGCCCGCAGAGGAGCTCGTAGACGATCACCCCCAGGCTCCAGAGGTCGGCGCGGTGATCGATCGCCTGCCCCGAGGCCTGCTCCGGAGCCATGTACCGATAGGTCCCGACCACACGCCCGGAGAGCGTGAGGGTGTTGGGGTCGACGAGCGACTTCACGAGGCCAAAGTCCATGATGCGGGCGTGACGCCTGTCGTCCACCATGATGTTCGAGGGCTTCAGGTCGCGGTGGACGAATCCGCGCCCGTGGATGAAGTCGAGGGCGTCGAGGACCTCGGCGAGGGCCGCCCGGAGCCGCGCGACCCGGTCCGGCACGTTGAGCTGGTGGGCGAGCATCTCCGAGGGGGGTCCCAGGTCGGGGGAGAGCGCATCCGGGAGGGCATCCGGGCCGACGCCGCGGGTGCCCCACGAGGCGGACGGGTCGGGGTCCGTCTCCGGCTCCTCCATCAGGTCGGCAAAGGCCCGGATGTCGTCCACGCCCCTTCGGCCTGTCGGTTCCGGCTGCGGCGCGAGGAGGCCGTCGGTCGCGGGCTCGAGGGACCACGCCTCCAGGTCGAACACGCCGGCCGACGCCGCCTCCCCGGCGGCCGGCTCCGAGGCCGGCCCCTCGACGCAGGGGTCCCGGAACGGGGGAGCATGCACCGGCGCCAGGTAGGTGCGGAGATCGAGCCCCTCGACGAGCTCCATGGCGAGCCAGGAGTATCCCTCGGCCACCCCCGCGTCGTAGACGCGCACCACGTTGGGGTGCTCGAGCGCCTGAAGCGCCTCGAATTCCCTCGCCAGCCGGCGCGCCGCGGTGGGCTCGACGGCCGGCGCAGGCCCGAGCAGCTTCACCGCCGCCGGCGCCCCGCTGCGGCGGTGGCGCGCCCGGTACACGGTTCCGATGCCGCCCCGGCCGATGACCGAGAGGATCTCCCAGGAGCCGACACAGCGCGGGGGCACGCGAAAAGCATAGGGGTCCGGCACCACGGGGGTCAAACGGGCCAAGCGCAACCCGGGGCTTTCCGAGCGTGCTATAAGCCCGCGCGTGGCCGACCGAAACCTCGTCGAGTGGCTCGAGGAGCGGGTACGCCAGCGCCCGCTGCCGCGCCACGTGGCCGTCATCATGGACGGCAACGGCCGCTGGGCCGAGGCGCGGGGGCTTTCGCGCGTGATCGGTCATCGCGAGGGATCGGAGTCGGTCCGCGCCGTGACCCGCCAGGCCCGGAAGACGGGCCTCGAGGCGCTCACCCTCTACGCGTTCAGCGCCCAGAACTGGGGGCGGCCGGACGAGGAGGTCGCGGCCCTGATGCAGCTGCTCGCCGACTACCTCGACTCCGAGCGCGGCGAGATCATGGACAACCGGATCCGCCTGAACGCGATCGGCGAGATCGACCGGTTGCCCGGGTTCGTGCGCGAGCGCATCGACGCGGTCATGCGCCTGTCGGCAAAGAACGACGGCATGGTGCTCACCCTGGCGCTGTCCTACGGGGGGCGCGAGGAGATCGTTCACGCGGCGCGGTCGGCAAGGCCGCCCGTCGACGCCGGGGCGATCGAGCGGGCGCTGTGGACGGCTGGCCTGCCGGAGCTCGACCTGCTCGTGCGGACGAGCGGGGAGCGGCGCATCTCCAACTTCCTCCTCTGGCAGGCGGCCTACGCCGAGCTGCACTTCACCGAGGTGCTCTGGCCGGATTTCCGGGAGCTGGAACTGCTCGTCGCCGTCGCGGAGTTCCAGACGCGCCAGAGGCGCTTCGGGCTCACCGGGGCGCAAGCAGGCCTCCGGTAGGCGCCGCATGAGCGAGCAGAACCGGAACCTCTCTGTCCGCGTCGTCACCGCGCTCGCGCTCTTCCCACTCGCGGTCTGGGTGACGTGGCTCGGCGGATTGCCCTTCGCGCTGGTCGTGGCCGCGGCCGCGGCGATCTCGGCAGCGGAACTGGTGATGATGTTCGACCGGCGCCTGCAGGCCACCGGGCTCCTCGCCATCGCCCTCGCGGGCCTCGTCCCGCTGTGCGCCTGGATCACCTGGCGCGCCGGCGACCGCTTCCTCCTGGCGCTGCTCGCCCTGGCCGTCCCGGCCGGGGTGATCGCCCTGCTCGTCGCGGCCATGTTCCAGCGCGGGCTGCTCGAGGAGGCGCCGCGGTCGGCGGCCACGGCGGCGCTCGTCTGGGGCTACGCGGGCGTGCTGCCCGGGACCGTCGTCTCGCTGCGGCTCCGCTACGACTGGCAGTGGGTGATCCTCCTCTTCGTCGTGAGCTGGGCGAACGACACGCTCGCGTACTTCGCCGGCCGGTTCCTCGGCAGGCACAAGATGGCCGAGCGCATCTCCCCGAAGAAGACCTGGGAGGGGTTCGCCGGGGGAACGGCGGGCAGCGTCCTCGGGGCCTTGGCGGTGAAGTTCCTGTTCCTTCCCGGCGTGTCCGCGGGCGCCTGCGTCGTCGTCGGGCTTGGCGGCGCCGTCCTCGGGCCGCTCGGCGACCTCTCCGAGTCGATGCTGAAGCGCGCCGCAGGCGTGAAGGACTCGAGCCGACTGGTGCCCGGCCACGGTGGCCTGCTCGACCGCATCGACGCCGTGCTCTTCGTGGCTCCATGGGTGTGGGCCTGCGCGCTTTGGCTGGTGAAATGAAGCGGCTCGCCATCCTCGGTTCCACCGGCTCCATCGGCGTCCAGGCCCTCGACGTCGTGGCCCGATTGCCCGAGCTCTTCGAGGTCGTGGGCCTCGCCGCCGGTCGCAACGCGGCGCGCCTCGCCGAGCAGGTGCGCGCCTTCCGGCCGCGCCTGGTGTCGGTGGCGGACGCGGCCACAGCGCTCGCGCTGCGGGAACGGCTTGGAGCCGACGCGCCCGAGATCCTCTCCGGCGAAGCCGGACCGGTGGCGATCGCGACCCTTCCGGAGGCCGACTTCGTGCTCGCGGCCATCTCCGGGGGCGCAGGATTGCGCTCCACCGCCGCGGCGGTGGAGGCTGGAAAGCCCGTCGGGCTCGCCAACAAGGAGTCGCTCGTGCTGGCAGGCGAGCTGGTGATGGCGGCGGCAGCGCGGCGTGGAGTGTCCATCCTCCCGGTCGACAG
Organism: uncultured delta proteobacterium; assembly: GCA_963754915.1. Lineage (GTDB taxonomy): Bacteria > Myxococcota > Myxococcia > Myxococcales > Anaeromyxobacteraceae > DATJZG01. The sequence goes on along the minus strand of CAVWHZ010000008.1, from coordinate 54,412 downwards.
CGAGCACAGCGCCATCTTCCAGTCCCTCGCAGGACACAATCGCGCGGACGTGCGCCGGCTCATCCTCACCGCCTCGGGCGGCCCGCTTAGGACCGTCCCGGCGGAGCGCCTCGCGCAGGTGACGCCCGCGGAGGCGCTGCGCCACCCCAACTGGAGCATGGGCCACAAGATCACCATCGACTCGGCCACGCTCATGAACAAGGGGCTCGAGGTGATCGAGGCGCGCTGGCTCTTCGACATCGAGCCAGAGCGGATCGACATTCTCGTGCACCCGGAGTCGATCGTGCACTCCATGGTCGAGTACGTCGACGGCCAGGTGGTGGCGCAGCTCGGCATCTCCGACATGCGCGGGCCCATCAGCTACGCCCTCGCGCACCCCGAGCGGCTGGCGCTCGACCTCGAGCCCCTCGACCTGGCGCGGGTCGGGCGGCTCACCTTCGAGGAGCCGGACGCGAAGCGGTTCCCGGCCTTCACGCTCGCGTACCGGGCGCTCGAGGCGGGCGGAACCGCCCCGGCGGCCCTGTCGGGGGCCGACGAGGCGGCGGTGGCGGCCTTCCTCTGCGGCCGCCTGGGCTTCGACGCCATCGCCCGGGTGTGCGCGGAGGTGCTCGACGCACACCGGGTGGAGCCGCTGCGGTCGGTCGAGCAGGCCATCGAGGCGAGCGACTGGGGCAAGGCCGAGGCGGGACGCCGGGCTGGATAGGGGTGCCGGGAATCCCCCTGCGCGCCGTTGGTTTCCGGGCTAGAACTCCTCACGTGCCCCCTGCCGTGCACCGACGGCAACGGGCCTCGGATCCATGGCCAGCGACCTCCTCCTGAAGATCGGCTCGATCGTCCTCCTCCTCGGAGGGCTCATCTTCGTCCACGAGCTCGGCCACTTCCTGGCCGCCAAGGCGCTCGGGGTGAGGGTGCTCAAGTTCTCCATCGGCTTCGGCCCGAAGTTGCTCGGCTTCCGCTGGCACGGCACCGAGTACCTCGTCTCGGCGCTGCCGCTCGGCGGCTACGTGAAGATGGCCGGCGACGATCCCGGGGAGGAGGTCCCCCCGAGGACCGGGGCCGGGGCTTCCTCGAGCAAAGGCCCTGGAAGCGTTTCCTCATCGCCTTCGCCGGGCCCGCCGCGAACCTCGCGTTCCCGGTGGTGATCTACTTCGCGCTGGCCCTCGCCCAGAACGGGTCCATGGTCCCTGGGCCGACGCTCGGCACCATCTCCCCCGGCTCGCCGGCGGACAAGGCCGGCCTGCGGGCCGGCGACCGGATCCTCTCGGTGGCGCTCCCTGGCGGCCGCGACGTGCCGGTGCGCTACTTCTCCGACCTGCGCCAGGCCGTTGGACCCCGCCCCGGAGACCGGCTCGAGTTCGCCGTCGACCGCGGCGGGAAGAGGCTCACCGTACCGGTCGTCCCGGCGGCGGAGAAGGAGGTCACGCCTCTAGAGACCACGGTGCGGGGCGTCATCGGCGTAACGCCCGCCTACCCGCCAGCCGTGGTCGCTCCGGCGCTTCCGGGCGTCGCCGGTTCGCTCGCGCCCTTCGACCTGGTGGTGAAGGCGGCCGGCCAGCCGGTGCGCCACATGGGCGAGCTGGCGCGAATCCTCGACGCCGCAGCGTGCGGCCCGGTCGACCTGGAGGTCCTGCGCGAGCGCGCCGTGGTCCTGCCCGGTGCGGCCCTCTCCACCTACGACCCGATTGCGCTGTCGGGGGTTCCCACCTGCGTGGCAGGCCGCCAGACCATTTCCGCCGCTGACCCGTCGGTGTCCACCTTCGTGGCCGAGGTCGCCCAGGGGAGCCCGGCCGAGCAGGCCGGGCTGCGACGCGGCGACGCCATCGGCGCGGTGAACGGCCGGACGGTCCGCTCGTTCCGGGAGCTGAACCAGCTCGCGCCCGAGTTCCTGGCGGGCAAGCCGGTCGGGCTCGAGCTCGCCGGAGGACGCACGGTGGAGCTCGTGCCCGCCGAGCAGGACTACCTCGACGACCTCACCCGCGAGCCGAAGAAGCGGGTGACGCTCGGCTTCTTCCCCGACCAGAGAGGGCTCGTCCAGGCGAAGGCGCTCATCGCCGAGGAGGTGCCGCTCGCAGTTGGGACCGTGGAGGCCCTGTCGAACGCGGTCGGCCACCTCGCCGAGGTGGTGCGGCTCACTGCGCTCGGCATCGCCCGCATCGTCTCGGGAGACATCAGCTTCAAGACGGTGGGCGGGCCCATCATGCTCTTCTCCATCGCGGCCCAGGCGGCGCAGGAGGGCTGGGAGAGCTTCCTCTTCAAGATGGCCCTCATCAGCGTCAACCTGGGCCTCATGAACCTGCTGCCGATCCCGGTGCTCGACGGCGGCCACATCGCGACCACCGCAGTGGAGGCGGTCACGCGGCGGCCCCTCTCCCTGCGGGCGCGAGAGCTCGCCAACCTGGTCGGCATCGTGCTGCTCGTGTTCCTCATGATCTTCGTGTTCAAGAACGACATCGTGAGGCTCATGGGGTAGGGGCCGGGGCCCCAAGCACCATGCTCGTCGCCGCCCTCGACACCTCCACGCTCGCGCTCTCCTGCGCGCTCCTCGAGTGCAGCCCGGGGGGCGCTTCGACGCTTGCCGTTCGCACCGAGCCGCCCATTCGCTCGGGACCTGGCCACAGCGCCCGGCTCCCGGGCGCGCTCTCCGAGCTCCTCGAGATGGCCGGGAAGAGCATCCGCGACGTCGACGGGTGGGCGGTGGGGATCGGTCCCGGGTCCTTCACCGGCCTGCGCATCGGGCTCGCGACGTGGAAGGGCTTTGCCTACGCCAACCGCCGCCCCATTTCCGGGGCGTCGAGCCTGGCGGCGATGGCACTCGAGGCGGCGCCCGGCGCTCCCGAGGGCACCCTCCTCGTACCGCTACTCGACGCCAGGAAGGGCGAGGTGTACGCCGGGTTCTACCGGGCGAGCGGCGGCGAGGTCCGCGTCGCCGCACCCGAGGCCGCGCTCGCGCCGGCCGAGCTCGCCTCCCGCGTCGCCGGTGGCGGCCCGGTGGTGGGCTTCGGGGAGGGATTCGAGGCGTTTCGAGCGGCGCTCGCCGGCGTGCTCCCGGAGCTGGCCTCCGGCCCGGCGTCGCCGTCGGCGGAGGCCGTGGGGCGGCTCGCCCTGCCGGGACTCGGCGCCTACGACGAGCAGGCCCTCTTCGCGCTCGAGCCCCACTACGTGCGCCTCAGCGAGGCCGAGGTGAAGTTCCCGAACGGGCTTCCCGTCGGTCCGCCCGCCGAGAGGTGACGAGCGTGGAGCGAGCCACCTTCCGCCCTCCGGTGCCCCGCGCGGGCTGGATCGTCCTCGCCGGCGGCGCCGCCGGTCTCGGGGTGGCGCTCCCCTTCGGGGTTCCGCCGCTGCTGGCCGCGCTCTTCGGCGCGGCCGCCGCCGGGATCGCGCTCGCGTCGCGGCAAGCGCTCGGCCTGCGCGCCGTCGCCGACCTTCGCGGGCTCGCCGTCCTCGGGGGCGGCTCCGGGCTGTCGGGGCGGTGGGACGAGCTGCGCCTCGACTTCGGCATGGTGGAGCGGCGAGACGGTGCCCTGCAGCGCTATGCCGTCGTCGCCGATGCCGCGGGGCGCAGCTTCGCCTTCGCGGAGATGGGCGGTGGCGACGCCGCCGTCGCCGTGCGCGGCGCCGACGCCCGGCCGGTCGACGTCGTCGACCTGCGCCAGGCCGCGACCTTGCTCGCGCTCCTGGTGGAGAGAGTGCCGGCATGGGAGGTCCTCCCCGAGCCCCTGCGCGAGCCGCCGCGCGCTCCGGCGCCGGAAGGGGAGGCGCTGCCCGCGCCCGGGCCGCGGGCCGCGGGGCGGCGGGTGGGGTTCTGGGGGGTCCTCGCCACGCTCGGGTCCAAGGTCGCAGGCGCGCTCGGGAAGATCGGCGCAGGAGCCCTGAAGGCGGCAAAGACCGCGAGCCTGCCGTGGGCCGCCGCGTCTGCTGCCGCCTACTCCATCCTCTTCTCCTGGAAGTTCGCGCTCGCGATCATGGTGCAGCTCTTCGTCCACGAGTACGGCCACGTTCACGCCATGCGCCGCACCGGGATGCGGGTGCGCGGCATGTTCTTCATTCCCTTCATCGGGGCGCTTGCCGTGACCGACGACGCCTTCCGCTCCCGTCGGCAGCAGGCCTACGTCGCGCTGTCGGGCCCGATCTGGGGATCCGCGCTCGCGCTCCTGCCGATCGGGTTGTACCTGTGGACGCGCGAGCCGGCCTGGGCCGCCGTCGCGGCCTGGTGGGCGCTCATCAACCTCTTCAACCTGCTGCCGATCGCGCCGCTCGACGGCGGCCGGGTGATGCAGGCCTTCGCGTTCTCCTGGTCCTCGAACGTCGGGCTGGCCGTCTCGGTGATGGGGCTCCTCGCCGCCGTCGCGCTCGGCGCCTCGATGGGCTTCTCGCTCCTCTGGCTGGTGGCGCTCGTCGGCACCCTCGAGCTCGTGTCCGAGGCGCAGGCGCGCGCCGGGGGGATGGCGCTGAGGCTGCTCCCGGAGCCCGGCCGGCTCGGGCCGGCGCAGTGGGTGTTCCTGCGCGCCTTGGTCGGCCCGCCGCCCGGCTCGCCCTCCGAGCCGATCTTCCTGCGCCACCTCGAGACGGAGGAGCGCGCCGCCCGGGCGGTTCCCCTGAGGCCCGTCGAGGCCGTCGCATGGGGTGCGGCCTACGCCGCGCTCGCCGCCGCTCTCGTCCTCGTCCTCTGGCTGCTCCGTCACGTGCCGGGCGCCAGCGCCGCCGCCGGCGTTCTCACCTAGGGGGTCGCCGTGAAGGTCTTCGTGACCGGAGCCACTGGACTCGTCGGCAGGGCCCTGACCCGGTCGCTTGCCGGCTCGGGCCAGGAGCTGGTGGTCCTCTCGCGCCAGGCCGCCCCGCGAGGCCTGCCGGCGGGCGCCCGGGTGGTCACGGGCGACCCGGCGGTGGCGGGTCCGTGGCAGGAGGAGCTCGCGTCGTGCGACGCGTGCGTCAACCTCGCGGGCGCCCCCGTTGCCGAGGGTCGCTGGAGCGCCGAGCGCAAGCGCGCCATCCGCGAGAGCCGGGTCGAGTCCACGCGCAACGTGGCGGCGGTCATCTCCAGGCGCGGGCCGGCCGTGCTCGTGAACGGGAGCGCCATCGGAATCTACGGGTCGAGGGGAGACGAGGAGCTGGACGAGTCGTCGGCTCCCGGCGACGACTTCCTCGCGGAGGTGGCGCGAGACTGGGAGGCGGCCGCCGCTCCCGCCGCCCAGCGGGCACGCGTCGTCTTGGTGCGCACCGGGATCGTGCTCGCCCGCGAGGGCGGCGCGTTGCCGAGGCTCGCCCTTCCGTTCCGGCTCTTCGCGGGCGGGCCCATGGGCGACGGCGCCTTCTGGCAGTCCTGGATCCACATCGACGACGAGGTCGGCCTTCTGCGCATGGCGCTCGACGACGGGCGAGTGGAGGGGCCGCTCCACGCCGTGTCGCCGTCGCCGCTGCGCAACCGCGACCTCTCCGCCGCGCTCGGGAGCGTCCTTCACCGGCCGCACCTGCTTCCCGCCCCGGCGTTCGCCGTGCGCGCGGCGCTCGGCGAGATGGCCGACGTGGTGCTCGCGAGCCAGCGCGTGGTGCCCCGGAAGGCGCTCGCGCTCGGCTACCGCTTCCGCTGGCCGGACCTCGTTCCGGCCCTCGGCGACCTCCTCACCTGAACGCCCGGCCTCGGGGTGGTCTCGATCGCGGGCCGGCGGCTGGGCCGGGGACGCGTTAGGATCCGCCGCCCCGCCAACAGGGAGTGCACATGTCCGCCCGTCCGCTCAAGCTCGCCGTCGTCGGCGCCACCGGCGCCGTCGGCCGCGCCATCCTCGAGGAGCTCGAGGAGCGCGAGGTCCCGCTGTCCGCGCTGCGCCTCTTCGGCTCCCCCCGCTCCGAGGAGCGCACCCTCGAGCTGCGCGGCGACGAGCTCGAGGTCGAACCGCTCGGGGACCGGTCCTTCCGCGGACTCGACGTCGCGCTCTTCGCTGCTCCGCCGGAAGTGGCGCTGCAGTGGGCGCCGAAGGCCTGGGCCGAGGGCTGCGTGGCGGTGGACGCGTCGGCCGCGTTCCGGGGCGAGCGGGACGTGCCGCTCGTGGTCGTGGAGGTGAACCCCGGCGCGCTCTCCGGCTTTCGCGCACGCGGGATCGTTGCGAGCCCGTCGGGCCCGGTGCTGCCGCTCGCGATCGCGCTCGCGCCCATCCACCAGGCCGCTGGCCTCGAGCGGGTTGCCGCGACCGTGTTTCACTCCGCCTCCGGCAGCGGCCACGGCGGCGTCCGGCAGCTCGAGGCCGAGGTGGTGGCCCTCCTGAATGGCGAGGAGCCCGAGCCCTCCGACTCGTCCCACCGAATGGGGTTCAACCTCGTTCCGCACGTCGGGGAGGTGCTCGCGGGTGGGCACACCCGGGACGAGGTGGCCGTCGGGGCCGAGCTGCGCCGCATCCTCGCGCTTCCGGATCTCCGCGCCGGGGCCACCCTGGTGCGGGTCCCGGTGTTCTACGCGCACGGCATTTCGGTGAACCTCCGGACCTCGCGCAAGCTCGCCCCCGAGGAGGCCCGGGCACTGCTGCGGGAGGCGGCCGGCGTGAAGGTGGTGGACACTCCCTCCGAGCGGGTCTACCCCATGCCGATGCTGGCGGTGAACGACGGCGCGGTGCTGGTGGGGCGCGTCCGGGAGGATGCCTCCGAGGAAGGTGGCCTCGCGCTCTTCGTCGTGGTCGACAACCTGCGGCGCGCGGCGGCCAACGCCGTCGGCATCGCCCGCGCCCTGCAGGCTCAGGTGACCGACGCCGTGCCTGCCGGCGACGCGCGCCATTGACAATTTGGCAATCGCCGACCGCTGCGGCGGCCGCGTTTGTCAAAAAGTCCCGCCCTGGGGTGCGCCGCGATCGAGGACAGGGGGAGCGCGTGGGAAATGCCGAGACTCAGCGCGTAGTTCTGCGAGACTCGGCACTTGCCAACGTGGCCCCGCGATTGCAGAATCGGCGGACTCATGGGCAAGAGAATCGCCATCCTGCTCCTCCTCGCCCCCGGGGCCGCCTCGGCCCAGGGAACCTTGGCCGCGCAAGTCGCTAGCCGGCCCGCGAACGTCGCGAACCGCTCCGACTGCACCAGCATCAACAACGTCACCTCCACCTGGACCTGGACATCCTCGACGGCGCCGGTGGTCGGGACCGACAACTACCTGCTCGCGGCCAACAGCACGACGTGCTCCACCACCGTGCCGACGCTCGGCAGCACGTCCCTCGTCTGGAACGCCGACATCCTCTCGACCGGCCAGACCCAGTCGTTCAGCCAGGTCCTCGTCGCCACCATGGCGACGGCGGGTGGCGTCTCCGACTGCGCCGCCGCGAACGACACGACGATCTACATCTGCGTCTACCTCGTCTCGTCCTCCGCCACCTCCATCACCAACCCGGTGGCGCAGACCACCTTCAACTTCCAGCTCGCCATCCCTCCGCCGCCGGTGATCAACTCCGTCAGCCCGAACGACTCGTCCTTGACCGTCAGCGTGTCGCCTGGCACCACAGACACCCTCCACAACGCGACGACCGGGGTCACCTACACCGTGACCTGCACGCCCGCGAGCGGGACGGGAAGCACGGGCACGGGGACTGGGAGCGCCGGCAACATCACCTGCGGGGGGCTCACCAACAACGTCTCCTACACGGTCACGGCCATCGGCAGCAGCGCCGCCGGGAACCCCGGGCCGGTCTCGAACACCTTCCCGGCAGGCCAGGACACGACGCCCTTGCCGTTCGAGAGCTTCTGGCAGGTGTACAAGGACGCCGGCGGCGTCGAGACCGGAGGCTGCGGGAGCGGGGGTACCGCGGCCCTCGCGCCCGTTGGCGCCGCACTGGCGCTCCTCGCCCTGCGCCGGAGGCGCCCGTGAGGCGCCTCGCCCTCGCCGCTCTCGTCGCTTGCGTGGCAGTCCCCGCAGCCGCGGACGTCACCGGAGACGTGGGCCCATCGCCGCGGTGGGGCTCGTTCCAGCTCTCCTTCTCGACCTTCGCGCCGAACATCGACTCGGAATTCACGAACGGGGCGGCGCCCTACACGCAGATCTTCGGGAACACCCGTCCCCTCCTCACGCAGATCCTCTTCTCCCGCTCGGTCTGGATGAGCCAGATCGGGTCCCTCGACGTGGGCCTGGGCATCGGCTACTGGCAGGCCTCCGGCCAGGGCGTCGCCGTCGTGAACGGGGCCACGCTCTACGGAAGCACGACGAGCCTCCTCGTCCTGCCCCTGCAGCTCGCCGTGGGCTACCGCTTCGACGTGTTCTTCGAGCAGTGGGGCGTGCCGCTCGCGCCCTACGTGCGCGCTGCGCTCGTCAACGACATCTGGTGGGCGAACGGGCAGAGCGGGACGTCGGTGTGGATCTCGCCGACGGGACAGAGCTTCCGCGGCCAGGGGACGACCTGGGGATGGGCAACGACCCTCGGCGTCGCGCTGGTGCTCGACTTCTTCGACGAGACCATGGCCCGCCAGATGGACTACGACTCCGGCATCAACCACAGCATGGTCTTCTTCGACTTCACCAAGGAGAGCGTCAACAACTTCGGATCGAAGTCGAGCTGGCAGCTCGCGCCCAACTACTGGATGTGGAGCGCCGGCATTCTCTTCGTCTTCTAGCTCTCGAGCACGCCCCGGGCCCGGCCCACCGCGACGAACGCGGTCACGGCCCGGCTCACCATCTCCGGCGTGTGGGCGGCCGACAGCTGCACCCGGATGCGGGCCTCGCCCTTCGGCACGACCGGGTAGCTGAAGCCCACCACGTAGATCCCGTGGGCGAGCAGGTCCCGGGCGAAGTCCACTGCCAGCCGCGCCTCGCCCAGCATGATGGGCACGATGGGGTGGGTGCCGGGCTTCAGCCGGAAACCGGCGGCGGTCACGCCTTCGCGGAAGCGGCGAGTGTTGTCGAAGAGCCGGTCGCGGAGCTCCGTCGATCCCTCGAGGAGGTCCAGGGCCGCGAGGCTCGCGCCGACGATGACGGGCGCGAGCGTGTTGGAGAACAGGTAGGGGCGGGCCCGCTGGCGCAGGAGGTCCGCGATCTCTCGCCGGGCGACCACGAAACCGCCGGCGGCCCCGCCGAGCGCCTTGCCGAGCGTCGAGGTCACGAGGTCGACCTTCCCCTGCACCCCGAAGTGCTCCGCCGTGCCGCGCCCGGTGCGCCCCACGAACCCGGATGCGTGCGAGTCGTCCACCATCACCAGCGCCCCATGCCTTCCGGCGATGGCGCAGATCTCGTCGAGGCGGGCCAGGTCGCCGTCCATGGAGAATACGCCGTCGGTGACGACGAGCTTCAGCCGGGACCCTCTCGCCTCCACGAGGCGCGCCTCGAGGTCGGCCATGTCCGCGTGCGCGTAGCGGAGGCGTCGCGCCTTGGCGAGCCGGATTCCGTCGATGATGGAGGCGTGGTTGAGGGCGTCGGAGACGATGGCGTCCTCCTCGCCGAGGAGCGCCTCGAAGACCCCGCCGTTGGCATCGAAGCACGACGAGAACAGGATGGCGTCCTCGAACCCGAAGAACCGGGCGAGCCGGCTCTCGAGCTCGCGGTGCCGGTCCTGCGTGCCGCAGATGAAGCGAACCGAGGAGAGCCCGTATCCGCGCTCCTCCAGTGCCCGGCGCGCGGCCTCGAGGAGCCTCGGGTGCGAGGAGAGGCCGAGGTAGTTGTTGGCGCAGAAATTGAGGACCGGCCGGCCCCCGACCGCGATCTCCGCACCCTGGGGGGACTCGATGATCCGCTCGTCCTTCCAGGTCCCGGCGGCGCGGATCTCCTCGAGGGTGCGGGCGAACACCGAGCGAGCGTCGTCGTACATGGCGCGCCTCAGAAGCGGATGAGGACCTTGGGATGGGTCCTGATCTTCTCCTCGAACGATCGGGCCTCCCACTCGGCAAATGGCACCACCGTGCCCTTTCCGCCCTGGAGGATGACGTCCCAGATGAGGCCGTGAATGTCGGGGTCGCGCGATTCCAGGAGGTTGCGGGTGATGTGCCAGGTCTCGAAGATGCGCCTGCCGATGACGGCGTGGAGGCTGATCCCGTCGACGATGACCCGCTCCAGGCTCTCGATGACGGCCTCGCCGCTCTTCAGGCCGAAGAGGATGACGTGGCCGCCGCGGCGCACCGCGCTGATGGCCGTGTTGAGCGCGGCGTTCGACCCGGACATCTCGAGGGCCACGTCGACGCCGACGCCGTCGGTGAGCTCCAGGATGCGCCGGGTGATGCCCTCGTCGTGGACGTAGGAGGTCTCGGTGGTCTTGGACGGCTCCACCACGGCGTCGGCGCCGAGCTTGCGCGCCATCTCGATGTGGATGGGCATCGGCTCGACGCCGATCACCTGGCGCGCGCCGAGAGCACGGGCCACCGCCACGGCGAAAAGCCCGATGGTCCCGCAGCCGATGATGGCGACCGACTTGCCCCGGAGGTTCACCTTGGTGCAGGCGTGGACGGCGTTTCCGAAGGGCTCCTGCAGCGCCGCAACCTCCGGCCGGATCTTCCGGATGTCGGTGGGCCACAGCGCCTGTGCGGGGAGCTTCACGTACTCCGCGAAGCACCCGTCCACGCTGATGCCGATGATGCGCGCGGTGGCGCACACGTGGTTGTCGCCGATGCGGCACTGGTAGCAGGTGTTGCAGATGATGTGGCTCTCGGCGCTGACGACGTCGCCGACGCGAAGCCCCCAGTCGCGCGTCGCCTCGGGGCCGGCCTCCACCACCTCACCGAGCAGCTCGTGGCCGATGACCCGCTGCGGCTTGCCCTCCTTGGAGAGCGAGTCCAGGATCATGTCGCCGAAGGCGCGCCGGAACCAGATGCCCCGGTCCGACCCGCAGAAGCCCGCGAAGCGGGGCTTCACCACCACCATCCCGGCGTCGCGGTAGTCCCGGCTCACGTCGAGCACCGGGTGCGGCACCCGCTCCTTGCGCAGGCCGCGGGAGCTCTCCCAAGGGTCCTTCTCCCGGTCGTAGACGAGCGCCCACATGTCCTGGCTCATGGTGCGGCCTCCTCCGAATCTCGCCGAAGTCTAGTGTGCTCCCGGGGCGATGGCTCCGGAAAGCGCACCGGTCCGCCCGCGCCCGCCGGTGAAGGACGTCAAGGGGACCCTGGGCGTTCCACGACGGGCGATGCCGAGGCCCGGCACCGCCGCGGGTGGCGGCGCCTGCCGGGCGTCGGCGCGGTGGCTCTCCGGTTCGTGGCGGCCACCCCCGCCCCGCGTCGTCGAGGTCGTGGCCGGCCGCCTCGTTGCCTGCCGCCGGCAGCGCGGGGAGGCGCTTCCGGTCCTCCTCGGATGACCGGGCTGGCGTCCGGTCCCGGTCTGCGGCAACTTGTGGCGATGGAGGTCAGCGACGAGAATCCGCGGTCGGGCGCGGCTCGCTCTGGCGCGGGGCCCCGACGGCCTGCTCGCCGAGTGCACCGAGGAATTCCTGGTAGCGGGCGGCCCGGGCGGGCAGCACCGCAACAAGTCGGCGACCGGCGTGCGGCTCGTCCATTTGCCGACCGGCACGACCGTGACGGCCACGGAGCGGCGGAGCCAAGCGATGAACCGCAGCGCGGCGCTGCGGCGGATGCGCGAGCGGCTCGAGAGCCTCGCCCGGGTGCCGCGCCGGCGCGTGGCGACGCGGCCGACCAGGGCCTCCCGGGAGCGCCGCCTGTCCGAGAAGCGCCGCCGAGGCGAGCGCAAGAGCTCGCGGCGGGCCGACGACTAGGGTCTACGCCGCCTCGCGGGCGACCGAGATCGGCTCCACCATGCCGCGCGCAACCAACCGGTCGACGGCGTCGCGGACCTGGGCGGGCGTCGTGCCGCAGACCTCGAGCGACTTCGAGAGGTCGGCGAGCGATCGCTTGCCCGGGCGAAGCTCGGAGAGCACCACCCCGTCGCAAGTCTCGAGGCCGAGGGGCTCGGACCAGCGTCGCTGGGCCAGGTCGAGCGCGTCCCGACCGAGGGCCCGCACCTCCTGGATGGCGGCCTGGTAGGCCGCCTCGACGTCGGTGCCGCGCGCCGAGAGAAGGAACCGCTGGCCACGGGGCCAACGCTTGGCGGGACTGGGGGTCGGGCTGGAGAGCATGGACGGCTACTCATGGGCCCGTCCGGCCGCGGTGTCAATGGCGGGAGCCCGCCGCCCGCCCCCGGGCCGCGGCTGTCGGGCGCAGCGGGTGGCGCGGCGGAGGGGCCGGCAACGGGCTCGCCGGGTCGTCCCAGGCGCAGAGCGCAGCGGCGAGCCTTGCGCCTTCGCTCCCGCCCCGGCAGACTGCGGCGCCCAACCGGGAGGAGCCCGTGACCGTTCCCATCCTGCTTGCCGCCCTGGCGATGTCCGCTGCGCCCCCGGCCGACATCAGCGTCGCCGACCTGGTCCGGAAGACGCTCGAGGCCTACGGCGGCCGCGCCGCGCTGGAGCGCTTCCCGGTCACCATCGAGGAGGGCGTCGTGACGTCGGGGAGGCGGGGCGAGGGGCGGCTCACGCGGATCTTCGAGCGCCCCAGGCGGCTGCGAGTCTCCATCGCGTACGTCGGCGCCAAGGGCGAGCTCCGGGTGCTCGACGGCTCGCGCGGCTGGCGGGACGGGGAGGACGTGAGCGGCACCCCGCCCTACACGGCCATGGTGCTGCAGGCGGCCCGGATGGGCCTGCCGCTCGCCTTGCTCCAGGGGAAGCTCGTCGACGAGGGGATGGTGGAGCGGGAGGGCGCCAGGCTCCGCGCCCTGACGGTGCCTCTCGGCGAGGGCCTGACCCTGACCGCCGAGATCGACCCGGCCACCGGGCAGGTGCGGCGCGCGGTCACGCGCATGACGAGCGCTGGCGGCAGTGTGGAGTTCACGACCGTGTTCTCGGACTACAGGGTGGTCTCGGGCGTGCTCGTCCCGTTCCGCGAGACGAGCTTCGCCCAGGGCCAGCGCACCGGCGACACGGTCCTCACCTCGGTCGAGCTACTCGCGGAGGCTCCCTCCGGCGCGTTCCGGCCGTAGCGCCCCTCGTCGTCGGGGAGGCGTCGTAGACTGCCCCGGTGATCCCTCCATCGTCCCGGCCGGGCGCCTGCCTCAACTGCGGCTCCTCGCTGGTTCGCGGTTTCTGCGCCGACTGCGGGCAGCGCAACGTCGAGCTCCGCGCGCCGTTGGGCGAGATCGTCAAGGAGGGCATCGAGGAGGCCCTCGCCCTCGACTCGCGCGCGGCGCGGACGGCGACCCCCTTCCTCCTCCGCCCGGGGTTCCTCACTGCAGAGTGGGCCGCGGGGCGACGCGCGCGATACAGCTCGCCGCTGCGCCTCTACCTCCTCGCCAGCGCGGCATTCTTCCTCGTGACCGCTCTTCAGGGCGGCGCCGGAGCGGGGAGCCGCCCGGGGCTCGCCGCGCGCCCGGAGGACGCCGGGTCGGGCGCCGAGGCGGTCGGGGCGCGGCCCGAGATGGACGAGGGTCGCGAGGAGGGCCACGCGGCGCTCCGCGCGCTCGGGGCCCCCGGCCGCGCCGTCGACGACCGCTGGACCGAGCTCGAGAAGCTAGGGGTCCCCGAGTCGTCCCGACGAATCGCCGCGGCGTTCCAGGCGTGGATCCCGCGGGTGATGTTCTTCCTCGTACCTGCGGGGGCCCTGTTCCTCGGGCTCTTCTGGCGTCGGCGGTGGTTCAGCGAGCACCTGGTGATGTCGCTGCACGTCCACGCCTTCGCCTTCCTTGCCCTCGCGGTCGCTGCGGTCCTCGGGGGAGGGGCGACCGACCTCGCCGTGCTGGGGGCGCTCGTGTACCTGGCGCTCGCCCTGCGGCGCGCCTACGGACAGGGCTGGGGCGGAATGTTCCTCAAGCTGCCGGTCCTCCTCGTGCTCTACAGCGTGGCGCTGGCGCTCGGGCTCGCGGGAGTGGCGGTCGTGGCCTTCTTCTCGGCCTGACCCCGCGCCTGCCAGGGGACTCCCGCGGCGCTCAGGTGGCGACGCGCACCAGCTCGACGAGGGGGAGGTCCGGGTCCCTCGGCTCGGCGAGATCCACGGCGCACTCGAGCATCCAGTCCACCTCGCCTGCCTCGTCCACGATTCGCTGGACGGCCCGCCAGCGGCGCGGTCCCTCCTCGGCGAGCAAGGTGTTGTGCGGGCGGCGAGCCGCCGGGGTGACGTCGATGGCCGCGTGCTCCGCCCAGAAGGGAGCCATCGCCTCCTCCAGGCGGCGCGGCGTCCACTCGGCCTGGCGCTGGTAGACGGCGCTCGCCGCCTCGTCGTAGCTGCGGCGGGCCAGCGCGCCGAGCAGCCGATGGAGGTCGGCGCGGACGCGGCTCAGGAAGGCGCGGGGGTTTGCCGCCGGGTCCGCCACGGCGGCGGCGGCGACGCGGGGCCCTTCCGGGGTCGCGGCGGCAAGGGCGCCATCGCGCATTCGCTCCCATTCGTCGACCAGGCTCGAATCCACGCCCCGCACGGTCGTGCGCAGGAAGGCGATGACGTCCTCGAGCGCCTCGTCGCGGAAGCGCTCGGGGACGGACTGCACGAGCGTCTTGTACGCCTCGGAGAGATAGCGCAGCAGGACGCCCTCGCTGCGCTGGAGCTCGTACTCGCGCACGTAGTCGTTGAACGACGCGGCTCTCTCCACCACCTCGCGGGCGACGGACTTGGGGCGGATGTTCTCCTTGCCCACCCAGGGATGGCGGGCCGCGAACTCGTTGAAGGTGGAGTAGACGAAGTCGGCGTTGGGCTTGGGGTACTCGACGTGCTCGAGCTCCGCCATGCGCTCGTCGTACTCCTTGCCCTCCGCCTTCATCCGGGCGACCGCGTCGCCGCGCGCACGGTCGAGCTGCTTGTAGAGGACGACGTCCGGGTCCTCCATGATCGACTCCACCTGGGTGAGCACGTCGAGGGCATAGGTCTCGCGCTCGGGGTCGATGCGCGGGAGGCTGTCGAGCAGGTAGAGCGACAGCGTGTGGAACATGGAGAAGTCCCGCTGCAGCCCGCGGGCAGGGCGCACGAAGCGGCCGCGGTAGCCGTCGATGCCGTGCAGCTCCACCAGGCCGGCGGCGCGCAGGGTGCGGAAGCGCTGCGCCGAGAGCCTCCGGTGGCGCGCCCGGACGTAGTCGCTGCAGTGGGAGCGCGCCAACCAGCTCGACGAGGCGGCCGTAGCCCCCGCCGCGCCGGCTCGTCTCGCTCTGGAGCAGGTTGAGGAGAAGGCCGAAGGTCACCTCGAACCGCGACTCGAGCGGCTCCGGCTCCTTCGTCTGGAGCTTCTCGAAGGTGCTCTTGTCCCAGGGGACGAAGCCCTTCTGGGGCGGCTTCTTCTTCTCCACCTTCTTGCCCGCCGCCTGCTTCTCGGCGATGCGCTTGTTCTCGATCACGTGCTCGGGCGCCTGGGCCACCACGTAACCCCGCTCGTCGAAGCCCTTGCGGCCGGCGCGACCCGCGATCTGGCGGAAGTCGCGGACGGAGAGGATGGCGGTCTCGCTCGCCGTCGAACTTGCAGAGCTGGGTGAAGAGCACCGTGCGGATGGGGACGTTCACGCCCATCCCGAGGGTGTCGGTGCCCGACACCACCTTGAGCAGGCCTTGCTGCGCCAGCTTCTCCACGAGCAGGCGATACCGCGGGAGAAGCCCGGCGTGGTGCAGCCCCACGCCGTGGCGCAGGAAGCGCTGCAGGTCCTTGCCGAACGGGGTCTCGAAGCGCACCGTCACGAGCGCCTGGCGCAGCGCCTCCTTCTCGTCCTTGGTCGAGAAGTTCGCGCTCATGAGGTTCTGGGCCTGCTCCGCCGCGGCGCGCTGGGTGAAGTTGACGAGGTAGATCGGGGCCCGCCTCGCCTCCACCAGGTCCTCGATGGTCTCGTGCAGCGGCGTCTCCCGGTACTCGAACTCCAGCGGGACCGGGCGGTCGCCCGTGCGCACCTCTGTCACCGGGCGCCCGGTGATCGCGCGGAGGCTCTCGCCGATGGCCGTCATGTCCCCGAGCGTCGCGGACATGAGCAGGAAGCGCGCCTTCTCGAGGAGGAGGAGGGGCACCTGCCAGGCCACCCCGCGCTCCCGGTCGGCGTAGTAGTGGAACTCGTCCATCACCACCGCGTCGACCCGCGGGCTCGCCTCCCGAAGGGCCAGGTTCATGAGGATCTCGGCCGTGCAGCAGACGATGGGTGCGTCTCGGTTCACGGCGGCGTCGCCGGTCATCATGCCGACGTTTTCCGCACCGAAGATGCGGCAGAGGTCGAAGAACTTCTCGTTGACGAGCGCCTTGATGGGGCAGGTGTAGTAGGAGCGCTCGCCCCGGGCCATCGCCTGGAAGTGGAGGAAGGTGGCGACGAGCGACTTGCCCGACCCGGTGGGCGTCGCGAGAACGACGTGCTGACCCTCGAGAAGGGCCAGCATCGCCTCCTCCTGGGCCGGGTAGAGCGAGAGCCCGGTGCCGGCAACCCAGCCGACGAAGCGGTCCAGGATCTCCTCGTCCGAGAGCGGCGGAGCCCCCGCGGCCGGGAGAAACGCCGATAGCGGCGGCGCGGCGGAGGTGCCGGACGGCTCGAGCATGGGGAAGACGTACCCCGTGCGCGCGCGCGGGTAAAGCCGAGGCGGGCTAGTGCGGGCAGCCGATCTGTGCCCCGGGGTCGCGGGCGAGAGAGGCGCGGCCGAATCGGGCGCGGACGTCTTCGAGGAGACGACACGCCTCCGCCTTGTGCCCCAGGGCGGCGAGGGGCACGGCCTGGTTGGCCAGGTAGGCGGGGGCGCCGGGGTCGAGGGCCGCGGCCGCGCGGAACTCGGCCAGGGACAGCTCCCAGTCGCGGTGGTAGGCGAGGACCTCGCCGAGGGCGTTGCGGATGAGCGGCGATCCGGGGGCGACCTGGGCGGCGCGGCGCGCGCTCTCGATGGCCTCGTCCACCCGCCCCATCTGCGCCAGCGCCACCGCGCGGTTCACGAGAAGGTCCGGGTGGCCCGGCGCGGTCTTCAGCCCGCGGTCGAGGACGGTCATGGCCTCCCCCGGGCGTCCAGTGAGCTCGAGCAGCGCGCCGAAGTTCCGGCTCAGGTGCAGGAGGTGCAGCGGCTCCTTCACGATCTTCCAGGCGCGCCGGTAGGCCACCTCTGCCTCGGCGAGGTTGCCCTTCATCTGCAGGGCGAGGCCGAGGTTCGTGAAGATGCGGGCGCTGTCCGGCGAAACGGCGGCGGCGTCGCGCCACAGCGACACCTCGGTGCTCCAGACCTCCGCGCGGCGGTGAAGCGCCACCCCCAGGGCGACGAGCGCCGCCGCAGCGAGCACGGTGCCCGCCAGCGCCGCCCGCGCCGAGGGCAGGACGGCGAGCGAGCGCGGCGTCCATGCCGACCGCCAGCGGCCAGGAACGGGCCGAGCGACGCCAGGTAGACCCGGTGCTCGACGGCCAGGTCCACCACCGCGACGATGGACGAGCTCGGTGCGAGGACGAGGAACCACCAGAAGATGCCGAGCGCCGCGATGCGCTGCGCCGGCGCCGGCTCCCGGGACCGCTCGGCGCGCACCCACATCCAGACGGCGAGCCCGAGCAAGGCCACGACGCCCGCGGCGGCGAGCGCCACCTGCCCGTCGAGGCGCTGCTCGGGGCGAAGGTGCGATCGACGCCCAGCGCGCTCGGGCCAGGCCAGCAGCCGAGGTAGAGCCACTGGACCCGCAGCTGGGTGAGGAAGTAGGAGGGCGCCAGGGAGCACCGAGAGCCCCGAGCTGCCCACCCCCGACTGGGGGCTGCTCGCGAACGCGTCGAGGTGGAGCGCGGCGCTCCACGCCGCCAGCGCGAACAGCGGGGCGGCGAGGCCGAGCGCGCGCAGCGCCCGCCGCCGGAGCGGCGCCAGCCCCTGTTCCCCACCGGGGGCGCCACCGACTGCTCCATGACGAAGGTCGCCGGGGCCCCGATGGCGATGGACTTCGACCCCATGGCGAGGACCCAGGACGCGACGCCGCCTCCCCACGAGGCGACCGCGCGCGGCGTGCGGCCGCGTGCCGCCGCCTCTCCGAGCAAGAGCAGGCAGGTGAGGTAGAGGAGCGAGCGCGAGCACCTCGGAGCGCTGCGCGGCGTAGGCGACCGCCTGGCTCTGGATGGGGTGCAGCGCGAAGGCGCCCGCGACGGCCACCGCCACCCCCGACGCGCGCGGGTGCCCGACGCGGGAGAGGAGCCGGCGCGCGAAGACAAAGGCCAGGACGACGGTGACGAGGTGGAGCGCGAGGCTCACCACGTGGTAGCGGAACGTCCGCAGACCCACGGCCCGGTAGTCGAGCACGAAGGTGGTCTCGGTGACCACCCGGCTCGGCCGGAGCAGCTCGGGGAGGGAGGGGACGTGGAGCGCGCTCGGGCTCCGCAGCGTCATGTTGTCCTGGATGGCGGTCCAGTCGTCCCAGTGGAACTCTCCGTGGAGCGCCGGGGCGTAGGCGAGCACCGTCGCGGCGAGCAGGGCCGCCAAGGCGACCCAGGGCGCGGCGCGCCGGAGCCCGGCGGGTCGGGGCGCCTCCGGTGGAGTCGCCGCGGTCGCGGTGCGCCGCGCGGGCGGGGGCTTGCGTTCGGAAGGGGGAGGCTTGTTCCCGCGTCGGCGGGCCTTGCGGCTCGACATGCGACCCGGAGACTCCGCTGGAAGGAGCCGCCGGGTCAAGGGTGAAGGAGCGCGGGGCCGTCAGGCCGGCAGAGGAAACCCGGCGCGCTCCATCATCTGGCGCAGCTCGGACTTGGCCACCGCCTTCGACCAGGCCTCGCGGGGGTCGACCAGCTTGCGCTTCACGAGGTCGAGCAGGGCGTCGTTCAGCGTCACCATGCCCTGGCCCCGGGCGGTCTGCATCACCGAGGCGATCTGGAAGGTCTTTCCCTCGCGGATGAGGTTCGCCACGCCCGTGTTGCACAGCAGGATTTCCATGGCCGGGACGCGTCCGCCGCCGATCCTCTTGCACAGGGTCTGGGAGATCACGCCCGCGCAGCGACTCGGACAGCATCATTCGGATCTGCGCCTGCCGATCGGCAGGGAACTGGTCGATGATCCGGTCCACGGTGGAGGGCGCGGTGCTGGTGTGCAGCGTCCCGAAGACGAGGTGGCCGGTCTCCGCCGTCTCGATGGCGATGGCGATGGTCTCGAGGTCCCGCAGCTCGCCCACGAGCACCACGTCCGGGTCCTCGCGCAGCGCCGCCCGGAGCGCCGACTTGAAGGACTCGGTGTGGGTCCCCACCTCGCGCTGGTTCACGAGGCACTTCTGGTTCTGGTGGACGAACTCGATCGGGTCCTCGATGGTGATGATGTGGTCCTCGCGCCGGCGGTTCACGAAGTCGAGGAGCGCCGCGAGCGTCGTCGACTTGCCCGATCCGGTCGGGCCGGTGACGAGGACGAGGCCCTTCGGGAGGAAGCAGAGGTCGAGCACCGCCTGGGGAAGGCCCATCTCCTCGGCCGCCAGGATCTTGCCCGGGATCTGGCGGAGCACCGCGCCGATCCCCATCCGGTCGGCGAAGACGTTGACCCGGAAGCGGGCCGCGGGGGTCTCGTGGGCGAAGTCGGTGTCGCTTCGCTCGGCGAACTCCTCGCGGTTCTTGGGCGGGGCGATGCTCCACATCATCGCGGCGAGGCGGTCGGCCTCGAGCACGCCGAACTCGGCAAGCTGCACGATGTCGCCGTCGATGCGCATCGCCGGGACGGCGGAGCTCGCGAGGTGCAGGTCGGAAGCCCGCCGCTCGAGCATGGCCGCGAGCAGCCGCTCCATGGCCGCTCGCGGGTCGGCGGCGAGCCCACCGCCGGCGGCAGGGCTCCGCGCCGGTGCCGGCCGCGCCTCCCCCGTGGCGGCCGGGCGCGGAGGCTCGGGCGCGTCCTCGAAGCCGAAGGGGGCCGGGGAGGGGTCGAAGACCTCCGGCTGCTGCGGCTGCGGGAGCAGCCGCACCACGGCGCGGACGGCGTCCCCGGAGGCCTCGAACCGCACCTCGACCGGCCCGGTCGGGCGCCATGTACGGAAAGACGGTGGCGCCCAGCCTGGGAAACCCGGGCTGGAGGTCCGCCGGAACGATCTCCGCGAACGCGCCGACGATCTGCGACGTCGTGAGCGCCTGTCGCACGAGCTTCCGCGGCCCGTCCGCCGAGGACAGGAGCGCCCCCTCCGCCGTCTGGAAGACGAGCTCGGACCCGGAGCAGGCGGCGAGGCGCTCGATGAATGCGTCGAGGCGGGCCATGGTCACCTCGACACGAGCGCCACGCGGGCCACGTGAGCCCTGCACACCAGCGTGACGACGTCGCGCTCCAGCAAGCGGAAGAAGGGCTCCCCGCGGTTCAGGTAGTCGACGAGCCGCGCGTGGTCCGGCGGCAGGACGTAGCTCACCAGCCCGGCGAGCCGGGTGCCGTCGGTGAGCGTGATCTCCACCTCGTGCTCGGTGGGGATGGTGAACCCGCCGCCGGCGTCCGGCTCGACATCCGGGGCCACGCGCGCGAGCGCGATGGAGGTCCGGTGGAGGAACGTCATGGCGCCCCCCGTCAGCTCCTGGGCGGGGATGAAGGGGTCCGACCCGTTGAGGAGGTCGGAGAGTCTCTCGGGCCCCTCGTGGCCGGCCGCCGCCTCGGAGAGGAAGACGGAGACCTGTCGGGCGACGCCGCCCGGCAAGACCACCTCGACCGGGACGCGCCGCTTGGGGACCCGCAGATCTTCCACGGCCGCTCCCAGTGCACGCCGCGTGCCCTTCCCCGGACGCGTCCGCTGCGCTACAACCGGGGTGCCATGAACTGCCCTCACCACATCCAGTGGGTGGTGCCGGCCCCCCACGGCCTCCACCAGTGCATGCAGTGCTTCGAGCCGGTGACGAAGAAGGACATCACGCCGAAGTTCGAGGACCTCGGCCCCGACCTGCAGAAGCGATGGGACGCCCACGAGGCGAGCGCGGCGAAGCCGGCCGCGCCCGCCAAGGCCGCCCCGTGAGGTCCGTCCCGCGACCACCCCCGGTGACGGTGTGTCCGCCCGCCGGAGGGTGGCACGGCACCCGGGCCGGGTGACGGCCGGGCCCGGGGCGGCGGGGGATCGGCAGATGCGAGCGACTCGCTACGCCATCTACGGCGCGCTGGCGGGCCTGGGGCTCCCGGCGGCAGGGACCCTGCTGTCGGCCTGGGTCCACCACGCCGCGCTGGGGCCGCGGCTGCTCCTCGAGGCCCACTTCACCGACCCGCTCGTCTGGATCATGGACACCGCGCCCCTCGTGCTCGGCGCGCTCGGGTTCGTCATCGGCCGCCAGCACGACGGACTCTCCCGCCAGCACGAGGAGATCCTCCGGCTGGAGCGGGCGAGGCGCGACGCATTCGAGCGCGCGGCCGCTGAGCTGTCCCAGCGGGCGAAGGGGCTCCTCGGCTCGGTTTCCTCGTTCACCGCCAGCACCGCGGAGACGGCGGCGAGCGTGCGGGAGACGAGCGCCACCATGACGCAGCTCCTGCGGACCGCGACGGCGGCCGCGCTCACCGCCGAGACGGTCATCGGGCTCGCCCAGGACTCGGAGCGGGCGGCGGCCGACGGGCTCGCGACGGCCGAGGCCTCGCGCACGGCCCTGCTCGAGCTCGCCGAGCAGGTGCACGGGCTGTCCGAGCGCATCGCCGGGCTCAACGGCCATATGAGCGACGTCTTCGAGATCGCGGATTCGGTGAATCGCGTGGCGGAGCGCTCCCGCGCGCTCGCCGGGCAGGCCCGCACGGAGGCGAGCCCGGCCGGCGGCGGCGCGTCCGGCGTGACGACGCTCGTCGCCCAGATGGACCGGCACGCCGAGGAGGCCCGCGAGGCCGCGGCCCGCGCCAAGGTGATCCTGGGAGAGGTGCACCGCGCCATGCACGGAGCCGTGGACGCTGCCGAGGGGAGCAGCGCGCAGGCCAAGGAGGGTGCGCGGGTGATCCACGAGGCCGCCGAGACGATGCGCGGGCTCTCGCGCGCCCTCGCGGAATCGGCCAGGGCCGCGCGAGACATCGCGCAGGTGGCTCAGCAGCAGGAGAACGGCTTCGAGCAGGTGATGAACGCGATGAACGAGATCTACCTCGCCTCGGAGGAGACCGCGGCGTCGACGAGGGAGGTGGCCGAAGAGGCGCGGTCCCTCGACGAGCTGGCGGCCCGGCTCAAGCGCTCGGTGCGACAGGAGCAGGCGAGGTAGGGGCGGGCCCCACCTCGCCCATCCTGGCGGGGGTGCCCACGCGGGGCGAGAATGGAGCGGCTTTCCCACGAGGAAGGACGCTCCATGTACACGAGGCCTACGCGCTCTTCGGCGCGCTCATCGGCATCGGGCTGCCGGTGGCGGCCACCCTCATCGAGGCGGTCACCCGCCACGGTCGGATCTCCGCCGTCGGAGCGGCCCAGCAGAGCCCGGCGCTCTGGATCATCGACACCGCGCCGCTCTTCCTGGGGCTCTTCGCCGGATTCGCCGGTTGGCAGCAGGACCGCAACATCGCGCTCGAGGCGGATCGCCGCGGCCAGGTCACCAAGACCGCGCAGGAGCTCTTCGCCACGGCCCAGACCCTGCTTTCCACGGTGTCCTCGTTCTCCAGCATGACCTCGGAGACCGCCGCGAGCGTTCGCGAGACCACGGCCACCATGGGCAGCTCGGCCACACCGCCACCAAGGCCGCCCTGACCGCGGAGACGGTCATCGGGCTCGTGCACCGCTCCGAGCGGTGCTCGGAGGACGGCCTCCACGCCGTGGACGACATCACCTCCGAGCTGGAGCAGCTCGCCGAGCAGGTGAGGGGCCTGTCCCTCATCATCGAGGGGCTCAACGATCGGATGCGCGACATCTTCGAGATCGCGTCGGTGGTGAGCTTCGTGGCCGAGCGCTCGCAGCGGCTCGCCGACGCGGCCGTGGGCGAGATCGAGAAGAACCCCCAGGCGCGGGGCTTCCAGCCCCTGGCCGCCGAGATCCGGCGTCAATCGGAGGACGCCAAGGCTGCCTCGGCCCAGGTGAAGGGCATTCTCGGCGAGGTCCACAAGGCGATGCTGAGCGCCATGGGCGCGGCAGAGACCGGGGTGCAGCGCGCCGAGCAGGGAATGAGCGTGGCCTCCTCCACCGGGGACACCATCCGGCGCCTCGCGGGCGCGCTCAAGGACTCGTCGCAGGCGGCCCAGGACATCGCCGGCGTGGCCCAGCAGCAGGACCACGCGTTCGACCAGGTGCTGAAGGCCATGAACGAGATCTACCTGGCGACGCAGGAGACCATGGTCTCGACGCAGCAGGTGGCCGCCGAGGCACGTGCGCTGAACGACCTCGCCACGGGCCTCAAGAGGCAGATCCAGGCCTGAGGGCGGCCCGCCGGGGCGCACGCCGGCGATAGGCCTGTCCTATCAAATCGATAGACACGATGTGTTGGCGCCGCGTCGCCGCGGCAAGCATTCTTCCCGCGTCAGGAGGACGGAGGCCCCGTCTTTCCGCGAGACAGCGGCCCAGGCGGGGCGTAACAGGGGATCACGGCGGCGACGGGGCAGGGCGCTCCACCGGGGATGCTGCGGCACCGCCCCCGGGGCGCCGAGAGGCGGCGCGGCACGACCTTTCACCAGCGACAAGGAGAGACCAGATGGCTCAGCTCAAGGGCAGCAAGACGCACGGCAACCTCAAGAACGCCTTCGCCGGCGAGTCCCAGGCGAACCGGCGCTACCTGTACTTCGCGAAGCAGGCCGACGTGGAGGGCTTCCCCGAGGTGGCGGGCAACTTCCGCGACACGGCCGAAGGAGAGACTGGCCACGCGCACGGCCACCTCGACTACCTGAAGGTGGTGGGCGACCCGGCGACCGACCTTCCCATCGGCGACACGAACGCCAACCTGAAGTCCGCCATCGCCGGCGAGACCCACGAGTACACCGACATGTACCCGGGCTACGCCAAGACCGCGCGCGAGGAAGGCTTCAAGGAGATCGCCGATTGGTTCGAGACGCTCGCCAAGGCGGAGAAGTCCCACGCCGGCAAGTTCTCGAAGATGCTCGACTCCATCAGGTAGAAGGCCGGCGGCCCGGCCCCGCACTCGGCGGGGCCGGGCGCCGCCGTCGCACGGGGGATCCGATGAGCGACGCGAAGAGGCCCGCCGGCTACGACCCGACGCCCGGCCTTTCCTACGATCCCGGCCAGCCCGTCTACTGGGACCCCAAGGCGCTCGGCGGCGAGGTGCTGCGGGCCTTCGAGATCTGCAACGGCTGCCGCATGTGCTTCAAGTACTGCGACAGCTTTCCGCTGCTCTTCGACTTCCTCGACAAGAAGGATCACGACGTCGCGAAGCTCACCGCCGCCGAGATCGACGAGGTGATGGACGACTGCTTCCAGTGCAAGCTTTGCGAGGTCCAGTGCCCGTACACCCCGCGTGACAACCATCCCTTCCAGCTCGACTTCCCCGCGCTCGTGCACCGCTACACGGCGGTGGCGTGGAAAGCCGCCGGGGAGAAGCACCGGCTGCGGGACCGGTTCCTCGGCGACCCCGATGCCGCCGGGAAGATGGCCCGGCTGTCGTTCGGGCTCGCCAACGCCCTCAACAAGGTCGCGCCGGTGCGGTGGGCGATGGAGAAAGCCATCGGCATCGACCGGCGCAAGCTCCTGCCCGACTTCGCCACGGAGCCCTTCGACGCCTGGGCACACAGCCACGGATACGTGAAGCCCGAGGCGGGCGGCGAGGCCGTCCTCTTCCAGACCTGCTTCGTCCAGAACAACGACACGCAGCTCGGCAAGGACGTGCTCGAGGTCCTCCGCAACAACGGCGTCGACGTCCGCGTCGTCCGCGGGCTGAGGTGCTGCGGGATGCCCGCCTGGGAGTACGGCGAGCTCGGGCAGCTCAGGCGGCAGGCACACGACGACCTCGACCTGCTCATGCCCTTCGTCGACAAGGGGGCGAAGGTCCTGGTGGTGAACCCGACCTGCTCCATGATGATGCGCCGCGAGTGGCCGCACCTCCTCGAGGGCCCGGACCGCGCCCGGGCCGAGAAGCTCGCCGCCGCCGTGATGGACGTGAGCGAGTACCTCTGGTCCATCCGCAACGAGCCCCGCTTCCGCACCGACTTCAAGAGCTCGCCGCCCGGCGGTCGGATCGCCTACCACGCGCCCTGCCACCTGCGGGCCCAGGCCATCGGGTTCAAGGGCCGGGACCTCCTGCGCAAGATCCCCGGCGTGGAGATCGCCGGCACCGTGATGGAGTGCTGCGGCCACGACGGCACCTACGCGATGACGACGCAGGGCTTCGAGCCTTCCCAGCGCATCGGCCAGAAGGCCTTCGACGGAATGAAGTCGGCCGACGCGGGGGTCTGGGCCACCGACTGCCCGCTCGCCGCCATCCAGTTCCAGCAGTTCGCCGGGAAGAAGCCGCTCCACCCCCTGCAGGTGCTCGCCAGGGCCTACCGGGAGGATGGCTTCGGGAGCGGCTCCGGAGGCGACAAGGAATGAAGCCCGTCACCCGGGAAGAGATCCTCGACCTCACCGCATACGAGAAGGCCCGGCCGGACATCCAGGCCCGCGTCATGGCCGTCAAGGCGCCTCGGCGCATCCACCTCGGCGAGTCGCTCACCTTCCTCTTCGAGAACCGCGACACGGTTCGCTACCAGGTCCAGGAGATGGTGCGCGCCGAGCGGATGGTGAAGGACGCGGACATCGCCCACGAGCTCGAGACCTACAACGAGCTCCTCGGCAAGAAGGGCGAGCTCGGGGCGGCCCTGCTCATCGAGATCGACGACCCGGCGCTCCGGGATCGCCGGCTGCGCGAGTGGATGGGGCTCCCCGGGCAGCTCTACCTCCGGACCAGCTCGGGCCGGAAGGTGGCCGCCACCTTCGACCCGCGCCAGGTCGGCGATGACCGTCTCTCGTCGGTGCAGTACCTCAAGTTCGACACCGGCGGCGAGGTGCCGGTGGCCGTCGGCTCCGACCATCCCGCGCTGCGGATCGAGGCGGAGCTCTCCCCTGACCAGCGAGCCGCCCTCGAGGCGGACCTCCGCGACTGAAGAAGGACGCTTGCCGCGCGCCCCAACGGGGGGCGAGAGGCGAGGCGAAATAGCGAGGCCTCCGCGCCGTAGGCAAACGGCAAGGAGGCCCGCCATGCTGAAGGCCATCGCCCTTGTCGCCCTTGCCCTGACATTCGAAGGGGCTTTTGTCCTTCACGCCGTCGTCGCCTCGCCGGGCACCCGCGCCCTGGCACTCTCTCGGGCGGACGGCAGGTCCACGCTCGTCTCCGCGACCCCAGAGCGGACTCGCACCGTCGGAGGAGCGCTCGCCGCCGTCCGTTAGAGGGGCGAGGCCGCGCGCCGCGGGGCGCAGGAAGCTCACCGCTGCGCGCCGCGCTCGCCCGGGCAAGGCCGGCTTCGGGCTTCGCGTCCCCCCGGCTCGCGATCCCCGTCCGGGTCGGTGGGTCGATCGCCCACCTCGCCCTGTCGAAGGGCCCTCCCGCCGAACACCCTGGGTCAAATGGACGGGGGACGGCGAGCCGCGGAGCGGCGGCGGCGATGCCGAGAACCCGACCGATTCCGCTGCCCTGGCGAGGCGCCGGTGTGTGACGCGGTGGTCGCCGGCTTGGCGCTCCGCTTGCTCCGACAGGCGGTGGCCGCACGCTCTCCGCGCCCGACTCGGGCGCGGAGGGGTCGGAGGGAACCTCACCATGATGAAGCTCGTCGCCGTCGTCGCACTCGCACTCACCTTCGAGGGAGCCTTCATCCTCCACGCCGTCGTCGCCGATCCGGGGCCCGCCACGGCGCGCACCGTCCGGCTGGCCGAGATCCACGTCTCCCGTTGAACGAAACGGGCAGGACCCGGCTAGCGAAGGTCGCGGAGCGTCCGCGCGCCTAGCTTCGACGCCAGCACGAGGAAGAGCTCGGCCGTGGCCACCGCGTCCGACAGCGCGTCGTGGGCGTGGTGCGGCGGCAGGCCCAGTCGCTCGCGCGCTTGGCCCAGGTGGAGGACCGGCGAGTTGGCGCCTTCCGGATCCTGGAAGCGCAGGCGCTTGTGCAGCGACCAGAGGAGGTTCACCGTGTCGACGATCGGGGGGCTCGGCCAGCGCCGCCCGGCGGACCCGAAGAGGCGGCGCAGGAAGGGGAGGTCCACGGGGGCGCTGTGGACGAGCAGGGCCCCTTCTCGCAGTCGCGACTCGATCTCCGCCACCACGGTGGCCGGCGGGGGCGCCGCGGCCACGTCCGAGGGCACGAGGTGGTGGGCGCGGATGGAGTCCGTCCGGATGAGCTCGTCGGCGCCCGGTCGCACCAGGCTGGCGTAGGCATCCCCCAGGACGACCGCGCCCGCCCGGACCGGTACCATCCCGACGGCCAGCACCGCGTCCCGCTGGGGATCGAGGCCGCCCGTCTCGAGGTCGAGCGACCAGTAGGTCACGGTTGCCCAGGCGGGCGAGCGAGTGAACCGGAACACGGCTCCTACTAGAACACCCGGAAGTGGTAGGCGGCGCGCTGCTGCCAGGAGGTGATGGCGCCGAAGGCCTCGCGAAGCCTGCTGCGCTCGATCGAGGAGAGGTCGGCGAACGACACCACGTTGGACAGCGGCCTGCTCTCGGAGGCCATGCGGATCTGCTCGCGCAGGCGAAGCTGGACCACGAAGCGGTAGGCCTCCGCGAGGGTGGCGTACTCATCCTGGCCCATGAGGCCGGCCCGGACCGCATCCTGGAGCCGGTCCAGGGTGGCGTGGGACCGCGAGCCCACCTCGAGAGCATAGGTTCGCGCGAGCGCCACCACGGGCGTGACGCCGTGCACCTTGATGTCCACCCGGGAGGACGCGCCCTTGAGGCGCAGGAGCAGGCCGGCGGGCGGGCGAAACTCGAGGGCGGCCTTGGCAAGCGCCGAGAGGAAGGTCGGGGTCTTGCCGGCGCGGGCGAGCTCCGCGTCGAGGGACCCGAGCAGGAGCTCCCCGTGGACGGGCCGGAAGTCAAAGAAGATCGCGGCCTGCAGGAGCGACTGCGGTCGCGGTTCCTCGATCCAGCTCCGGAACTGCCTCCTCCACCAGTCGACGGAGGCGTTCCACTTCGTGGCCATGCAGTCGCCCGGGCAGCGAGGGAAGCCTGCCTTGAGCAGATCGCCCACGGCGCGCTCGGCGAGCCGGGGGAAGTAGTCCCGGGCCTCGGGAGTGTCCTCGGCGTAGACGAGCGCGTTGTCCTGGTCGCTCAGGATGGTCTGCTCCATCCGACCCTCCGAGCCGAAGGCGATCCAGGCGTAGGGCACCGGCGGCGGCCCCAGGTCCTTCTCGGCCCAGCGCAGGATGCGGGTGATGAGCGTGTCGTTGAGCCGAGCCACGAACCCGGCGATGACGAAGGGGTCGAGGCCGCCGGCGAGCAGGGACGAGGACATCCCCGCGACCTTGGAGGCATAGCCGGGCAGGGCCTCGCGGCCGGCGAGCCGCTCGACGCGCTTCATCACCGCCACCGGCCCCTGGGCCGTCTGCTTGAGCAGGTCGGTCGTCGTCACCACGCCGAGGATCCCGTCGCTGCCCGCCACGGGAACGTGGCGCAGCCCGCCGTTCTGCAGCACGTACTGCCATGCCGCGTAGATGGGCATGTCGTCTCGCAATGGCCGCAGCGGCGCGCTGTAGATGTCGACGACGGGCGTCGTGGCGGGAAGCCCCACGGCGAGGACCTTGTTGCGGAAGTCGGTGTCGGTGACGATCCCCGGCGGGTCGGCGCGGACCAGGACGGAGCTGATGCCCTCGTCCCTCATCACGCGGGCCGCGTCCTGAACCGTGGCGTCGGCGTCGACCCACTGCGGCTGCCGGACGAGCTGACGCAGCGGCATGGAAAGGTCGGCCTGGAACGCAGCCACCTCCCCGCGCTCGAGCGAGCTGCGGAGCCGGTCCCCGAGGCCCGTGGC
This sequence comes from uncultured delta proteobacterium, assembly GCA_963754915.1. Lineage (GTDB taxonomy): Bacteria > Myxococcota > Myxococcia > Myxococcales > Anaeromyxobacteraceae > DATJZG01. Next base: position 25,759 of record CAVWHZ010000008.1, on the reverse strand, counting down.
GAAGTGACCGGCGAAGGAGGCGTTCTGCAGGAGGCGCTCGAAGACGGCCTTGGGAATGCGGTACGCAAGGAGCTCGTCCTCGACCAGCACGTCGAGGGTGGCTCGCCCGGTGATGAGCGAGGTGAATCCGAAGATCTCGCCTTCCTCGAGCAGCTGCAGTGTCGCGCCGTCGCGTTCCAGGCGCACCGCGCCCTTGCGAATGACGTAGAGGTGCTCGAGGGGCTTCGCGCCGCGCGAGGCAACCCGGGCGCCCTTGGGATGGAAGACGATCTCCACGCTCTGGGCGGCGTCGTCGAAGGCGCCCTGCGGCAGGTGATCGAACGGGGGTGTAGCCCGAAGGAAGGCAACCGGGTCGAGGACGGCCATGGCGGGCGGGAGCATAGCAGCCTCGTCGGGCGGCCAGAGCGCACTTCGGCCGATCACCCTGCGTGAGCGGAGAGGCTCTCGAGCAGCGCGGCCAGGGCCTCGGGATCCTCGCCGCCCCGCGCCACCAGGTCGGGCGCCGCGGGCACCTCGTAGGGCTCGCCGACCCCCGGCAGGGCATCGAGCGAGCCGCTCGAGGCGCGGGCGTAGAGTCCCTTCGCATCTCTTCTCGCGCACTCCGAGAGGGGCACGTCGAGGAAGACCTCGACGAGGCGTGGCGCCAGCGCTCGGGCGAAGTCGCGGTGCGAGCGCCGGTGAGCAGTCGCTGCCACCACCGCCACCACGCCCTGGGTGGCAGCCAGGGCGGCCAGCCGGGCCAGGGTGCGGTAGAAGGCGTCCCGGCCCGCCGCGTCGTAGCCGGGGGCGGGCTCGATCGCCCTGCGCACCTCGTCGCCGTCGAGAAGCAGCGCCTGCCTGCCGGCGTCCCGGAGCCTCGCGACCGCGCGCGAGGCGAACGTGGACTTCCCCGACGAGGGAAGCCCGGTCACCCAGACGACGGCGCCCGTCACCGGAAGAGCTCGCCGGCGGCGGCAGGGTCGAAGGCGGGCGCCTCGAGCGCTCCCTCGGCGAGCCGCAGCATCCGGTCGCGCGCCTCGGCCGGGAGCCGCGGATAGAATCGGGGGCTCGCCACCACCAGGCACCGCCAGGCGAGCCAGGGCGCGACCACCTCGAGCAGCTCCCGGTCGCCGCTCTCCTGCAGGTAGGCCGACCAGAACAGCCACCAGAGCCGCGACAGGCCCTGGTCCCACGCCTCTGGCCGGGAGGAGGCGAAGAAGACGAAGTTCACCGCCATGGCCGAGACGTCGTCGGCCGGGTCGCCAGCGCACCCGCGGCTCGCGTCGAGCAGCGTGAAGGAGGTGCCGCCTCCCTCGGGAAAGACCACGTTGAAGGGGTGGAAGTCGCCGTGAGTGCGAGCGAGCCGGCCCTCCTTCGCGCGGAGCCGCCAGCGCCACGCCAGGCAGCGCTCCTCGATCGCCCGCAGGCGCTCCGGCGGGGCGGCCGGCGCGTCCGCGCCGTAGCCGTCCACCATGCCGAATACCCCCTCTCCGTGGCCGACGAGATCCCGCACCGCGCGCCGGTAGCGGTCGGGCTCGGCGATCCGCGAGGCGTGGAGCCGGGCCGCCCATCGCGCCAGCGCCTCGGCGCGCGCGAGGTCCCCGTCGCGGGCGACGCCGTCGCGCGCCACCCGGCGCAGGTCGTCGGCGTAGACCGTGCCCGGTGCCCACTCGCTGAGGAGGTAGAACTCGCCGGCGTCCCGGAGCGAGACGAGCTTTCCCCTGCGCGTCACCGCCCCGACGTCGAGCGCCCGCACGTGGTCTGGCACGAGCCGGAAGTCGTCGAAGGCGAGCAGCTGCTCCTCGGCCCGGTCGGCGCGGCGGTCGTGACCGAAGGCGTTCGACGTGGCGGTGTGGAAGACGAGCGTGCGCTCGCCGCCCCCTGCCGTCCGCAGGCCGATCCGCAGCGGCGCCCCATAACCCAAGGCCTTCAGCGTCTCCGCGCCGCGCGCGTCGGGTGCGAGCGCCTCGGCCGACACCACCTCTGCCCCGGGCAAGAGGTCGGCGAGCAATTCCCGGAGCCCGGCGGGCAGCGTGGGCATGAGCACGAGCCACCTCCCCTGGAAAGGTAGCCATCGCGCGGTTGCCTGCGGCCGCCCCTTCCGGGATGCCAGCTGCACCCCTCGGGGGCCCAGCGGGCGAGGGTCGGGCACTGCGGCGGCAGGCGCACCGCCGCGCGTCCGCTCCTTGGCGGGGTCTCGACCCCGGTGTATGCAGGGTGGGCCTTGATCCCCTGGTTCGAGCTCCCGACCGTCCACATCGGCCCGGTGACGCTCCAGTTCTTCGGCCTGTTCGCCGCGGCTGGCGTCTTTCTCGCGGTCCGGTTGGCGGCCCGCGCCGCCCGCCAGCGGGGGCTCGACCCCCGCCCGGTCTTCGACTTCTCCATCTGGGGCGTGGCGTCCGGGATCTTCTTCGGCCACCTCGTGCACCTCGTCGCATACCACCCCGAGGAGCTCGGGGACCCGAGGCGCGTCCTCCAGTTCTGGGAAGGGCTCTCCTCCTTCGGAGGCCTCCTCGGGGGAGTCATCGCCGCGCTCCTGTTCTTTCGCGTGAAGAAGATCCACCTCGGCGACTACGGCGACGCGCTCGCCCTCGGCATTGCGCCGGGGTGGGCCGTGGCGCGGCTCGGCTGCTTCGCAGTGCACGATCACCCGGGAGTGAAGACGGCCTTCCCCCTGGCCGTCCGGTTCCCCGACGGGACGCGCCACGACCTCGGCTTCTACGACGCCCTGGTGCTCCTCGCCATCGCCGGGCTGCTCTGGCTGCTCCGGCGTCGCGGTGCCCTCGAGGGCCGGCTCCTCGCGGTGCTGGCCCTCGCCTACGGCCTCGCCCGCATCCTTCTCGACACGCTGCGCGCCCGCGACGTTCCTTACGCCGACGCCCGCTACCTGGGGCTCACGCCGGCCCAGTACGGCAGCGCTCTGCTCGTCGGGTGGGCCGCCTGGCGCCTCGCGACCTGGCGAGCCCCGCGCCCCGGAGACGCTCCTCCCCGGGAAGAGCCGCCGCGGGGCCCGCCCGCGGAGGTCGTCCCGTGACGGTCGGCGCCGGCGACCGCCGCCTGGCGCCGGCGCAGACCGCCGCCCCCGACCCCCGCCTCGAGGCGGCGGAGCTCCGCCGCCGGGCCGCGCTTGAGGAGGTCGACGCGCTCGACGCGGAGGTCGACCGGCTCGCGGCGGAGCTCTCCGCCTTTTCCGGGCGCTACGAGTCAGGGCTTTCCGGACCCTTCTCCGAGCTCGCGGACGCCGAACGCCTCGTTCGTCGGCTCCAGGCGCTCGAGGACGAGCTCGCCCGCTTGGCCGGCCTGCTCGAGCGGCCGCCGCCCCGTCCCGCGAGCAGGCGGCCGGCCCGGTCGCGGAGTCGGGCGCCGGACCCGGCGGCAGAGGCCGTCGACCAGGCCCAGGGGGGCGCGGAGGCGGAAGCGGACGGCGACGTCCATTTCGAGGTCGCGGCCGAGGAGGTGGAGCTGAAGCGACTCCACCGGCGGCTCGCCCGGCTCTACCACCCGGACCTCTCGGCAGACGGCGAGGAGCGTGAGCGCCTCTCCGCCCTGATGGCGCGCGTGAACGAGGCCTACACGCGCGGCGACAGGGCCGCCCTGGAGCTCCTCGCCGAGCGCGGTGGCGCGGGCGGGCCAGACGGCGAGCTGTCCCCGGACGAGCGGCTCGCGCACGCCGAGAGGCGCGCCGCCTCGCTCGCCGGGATCGCGCTCGCCCTGCGGCGCGACCGGGATTGCCTGCTCGCGAGCGACACCGCGCGGCTGTGGAAGGAGGCCCGGCGCCGCGCCGAGCAGGGAGGGGACCTCGTCGCCGAGATGCGTCGCGACCTCGAGACCGAGGCGGAGGAGGCCCGCGCCGACGCCCGCCGGCGCCTCGAGAGGGTCTACCGCGGTGCCGCCGCGGTCGAACGACGCTGGAGGAGTGCCATGAATGAACTGGTCCTTCGCGGGGGCAAAGGGCTTCGCCCCTTCGACCCGCTCTCGGAGAGCCCGCTCGTTCGGCGAGGCGTCCTTCGCCTGGAACGGGCCCGGGCAGGTGCCGCGGCGCGCGCTCTGGCGCGCGCGCTCGAGGAGGCGGCCGAGCGGGCGCCGTGGGAGGCGGCGGCGACGCTGCTCGCCTTCTTTGCCGAGGCCGCCCGGCGGCCGCCCGAATCGCTCGCCACCGCCGAGGGCTGGAGGCAGAGATGGGAGGAGCTGCGGCGGCGGTGGCCCGAGGCGCCGGACTTCGAGCGCCTGCTCTCCCGGCTCCCACGTCACCTCGAACTCGGCCTCCGGGCCGTGGGCGGCGACCTGGCCGCTGGCCTCCAGCTCGCCTCGGCCGAGCATCCGGCGGGCGTCCGGATCGCGCTCGGCCGGGAGCCGGTGGCCCGCCTGGCCCGCGACGTCCTCGGGGCGCTCGGGCCGACGCTGCGCTGCCCCCGCTGCAGGAGGGAGCGCGCGGCGCTCCACCTGCTCCGGACCCGTGGCCTCGACGAGGTCCACGCCATGGTGTGTCCCCGGTGCGGCGGGGTGCTGAGGAGCTACTGGAGGTACGGCGAGGCCGAGGGGCTCGAGGCGCTCGCGCCGCTCGCGCTCGACCTGGGGCTCGTGTCCGAGCAGGTGGTGCGGCTCGGCGGGGCGTCGATTGCCTTCCAGATGCTGCCACCGGAGAGGGAGGCGCTCACCGCCGGGAGGCTCGGGAGCCTCTTCGCGGAGCTCTATCTCGTTCCCTGCAAGGTGGACGTCGCGCCGGTCGACGTGCGGTTCCGGGTCGGGAGAGCCCTGCTGCGGCGCGCGGCGCGCCTGCCGCAGCGCGGCGTGACGGTCGAGGTCGGGGGCACCTCCGGCGTGGACCTGGAAGAGGCCCTGCGTGCCCGGATCGCGCGGCGATTCCGCCCCGCCTCCGGGAACTGACGCCGGACGCCCCCTCGGGGACGACGGGGAACGCCGCGGCGCCGTGGCGCCGCGCGGCTCGGCCCTTATGTACACGAGGGCCGGCCGTCCACGAGGCCGCGCAGAGGATGCCCATGGGAACCACGCTCGGACGGCTCGCGCGCCTCGCCCTGGCCGGTTCCGTCCTGTCCCTCGCCGCCGTTGCCGCGCCGCCGGCCGCGCGCGCCCTCTTCGCCACCGGCTGCCGGCCCCACAACTGGGTGGATTGGCACGTTGCCATGCGCAGGGAGTGCCTCAGCCCGGCCTACGTCTGCCGGAACATGACCACGGCGAAGATGCTCGACGACCCTGCGGTCGCGGCCGGCTACCGCGAGGCGCTCCAGGCCGGGCACGACGCCTGGCCCGCGCTGGCGGACGTGGTGGGCCAGATGCGGCAGAGGTACGGGTGCGAGCCGGAGCGGGACGCGGGCGACCCGGCAACGCGCGCGCCGGCGTCGCGGTTGCCCCCCGGGCACCCTGCCATCGACTTCGAGCCCGCTCCCTCGACCACGCTCTAGCGCATGGCGGACACTCGCATCCTCCTCGTGGAGGACGACCCGGGCATCCGCCAGGGAATCGCCGACTTCCTGGCCTTCGAGGGCTACGGAGTCGATGTGGCCGCGAACGGCGACGAGGCGCTCGCCTACCTCCGGGGGGCGAGGCCCGGCCTTCTCGTCCTCGACCTCGTCATGCCGGTGATGAACGGGCCCCAGCTCCTCGTGCGGATCCGCGAGGAGGGGCTCGCCCAGGGCGTCCCGGTGGCCATCATGACCGCGGCCATGCCCGGAGCGAGCGCGCTGCCCCCGGCAGACGCGTACCTGACGAAGCCGTTCGACCTCGACGAGCTCCTCGCCCTGGTGGCGAAGCACGTCGGGCCGCCCGCCGGGGCCCGCATCCCATCGGGCTGACCGTGCGCGGCGCGGACCGCGGCAGGTGCGGGCGCGCGATGGCGCTGGAAACCAGTGGCGGAGGGTGCGATACCTCGCCAGCCACCCATGCGCGTCCTCGTCACCGGCGGCAGCGGCTTCATCGGGTCCTGGGTCGTCCGCGAGCTGCTCTCGCGAGGGCACCTCGTCCGCGTGCTGGTCCGAGCGCAGAGCAACCTCGCCAACCTGGAGGGAACCGCCGCGGACCTCGTTCGCGGGGACGTTCTCGACCTCCCGTCGGTAGAGGCGGCCTTGGCGGGGTGCGACGCGGTGGTCCACGTCGCGGGGGTCGTGCACTTCCACGGTGGCAACGAGCGCCTGCGGGCGGTCAACGAGACCGGGGTCGAGACCGTCCTCGGCGCTGCGCTGCGGGCGGGCGTCCGCCGGGCGGTGGTCACGTCCTCGACCGCGGTGATGGGCGGCTCTCACGAGCCCGTGGCCCTCGACGAGGCGAGCCCCTCGAACGCCCTCGCGCTCGGGATCGACTACTTCACATCCAAGGCGCGCGGCGAGGAGGTGGCGCTCGCCATGTTCGAGAAGGGCCTCCCGGTCGTGGCGGTGCGGCCCTCGGTGGTGCTCGGCCCGGGCGATCTCTACCGCTCGAGCGCCAGCACCGTGCTGGCGCTCGTGCGCGGGACCATCCCCTTCTACGTGGAGGGCGGGGCGTCTTTCTGCGACGTCCGCGACGTCGCCCGCGGGCACGCAGAGGCGCTGGAGCGCGGAACGCCGGGGGAGCCCTACATCCTCGGCGGCACCAACCTCACCACCACCGACATGGTCCGGCGGGTGGCGCAGGCCGCCGGGGTCCGGCCGCCGCGGCGCGTGCCCTTCCTGCTCGCGTTGGCGAGCGCGGCCGGCGGCGAGTGGTGGAGCCGCTGGCGCGGCCGGGAGCCGCGGATATCCGCGCAGCTCGTCCGGGCGAGCCACCTCTACACCTTCGTGAGGTCGGAGAGGGCGGAGCGGGAACTCGGCTACTCGATCCGCCCCTTCGAGGAGACCCTGCGGGACACCTTGCGCTGGTTCGTCGCCGAGGGCCGCTTGCGGGCCACCACGCCGGAGCTGAGGGCGCTCGCCGACTGACCCGAGGCCGGGCTCAGGGACGCAGGCGGTAGAGCGTCACCGACTCCCGCGCCCGGGCCTCGTGCAGCGGATCGGCCTTGTCGCGCGAGCGGGGATGAGCGGGGCGCGCCAGGCGACGGCCGGCCACGGTGAGCCCTGCGCCGGCGACGGCCGCCTCGAGGAAGCCCGGCGGCCTGAGCCCGAGCGCCTCCGCGAGGTCGGAGATGACGAGCCACCCCTCGCCGCCGGGGGCGAGGTGGTCTGCGAGATCCTCGAGGAACCGGCGCAGGAAGTCTCCGCCGGGGTCGTACACGGCCCGGTCGAGGGGTGTCTCGGGCTCGCCCGGAAGCCAGGGCGGATTTGCGACCACGAGGTCCGCCCGCCCTGGCGGAAAGAGGTCTGCCTCGACGACCTCGACCCGCGCCGACAGCCCGAACCGCTCCACGTCCTCGCGGGCGGAGGCGACCGCGGCCGGTGCGAGGTCGGTGGCGACGACGCGGGCGCCGCGCTGGGCGAGGAGGATCGCGAGCACCCCGGTTCCCGTGCCGAGGTCGAAGGCGAGCTTGCCGGCAGCGGGCGAGGCGTCGAGCTCGGCGGCGACGAGCTCCACGTGCTCGCCGCGAACGGGCGCGAAGACGCCGTGGTGGGGATGCACCCGGCCGCCGAGGGCCGGCACCGGGACGCCCTTGCGCCGCCACTCCAGCGCGCCCATGGCCCCGAGCACCTCCCGCAGCGGAACGAGCATCGGCCTCGCGCCGGCGTCGCCGAAGGCGTGGAGGAGGGCAGCCCGGACGTCGGGGGCGCGCCTCAACTCGAGCCCTCGCTCCGGGTCGAAGGGCACGGCGAGGCGCGACAGGACCTCGTGATCCTCCCGCCTTCCGGCGCGAACGGCGCGCCACCGGGCGGCGAGGTCGCCCGCCGGCGAGGGACGTCGTCCCTGCAGGCGACGACCCATGGCGGCGAGGAGCTGACGCGCGTTGCGGAAATCCCCCTGGTAGACGAGGTGCCGTCCGGAGCGAGCGAGCCGGAGCGCGGCTGCTGCGGTGGTCTCGTCGCCGACGAGCGAAGGCGCGAGCGACGGCGCCGCGCTCTCCGAGGGCCAGCAGGCCTCCCGTGCCGCGCCCGCCGCGTCCCGCCAGGTGGTCTCCCGCATGGCCTCCTCGCGCGCCCCGGACGGGCCCTCTCGCCGGCCGGACCCGGTCACGTGCAGTGTACCGCGCCCGCGAGAAGTACCAGCGCACCCGCCCCGGCGGCCATTATGATCCCCGGGTCATGGAGCGGGACAGCGACGCATCCGTCACCCCGCCGAGCGCCTCCAACCTGGGCTTCGTCGAGGACCTCTACTTCTCCTGGCTGCAGGATCCGTCCTCGGTCGACGAGGGGTGGCGGGCCTACTTCGAGAAGCTGCCGCCGGTCCGGGACGCGGCGCCCGCCCCGGTGGCCTGGCCGGCGCGGGGCCAGGGCAACGGCCACGCGGTCTCGGACGGGGCAGCGGCCCGCGAGGCCTTCCAGCTGAAGGCCGATCGGCTGGTTCGCGCCTGGCGACAGTACGGCCACCTCCAGGCCAACCTGGACCCGCTGGGGCTCACCTCCCGCCGCGCCGAGAGGCTGGAGCTCGCGGAGTTCGGGCTCTCGCCGTCCGACCTGGACCGGCAGGTGACCGGGCTCGGGGGCGCCCCTGCGTCCCTGCGCGAGCTCGTCGACCGCCTCCAGGAGACCTATGGCCGCACGCTCGGGGTCCAGCTCGGCCACATCCGCGATCGGGAGCTGCGCTCGCTGGCTCGAGAGCCGGATGGAGCGGACCCGCAACCGCCTGACGCTGGCCGCGGACGTGAAGCGGAAGCTGCTCGAGAAGGCGCTGCAGGCCGGGATGTTCGAGCAGTTCGTCGGGACGCGATTCCTCGGGGCGAAGCGCTTCTCGCTGGAGGGGGCAGAGGTGCTCGTGCCCCTCCTCGAGCTCCTCATCGACCGGGCAGTGGGCTACGGCGTCCGCAACGTCGTGGTCGGCATGGCCCACCGCGGCCGCCTGAACGTCCTCGCGAACGTCCTCGACAAGCCGCTACGAGGACATCTTCGCCGAGTTCCGAGACCAAGCCATCATCAGCGGCGCGGCCGGCGGCGACGTGAAGTACCACCTCGGCTACTCCAGCGCGCGCGAGCACGCCCGGACGGCGGGCTCCGGCTGGCGCTCGCCTTCAACCCGAGCCACCTCGAGTGGATCGACCCGGTGGTGCAGGGGCGGGTGCGCGGGAAGCAGGACCGCTTCAACGACGTCGAGGGGCAGCGCTCCGTCCCGGTGCTGATCCACGGAGACGCCGCCTTCGCCGGCCAGGGCATCGTGGCCGAGACGTTCAACATGTCCGAGCTCCCGGCCTACTCGGTGGGCGGGACCATCCACGTCGTCGTCAACAACCAGATGGGCTTCACCACCTCGCCCCGCGGACGCCCGCTCCACCACCTACGCGACCGACGTGGCGCTCATGCTCGACGTCCCGGTCTTCCACGTGAACGGGGAGGACCTGGAGGCGGTGGCCCAGGCGGTGCTGCTCGCCGCCGACTTCCGGCAGCGCTTCCACCGCGACGCGGTCATCGACCTCTGGACCTACCGCAAGCACGGCCACAACGAGGGCGACGAGCCGACCTTCACCCAGCCGGTCATGTACCGGGCCATCGCGGCGAAGACGCCGTTCCCGCGGGCCTATGCCGCGGAGCTCGAGCGGGAGGGCGTGGTCACGGCGGAGGAGGTGGACGGGATGGCGCGCGCCTACCAGGCCAGGCTCGAGCAGGCCTACGCCGCCTCCGCGGCCATCGCCGCCGCCCCGGCGCCGCTCCGAGACGCGAGGGCGTCTGGAGCCGCTACCGGGGCGGCCCCATCGGCGTCCTCCGCCGAGGTGGCGACCGCGGTCCCGGCCGGGGACACGCTGCGCCACGTGGGTCGCCACCTCTCGGAGATCCCGGCGGGCTTCACGTCCAACCCCAAGGTCGCGAAGCTTCTCGAGGCGCCGGGCGGAGATGGCGAGGGGCGACGCGACCGCGTCGACTGGGGCTTCGCCGAGCTGCTCGCCTACGGCACCATCGGCCTGGCAGGGCCACTCGCGTCCGCCTCGTCGGCCAGGACGCGCGCCGCGGGACTTTCAGCCACCGCCACGCGGTCTCTACGACTACAAGAACGGCGCGCCCTACATGCCGCTCGCGCATCTGCGCGAGGGCCAGGGGACGGTCGCGTCTACGACAGCCTCCTCTCCGAGGCGGCCGCGCTCGGGTTCGAGTACGGCTACAGCCTGGAGATGCCCGAGGCGCTCGTCATCTGGGAGGCCCAGTTCGGCGACTTCGTCAACGGCGCGCAGGTGGTCATCGACCAGTTCCTCTCCTCCTCCGAGACGAAGTGGAACCGCCTCTCGGGCCTCGTGCTCCTGCTCCCGCACGGCATGGAGGGGCAGGGCCCGGAGCACTCGAGCGCGCGGCTGGAGCGGTTCCTCGAGCTCTCGGTGGAGGACAACTGGCAGGTGGCGAACCTGACCACGCCGGCGCAGATCTTCCACGCGCTCGCGCCGCCAGGTACTGGCGCCCTTGGCGCAAGCCGCTCGTGGTGATGTCGCCGAAGAGCCTGCTGCGAAACCCCGCGGCCGTGTCGTCGCTCCAGGAACTCGCCGCCGGCGCGTTCCACCCGATCCTCGCCGACCCCGCCGACCCCGAACCCCGGGCGGTCCGCCAGGTCCTCCTCTGCTCGGGAAAGGTCTACTACGAGCTCGCCGAGGCCCGCGCCGCGCAACGGAAGACGGACACCGCCATCCTGCGCCTGGAGCAGCTCTACCCGCTGCGCGAGAGCGAGGTGCGAGAGGCGCTCTCCCGCTACCCGGCCGGCGGCGCGGGTGGCCTGGGTCCAGGAGGAGCCGCGCAACATGGGCGCCTGGGGCTTCATTCGCGACGCGCTCGGCCGGGTGCGTGCAGGGGCTCGACGTGGTGGCGCGGCCGCCCAGCGCCAGCCCTGCCGTCCGGCTCGGCGACCCGGCACCGCCTCGTGCAGCAGGCGCTCATCCAGGAGGCGCTCGGCTAGCCGTCCTGTGGCGGGCCGCGCCGGATCGGGGGAACGAACATGGCAGTGGAGCTGAAGGTGCCCTCGCTGGGTGAGTCGATCACGCAGGCTCAGGTGGGGGTATGGCTCAAGAAGGAAGGAGAGGTGGTCGCCCGCGACGAGCCCGTCGTCGAGGTGGAGAGCGAGAAGGCGACCGTCGCGATCCCGTCGCCGGCGGCGGGCGTGCTGGGGAAGATCCTGAAGCCGACGGGCGCCACGGTGGCTGTCGGCGAGGTCATCGGGGAGCTCCTGCCCGGCGAGGCGAGCGCCCCGGCCGTCGCTCCCGTCGCGGCAACGCCTCGGCCGGCGCCCGCGCGACCCGCCGGCGGCGACATCTCCCCCGGCGCCCCCCGCTGCACGGACGCCCGCGGCGCCCATCGCCGCGGCGGGCGCCGGCCGGAGCCGGCCAGGCCCACCTCACCCCGTCGGCCCGCCGGACGCTCGCCGAGCGCGGGCTCGGCAAGGCCGACGTGCTGCGCCTGCTCGAGTCGCGGGGGGGGGCCCCCGCGCCCGTCGATCCCGGCCCGGTTGGCCCCCGCGAGCGGCTCGTCCCGATGTCGCCCCTGCGGCGCACGGTGGCGCGCCGGCTGCTCGAGGCCCAGCAGAACGCGGCCATCCTCACGACCTTCAACGAGGTCGACATGGCGCGCGTGATGGAGCTTCGCGAGCGCTTCGGACCCGGGTTCCTGGAGAAGCACGGCGTGAAGCTCGGGTTCATGTCCTTCTTCGTGAAGGCCTCGGTGGAGGCGCTCGCCGCTTTCCCGTCGGTGAACGCAGAGGTGCGAGGCGACGACGTCGTCTACAAGGATCACTACGACATCGGCGTGGCGGTGGGCGGGGGCAAGGGGCTCGTGGTCCCGGTGATCCGCGACGCCGACCAGCTCTCCTTCGCCCAGATCGAGATCACCGTCGCCGAGCTCGCCAAGCGCGCCCGGGAGAACCGGATCACCATGGAGGACCTCTCCGGCGGGACCTTCACCATCTCCAACGGCGGGATCTACGGGTCTCTCCTCTCGACCCCCATCCTGAACCCGCCGCAGAGCGCGATCCTGGGACTGCACAAGATCGAGAAGCGGCCGATGGTGGGGCGCGACGACCAGGTGGTGGTCCGGCCCATGATGTACCTGGCGCTGTCCTACGACCACCGCATCATCGACGGCCGAGAGGCGGTGTCGTTCCTCGTGCGAGTGCGGGAGCTGCTCGAGGAGCCGAGCCGTCTCATGCTGGAGGCCTGAGCGCGGCCGCTGGCCGTCACGGCCTGGCGCGCAGCGGTCGAAGCGCGCGGTTGGGCTGCTCGAGAGCGCGCGCCGACCGCTCGGCCTCCCGGGCTGCGCGGAGGTCGTTGCCGCGCTCGTAGAAGCGCGCCAGGCGCCTCAGAGCCGCGGGGCTCGGCGGCGCCGCGGCAGCGAGCCAGCGCAGCTCCGCCTCGGCGTCGGCGCGCCGCCCGGCGGCCTCGTACGCGTCCGCGAGCTGCGAGCGCGGCGCCGGATCGCCGGGTCGGGCCTGGCGGACGCGCTCCAGCTCCGCGATGGCCTCCTCCCTTCGGTCGGCCACGTCGCGAAGAAGAGAGCCCCGCAGGAGCCTCAGGTCGAGGTCCTCCGAGAGCGCGAGGGAGCGCGCCCAGGCGTCGGCAGCTCCCCCGCTGTCCCCGAGCCGAGCCCGCGCGAGGCCGAGCAGCCGGAAGAGGCGCGGGTTCTCGCGAAGGGTCCGGGCCGCCTCCTCGAGCAGGGTCGCCGCCCTCGCCGCGACCAGGAGGTCGCCTTCGGCCGCGAGCAGCACGTCGGCGAGCTCGACGCGCGGCAGGGCCCACTCCGGGTCGGCATCGATGGCGAGCACAAGCCACTCGCGCGCGCCGGCCCGGTTCCCGGACGTCCGCGCGGCCCTTGCCATCGCCAGGGCCGACGCGGCCTCCGCGTGCCCGGCGCCTGCCAGACCCGGGCGGGGCTGCGCCTCGCCTGGGGTCGTCGCGGCGAGGAAGAGGGCGGCCGCGGCCGGGAGGGGGTGCACGGCGCTATGCTAGTCCCATGCGAATCCTTCACACCATGATCCGGGTCGGCGACCTGGATCGGTCCATCGCCTTCTACACCCAGGTGCTCGGCATGACCCTGCTGCGCCGCCACGACTACCCCGACGGTCGCTTCACCCTGGCGTTCGTCGGCTTCGGGCCGGAGTCGGAGCACGCGGCCATCGAGCTCACCTGGAACTGGGACACGTCGCGATACGACCTCGGCACCGGGTTCGGCCACGTCGCCGTCGAGGTACCCGACGCCTACGCGGCGTGCGCCGAGATCAAGCGGCGCGGCGGAATCGTCACGCGCGAGGCCGGCCCGATGAAGCACGGGACGACGGTGATCGCCTTCGTAGAGGACCCGGACGGCTACAAGATCGAGCTCATCCAGCGCCGCGGTTGACGGGAGCGGAGCGCTGCCCGCCGCGGTAGGCGGAGCGCCGCCCCGGGAGTAAGCTCCGGCGGATGGACGCGGACACCTTTCGACGCCTGGGTCACGAGCTCGTGGACTGGATCGCGAAGTACCGGGAGGGGATCGAGGCCTTCCCGGTGATGAGCCGCGCCAACCCGGGGGAGATCCGCGCCCGGTTCCCGCGCGAGCCTCCCCGCACGGGCGGGCGGCTCCCCGAGGCCGTGCACGGCCTCGACGACCTCGTCGTCCCCGGGATCACGCACTGGAACCACCCCGCCTTCTTCGCCTACTTCCCGGCCAACACCAGCTACGCGTCGGTTCTCGCCGACCTCGTCGCGGCCGGGCTGGGCGCGCAGGCGATGAGCTGGCAGACGAGCCCCGCCGCCACCGAGGTCGAGGAGGTGGTGATGGAGTGGCTCCGGCAGATGGTGGGCCTGCCCGAGGCCTTCACCGGGGTGATCCAGGATACCGCCTCGACGGCGACGTTCACCGCATTGCTCTGCGCGCGGGAGCGCGCCACGCGCTACGGGCAGAACCGGGGTGGCCTGCAAGGAAACGAGCCGCCGCTCGTGGTCTACGCGTCCGACCAGGCGCACAGCTCGGTCGAGAAGGGAGCGCTGCTCGCCGGATTCGGCAAGGAGCACCTCCGGCTGCTGCCCACGGACCGGGCCCACGCGCTGCGCGTCGATGCGCTCGCGGACGCGGTGGAGCAGGACATGAAGGCCGGCCGCCGGCCCTGCGCGGTGGTCGCTACCACCGGCACCACGGGGACGACGGCGCTCGACCCCGTGGCGGCCATCGCCGAGATCTGCCGGGCGCAGGGGATCTGGCTGCACGTGGACGCGGCCCTGGCCGGCACCGCGATGGTCCTGCCCGAGTGCCGCTGGATGTGGCGAGGTGTGGAGGCCGCCGACTCGGTGGTGTTCAACCCCCACAAGTGGCTCGGCACGGGCTTCGACCTGTCCGCGTACTTCGTGAGCGACCCCGAGCACCTGGTTCGGGTGATGAGCACGAACCCGAGCTACCTGCGCACCGCGCAAGACTCCGAGGTGCGCAACCTGCGCGACTGGGGCATCCCGCTGGGACGGCGCTTCCGGGCGCTCAAGCTCTGGTTCCACGTCGCGGACGTCGGCGTGGAGGGGATCCAGGCGCAGGTCCGCCGCGACATCGACAACGCCCACTGGCTCTCCGAGCAGGTGGACGCGGCGCCCGACTGGAAGCGGCTCGCGCCCGTGCCACTTCAGACCGTGGTCGTCCGCCACGTGCCTCCCGGCGAGACCGACGAGGCGAGGCTCGCCGCCCACAACCTCGACGTCGCGCGCCGAGTGAACGAGGGCGGGCGGGCCTACCTGACGCCGAGCGTCCTCAAGGGACAGCAGGTGCTGCGCGTCTCCATCGGCGCCGGGCCGACGGAGCGGCGCCACGTCGAGGCGCTCTGGCGCGAGCTCTGTACCGTGGCGAGAGGCGGGGAGAGCTAGGTGTCGCTCATCGTCGTCGACGTCGAGGCCGACGGACCCATTCCGGGCAAGTACTCCATGGTCTGCCTCGGGGCGGTGGTGGTGGAGCCATCCCTCTCCAAGACCTTCTACGCCCGGACCCGCCCCATCGCCGACCTCTGGCTCCCCGACGCGCTCGCCGTGAGCGGATTCACCCGCGAGGAGCATGCCGGGTTCGAGGACCCCGCCGCGGAGATGCTGCGCTTCGAGGGGTGGATCAAGGAGAGCTCCAAGGGGCGGCCGGTGCTCGCGTCCGACAACCTCTCCTTCGACTGGCAGTTCGTGAACTGGTACTTCCACACGTTCCTGGGCCGCAACCCCTTCGGCTGGAGCGGCCGCCGCATCGGCGACCTCTACTGCGGGATGGTGAAGGATGGATATGCGGAGTGGAAGCACCTGCGCAAGACGCCCCACGACCACCACCCGGTGAACGATGCCAAGGGCAACGCCGAGGCCCTGCTCGCCATGATCGGCTTGGGGCTCAAGCTGCCGGCTCGCTGAGGCGCCGCGAGCGTCAGCGCCGCGGGGCGGGTGGCCGGGCCGCGAGCGGGTCCTCCGGCCAGGCGTGGCGCGGGTACCTGCGCATGAGCTCGCGCCGAAGCGCCGGGTAGTGGCGCTCCCAGAAGCCCTTCAGGTCGGTGGTGACCTGCACCGCGCGCATGTTGGGCGCGAGCAGGTGGAGGACGAGCGGCACCTTCCCTCCCGCCAGCGTCGGCCCGCGGCTCAGGCCGAAGAAGTCCTGGAGCCGGCTCTCGACATGGGGCGGCTTCCCGCCGGCCTCGTAGTGCACGCGGACTTGGCGTCCACCCCCGAGGGCGACGCGCTCCGGCGCCAGCCGGTCGAGCAGCGCGCGCCGCGCCGGATCGAGCTCTCCGAGAACGGCCCCGGCGATCCCGGCCTCGCGGAGCTCCGCGAAGCTCCGGCGCCCGGCGCACAGCGACCGCAGCATCGCCTCGAGGGCCGCCTCCCCCGGTGCGGCGATCCCGGCCTCCGGCGAGGCCGCGGCAACGAAGGCGAGCCGGTCGAGCAGCCGGTCGAGCTCGCCGTCTGCTGCGAAGGCGCGCGGCCCGCGCGCGAGCGCGGCCTCGGCGAGGAGGGCCGCTGCCCGATCCGGGTCCGGCGAGGGCTTGCGGGACTCCTCCAGGACGAGGTCGCGGTAGCGCATCTGCTCGAAGGCGTCGACGCGCTCCGCCCCCGCGTCCCAGCGGAGATGCTGCTCCCAGCGCAGCGCGTCGGGGAAGAGTTCGAGCAGCTGCTCCGGCAGGACCGCCGAGGCGATCCGGACCACGACCCCGCCTCCGCGCCCGGCCGCCGGCCCGGTGACGCGGCGGTCGCGCCGCTCGTCCGCGTCGACCGCCACGAGGAAGGCGGCCTCCCGCACCACGCTCGACTCGTCGAGCCGCGCCGAGCCCCCTCCCTCCAGGACCACTTCCGCGCTTCCCGGGGCGCGCCGGCGGGCGACGCGGTCGGGGTACGCGGCGAGCGTCGCGAGCAGGATGGCCTCGTCGGAGGCGGAAGGGTCGAGGCTGGCCGACGCTCCGGCCCGCGGCAGCAGGCGGGAGAGCTGCCTGCGGCTGCGCTCGACGGCCTCCACCGCACCGGGGGAGAGGCCGAGCGCGCGCGAGCGCGCCGGGTCGAAGCGAGCCCGGGCCGACTGCCCGAAGAGGTGTGCGAGCTCCAGGAGGTCGGACGGACCGGTCGGCGTGGCGCCGCCCGGCCGGTCCGGCCCCCGCTCCCGGATGCTCCGCTCGCCGAGCAGCGCCGCGGCGAGCGCCCCGGCCTCGCCGGCGCCGCGGCCGTGGGCCTCGAGGACCAGCCGGGCGAGGCGCGGGTGCAGCGGGAAGCGCAGGAGCCGCCTTCCGAGGTCGGTGATGGCGCCGTCCGCCCCGATGGCGCCGAGGTCGCGCAGCAGGGATCGCGCGGCGGCGGCGGCGGGCGGTGGCGGCGGGTCGAGCCATTCGAGCGCGGTGCCCCCGAGCGCGGCGATCGAGAGGAAGGTCTCCGACAGGTCCTCGCGCAGCACCTCCGGCGCGTCGAACTCCGGGCGGACGTCGTGGTCGTGACGCGTGTAGAGGCGGATGCAGCGCCCCGGCCCGGTGCGGCCGGCCCGGCCGGTTCGCTGGGCGGCCGAGGCGCGAGAGACGCTGCGGACCTCGAGGCGGGGCAGCCCGGACCACGGGGAGTGGGAGGCCACCCGGGCGAGCCCGGAGTCGACGACGGCGGTGACCCCGTCGATGGTCACCGAGGTCTCGGCCACGTTGGTGGAGAGGATCACCTTTCGCCGCGTCGACGGGCGCACGGCCCGGTCCTGCTCCTCGGGGGAGAGGTCGCCGTGGAGCGGGAGGACGTCGGCCCCGTGCCGCGCGGCCAGGGACGCGCAGGCGGCCGCGGCCCGGCGGATCTCCGCCATCCCCGGGAGAAACACGAGCACGTGGCCCGCCGGGGAGTCGGAAAGGACGCGCCGGACCGCGGAGGCGACGCGCTCCTCGAGGCGGTCGTCGCGGGCGGCGTCAGACGGCGACAGGTACTCGACCGAGACGTCGAAGAGCCTGCCCTCCGAGCGCAGCGCTGGCGCCCCGAGGTAGCGGGCCACCGGCCCGGCGTCGAGAGTGGCCGACATCACCACGAGCTTGAGGTCCGGGCGGGACGTCTCCTGCAGGCGCCGGAGCAGCGCCAGCGCGAGGTCGCCCTGCAAGTGGCGCTCGTGGAACTCGTCGAGAACGACAGCCGAGACGCCGGGAAGCCCGGGCGACGCGACGAGCCGGCGGGTGAGCAGCCCCTCGGTGACGTAGCGCAGGCGGGTGCGCGGGCCGGCCACCTCCTCGAAGCGGACCTGCCAGCCCACGGTCTCGCCGGGCCGCTCGCCCATCTCCTCGGCCACCCGCCGCGCCGCGAGCCGTGCCGCGAGCCGGCGGGGCTCGAGGACGACGACCTCGCCGTCCCCGGCGAGCCCGGCCTCGAGCAGCGCCCTCGGGACGCGCGTGGTCTTGCCGGCACCGGGCGGGGCCTCGACGACGAGCGCGCGCGCAGTGCGCAGCGCCGCGACCACGTCGGGGAGGAGCCCGTCGATGGGGAGAGGCTGCACGGCGCCTTCCTAGCACCGCGCCCGCGGGGAGGCAGCTGGCCAGTTCAGTTGAGCGCCGGCTCCACGGGGACGGCCGGGGTGACGGTGAGGTGCAGCTGCCCGTCCTCGCTCCCCACCACCACGTGGCCGCCCTCGCGGAGGTCCCCGAAGAGGATCTTCTCGGCCAGGGGCTTCTTCACCTCGTTCTGGATGAGGCGGCTCATGGGACGCGCACCCATGAGGCGGTCGAAGCCGTGCTCGGACAGCCAGGCGCGGCCCGCCGGGGAGAGCTCCAGGGTCACCTTCTTCGGGGCGAGCTGCTCGGCGAGCTCCTTGACGAGCTTGTCGACCACCTTGCCGATCACCTCCGGCGGCAGCGAGTCGAACGCCACCCAGGCGTCGAGCCGGTTGCGGAACTCGGGGCTGAAGGTCTTCTCGATGGCGGACCGCGCGCTGCCCCTCGACGGCTCCCCCTGCGAGAAGCCCACCGAGCGGCTCGAGAGCTCGTGGGCCCCGGCGTTGGTGGTCATGATGATGACGATGTGCCTGAAGTCGGCCTTGCGCCCGGTGTTGTCGGTGAGCGTGGCGTGGTCCATCACCTGGAGCAGGATGTTGTAGATGTCGCCGTGCGCCTTCTCGATCTCGTCGAGCAGGAGGACCGCGTACGGCGTCCGGCGGATGGCGTCGGTGAGCAGTCCGCCCTGGTCGAAGCCGACGTAGCCCGGGGGGGCGCCGATGAGCCGGGAGACGGTGTGCTTCTCCTGGTACTCGGTCATGTCGAAGCGCAGGAACTCCACGCCGAGGATCCGGGCGAGCTGCTTCGCGAGCTCGGTCTTGCCGACCCCGGTGGGGCCGGAGAACAGGAACGACCCGATGGGCTTCTCCGGGCTCCCCAGGCCGGAGCGCGACAGCTTGATGGCGCTCGCGATGGCGCCGATGGCGCTGTCCTGGCCGTAGATGACCTTGCGCAGCTCGGGCTCGAGGTTGGCGAGCGCCATCTGGTCGTCCGCGGAGACGGTGCGCTCCGGGATCTTGGCCATGCGCGCCACCACCCGCTCCATGTCCCGGGCGAGGACGCGGTGGCGTCGCTCCTCGTCGGGGCGCATCCGGTCGGCGGCCCCGGCCTCGTCGAGGACGTCGATGGCCTTGTCGGGCAGGCGGCGATCGTTGATGTGCTTCGCCGCCAGCTCGACCGCGGCCCGGATCGACTTCTTGGAGTAGACGACGCCGTGGTGGTCCTCGTAGGCCGTCTTCAGCCCGCGAAGGATGCGGACCGTCTCCTCGACCGTGGGCTCGTGGACCTCGATCTTCTGGAAGCGGCGCGCGAGCGCGTGGTCCTTCTCGAAGGTCTGCTTGTAGTCCTCGAAGGTGGTGGAGCCGATGCAGCGAAGCTCGCCCGAGGCGAGCGCCGGCTTGAGGAGATTGGAGGCGTCCATCGAGCTGCCGGTGGTGGCCCCGGCGCCGACGATGGTGTGGATCTCGTCGATGAAGAGGATGGCGCCGGGGATCTTCTTCACGCCGGCGATGACGCCCTTGAGCCGCTGCTCGAACTCCCCGCGGAACTTGGTGCCGGCAAGCAGGGCGCCCATGTCGAGCGACCAGATGGATGCCTTCTCGAGGACCTTGGGGACGCGCTTGTGGTGGATGGCGAGCGCCAGCCCCTCGACGATGGCGGTCTTGCCGACGCCGGGGTCGCCGACGAAGACCGGGTTGTTCTTGCGGCGCCGGCAGAGAACCTGGACGGTCCGCTCCAGCTCGGGGCGGCGCCCGATGAGGGGATCGATCTGCCCGCGGGCCGCCTTCTCGACGAGGTTCGTGCAGAAGGCCTTGAACGGGTCCTTCACCGCGCGGGGCGCGCCCTCCTCCTGCTGCTCGGCGCCGCCCTGCTCCTCCTCGCCCTCGCCCTCCTTGTCCTTGCCGATTCCGTGAGAGATGTACGAGAGGATGTCGAGCCGGCGAACGCCCTGCTTCTCGAGCAGGTAGACGGCGTGCGAGCCGCGCTCGCGGGTGATGGCCACGAGGACGTCGCCGGCGTTGAGCTCGGTGCGGCCGGCCCCCTGCACGTGCCAGGCGGCGCGCTGGAGGACGCGCTGGAAGGCGGCCGTCTGCTCCGGGTCCCCTCCGCCGAGGCGGGCCTCCAGCGTCCGGTCGAGGTAGTCCTCGAGCTCCTTCTCGAGCGCGGGAAGGTCGGAGCCGCACGCCAGCAGGATCTCGGACGCTACTCGGTCCTTCACCATGGCGTGCAGCAGGTGCTCCAGCGTCACGTACTCGTGGCGTCGGCGCCGGGCCTCGGCGACCGCGTTCTGGAGGGTGGCTTGCAGCTCCTTCGTGACCGTGACCATCGCTATTCCGGCTCCACCGTGCAGAGGAGGGGGTACTCGGCCTTTCGCGCCATCTCCATCACCTGGGTCGCCTTCGTCTCCGCAATTTCGTGGGGGAACACCCCCGCGACGCCCACGCCGCGGTGGTGAATGGAGAGCATGATCCGCGTCGCCACCGGCGTGGGGTGGGCGAACACCGCCTCCAGGACGGCCACCACGAACTCCATCGTGGTGTAGTCGTCGTTGTGCAACAGCACCTTGTAGAGCGGGGGTGGACGGAGTTTCCGCTCCGGCCGCGTCCGGGTGACGACCCCGGTGTCGTCCCCCGGACGACCCTGCTCCGGCATGGCCCGTATCTTAACGCCTCCCACGGACCGTGCCGCGAGAGTTCGACCATGATAGGACGACGCCGGGCGTCAAGCCCGGTGCGGGGGAGGTCCCATGACAGGAATCCTCGACGGCAAGGTGGCCCTCGTCACCGGCGCCACGAGCGGAATCGGGCGCGTGACGGCCCGGGAACTCGCCGCGAGGGGCGCCATGACGTTGCTCGTCGCCCGAAGCCGGGACAAGGGGGAAGACACCCTGAAGGAGATCCGCCGGGCGACGGGCAACGACCGGCTCGGCCTCTTCGTCGCGGACCTCGCGAGCCAGGCCGAGGTCCGCCGGGTGGCAGGCGAGATCCGGGGCCGCACCGAACGCCTCCACGTGCTCGTGAACAACGCCGGGGCCATCTACACCGAGCGCAGCCTCTCCCCCGACGGCATCGAGCTGACCTTCGCGCTCAACCACCTCGGGTACTTCCTGCTCACCCGCGAGCTGCTCCCGCTGCTCCGTGCAAGCGCCCCGGCCCGGATCGTCAACGTGGCCTCGACAGCCCACCTGCGCGGCCGCATGGACTGGGATGACCTCAACGGGGAGCGCGGCTACTCCACGTGGAAGGCGTACGGCCAGTCCAAGCTCGCGAACATCCTCTTCACCCGCGAGCTGGCCCGGCGGCTCGCAGGCAGCGGCATCACTGCCAACGCGCTCCACCCAGGCGTCATCGCCACGGGCTTCGGTCGCAACAACCGCGGGCTCTTCCGGCTCATGATGCAGGTGGGGGCGCCGTTCCTGTCCAATCCCGAGAAGGGGGCCCGGACCTCCGTCTACCTCGCCAGCTCGCCCGAGGTGGAGGGCGTGACCGGGAAGTACTTCTCCGACTGCCGCGAGGTGGAGCCGTCTCGGGCGGCCCGCGACGATGCCGACGCGGGGCGCCTCTGGGACCTGTCCGAGCGGCTCACCGCCCCCCGGGCCTGACGCCGGCGCCGACGCTTCCCCGGCCCGCGTCCGCCCTGCTACGCTCCGCGCCCCATGAGACTCCTCGCACTCGGGCTCGCGCTGCTTTCCGGCCAGGCCGCCGCACCCGCTCCCCGCGCCCCGGAGCCCGCACCCGCGGCGTCCCCGGCGGGGACCGCCTCCTCCTCGCCGGCCGCCGTCCGCCGTCCCGCGAGCGCCGTCCCCGGCATGGCGCCGGTCCCGGGAAGGCCGAACCTGCTCTCCGCGGGGGTCCCCGAGGTGCCCGAGGCCCTGGCGCAGCGCGCGGGACAGCTGCTCGAGGCGCGGGCCGCTCGGCTGCTCGACGTCTCGACCACCGGCGACTCCATCCTCATCGCCACCCGCTTCGGCGAGAGCAACCAACTCCACGTCGTCGACCAGCCGCTCGGCACGCGCACCCAGATCACCTTCGGGAGGGAGCCGGTCACCCAGGGAGCCTTCCACCCCGCCGATCCCATGGTGGTCTTCTACCTCCAGGACGTGGGCGGAGCGGAGAGGTACCAGATCTACCGGCTCGACCGCCGCAGCGGGCGGGCCGAGCTCCTCACCGACGGCAAGAGCCGGCACGAGGGGCTCGTCCTCGCTCCGGACGGCGGGCGGATGGCCTTTTCCGGGACGGGCCGAAACGGCCGCGACACCGACGTCTACGTCGCGGACACCGCGCACCCCAGGGAGGCGCGGCTGCTCGTGCAGGGCGAGGGATCCTTCTCCGCCCTCGACTTCTCGCCCGACGGCAAGCAGCTGCTCGTCACGAAGTACCGCTCCATCGCCGACGCCGACCTCCTCCTCGTCGACGTGGAGAGCGGGATGAGCCGGCCTCTCACCCCGACGGACGGGAAGGGATTGGTCCAGGCTGCCCGATTCTCCGCGGACGGGAAGGCGGTGTTTCTCGTCACCGATCGCTACACCGACTTCAACGAGCTCTACCGCGTCGACCTCGCCGAGCCCGCTGCCGCGCCGCGCCCGCTCACCCGCACCATCCGCTGGGACGTCGAGCGGCTGGCGGTGGCGCGCGACGGCTCGCGCCTCGCCCTCACGGTAAATGCCGACGGCCCGAGCCGCCTCTACTTCGTGGAGCCGCGCACCGGCAAGCTCGAGCCGGGCAACGCGCCGGCGGGCGTGGCGGGCGCTCTCGTCTTCCCGGGGAAGGCCGGAAGCTCGCTGTTCCTCGGCGTGGCGTCCCCCCGCGCGCCCGGAGACGTGTGGCAGGTGGACCTGAAGGGGCACAGGCTGCTCCGCTGGACCCGCTCCGAGATCGGCGGCCTCGACCCGTCCGCCCTCGCCGAACCCGTCCTCGTGCGCTACCCGGCGGCAGACGGCCTGCAGATCCCAGCCTGGCTCTACCGGCCCAAGGGGCCCGGGCCGCGACCGGTGGTCGTCGTCTGGCACGGCGGGCCTGAGGCGCAGGCCCGGCCGGACTTCCAGCCACTCGCCCAGATCCTGGTCGAGGGAGGTGTGGCCGTGCTGCTCCCCAACGTCCGGGGGTCGAGCGGGTACGGCAAGGCGTGCCTCGCCATGGACGACGGGGTCAAGCGCGAGCAGGCGCTCGGCGACATCGGCGCGACCCTCGACTTCATCGCGACCCAGCCCGACCTCGACGCCTCCCGGGTGGCCGTCTACGGCGGGTCGTACGGCGGCTACATGGTGCTCGCCACGGCCGCGTTCTACCCGGAGCGCATCCGGGCCGCGGTGGACGTCGTGGGCATCTCCAGCATCCCCACGTTTCTCGAGTCCACGGCGGAATACCGCCGAGACCTGCGGCGCGCGGAGTACGGTGACGAGCGCGACCCCCAGGTCCGCGCGGTGCAGGAGCGAATCTCGCCGCTCCACCGGGCCGACGCCATCCGGGCGGCCCTCTACGTCATCCAGGGCAAGAACGACCCCCGCGTGCCGCAGGGCGAGGCCGAGCAGATTGTGGCGGCGGTGCGGCAGAAGGGCGGGCAGGTCTGGTACCTGCTCGCGCTCGACGAGGGCCACGGCTTCCAGAAGAAGGACAACCGCGACCTGGCGCTCGTCACGAGCGTGCTCTTCCTGGAGAGCACGCTTGGCGCGCCCGGGACGGTGCCGGGCAACTGAACTCAGGGAGCGTCGAGCGCCCAGCGGCCGCCCCTCGTCGGCCTCGCGAGCGAGGCGTCGAGGCGCGAGAGGAACTCGCGGCGAGGGATTCCGCGTGCGCCGAACCGCCGGAGGTGCTCGGTCTCCACCTGGCAGTCGACGAGGTCGAACCCCGAGCCGCGAAGCCACGCCACCAGGGTGGCGAAGGCCGCCTTCGACGCGTCGGGCCGGTCGGCGAACATCGACTCTCCGAAGAAGGCGCCGCCGAGCGACACCCCGTAGAGCCCGCCGGCGAGCTCTGCTCCCTCCCAGGCCTCCACCGAGTGGGCGAGCCCGTCCCGGTGCAGCCGGCCATACGCCTCCGCCATCTCCGGGACGATCCACGTGCCGTCCTGGTCGGGCCGTTCCTTCTCGGCACAGCGGCGGACGACGCGGTCGAAGGCCGTGTCGGCCCGGACCTGGTATCGGCCGGAGCGCAGCGTCCGCCCGAGCGACCGGGAGACGTGCATCTCCTCGGGAAAGAGGACCATGCGCGGGTCCGGCGACCACCAGAGGATGGGCGAGCCGGGCGAGTACCAGGGGAAGATGCCCCGCGAATAGGCCGCCACGAGGCGAGTCGGGGAGAGGTCGCCCCCCACCGCGAGTAGCCCGTCGGGCTCGGCGAGCTCCGGATCGGGGAAGACGGGCGAGCGGTGGAGGCGGAAGATCGCCACGGGTCGGGAGTGTAAGGCGCCCCGCCGGGTCGCGCGCGCGGCCGCCGCCCGGGGCGACCGCCCTCGACGGCGGCGCGGCGGCTTCGGGGCTCGCCTCGAGGCGGACCTGTGCCGGGCAGGCCGAGGCGCCGGACAGGTGCACTCGCGGTGCGAGGGCCTTGCCCCGGAGGAAAGGGTGCGAACCAACCCGCCCCGATTGGGATGTAAACGATACCCCAAAGGGTCGTTTCAAATCGTTTTGACCCCCGTCAAAAGATGGCGCGCATCGCCTTGCATTCAAACGCCAAAACAACCCGACCGGCCGACGTGATGACCGCTCACGCCCCAGGGAGGCCCGTGCCGAGATGAGCGCGCTCTTCAAGCCTCACTGGAACCTCCTCGCCCGCCTCTCCCTGGTGCTCGTCGCCGGGGGCGCCGCCGGCACGCTGCTCGCCCTGTGGGGATACTGGCGCACTCCGTACGGGCAGCGACTGCAGGAGGAGGTGGCGCAGCCCGTCTTGTTCGACCACCGACACCACGTCATCGACGACCTCGTCGACTGTCGCTACTGCCACTTCAACGTGGAGCGCGGCGCCTCCGCGGGCATCCCCTCGACGGAGATGTGCCTCAACTGCCACTCCCAGATCTGGAACAAGAGCCCGAAGCTCGAGCCCGTCCGCCGCAGCTACTTCACCGGGACGCCCATCGAGTGGGTGCGCGTGCACGACGTCCCCGACTTCGCCTATTTCAACCACTCGATCCACGTGAGCAAGGGCATCGGCTGCGTGACCTGCCACGGCCGCGTCGACGAGATGCCGGCCGTGACCAAGGTGGCGTCCCTGCAGATGAGCTGGTGCCTGGAGTGCCACCGCAACCCCGCGCCGAACCTCCGGCCGCCGGACCAGATCGTCAGCATGACCTGGGCGCCGCCCTCGGATCCGGCAGCGCGCGCGGCCCTCGCAGCAGAGCTGATGAAGAAGTACGACGTCCACTCCCGGGTGAGCTGCACCACATGCCATCGATGAAATCGTTGCCCGTCATCCAGGATCGCGGCCAGCCGGAGCGCGCCGCCGGCCACCGTCCCCTCTGGCAGAGCGTCGACGAGCTCGCGAGGCGACGCGGCGAGTTTCCGGCCGGGGCGGCCGAGGTGCCGCCCGAGCTCTCGCGACGCTCGTTCCTCCAGATCCTCGGCGCCTCGGCGGCCCTGGCCGGGCTCACGGCCTGCCATCCCCCGCGCGAGAAGATTGTCCCCTACGTGCACGAGCCCAGGGAGGACCGGCCGGGCAAGCGCCTCCACTACGCCACGGCGCTGTCCCTCGGCGGGTACGCCACCGGGCTCGTCGTCGCCGCCGCGGACGGCCGGCCGGTGAAGGTCGAGGGCAACCCGGCTCACCCGGCAAGCCTGGGCGCGTCGTCTCCCTTCGACCAGGCCGCGCTCCTCGACCTCTACGAC
>CAVWHZ010000007.1:0-44683 GCA_963754915.1 uncultured delta proteobacterium | reverse complement strand
GTTGGTGTTGTAGAGGTTCGAGTCGGTGAAGGAGAGGGTGATCCCGTACGCGAACGGGTAGAAGACGAGCACCAGCATGCCGAAGATGGCTGGCGCGATGTAGAGGTAGGCCTGCCGGTTCCTCGACAGCGTGCGCCCGAGCCACACGAAGGCCCCGAACCCCGCGAGCAGCAGGAGCAGGAGTGCCAGGGCGTCGGCGAGCAACAAGGCGAGCCTGAGCTGCCCGGAGCTCTCGGCGACGGCGCGAGCGAGCTGCGACGGGTCGACGGTTCCCTCGCCGAGGAGCTCCCCGCGAGGGCGGCGAAAGGGGTCCACGTCCAGGTCGGCCGGGACGAGCGCGGGCGCCGCGCCCAGCGAGCGAACCACGGCAGCCTGCTCCTTCACGCGGCCGGACACGGCCTCGGCACCGCGCCGGATGTCGGCGGCCACCGTCCCTGTCGAAGACCGCAGCGCGAGCAGCGCGGCGAGCGCGAGGCAGGCGAAAGCACCCCCCGCGAGCAGGAGGCGCCGCTCCCCGACGAGAAGCGCGAAGAGCGCGAAGGCCGCCACCGGCGACGCGAAGGCGAGGAGAGCGAGGAGCCAACTCGCCCGGGGCGCTGCCGGCACTTGTGCGGTCTCGACCTCGAGCGTCTCCGGTGCGGAGCCCCCCACCTCCACTGGTCCGGCCAGGGACAGGCGGCGGCCCCCGTCAATCCATTCGGCCTCGACCTCGGCCTTGCGCGCGCCCTGCTCCTCGCGGTTGGTCTGGATCGCCGAGGCGATGCGCTGGCTGCGGTCGAAGAAGGGCTTCTCGTCGCGGGTCAGCCGCCGCGGGGCCGCGTTCGGGCCGCTGTCGCCCGGGAAGGTCGACGCCTCGAGTTGCATGCCGTGAGCGACCCGGGCCTGGGCGATGCCGGGCGTCGCCTCCCTCCAGGCTGCGAGCACCCGGCGGACCTCGTCGCCCTCGCCGCCGGCGCCCTTGACGAGCGTGGCGGCGGCCTCGAGGGCCACCGTTGCCTTGCGCTCCTCCGTCTCCCGCGCGACGCGCCTGCGCGCCTCGCCCACGAATCCCTGCGACAGGGCGGCGGCGAGCGCCGCGCCGAGCGCGAGGCCAATCCCGAAGCGAAGGCGGTGGGAGG
Source organism: uncultured delta proteobacterium (assembly GCA_963754915.1). Classification (GTDB taxonomy): domain Bacteria; phylum Myxococcota; class Myxococcia; order Myxococcales; family Anaeromyxobacteraceae; genus DATJZG01. Next base: position 43,565 of record CAVWHZ010000007.1, on the reverse strand, counting down.
GGGTTCGCAACCCGGACTCACTTCTTGCGGAGGTTCGCCACGTCCTTCAGCACCTGGGCCTCCGCGGTGTCGAGGCCGGCCTGCGGCGTCACGCTGCCGTGCGTGACGGCGGCCATCATCGTCGTCACCGGCGACCAGACCATCGTCATCTCCGGCAGGTTGGGCATGGGCACCGCGACCTCCACCTGGGTGCGGAAGGCCTTGATGACGGGGTCGGCCGCCACCTTGGGGTCCGCGTAGACGGCCTTGTTCGCCGGTGTCTGGCGTCCCTCGAGCGCCATGGTCTTGCCGGCATCCACGTCGGTGAGAAACTTCACGAAGTCGTAGGCGGCGTCCTTGTGCTTGGACGGCGCGGCGATGAAGGCCCCCTCGACCGTCATCCACGGCCGCATGGGCTTGTTGCCGGCCGCAGCGATGGTCGGCAAGAGCGCGAGGCCCCAGTCGATGCCCGGCGAGATCTCGCCGAGGAACCAGGGACCCGAGAAGACCATCCCGGACTTCCCCTCGTTGAAGAGCGCGTTGATGAGTGCGCTCGAAGGCTCGGCGGGGAGGATCCCGAGCGCCTGCCAGCGCAGGAGCTGCTCGAGCGCCTTGGCGTTCTCCGGAGCGTTGATGACGGGCTTGGCGCCGGCCTCGAAGACCCGGCCGCCGAAGCCGTTCTGCAGGGCTGCGTGGTAATAGTAGTCGTTGTAGGCGTAGGCGAGCCCGTAGCGCCCAGCCGCCTTGTCGGTGAGCTTCTTCGCCGTCGCCTCGAGCTCGGCGGAGGTCCTGGGCGGGGTCGGCACCAGCTTCTTGTTGTAGATGAGGGTGATGACCTTGTAGTTCACCGGCAGGCCGTAGACTGTGCCCCGGTAGGTCATGGCGTCCATCGTGGTGGGGATGAATCGGTCCTTGGTGGGCGCGTCGAGGAAGAAGTCGATGGGCTCGACCGTGTTGCCAGCCTCGATCCAGCCGCCCAGGCGGTCCTGCGCGTAGATGAAGACGTCCGGTCCGCGGCCTCGCGGGACCGCGGCGGAGATCTTGTCGGCGAAGGCGTCGAAGGGGACGGCGAGCGTCGTCACCTTGGTGCCGGGGTGGCTCGCGTTGTAGACCGCGGCGACCTTCTCGATGGCGGACTTCTCGGCGCCCCGGTAGGCGTGCCAGACCACGATCTCGGTCTCTGCGGCGGCCGGTGTGGCGAGCACGCCGAGCACGAGGGCGGCGGCAGCGACCAATCGGCGATGAAGGTGCATGGGGTTCTCCGGGGGCGGGTGTGGATCAGTCGACGATTCGCTTCTCGGTCTCGGCGTCGAAGAGGTGCATGCGGTCGAGCTCCACCTTCGCGGAGATCTTCTCGCCCATCTCCGGCGGGTGGTGGGGGTCCATCTTGAAGGCGATGAGGTCGTCGCCCTGGCGGCCGTGCACCACCACCTCGTCGCCGAGCGTCTCGATGAGGTCGGCGGTGAGCTCCAGCGCCGCGGTGGCGCCGCGGGTCTGCCGGCTTGCCTCCACCACCGCCTCGGGCCGGATGCCAACCACCACCTCCGCGCCCAGCCGGCGGGCCAGCGCGTCCCGGGCGGCTGCCGGCGAGGGCAGGGCGAACCCCTTCGCTCTCAGCAGGGCCCCGCCGTCGGCCACCGATGCGCGGACGAAGTTCATGGGGGGAGTGCCGATGAAGTTGGCGACGAAGAGATTCTGCGGCCGCTCGTACACGTCGAGCGGCGTGCCGACCTGCTGAATCTTGCCCTTGTCGAGGATGGCAATGCGGTGGCCCATCGTCATGGCCTCGACCTGGTCGTGGGTGACGTAGATCGAGGTCACCTGCAGGCGGTGCTGCAGCTTCTTGATCTCGGCGCGCATCTGGACCCGGAGCTTCGCGTCCAGGTTCGAGAGCGGCTCGTCGAAGAGGAACACCGCCGGCTTGCGGACGATGGCGCGGCCGAGCGCCACGCGCTGCCGCTGGCCGCCGGAGAGCTCCTTGGGCCGTCGGCCGAGGAACTCCTCCAGACCGAGCACCCGCGCCGCCTCGCCAACGAGCCGGTCGATCTCCGCGCGCGGCACCTTCCGGAGCTTGAGCCCGAACTCCAGGTTCTCCCGGACGTTCATGTGCGGGTAGAGGGCGTAGCTCTGGAAGACCATGGCGATGTCGCGGTCTTTGGGCGGGACGTCGTTCACCACGCGGTCGCCGATGGAGATGGTCCCGGAGGTGATCTCCTCGAGGCCGGCGACCATGCGGAGCAGCGTGCTCTTGCCGCACCCGGAGGGGCCGACGAGCACCATGAACTCCCGCTCGCGGATCTCCAGATCGATCCCCGTGATCACCGGCGGGTTGTCGCCGTACCTCTTCGTCACGTCCCGCAGGATGACACTCGCCATGGGGTGTCGAATCATGCCACGAACTACAGCCGCCGGCGATGGATCGTGTCGCAAGGTGAAAGGGATCGGGCGGCGGCCCGGGGCCTCCGGCCGCTACCCGGGCCCGGCCGCCGGCGGCCCGTCATAGGCCCGGACCCGCAGGCGCTCCACCGGCCGCCCGCCGAGGAGGTGGTCCTCCACGATCTCGGGAACGTCGGTGGCGGTGACGCCGCCGTACCAGACGCCCTCCGGGTAGACGACCACGGTGGCGCCGTGCTCGCAGGCGTCGAGGCAACCGGCGGCGTTGACGCGGACGAGGCCCTGCAGTCCGCGTCGCTTGACCTCTGCCTTGAGCGCCTCGCGCAGCGCCACGCCTCCCCGCTCGGCGCAGCAGCCCCGGGGATGGCCTTCGGGCCGGCGGTTCTCGCAGACGAACACGTGGCGCTGGAATCGCATGATTGGCCTTCTAGCCCCCTGGCTCCACCACCGCCACCCCCGGCCAGCCGTCGACCGGAAAGCCGGCGCCCAGCAGCGCCGCCGTCGGCCGCGCCCGCGATCTGCCTCACCGCCTCTGCCCGGTCGAGCCCGTCCGCCCACAGGCAGGTGGACACCCGGGAAGGGACGAGCCGGGCGAGCGCGACCGCCCCGGCAAGGGCGCCATCCGGGGCGGTCACGAGGAGGAAGCGCGCCTCGGCGGCGCGCGCCGACTCCCACTCGGCCATCGTCCGCACGAGGAACAGCGGTGTCATGAGCGTGGAGCGGGCGACGCTCGACAGCCGGTGCAGCTCCGCGCCGTCGAGGAAGCCGACGGGAAGCGCCACGGCGTCGGCGCCTGCCAGCCGACCCTCGAGCACCTGGCCCTCGGATACGACCGGGTCGAGGCACAGCAACGGAGTGGAGGGAAGCTCGTCGCTCGCCGCGCGCGCGGCGGCGAGCGAGCCTCCCATCGGGCCGGCGACGAAGGCCACGGCCGCCACGTCGGCCGACCGGGCCCGGACCGCCAGTTCCCGGGCGGCCCCCTCGTCGGTCGGCGAGAGAACGGGGATGCCCACCAGGTCGGCGCGCCCGGCGCGGATGGCCGCGCCGAGGTCCCGCACCGAGGGCGTCACCCGGCGCGCATCGAGCGCCCGGGTCTGCTCTACGTCGCGCCGGCGGCGCGCCACCCACTCCCCGAGGTCGAGCATGCGGGGGACCTATCCGGGAGCCCGCGGCTCAACCATGGATTCCTTCCGTCGGGGGGGCCAGATAGCATGCTCCCGATGCCCCGGCTCCGAGCGGTCGTCACCGACCTCGACAACACCCTCTACCCGTGGGTGGACTACATCGTCCCGAGCCTGGAGGCCATGGTCGACTCGCTGGTGGCGACCACCGGGCTCCCGCGGATCCGGATCGTGCAGTCGCTGAAGGCCGTCTACACCCGCCACGAGTCGAACGAGTACCCCTTCGCCATCCAGGAGTCGGACATCTTCCAGCCCTACGAGGAGGACTTCGACTCCTTCAACCGGCTGGTCGTGGATCCGGCGCGGCGCGCCTTCAAGGGGGCCCGGGAGCGCTGGCTGCGTCCCTACCCCGGCGTTCCGGAAACCCTCGATTGGATCCGCTCACGGGGCCTGTCGCTCGTGGCGCTCTCCGATGCCCCGCGCAACGCGGCCGAGCTACGAGTGAAGTGGCTCAAGCTCGACGGCCACTTCGACGCCCTCTACACGCTGCCCGGCTACGCGCTTCCACGCCACGTCGACCCGGAGATCCGGCGCCGGGAGGAAGCCGGGCACTACCGCTCGAGGGCCCAGGTGCGGGAGCTGCCGCGAGAGGCGGAGAAGCCCAGCCCGGCCGGCCTGCGCCAGAATCCTCGCCGACTTCGGCCTCGCCGGCGAGGAGGTGGTGTACGTCGGGGACAGCGTCAAGAAGGACATGCCGGTCGCCAAGGCCTGCGGGGCGCTCGGGGTCTGGGCAGAGTACGGCACGTACATCTCTGCCGAGTACCGAGAGCGGCTGGCGGTCATCTCCGCGCAGGCGGTGACCCGGAGGCACGTGGCCGACGAGGGCAGCGAGCGCTGGCCGCTGTCCATCTCGTCGTTCACGCAAGTGCGCGACGTGCTCGAGGGAGCGCGCTGGGGCCTTGGTCGCCGCACCCCCGCTCGAAAGCCGGGGAGGGGGCGGCGATGAGCCTCGCGGTTCGGTACCCCGATCTCCAGGGACGTCGCGCGCTCGTGACCGGTGCCTCGAGCGGGATCGGCTCCGGGATCGCGGAGGCCTTCCTCGAGCAGGGGATGAGGGTCGCGGTCCACTACCGGGGGCACCGGGCCGACGCCGAGGCCCTCGCCGCCCGGTACCCGGGCAGCGCGTTTGCGGTGCAGGCTGAGCTCTCCGGCGAGCAGGGGTGCGTGCGCCTGGTGCGGGAATCGGTGCGCCTGCTCGGGGGGCTCGACCAGATCGTTCACGCCGCTGGCATCTGGAACGACGGGCCCATCGACCGCGTCAGTGCCGACCAGCTGGAGGAGATCTTCCGCGTCAACGTCTTCAGCGCCTTCTACCTGGTGCGCGACGCACTGCCGCACCTGCGGGCGAGCGGGAGGGGCAACGTGATCCTGGTGGGCTCCACGGCGGGCCAGCGCGGCGAGGCGGGGCACTCGCACTACGCGGCCACCAAGGGGGCGATCCAGTCGCTGACCATGAGCCTCGCCGTGGAGCTCGGACCCCAGGTCCGCGTCAACCTCATCAGCCCGGGCTGGATACGCACGCCCATGGCGGAGGAGGAGCTGAAGACGATCGGGCCGCTCATCGCCGGGGCGCTGCCCAACCGCCGGGTGGGCGAGGTGGCCGACTGCGCGCACGCCGCGCTCTTCCTCGCGAGCGACGCATCCTCCCACCTGCTCGGCCAGGACCTCTGCGTTTCCGGCGGTGCGCTGCTCGTCGTGCCGCGTGGGCAGATCGTGGCCCGCAAGGGGTGATCCTCGGCTACCATGGCGCAAATGGCGGACGGAGTGCGCGTGGTGCGGCTGGGCCGCTGTCCCGGGCGCGAGGGCGAGGAGCTCGGGCTATTGCTGGAGGAGTCCGCGCCCCCTCGGGCGGTGCGGGTCACCCTGCTGCGCGGCGTGCCGGAACAGGCCAGGGCCCAGCTGGGCCGCGACATCGCCCGGGCGGGGGACGCGCTGCACCATCCGCACATCCAGGCCCCGCTGGCGCTCGTGCCGCTCGACGGGGCCCTCGGGCTCGTCTCCGAGTACGCGGACGGGGAGACGCTGAGGGAGTTCCTGGAGGTGGGTGGCAGGCTGCCCTCCGCGGTCGCGGCCCGGGTGATCCACGACGCCTGCGCCGCCGTCCACTTCGCCCACGAGGAGGGCCGCGAAGAAGGTGCCTTCGTGCATGGGTGGCTCCGGCCGGAGAACCTGCTCGTTTCCCGGTCCGGCGTGACGCTCGTGTCCGGTTTCGGAGCCGCCGCGGGGCGTGGAGTCGATAGCCTCGTTCCGTGGCTGGCTCCGGAGCAGATCCTCGGCGGTCCCGGCGTGGCCTCCCCCCAGAGCGACGTCTACGGACTTGGCCTGCTCTTGCACGCCTGCCTCGCCGGCGAGAACCCGTTCGAGGGGGAGCCGGACCCCGACGTGGCCATCCTGTCGCGGCCACCGCCGTCGCTCGAGCCTCTCGGCGTTCCCCCGGCGCTCGCGGCGGTGGCCCGCCGCGCCCTCTCCGTGAAGGCCGCGGACCGGTTCGCGAGCGCAGGCGAGATGGGCCTGGCGCTCGAGGAGGCGAGCGAGGTGGCTTCCCCGGGCGCCGTGGCGGCATGGGCGGAGTCGCTGTTCCCGGCGGGCATGGGCACCCGGGCGCTCCGGCAGCGAGCGGTCGACGCCGCGGCCGAGGCGGCGCGAGCCCACGGTGTCCACGCCGCGGAGGAGGTGGGGGAGGACCAGATCCTGCCCGACCGCGCGCCGCCCTCGGGCCCCGAGGAGGGATCCGACGACCTCGCGACGGGGCAGTTCCAGTTCGTGGCGCCTCCCTTCCCGCCGCCGCCGCCGAGCGTGGTGGCTCCCGCCGACATCCTCGGGGAGGCTCCTCCCGCCCCGGCGGCCGGCCGACCCGCCGGCCGACGGTCGCTCTCGGTCGCCGCGCCCGGGCCCGCCCCCGCCCCTCCGCTTCCCTCTGCACGTCCACGCAGTCGCGGCCCCACTCTCGCGGCCGTCGCGGCGGTGGCGGCCGCCGGTCTCGCGCTGGGGTGGTGGCTCTCCGGGCCGGCGGAGGTTCCCGACGTCCCGCGGCCGGCCGGCCCCGTCGCGGCCCCCGCGCCCGAGCCCGCGGTGGCCGTCCCGGTGCCCGCGCCGCCCGTTGCCGCTCCTCGGCCGGAGCCGCCCGGGGCGGCCCCGGCTCGCGCCGGCGTTGCCCAGAAGCCGCTGCTGGAGGTGACCTCCAGCTCGCCCGGCGACGTCACCGTGGACGGCAGGCGGGCGGGCCCGGTTCCGCTCTCCCGCACGGTGCGGGTAGGCCGCCACGAGGTGAGGCTCGTGAACCGCGACGTCGGCTTTGACGTGGTTCGCACCGTCGAGGTCCGCGCGCCGCGGACCTCCCTGCGGTTCGAGGTGGGAAAGGGCCGCCTCACGGTCACGGCACCGGACGGGGCGGAGATCTCGCTCGACGGCCGAAAGGTGGGAACGGGAGGCGTGCGGGACCTCGAGGTCTGGGAGGGGCGCCACCGGCTCGTGGTGAGCCTGGGCCCGGCCCACGACCAGCACGACTTCCAGGTGGGACCGAACGAGAGCTACGAGTACGAGGTCACCGCCGTGCGCCCGTGAGGCCTGCCCGACGGCGTCGTTCCCGACAGGCTACCAGTGGCCCCAGCGGCGGCGCAGCACCCACTCGGCGCCGAGCGCAGCGGAAAGCAGGGCCAGGTACCACCACCGGTCCCATATCGGGACGTCCTTTCGACGGCCCACCTCGACGACCTCGGGGTCGGAGAGCCGCAAGTCGGGGAGGCCGCCCCGGGGGAGCGTGGCGAAGACGCCGCCGGTGGCGTCGGCGATGGCGCGCAGGAGCTCCGGACGGGGCGCCGCGTCGGTGTCCTCCGCGCCGCTCGATCGCACGGAGACGGCGCCCGCGGCTCGCTCGGGCGGAGCGCCGGCGCGCTCGGCGGCGGCAACGATCTTGTAGGCGCCCGGCGGCGGCGAGGGAAGCTCGAGGTGCGCCTGGCCGTCGGCCCCGGCGACGCCCTCGGCGCGCGCCACCACCTTGCCCTCGTCGGAGACGAGCTCCGCGGAGACCCTCGCCCCGGGGGCAGGGCCGTAGTCGGGCCCGCGGACGGCCACGGAGAGGCCCACCGGCTCCCCCGGCTCGACGGCCGGACGGTCCGGCTGCACTTGCAGGGGCGTGAGATCTGGGTCGCGGACCAGCCAGCGCAGCGCGTTGTTCCAGAAGCGCTGGTAGGCGCGATTGCCCTGTCCCTCCTCCGCGGCGACGAATCCCCAGTACCAGGAGCCGTCCGTGGTCACCGCCAGGGTGCGGCCGGCGCCCACCTCCCGGACGGCGACGACGGCCGCCGGCGCCCCGTTTACGAGTACCGAAGGGGCCTCGAGCAGTACCCGGACGCCGCCCGCGCCGCCGACCGGGAGCGTCAGGTTCAGTCCGGGCAGGGTCGGCAGCGCGCTCCACGCCGCCTCGTTCGGTCCCTCGCCGGGCACGAGGCTCGTCACCGGGTGGCGCCGGCCCTCCGCGGTGAGGCGCGGGCGGAACGGCTCGGCGGTGGAGCCCATCCCCTCGGCGGCGTCCAAGGCGAGGACCTCGGCGAGCGGGGTGGCAGCGTAGTGTCCCTCGCCGAAGCTCTGATCGCCTCCGACCATGGCGAAAGCGCCGCCCCCCTTCACGTAGTCGCGGAGATTGGGAAGGTAGCGCTCGATGTCGAGGGCCCGGTACGGCTGGTAGGCGAAGTTCACGAAGAGCACGGCGTCGAAGGTGCGGAGCTGTTCGCCCAGGATCTCGGCCACCGGAAATGGGATGAGGGACAGCTCCTCCTGCGGCCCCGGGTTGTCGCCGCTCGTGCGGAGGATGAAGAAGCTCACCAGGTCCACGTTCGGGTCCTGCTTGAGCAGCCCCCGCAGGAACCGCTCGTCCCAGCTGGGACGGCCGGCGACGAGCAAGACCCTCACGCGGTCGCGGATCACCCGGAGGACGAAGGAGCGCGAGTTGTTCTCGGCGACCGCCTCGCCGGGGAGCACCGGGGTGGCCACCGTCAGGACGAATGTCCCGGTGGTGTCGGGGGCAAAGGCCAGGGGGACGGTGTAGCGCTCCTTGCCGGCCTCGAGCCGCACCGTGGCCTGCGCCACGATGGCCCCCTCCCTGCGCAGCACCACCTTCACGTCCTCGCTGCCGAAGCCGCGGGCGCGCAGGGTAGCCTCCACGGTGACGGTGCTGCGGACGAAGGCGAAGTCATCCACCGCGACGCGCTCGACCGCGAGGTCGCGGGGCGCCTCGGTTCCCACCGCGACCGCGTTCACCGGCACTCCGAGGGCGCGGAGCTCGGTGCGGGCCTGGGGCTCGAGCCCGCTCGCGAGCGCGCCGTTGTCGGCTCCGTCGGACACGAGGAGCACGCCGGCGAGGCGGCGCCCCGGGGCGCTCGAGCCTCCGGCGGCCGCCCGGAGCGCCGCAAGGATGTCGGTGTGCCCGCCGGGCGCCTGCCCCCCGCGCGCCAGCGCCGCCAGGTCGGCGGGCCAGGCGTCCTTGTCGAAGCCGTAGGCCTCGATCGCCACCTCGCCTCCCAGCTTTTCCAAGTCCGCCTTGCTCTCGGAGAGAAAGCGGGCCACGGCCTCGGTCCTCGGCTCGCCGCCCGGCTCGACCGGGAAGTTCATGGAGCGGGACCGGTCCACGAGCACCGCCAGCCGGTTCTTCACCCGTGCCGTCTGGAGCAGCTGCACCGCCGGCTCGGCGACGAGGAAGAGGGCCGCGAGCGCCGCCACCGTCCTCAGGCCGACGAGCAGCGCGCGTCGGCCCGCCCTGGGCTCGCCTCGGAGTCCCCGCCACGCGAGGACCACGGCAGCGGCTGCGGCGAGCGCGACGAGCGCCAAGACGAAGCGCGGCCACGGCGCGAGAAGGGCGATCCGCCACGCGTTGTAGGGAGATCCCACGCCTAGGCTGCCGATCCCGATCCCCAGAAGGGGCGCCTCGTGACTGTCCCGCGCCGCAAGCCCTAGCTCCGGCGCTTCAGGATGAACGGCAGGTGGACGGCGTCGTCCTTGTAGTCCGTGCACAGGGCGTACATGGCGACGTTGACCCCGATGCGGAAGGCGGTCTCCCGTTGCGCCTCGCCGCCGGGCGTGCAGTCGTACTCCCACTCGCCGAGCGGGCCGCGCGCCCAGGCTCCTCCCAGGTCGTTCTGCGAGTACACGACGGCGAGCCTCCCCGAGAGCACCTGGCCCTCCAGCCAGGGCTTGGTGAGCAGGCGACCGCCCTGGTGGTCGAGCAGGTAGAAGCTCTTGTAGAGGACGTGCTCGCGAGGGATGCGGCCGAGGGGCGAGGCGGGCAGCAGGCGCTGAAGCTCGCGCCGCACCGACGCGTCGAATCCCGTGCCGTCCGACCCGTCGGCGCCATCGACGAGCAGGAAGCCTCCGTACTGGAGGTGGCGTCGGAGCGCGGCGACCTCGGCGTCGGTGAAGGGGGGAACCGCCCCGTCCCCGGCGAGGTAGAGCATCGGGAATCTGTGCAAACCCGGCCGCCCCAGCCGCACGGGGACGGCGTCGCCAGCGGCCTCGATGCTCGTCCGCTGCGTGAGCTCCCAGGAGAGCCGCCGCAGCGCCGACGGTCTCGGGTTCCAGCGACCCCCGTGCTCGATCTGTCCGATGGCGAGGCGGGACGCCTCACCCATGGCACGGGCGACTCGCGCCACGGTCAGGGCGGAGGCACCGACGGCGGCCATCTGGAGAAAGGTGCGGCGACGCATGCGGCAACGAGACAACCTCGCGGGAGGGCGCGGAATTCCTCCCGTTCGCGGTCGCGAGCGTACCACCTCCTCTGCTACATTGCTCCCGTGGCGAAGAAGGAACGGAGGGGAGGCCCCGGGGTCCGGCTCGAGGCGCTCTACGATGCCGGCGACTGGTGGGCGGCCCGGAGAGAGGCGCTCCGCCTCCGCGACGGGGGATCCCAGGACAGCCTGGCGGACGCCGAGCTCTTGAGGATGCGCCCGGACCGGAGCGCAGCGTGGGCGGCGTTCGCCGGGGTAGCGCTGCTGGGGGCGGTCGCGGCGCTGGGCCTGTTCCTGCGATGAACATCGCCCTGCCCGACCTCCCGGGAGGGGCCGGGGCGATCCTGGGCTGGGTGGAGGCCCTCGCGGGAGAGGTCGCAAGCGCCCCGTGGCCCGTCGCCGCGGCGCTCATCGCCCTGGGGATGGTGCAACTCGCGGCCGGGGCGCGCGCGCGCCGCCCCATCGCCGTCATCGGCGGGGCCGCCGTCGGGGCGCTCGCCGCGAGCGCCTTCGGCGGGCCGCTCGCCGAGTTCACCGGACTGTCCGGTCGGTCCCTGACCGGCGTGGCGGCGGCCGTGGCGGGCGGCCTCTGCGGCGCCTTCCCCCCGCTCTTCCCGGCCGCCGGCGGAGCGCTGCCCGCCGCCCTTGCCGCCGCAGTGCTGGCGCCGGAGGCGCAGCGGTCGCTCGCCATGGGCGTGGGATCGGTGGCCGGCGCAGCGGGCGGGCTCCTGGCGGCGCGGCTCGTGGCGGCCACGGTGGCCGCGACGGTGGGGGCCCTCGCGGTGGCGCTGGGGCTCGCCGGGGCGCTCCACCACGCCGGGGTGCAGAGGGCGCTCGCCGCCCATCCAGCCTCGCTTCTCGCGGTGGCGGTCGTCCTCGCCGTCGCCGGCGTCGCGCTCCAGCTCCCCGGAGCTTGGCGGAAGCCGGCGCCCTCCACGCGTGCGGGGGCCAAGCCGGCCGAGGACGGGCTCTAGGGTCGGGCTGGCCCGGGGCCTACAGCGGCTCGATCCGGAGGCGGTCGAAGAAGAGGTCCGCGTCCCACGACGAGAATCCGAAGCGGTCGTGTCCCCTGCCTTCGAGGGGCGCCGGGTCGTCGTAGGTGAGCAGGAGCTCGCCGTCCACGAACCAGCGCAACTCGCTGCCCTTGCGCTCGACTCGCATGTGGTAGGTGCGGCCCGGATCGACGTGGCGATCGGTGCGCGCCTTGCGGTCAGCGCCGTGCTCGTCGAGCCGCGCGATGACGGAGGTCTCGTTGCCCCAGCCGCCAAAGACGAGCACGTAGCCCGAGGCGTGGTCGCGGCCGTCGCCGAACACCTCGAACTTGATGTCGCCGGAGCGGGGGCCGGAGCCGGTCTCGCTGCGGGCGTCGAACTCGATGGCGACGTCGCGCGGCAGCCGCATCCGGAGCCAGAGCGGGTTGTTGCGGGTGGCCGGCGACCAGACCTCGCCGTTGCGGATCTGCCACTGGCCCCCGGCCGACCACCAGTCGGGGCCGAGCCGCGCGCGCTCGAAGTCGTCCGAGAAGCGGGAGCCGGTGACGGTCGCCGGTGGCTCGCCGCGCAGCCAGGGCTGGAGGAAGGCAGCGTTGGCGAGGAGCACGGCGGCTCCGACGGCGAGCCAGCCGCGGGCGGAGAGGCCCCTGGCCCCGCCCGGAGCGGGGCTGCTGGGGGGCGAGGAGGTCTCCGCTTCGCGCTCCGGTTCCATGCTCGTCGCCAGAGTCTACCCGCCTCGGCTTTAGTCGGCGGGGCCGAGCAGCTCGAAGTCCGGGATCTCCTGGCGGACGTACTCGCGCAGCCGGGTGGTGAGCTTCGCCTCGATCTGGCGCGCTCGCTCGCGGGTGAGGCCGAACCGCGCCCCGATTTCGTGGAGGGTGAGGGGGTCGGTCCCCTCCGGCGGCAGGAGGCGCTGCTCGAAGATCGCCCTCTCGCGCTCGTCGGTCAGGGTGGCGGCGAAGGCGTGGAGCTTGTCGCGGAAGACGCGCCGCAGCTGGGCGTCGCCGAGCGTGTCGTCCGCCGGTGCCGAGGCGTCTTCCAGGTTGGCGATCCGGGTGGAGGTGGACTCGCCGTCCTCGCCGCGAAGCGGCGCGTCGAGGGACAGGTCGTCGCCCGCCATGCGGGCAGACATCTCCCTCACGTCCTTCTCGTCGACCCGGAGGTTGCGCGCGAGCAGGCGGGGCGTTGGGTCGATCCCCCGCGCGGTGAGCCGCTGACGCTCCTTGGCGAGGTTGAAGAAGAGCTTGCGCTGCGCCTGGGTCGTGCCGAGCTTCACCTGGCGCCAGTTCTCCATGATGAAGCGGATGATGTAGGCGCGAATCCACCAGGCCGCGTAGGTGCTGAGCTTCACACCCTTGAACGGGTCGAACTTCTTCACCGCCTGCATGAGGCCGACGTTTCCCTCCTGCACCAGGTCGAGAAGCTGGAAGACCGACCGGTGGTACTCGCGCGCGATCTTGACCACGAGGCGGAGGTTGGCGGTGACGAGCCGCCAGGCAGCGTCTCGGTCGCCGGTCTCGGCGTACCGAAGCGCGAGCGCGTGCTCGTCCTCGCGGGAGAGGACCGGGTAGCGGCTTGCCTCGGCCATGTAGGCCCGCAGCGGGTCGTAGCGCGCCAGGCCGGAGGCCGCGGGGGCCGGCCGGGGCAGCGGGACCGGCAGGGCCTCGACCTCCTCGGCGCGCTCGCCGCCACCGCCCGGCAGGGCGGTACTCTCTTCGCCCTCGACCTCCTCGGAGGGCCTGGCGTCGTCGTCGCTCACTCGGGCTCCGCAGCACAATGCACGGGAATTTCTGGGGTTCCGGAGGGTTGTGATATACAGCATTCGCCTTGCTTGCAAGGCGCGTCCGGCGCATGGCCGGTTCGCGTGAAGGCGCGGGCCCCGCTCTTTGGAGCGGGGTCGACGCAGTCCAAGCGAGCCGCCATGCGCCCTCTACAGGAGAGGTGACTGGTGAGCGAGGCTGCTCAGGGGACCGGGCCGTCCGAGGTCCGTTCCGACTACGTTTCCGAAGGTTCATTCGACGAGATGGGGCTCTCCGAGCCCGTTCGCCGTGCCATTGCCGAGCGGGGCTATGTCCGGCCCACGCCCGTGCAAACCGCCACCGTCCGGCCCATTTTGGCGGGCCGCGACGTCATCGTGCGCTCCAAGACGGGGACGGGAAAGACGGCCGCGTTCGCGGTCCCCATCCTCGAGAAGATCCCCGCCGGCCGCGGCCGGGCCTCCGCACTCGTGATGACGCCGACGCGCGAGCTGGCGCTGCAGGTGGCCGACGAGTTCGAGGCGCTCGCCAAGCACAAGCATCTGCGGGTGGCCACGATCTACGGCGGAGCCTCGATGACGGACCAGCTCGAGGCGCTGAAGCAGGGCGCGGAGATCATCGTCGGCACCCCGGGGCGGATCTACGATCACATCCGCCGTCGGACGCTCGACCTCTCGGGCTGCATGGTCTGCACCCTCGACGAGGCCGACGAGATGCTCAACATGGGCTTCTTCGAGGAGGTGACGCGGATCCTCGACCACCTTCCGGACGACTGCCAGCAGCTGCTCTTCTCGGCCACGGTGCCGGCCGACATCGAGCAGATCATCCAGGAGTACCTCACCGATCCGGAGACGATCCTGCTCTCCGGCGACGAGTACCGCGTCGACAACATCCGCAACGTGCTCTACCACACCAACGAGGGCTACCCGAAGCCGCGCAACCTTCTCTACATGATCGAGATGGAGCAGCCGGAGTCGGCCATCGTCTTTTGCAATACGCGCTCCGATACCTCGCTCGTCACCGCGGTGCTGAACCGCAACGGCTACGATGCCGAGCTCTTGAACGGCGAGCTGCCGCAGAAGGAGCGAGAGCGCGTCATGGCCAAGGTGAAGCGCGGCGAGGTCCGTTTCATGGTGGCGACCGACATCGCCGCGCGCGGCATCGACATCTCTGACCTGTCGCATGTCGTGAACTACTCGCTGCCCGAGGATCCGGCCGTCTACCTGCACCGCGCCGGCCGCACGGGGCGCATCGGCAAGAAGGGCACGGCGCTGTCGCTCGCCACCGGGGCCGAGGGCATCACGCTCGGGATCCTGCAGAAGAAGTTCGGGATCGCCTTCGAGGAGAAGCAGATGCCGACGCCGGAGGATGCGCGCCGGCAGTGGACGGAACGCCACGTCCACGAGCTCAAGGAGGGCATGAGCGCCTCGATCTTCGAGGGGTTCATCCCGCTCGCCCAGGAGCTCCGCAACCGCCCCGACGGCGATCACCTGGTGGCCTTCGCGCTCAAGTACTTCTTCACGCACCACCGCATCGAGAAGGTCCAGGACATCGTGAAGGCCGTCCACAAGAAGGAGGAGCACGAGCGGCGCGAGCACAAGGTCGAGGTCAAGGTGCGCCACGAGGAGCGGCCGAGCCCTCGCCGCGAGCGCCCACCGGCCCGAGAGCGCCGCGGCGATGGCAGGGGCGAGCGGCGACGGGAGGTGGCCGTCGAGGTCGCCGCGGAGGTTCCCGCGGAGGTCGCGCCCGCGGCCCCGCCGCGGGAGGAGGGGGCCCAGCCGGTCTCCTCTCGCCCGCAGCGCTCGCGGATCTTCGTGAACGCCGGGGAGGCGGACGGCGCCGACGACGGCAAGGTCCGCTCCGCGGTGGCCGAGCTGGCCCCTGGCCTGGACCTCCTCGCCGTCGAGGTGCGCCGCGGCCACAGCTTCCTCGAGGTGAAGCCGGACGACGTGGACCGGGCCGTCGCCGCCATCAACGGCCGGGAGGCGCTCGGCAAGACCCTCAGCGCCGAGAAGGCGCGGCGGCGGAGGCGCTGAGGGGCGCGCCCCGGCCCGGCGCGCCGCCGGAGTACCCTAGTCGGCCCAGGCGAGCGGCGTACGGTCGAGCCGCTCGCGCAGGGGCGCGACCTTGGACTCGAAGTCGTCGTGCCATTCGGGTCGGACCGGCTCGCCGCGCGGCACCTGCAGGTGCATGGGGTTCACGAAGGCGCCGCCCCGTCGCACCGCGTAGTGCAGGTGGGCTCCGGTGGCGAGGCCGGTCTTGCCGACCTTCCCCACCACCTCCTTCTGGCCGACCCGCGTCCCCACCGCCACCGTGATCGACGACAGGTGGCAGTAGACGGTCTCGAAGCCGTTGTGGTGCTTGACGGCGACCGAAAGACCGCAGTCCCCGCTCCAACCGGCCTTCGATACCACCCCGTCGCCGACCGCCCAGACCGGGGTGCCCTCCGGCGCGCCGTAGTCGACGCCCTGGTGGGCTCGCACGTACTGCAGCAGCGGGTGCCGGCGACTCCCGAACCGCGACGTGACGTTCACGTAGGGCACCGGGGCCCGGAGGAATCCGCGCTTGGCGCTCTGGCCGGCGTCGTCGTAGTAGCTCGTCCTGCCGGTCGGATCGGTATAGCGAAACAGCCTCTTGCGGCCCGCGGCGGGGCCGTCGTACTCGGCCGCCAGCACCTCGCCGTAGCGGAGGAAGTGGCCGTCGACGTGGACCCGCTCCGCCACCACCTTGAGCGTGTCGCCGGCGCGGACGTCCTGGTAGAAGTCGACGTCCCACGCGAGCACTTCGGACGCGGCGGCGGCGAGCGCGGGATCCTCCCCGGCGGACTGGAGCGCCTCGTAGAGCGACGAGCGGATGGTGACCGCCACGCGCACCAGCTCGCGGGTGACCTCCACGGCCCGCCGCTCGGCGCACAGCGATGCCCCGCACGGGCGCACCAGGATCTCGTCGAGGGGGCCCTGGCGCCAGGACAGGGAGCGCAGCGCGCCGGTGTCCGCGCTCCTCTCCATGCGGATCTGGTCGCCCGGCTGGACGCGGCGGAAGGGCAGGAGGTCCTGCAGGCGCGGCAAGCACGGCCTGGAGCTCGGGGCCGTCGAGCCCTACCGCGGCGAGCACCTGGGTGGGAGTCTGGCTGCGCTCGAGCCGGCGGGTGACGGCTCGCAGTCGCTCCGGCGGGGGAGGCGGGGGAGGCGGGGCGACCGGCGGCTCCTCCCGGGGAGCGCGAGAGGCCACCGCCGGCGGCGCGGCCGGGCCGCGCGCCCCGAGCGGGATGCGGCCCGCCGCGCCGAGCGCGCCCGACGCCGACGAACCAGCGCGAGCGCGCCCCCGGCGGCGATGGCCGGCCACTTGGGTCGGCGCGGTAGGTCGTCGGGGGGAGGGCTCGCCATGCGAGGCCCGGAATCTATCGGCCCGGGCGCGGAAAGGGAAGGGCGGCGGAGCGCGGCGACGGCCGGGTCCACGCCGGGGTGGACGCGGCCCGTCGTCCCGGGCGATCCTCCGCGCGTGGAGGCCACGCGCCGGGCGAGGGTGGAGGTGGTGGCCGCCGCGCTCCTCTTCTCCACCGGGGGCGCGGCCATCAAGGCGCACGAGCCTGTCCGGATTCGAGGTGGCGGGCCTTCGCTCGGGGATTGCCGCGCTGGCGCTCCTCGGGCTCGTGCCGGCGGCTCGACGGGGCTTCACCTGGCGCGGCGTCGCGGTGGGCATGGCCTTCTCTTGCTCGCTCGTCCTGTTCGTCTCGGCGAACAAGCTCACCACCGCGGCGGCCAGCATCTTCCTCCAGTCGACGGCCCCGCTCTACGTGCTCCTGCTCGGGCCGTGGCTGCTCCGGGAGCGCGCGAGCCGCAGCGATCTGGTGCTCATGGCGCCGGTGGCGGCGGGGCTGGTCCTCGTGTTCCTGGGGGCCGGCCCTCCGGGCCGCACGGCCCCCGACCCGGTCCGCGGCAACATCCTCGCGCTCCTCTCGGGGGTCACCTGGGCCTTCGCGATCATGGGGCTGCGCTGGATGGGCACAGACCGCCGCACCTCGCCCATGGCGTCGGTGACGATCGGGAACCTGATGGCCTGCCTGGCCTGCCTGCCCCTCCTGCGCGCACCCACCGAGTGCCCCTGGCCGACTGGCTCGCCATCGGCTACCTGGGCATCTTCCAGGTGGCGCTCTCGTACGTGTTCCTCACCGCCGGCGTGCGTCGGCTCCCGGCGCTCGAGACCTCGCTGCTCCTCCTCGTGGAGCCCGCCCTGAACCCGGTCTGGGCGTGGCTCGTCCACGGCGAGCGGCCAGGCGCGCTGGCGGTCCTCGGCGGAGCCCTCATCCTCGGGTCGACCGCGGCCAAGGCGTGGGTGGACGCCCGCGTGCCGCCGGCCGGGTCCGGGCCGGGCCAGCCTGAGGGCTCGCCGCCGGCCTACCGGTCGACGCGCCGCTCGGTGTGCTCCTTGCCGTCGTAGCGCAAGAGGACGCCCCGCCCCTCGACCTTGGTGGAGATATTCACGGGCCGGTGCCAGAGGGACTGGAGGTTGCGCAGCGTGTCGCGGGCGTAGTCCACCTTGAGGTCGACGCCGTCGTGGCGGTGGAGGAGGAGGAGCTCTCCCCGGTTCTCGAAGTTGCCATCCTCCACCGCGATGACGGGCTGTCCGAAGTTGGTGAGCTGGTGGAGCAACTTCTCCTTCACCTTGCGGAACTCGCGGGTCACGACCTCCCAGCGCTGGTGCTTGTCGCTGAAGCCGAAGCTGAAGAGGCGCTGCTCCTGGCAAAACTCGGGGCTCAAGAACTCGTCGATGAAGGTGACGTCGTTGTAGTGGCGGCGAACCTCGAACATCTTCGGCCTGCCTTCATGGAGCCTCTTGTCCCAGTGGCGGCGTTCCTCGAGCGAGTCGCACTCGTCGTATTCCTTGCCGAAGCGCCCCCGGTCCCAGCGCTCCTCGATATCCCGCCAGAGCTCGACCCCGAGCTTGTAGGGATTGAGCTGCCCGGGCTGGGTCGCGAGCGTTCCGGAGTGGTGGTCCGCGTAGTCGATGATCTCCTCGGGCCTCAGCGCCTTCTCCGTCATGATGCGCGAGTGCCAGTAGGTGGCCCAGCCCTCGTTCATGATTCTTCGTCTGGCCCTGGGGAGCGAAGTAGTAGGCCTCGTCCCGGACGATGGAGAGGACGTCGTGCTCCCAGGGCTTGAGCGGCGCGTGCTCGAGGAGGAAGAGGAGCACGTCCCTCTCTGGCCGCTCGGGCACCTTGCGCTCCCTGGCGGCCTCGTCGTCCAGGCGGCGCTGCTCGGCCGCCATGAGCTCGGGGGGGTTGATGTACCCGGACATGTACTCGCGCCCGGAGCGGAAGCCCACGGCGACGCGCCGCTCCTCCTCGCCGACCACCGGGCTGGCCCTTCGCTTCACGTAGGGTGATTGGTAGTCGACGAGGTTCTCGATCGAGAGGCAGCGGTCGATGAACTCCTCGACCGCCTCCACGCCGTTGCGGTCCTGGTAGCGGCGAACGCGGGTGGCGTGATTCGCCATCTGGTCCATCATCTTCCGGTTCGTGTGCCGGAACATGAAGTTGTTCTTGAAGAAGTCGGCGTGGCCGAAGACGTGGGCCATCACCAGTTTCTGGTCCACGTCCATGTTGGACTCGAGCAGGTAGGCATACGAGGGCTCGTTGTTGACCACCATCTCGTAGATCTTGGAGAGCCCGTACTCGTAGCCCTTGGCGAGCCGCTCGTACTCCATTCCGAAGCGCCAGTGGGGGTAGCGGTTGGGGAATCCGCCGTAGGCGGCCACCATGTTCATCTCGTCGAAGCCCAGGACCTCGAAGACGACGTTCCAGAAGTCGAGGCCATAGCCGCGGGCGTGCGCCTCGATTTGCTGGCGGATGTCGTGGAGATTCGCCGGGAGCGACCGCGTCGCCATGGCTAGCGGCCCTTTCCGAGAAACGTCTTGATCGACCCGTAGATGGCGTCGCGGTCGGCGATCTCCGAGAGCGCAACGTTCTCGGCCGCACCGAGGTGCTCGCGCAGGTCCTTGATGAACTGGCCCGAGCCGTAGGGGCTGTCGACCTGCCCGTAGCAGAACAGGTTCGCGATCGGGAGGATGCCGTCGCGAAGGATCTCGATGCAGAGGCGGGTGTCGTCGGTGCTCCAGTTGTCGCCGTCCGAGAAGTGGAACGGGTAGATGTTCCAGCCGCCCGCGGCGTAGTCGGCGTCGATGATCTCCCGGCAGAGCTTGTAGGCCGAGGAGATCATGGTGCCGCCCGACTCTCGGGTATGGAAGAACGTCTCGCGGTCGACCTCGCGCGCCACGGCGTCGTGGACGATGTAGCGCACCTCCAGGCCCGGGTAGTGACGCCGCAGCCACGCGTCGATCCAGAAGGACTCGGTGCGGACGACGTCCTTCTGCTCGTCGCCCATCGAGCCCGACACGTCCATCATGTAGACGATGACCGCGTTCGTGTCCGGCACCGGCACCTGCTTCCAGGTGCGGTAGCGCCTGTCCTCCCGCATCGGCACCACCACTGGCCGGATCCAGTTATAGGTCCCGGTGGCGATCTGGCGGCGCAGCGCCTGCTTGTAGGTCCGCTTGAAGTGGCGGAGCGACTCCGGGCCGGACGGGGAGATGCCGGTGTATTTCACCCGGGTGGCGACGATCCGATCCTTGCCGCGCGGCTCGATTCGCGGCAGCTCGAGCTCCTCGCCGAGCAGGTCGGCGAGCTCGTCGAGCGTGACGTCCACCTCGAGAAGGTGCTGGCCCTCACCCTGGCCGGCCTTCCCGCCGCCTCCCTCGCCCTCCTCGGCCGGGGAGAGCGGGTCGCCGGGCTCGCCGTCTCCCTGGCCCACGCCTCCCTGCTGGCGCTCGCCGAACCGGAAGTGCGGGATGTCGATGGCGGGGATGGGGATGGTGACGAAGTCCTTCCCCTTCTTGCCGATGAGCTCGCCGTGCTGGATGTACTTCTTCAGGCCCTGGCGGATGCGGCCGCGCACGATGGCGCGGAAGCGAGCGTGGTCCTGCTTGATCTTGAGCGACACCTGGCGAGCCCCCCGCCTTACTCCTTGGCATCCCCGCGCGCGAAGATTGATGCGACGAAGTTGAGCACGTCGGTGGAGCAGATCTCGCAGTAGCCGTGGCTCTTGATGAGCCGCTCCTTGACCACGTCGATCTTCTCCTGGGTCTCCCGATCCACGACGCTGGCGACGAGGTTCTTCAGCTTGATGGAGTCCTTCTGGTCCTCGAAGAGCTTGAGCTCGAGCGCCTTGTGCAGCCGCTCGTTCGTCCGGTAGTTGAAGGTCTTGCCGTCGACCGCCAGCGCCCCGATGTAGTTCATGATCTCGCGGCGGAAGTCCTCCTTGCGGGTCTCCGGGATGTCGATCTTCTCCTCGATGGAGCGCATGAGGCGCTCGTCGGGCTCCTCGTACTGGCCGGTGTACTTGTTTCGGACCTTCTCCTTCTGCGTGTACGCCTTGATGTTGTCCACGTAGTTGGAGCAGAGCTTGGTGATGGCGTCCTCGTCCGCGCTGATCGCCCGCTGCACCTCGTTCTTGACCACGTCCTCGTACTCGCGCTTCACGTCGGCGAGCAGGTCGCGGAAGGACTTGCGCTGGTCCTCCGAGCTGATGAGGGAGTGCTGGCGCAGGCCCGCCTCGAGCTCGTTCAGCACCATGAAGGGGTTCACGCACCCCTCGCCCTTGTCGGAGACGAGCGCGTTCGAGATCTTGTCCTGCACGTAGCGAGGGCTGATCCCCTCCATGCCCTCCCGCGCCGCCTCCTTGCGCAGCTCCTTGATGTTGTCCTCGGTGAATCCGGGCAGGGTCTTCCCGTTGTAGAGCTTGAGCTTCTGCATGAGGGAGAGGTTGTGCTTCTTCGGCTCCTCCAGCCGGGTGAGCACCGCCCACATCGCGGCCATCTCCAGGGTGTGCGGGCGCGATGTGCTTGCCCTGGATCTTGTGCGCGTTGTAGTCGCGCTCGTAGATCTTCACCTCCTCGGCGAGCCGGGTGATGTAGGGGATGTCGATCTTGACGGTGCGGTCGCGCAGCGCCTCCATGAACTCGTTGCTCTGCAGCTTCCGGTACTCGGGCTCGTTCGTGTGACCGACGATGACCTCGTCGATGTCGGTCTGCGGGAACTTCTTCGGCTTGATCTTGTGCTCCTGCGTGGCGCCGAGGAGGTCGTATAGGAAGGCCACGTCGAGCTTCAGGATCTCGACGAACTCGATCACGCCCCGGTTGGCGATGTTGAACTCCCCGTCGAAGTTGAAGGCCCGGGGATCGGAATCCGACCCGTACTCGGCGATCTTGCGGTAGTTGATGTCTCCGGTGAGCTCCGTCGAGTCCTGGTTCTTCTCGTCCTTGGGCTGGAAGGTGCCGATGCCGATGCGGTCCTTCTCCGAGAGGGCGAGGCGGCGAACGCGGACGTGCCCGACCACCTTCTCCCAGTCGCCCTTGTACTCCGTCATGAGCTCGCGGAAGACGAAACGGCAGGCGGGGCAAAGGTCGCCGGTGTCCGGCACGCCAAACCCGCTCCCCGGTGCCGTCAGCTCGGAGTAGACCTTGACGCGCCAGTCCTGCGGCACGAGGTGCAGCGGCTCCTCGTGCATGGGGCAGGGCATGACCTCCCGGCGGCGCTGCCCGTCGAGACCGGTGCGCTCCACGTCCCAGGCGAAGGTGTAGAGCGCTCCGTCCGGGGTCTTGGAATAGGCCTCGAGCCCCTTCTTGAGGAGGCGGGCGATGGTGGACTTGGAGGATCCCACCGGGCCGTGGAGCAGGATGACGCGCTTCTCCGTCCCGTAGCGCTGGGCGGCGCTCTTGAAGACGTTGACGAGCTTCATGAGGGCGATGTCGAGCCCGTAGATGGCGTCCTTGCCGCCGAACTCGGGGTCGGTGAAGAAGTTGTAGCGGATGAGCCGCTTCTTGTTGTCGACGTACTCGGTCTTCCCGTGGCTCAGGATCATGTCGTAGACGCGCTGGAAGGCGGTCCGCGTCACCTTCGGGTTCTGACGAACGATCCGGAGGTAGTCCTCGAACGACCCCTCCCAGTGCTGCTCCGCGTAGCTCTTGCGGTCCTGCATCGAGGCGATGCGTCCCACCCAGCTCGACTCGGACATGCGGGCTCCTTGAGGCGCCGGGGCGATGCGGCACCTCGATCCTCCATAACCCTTTCGGTCGCGCCCCGCCATGGGCAGGGCCAGGCCGGAGCCGGCCACCGGTCCAAGGGGGGTTGACTGCGGCCCTGAATGGGTCCGACGCGAGCGGGTTGCTCAGCCGCGCGGCGAGTCGGGCGCAGGGGGGGCGGCGGGTCGACCGGCGCGGCGGGCCCGGAAGTACTCGACCTGCCACTTCTGCACCGCCGCCGCGTGGCATCGCATGTCCGGGCAGAAGACGTGGCTGCCGTCGTTGCGCGACACGAAGTAGAGGTCGCGGCAATCCGCCGGCGCAAGCGCGGCGGCGAGGGCCG
The DNA here is from genome assembly GCA_963754915.1 of uncultured delta proteobacterium. GTDB lineage: Bacteria > Myxococcota > Myxococcia > Myxococcales > Anaeromyxobacteraceae > DATJZG01. The sequence goes on along the minus strand of CAVWHZ010000007.1, from coordinate 21,122 downwards.
GCTCGCCCGGGTTGGCGATGGGTCCGGGCGGCAGCCCCGCGTTCAGGTAGGTGTTGTAGGGGTGGGGGGTGGAGAGGTCCTTCTTGGAGATGTTGTTCGACCAGCGCCCCCCTTGGCGGAGCATCGTGGCGTACATCACCGTCGGGTCGGTCTGGAGCTTCATGCCGAGCCGCAGGCGGTTGTGGAAGACGCAGGAGATGCCGGGCTCGCTCGTCCCCGCGGCCGGTCTCCTTCTCGACGATCGAGGCGAGCACGACGGCCTGCGGCGCCTCGAGCGTCACCCCGGGCTTGCGCTGCGCCTCCGCCTTCTTCCACGCCTCGTGGAACCTGTCGACCATGGCCCCCACGATGGCCCGTGGCCGAGCGCTTCGGGGAAACGCGTAGGTGTCCGGGAAGAGGTAGCCCTCCAGGGTCGGGAAGGGGACGCCGAGCTCCTTCGCGAGCTCGGGATCGCGCATCAGGGCGAGGACCTCGCTCGACGGAGCCAGCCCCGCCTTCTCCACGATGGCGGCGACCTCGTCGGTCCGCAGCCCCTCGGGCACCGTGAATCGGTAGGTCTTCACGTCGCCGCGGTAGATGCGCTCGAGCGCGTCGTCCGGAAGCTGCGGCCCGGTGAAGGCGTACTCGCCGGCGCGGAGCGCCCGGGGGTCTCGCTTCCACCAGCGGAGGTACCGCCAGCCGACCTCCTCGTCGGCGAGGACTCCGGCCCGGGCGAGCAGCCGCACCACCCCGTGCGGGCTCGTGCCGGCCGGGATCTCGACGACTTTCTCGGCGCCGCTGCCGAAGGGGGTGTCGCGGAAGTGGCGAAGCTCGCGCCACGTCTTCCACACGAACGCCCCGCCGGCGAGAATCGCCAGGAACACGACGAGCCCAAGAAGCTTCACGATGCGCACGCCGCCCTCCCGTCGAGCCAGCCCTGCAGGATGACCGCTGCCGCTTCCGCGTCGACCCGCCCCTTCATCTCCCGCGCCGAGAATCCCTGCTCGCGGAGGCGCCCCTCGGCCTCGAAGGTCGACAGGCGCTCGTCGAAGAGGTCGACCGGGACCCCGAGTGCGGTCGCCAGCCGCGGCGCGAAGGACCTCGCCATGCGCGCCGAGGCACCCTCGGTGCCGTCCATGTTGAGGGGCAGCCCCACGACCGCGCGCCGAACCTCGTACTCCTCCGCCACGACCCGCAGCGCCGCCAGGTCGGGCTCGTCCCCCTGCCGCTCGATCACCTTGAGGGCCCGTGCCGCGCGGAGCACCTCGTCGGCCAGCGCCAGCCCGATGCGGGCCCTCCCGAGGTCGATTCCGAGGTATCGCACCCCGGCAATGTAGGCGGCGCCGCGCGCGTCGGTCAAACGTCCGTCCCGCGGCCGACCGGACGCGCCGCGGCCCCGGGGCGACGGGGCGAGCGGCGCTCTCCGCTGCGGGGGAGCGGCACGATTCGCGCTTCACCCCGGGGAATGGTTGGCGCAGCCGTATCGGATCGGGCGGGCGAGAGCTGCCTGCGGCACCACCCGGGCGATCTCCCGGTCGCCCTGGAGAGGGTGCTGCGGGCGCGGCCCCGGGAGGCCGCCGCTTGGGTGAGCGCCGCCCGGCTCCTGCAGCGCCACGGCGACCTCCGGACCGCCCGGCTGTGCGCCGAGGCCGCGGCGAGCCTGTCGCCTTGCGACCCCGGCGTCGTCCTCGCGCGCGCCGAGGTGCTCGCCGCGGTTGCGGGGGGTGCCGAGCGGGCTCGATACGACCTGGGTGAGCTCGCCGCCGCGGGTGGCCCGGGGGGCGAAATCGGGCGGCGCGCCGCGCGGCTGCTCTCGCGGCTTCGCCCCTGAGGGGACGACCGTGCCGCTTGCCGGGCCGCGCAGCGGGACCTATGCTCCGCGCCCGCGATGACCCGACTTCTCGTCGTCTGCGCCGGCGGAGCCTTCGGCAGCGGTGCGCGCTACCTGGTGGGCGGCTGGGTCACGGCCGCCATGGGGCCCGCCTTCCCGTACGGCACGCTGCTCATCAACGCCGTAGGCTCCTTTCTCATCAGCGTCGTCATGTACCTGGGGCTCGCGGTCGGCGCCTTCGGCCCGGAGCTCCGCCTGTTTCTCGCGGTGGGGATCCTGGGGGGGTTCACCACGTATTCGTCGTTCAACTACGAAACCCTGGCGCTCATGCAGCGCGGTGCCTGGGCGCTCGCCCTTGGGTACGCGGCGGCGACCGTGCTCGGCTGCCTGGCAGCGGGGGTGCTCGGGCTCGCCGCGGCGCGCGGCATCGCCGGGGCCTGGTGAGGAGGGAGCGGCGATGCGAGTCCTCGAGGGCGAGCAGGTCCTGGCGCGAATCTTCCTCGGCGAATCCGACCACTGGCACGGGAGGCCGCTCGCCGAGGCGCTGCTCGAGAAGCTGCGGACGGAGGGCTTCGCGGGTGCCACCGTGTTCCGCGGCGTGGCCGGGTTCGGGGCCCGCAGCGTTCTCCACACCGCCACCATCCTGCAACTCTCCGAGGACCTCCCGGTGCTCGTCGAGGTGGTCGACTCCGCGGAGCAGATGGGACGGCTCGAGGCCATCGTGGACGAGATGGTGGGGGAGGGGCTCGTGACCTTCGAGAAGGTTCGGGTCCTGCGCTACGCGCCAAGGCCCGGGGCGGCCAGGAAAACGCGCCGCCCGTGAAGCCGCTGCTTGACGGTCCACGCCCGTTTCGGGGATATTTCGCCGCCGAGGTCCGGGCAGTGCGGGCCCGGGGCCTGGCGGGTCCCGACACGGCAACGGCAACCTGACAAGGATAGATGGGGCAATGGCAACCGGCACCGTGAAGTGGTTCAACGATGCGAAGGGGTTCGGCTTCATTTCGCAGGAGGGGGGCGAGGACGTGTTCGTCCACCACACCGCGATCAGCATGGACGGATTCCGCACCCTCAAGGAGGGAGAGCGGGTCGAGTTCGAGGTGACGCAGGGCCCCAAGGGGCTCCAGGCCTCCAACGTCCGCCGGGGCTAGCCCTCACGGTCGACCGGAAGCCACCGAGCGGCCTCGACCCCGGGGCCGCTTTCGCTTCAAGAATGAGGAACGGGAGCGCGATTGAGCGAGAAGGAAGCAGGGATTGAGGTACAGGGCACCGTCGAGGAGGCGCTCGCCGGGGGCATGTACCGCGTCAAGGTCGACAACGGCCCAACGGTGCTCGCCTACGCCTCCGGCAAGATGAAGAAGTTCCACATCCGCATCATCCCCGGCGACCGCGTCAAGCTGGAACTCAGCCCCTACGACCTGACGCGCGGCCGCATCACCTACCGCGACAAGTAGGCTCCCGGGCCGGCCCGTTGCCTCTTCTGCGCGGGACATGGCAAGTTCGCCGGCCATGGGCGCACCCCAGCGAAAGCTCTGGCTTGACTGGCAGCGCGGCCTGGCCGTGCTGTTCATGGTCGAGTGGCACACCTACGACGCCTGGCGCCTCGACGCGGTGGCCCAGGGCCGGCTCCACGACTGGCTGAACCTCGTCGGCGGCTTCGCCGCCCCCTCGTTCCTCTACATGGCGGGGCTCTCGCAGGTTCTCTCCGACCGGGCCCAGGCTCGCAAGGGCGCCCTGCCGGCCGAGCGGCGGGGGGGCGCCCTCGAGCGTGCGCTGTGGTTGCTCGGCGTGGCCTACCTGTTCCGGCTCGGCATCTGGGTGGTGGACGGGGGCTGGCGGTCCGGGGGCGGCCTGCGCGGGGTCGGGACGAGCTTCGTTCTCGATGTCCTCAAGGTCGACATCCTGAACGTCATCGCGGTTGCGCTCTTCCTCTCGGCCCTCGCCGTCGTGGGGCGGGAGGCGAAGGGTGCCCTCGCGGCAGCGATCGCCGGCACGGCCGTCTTCGCCTTCCTCGCGCCGGCCGTGGCCGCGCAGGCGCCGCCGGCGTCGCCGTTGCTCGAGTATCTCTGGAACGGCCGGGCGAGCTTCGCGCTCTTCCCGTGGGCAGGGTTCCTCTTCGCCGGCGCGGCGGTCGGTCATCTCAGCTGGGACCGCGACCGGCCCCGCCTGCTCGTCGCCGCCGGGGCGGCGCTCTGGCTCGCCGGCCGCGTCTCGGACCGCATGGCCCCCGTCTATGCCTACCAGGACTTCTGGAAGGCATCGCCCTCGTGGTTCTTCATGCGGCTCGGCGTGGTGATGGCTACGACCGGCGTCCTTCAGCTCCTGCCCGCCGCGGCCGACCGGGCGCTCTCCTGGCTGCGCACGCTGGGGCGCCACTCGCTGCTCGGGTACATCCTCTCGGTCCTCGTGCCGTACGGGATGGTATCGAACCGGCTCCACCACCGGCTCTCGATGCCGGCGGCTCTCCTCGCCGTGGCGGTCATGCTCCTCCTCATCTGGGCGGCGTCGGCGCTGGCGGATCGGCGGGCCCCTCGTCGTCCACAGCCGTCTCCGGCTCGCTGACCTCGTCGCCGGGCCCCTCGGTCGGCCCGACGGCCAGCGCGAGCGGGGCGTCGAGCGCCGAGGCGAGTTCCTCGTCGGTCAGCTGGCCCTGGATCCACATCTTCCCGAGGATGTCGGCGACGCGGTCCTGCCACCAGGGGGAGATCCCGGTGTGCCGGATGCGAGCGGCGAAGCGCCGAGGCGACGGGATGACGCTCGCGAGGAATGCGGACTCCCTCGGTGCGAGTGCCCGCGCGTCCTTTCCGAACCAGAACAGCGACGCTTCGCCCACGCCGTAGACGCCCGGCCCCCACTCGGCGATGTTCAGGTAGATCTCGAGCAGCCTGCTCTTCGGCACCGCGGCCTCGAGCTCCACCGTGGTGAGCGCCTCCCGGACCTTGCGCGAGAGCGTTCGGTCCGAGGAGAGGAACAGGTTCTTCGCGAGTTGCTGCGTGATGGTGGATGCGCCGCGCACGCGCCCGCTGCGGGCGTCGGACAGCGCACGGGCGATCTCTTGAAAGTCGAAGCCGCGGTGCGCGAAGAATCCGGCGTCCTCGCTGGCGGTCACGGCCCGCACGAGGTGGGGCGGCAGCTCCGCCAGCGGGACGTAGCCCGGGTTCGGCGGGCCGACGACGATTTCCCGCGCGGCCTCGTCGGGGGAGGGGTCGAGCGGCCGCCAGCGGAACGTCGCGAGCAGCGGGCTCGGCGCACCGGAGCGCGCCGAGCGCCGCAGGGCCTCGAGGTCGAGCTCTGCCTCCACCGTCCAGTCCGCCGGCCGCGACGGGGCGCCGGAGACCTTCAACCGGCCCGACACCGGGCCGTCGACGCGAGGGGCCGAGTCGGGTGGCCTGAGCTCCGGAGGTAGCGCCGCGAGCACCTCCGACCACGGCACGTCCTCTGCGCGGAGCTCGAGGGCGAGGTTCGCGTCGGTGCCCCAGGTGACCGTTCCCTTGATCGAGGCGGCCAGCCGGGAGGAGTCGCCGGACGAGATCCGGCCAATGTCGAGCGAGGCCCGCCGCGCGGCGGCGTCCCAGGAGAATGTTCCCTCGAACCGAGCCGCGAAGGGACCGACCGGCGCGGGGCCGATCCGGGAGCCCGCGACGGTCACCTCGCGGGCCTCGGCCCGCAGCTCGCCGCTTGCCGACCGAAGGTCGGGCGTTCCGCGCGCGTCGAGGCGGGCCCGGAGCCGGCCCGTGGGGACCTCCACCGGCAGGCGGGCCGCGGCGCCGAGGGGCAGGTCGGCGGGCAACGACGCCTCGACCTCCGCCTCGAGCTCGGCGCCACCGCCTCGGCGCTTGAGGTCGAGAGAGGCGCCCCCCCCACCGGGGAGGCCGACGTGCACGAGGAGCCGCGCCCGGTCGGTCCCGCGATCGATGGAGGCGTCGGCGTCGAAGGGGCCGACGTCGACGGAGCGGGCCCCGGGGGCGTCGAGCACCACCTGGACTCGCCTCAGGTGCAGGGACGGCAGCGCGCCGCCGCGGCTTCCTCCGGCGGCGAGCGGCCGGCTCGCAGCCCGCTCCCAGGCTCGACGAAGCTCGGCTCCGCCCGGCCCCGGCTCGATTCGCACTCCGTCGAGGGTGACCGCCCCGGGCTCGACCCGACCCCGGAGGAGGGCGGCGAGGCTCGGCCGGACGACGACGCGCTCCACCCGGAGGAGGTCCGGGGCTCCCGGCCGCGACGCCGGGACGGTGACCGGTCCGACCTCGGCGCGCAGCAGCCAATCCACCCGCGCCTCCCCGACCTCGACCGGGCCGAGGCGATCTCCGAGGAGGCGCTGCGCCCTGTCACGAATGCGCTCGCGGCTCGCCGCCGAGTTGGCGACGAGGTGCGCGGAGGCCCAGGCGGCCGCGAGCAGGGCTACCCCGACCGCTGCGGCCGTGCGGCGCCTGGCTGGCTTGGCTCGAGGAGGGGCGGGCGGCTCTGGGATCGGAGAGGTCATCTCGGCGAAGGTGGGCGCGCTCCCTTAGCCCTGTCCCCGGCGAGGGTCAACGTCTCGTGGGCGTAGGCGTAGACTCCTTAGACCTTAAGGAATTCCGGAAGGCCTGCCGTCCTTCGGTCTGTTAATATCGCTAGAGCTACCGATGAGTTACCTGGGGCCCAGCCTTCGGCGACGCAGGGCGCGAACCTGGACGGGCTGGCGCCTTCTCGTCGGCGTGACGGTCTCGCTCGCCCTGAACCTGCTCGCGTTGCGCCTCCTCCAGGTCGACTGGGTCGGGATCACGGCCGCCAAGGATGGCCCCCGGCCCGTCGGGCTCGCTCCTCTGTCGTCCGACGAGTGGGCGGCGAACCGGCGGGTGGCCGATGGATCGCGACCGGCCCCACCCCCCGCCACGCTCCCGCTGGCGCCGCCGAAGGCGCCGGAGGTGGCGAAGGAGCGAGGGCAGGTGGTCGACGTCGCCCCCACGGGGAACAACAAGCCGCCGCCCAGCACCAAGTTCCTCGCCGAGAGCAACAACACCGTCGAGAAGGAGACCATCTCGAGGTTCCGAAAGTCGGGATACGAGCGAACGGCGCCGCAGCCCAGCCAGAACAAGTCCCCGGTCTCCCCGGAGGTCCCGCTCGCCCACCAGACCGCCCAGCCCGGGATTCCGGGCGCTCCGGGCGGAGACACCCGGCGTCCCGGGGCCCCGGGCTCGACGGCCCCCGTGCAGCCGACGGCGCGGTCCGGACCGGAGAAGGTCGCCATGACCGACCCCGACGGGTTGAAGAAGGCGCCGCGTCCAGACCCGCTCAAGAGCTCCACTCTCGCGCCCGAGGAGACCGCGGGGCAGGGTGGCGAGGGAGGGCAGGGGGCACCCATGGCCGGCCAAGGGGGGCGGCCCATCCTCCAGCCCACCGCCGCCTTCTACGACAAGCTCGCCGGAGGGCCGGCGCCCGACCACGTAGAAGGAGTCGACGTCGGCGACGCCACGTTCCTCAACACCCGCGAGTGGAAGTACGCGGGCTTCTTCAACCGGGTGAAGCAGGCGGTCGCCGAGCACTGGGACCCGAGCAGCGCGATACGCGCCCGCGACCCGAGCGGCGAGAAGTTCTTCTACAAGGACCGCGTGACGGTGCTTGCCATCAAGATGAACAGCGAGGGGGTCATCACCGGCATCAAGGTCGAACGCTCGAGTGGCCTCGACTTCCTCGACCAGACCGCCGTGGATGCCTTCGAGAAGGCCCAGCCCTTCCTCAACCCGCCGCCGGGGATGGTGGACAGCCACGGGGAGATATCGCTCAACTTCGGCTTCCACCTCGAGGCGGCCAGCGGCGCGATGCGCTTCTTCCGCGGGCCCTCGCGCTAGCGCCTCGCCGTCCCGGTTCGCCAGGCGCGCCTAGTCGACCTTGAGGCCGGGCTTCCAGCGAAGCACCGGCTTGCGCGCGGCCCGCGTCTCGTCGAGGCGCGCCCGGACCGGCTTGCGAGGGGCTGCCTTGACGGCGTCGGGGTTCTCCCTCGCCTCCGCGGCGATGGCGCGCATGGCATCGACGAAGCCGTCGAGCGTCTCCTTGGACTCGGTCTCGGTGGGCTCGATCATGAGCGCCCCGTGGACCACCAAGGGGAAGTACACCGTAGGTGGGTGAGACCCGTGGTCGATGAGCCGCTTGGCGACGTCCATGGTGGTCACGCCGCCGTCCTTCTGTGCCTTGTCGTCGAAGACCACCTCGTGAAGCGTGTCGGTGTCGTAGGGCAGGTTGAAGTGGCCCCGGAGGCCGGCCCGCACGTAGTTGGCGTTCAGCACCGCAAGCTGCGCCACCCGCTTCAGCCCGTCGGGCCCGAGCTCGCGGATGAGGGCCCAGGCGCGGACGAACATGCCAGGGTTGCCCCAGAACTCCCGCAGCTTGCCGACGGTCTGGGGGCGCTCCTGCGGGTCGGTGACGAGCCGGTAGCCCTCGCCCTCCTTCACCACGACCGGCAGGGGGAGGAACGGCACGAGAGCGTCCCGCACGCCGACGGGCCCGGAGCCGGGCCCGCCGCCGCCGTGCGGAGTCGCGAAGGTCTTGTGCAAGTTGTACTGCATGACGTCGAAGCCCATGTCGCCCGGCCGCGCCACGCCGAGCAGCGCGTTGAAGTTCGCGCCGTCGCCGTAGACCAGGCCGCCCCGGGCGTGCACGATGTCGGCGATCTCCTGGATGTGGGTCTCGAAGATCCCGAGCGTGTTGGGATTGGTGATCATGATGGCGGCGACGTCTTCGTCCATTGCCCGGGCCACCGTCTCGGGGTGGAGGCGCCCGTCGGGGCCGCTCTCGAGCTGCACGGTCGAATAGCCATTCAGCGCGGCCGAAGCCGGGTTGGTCCCGTGGGCCGTGTCGGGGATGAGGACCTTGCGCCGCGGATTGCCGTGGGCCACGTGGTAAGCGCGGATCATCATGAGCCCGGCGAGCTCTCCGTGGGCGCCGGCCGCTGGCGAGAGCGTCGTGGCGGCGAAGCCGCCGATCTCCGAGAGGGCCCGCTCGAGCCTCCACATGAGCTCGAGCGCCCCCTGGGCCATGGACGGGGGCAGCAGCGGGTGGGCGAGCGCGAAGCCCGGGAGACGGGCGAGTGCCTCGCTCGACTTCGGGTTGTACTTCATGGTGCAGGAGCCGAGCGGGTAGAAGCCCGTGTCGATCCCCCAGTTCCACTGCGACAGGCGCGTGAAGTGCCGCACCACCGAGAGCTCGTCCATCTCCGGGAGGCCGTCCACCTCGGCGCGGAGCAGCTCCCTCGGGATCTCGGCGGAGGGGTCGGTGCCGGCGGGCACCTCCGGAAGGGACACTCCGCTGCGGCCGGCAGACCCCTGCTCGAACACCAGGGGCTCCTCCATGGCGAGGCCCCGGGTGGCGCCGAGGAGACCTGCCTCCCCGCGCTCGGAGCCGCCGGCCCCCTTTTCCATGCTGGGCTTCCAGCCCGACGGGTTGGTCATGACGCTACCCCCTCACCGCCTGGGCGAAGAGCTCGATGAGCTCGGGCGTGTGCACTTCCGTGGCGACGCTGAGAAGCGCTCCCTTCATGCGCGGGTCGTCCGGATACCAGCGGGCGAGCGGCACTCCCGCCGCGATGCCCTTCCGCGCGAGCCGCTCCACCACTTGGTCGGCGTCCCCCACGTCGAAAGCCGCCTCGTTGAAGGTGGGCCCCGAGAAGCGCAGCCCGAAGCCGGCGGCCCGCATCGCTCGGCGCAGCTCGAGCCCGCGCCCGTAGTTCAGCCGAGCGAGGTGCGCCAGGCCGGACTTTCCGAGCAGCGAGAGGTGGATGGTGGCCGCGAGCGCGGTCAGGCCCGAGTTGGTGCAGATGTTGGACGTGGCCTTGTCGCGGCGGATGTGCTGCTCGCGGGTGGAGAGCGTCAGCACGAACCCGCGGCGCCCTTGCTTGTCGACGGTGGCGCCGGCGATGCGGCCCGGCATCTGGCGGATGCTGGCCTCGCGCGTGGCGAAGAATCCGGGGGCCGGCCCGCCGTAGTTGACGGTGTTGCCGAAGCTCTGCAGCGTGCCAGTGGCGATGTCCGCGCCGAGCGCGCCCGGTGCCTGCAGGAGACCCAGGGCGACCGCCTCGGACGTGGCCGAGACGGTGAGCGCTCCCGCCTCCCGGGCGATGGCGGCCGCTTGCGGCAGCGCGTCGACGACCCCGAAGAAGTTGGGGTAGCCGATGACGACGGCGGCCGTGCGGGTGTCCACGAGCTTCCGCAGGGCGCCGAGGTCCGTGCGCCCGTCCTCGCCGTAGGGCGCGACCACCACCTCGTCGCCCGTGGAGGCCAGGTAGGTGGAGAGCACCTTGCGGTACTCGGGGTGGAGGGCGGCGCTCACCACGACCCGGTTGCGGCCGGTGAGGCGCGTGGCCATCAGCACTGCCTCGGCGGTCGAGGTGGCGCCGTCGTACATGGAGGCGTTCGATACGTCCAGGCCGGTGAGCAGGCAGACGAAGGTCTGCCACTCGAAGAGTGCCTGCAAGGTCCCCTGCGAGATCTCGGGCTGGTAGGGCGTGTAGGCGGTGAAGAACTCGCCCCGGAGCAGAAGCTGGTCCACCGCAGGTGGCACGTGGTGGGGGTAGGCGCCGGCACCGATGAACGGCGGGTGCTCCGTCTGGTTGCGCGCGGCCATGCGCCGGAACTCGGCGTGGAGCGAGACCTCGTCGGCGGCCGGCGGGACGTCGAGCGGGCGGCGGAGCCGCAGGCCCTCCGGGATGGACCGGAACAGGTCGTCGACGGACTTCACCCCGCAGGCATCCAGCATGCGCCGGACGTCCTCCGGGGTGTGCGGGTGGTAGCGCAAGGTCTACTCCTGCTCTTCCTCGACGAACTTCTCGTAGGCGGGGGCGTCCATCAGATCCGAGAGGTCCTTCGGGTTGGAGACCTCGACGACGATCATCCAGCCCTCCTCGTACGGGTCCTCGTTGATGGTCTCGGGCGCATCGCCGAGCGGGTCGTTCACCTCGACGACCTTCCCGGATACCGGCGCGAAGAGGTCGGACACGGCCTTGGTGGACTCGACGACGCCGAAGGCCTCGCCCTTCTTGACCGCGTCCCCGACGTCGGGGAGCTCGAGGTAGACGACGTCCCCGAGTTGGTCCTGCGCGAAGTCGGTGATCCCCACGGTGACGCGGTTGCCCTTCACACGGGCCCACTCGTGGTCGCGGGTGTACTTCAGGTCCTCGGGGAAGTTCATGGTCATTTCCTCGCGTAGAAGGGGGTCTTCACCACCTGGGCAGCGGCGGGGCGCCCGCGGATGTCCACCGCGAAGGTCGACCCCTCGGCGGAAAGCGCGGCGGGCACGTAGGCGAGCCCGATGGAGGTCTTGAGGGAAGGGGACTTGGTCCCGCTCGTGACGGTTCCGACCTTCTGGCCGTCGCGGGTCACGTCGAAGCCATGGCGGGCGATGCCGGGCTCGGTGAGCACGAAGCCGACGAGCTTGCGCGGCAGGCCGCCCGCCTTCTGGCGGAGGATGGCATCGCGGCCCACGAAGTCGTTCTTGTCGAGCTTCACCACCCAGGAGAGGCCGGCCTCGAGCGGTGTCGTGCCGTCGTCCATGTCGCTGCCGTAGAGTCGGTACGCCATCTCCAGCCGAAGGGTGTCGCGGGCGCCGAGGCCGGCCGGCTCGAGGCCGTCGGCCGCCCCCGCTTCGAGCAGCGCGGTCCAGAGAGCCACGGCGCGGTCCGACCGGCAGAAGAGCTCGAAGCCGTCCTCCCCCGTGTAGCCGGTCCGGGCGATGGTGCAGCGGATCCCCGCGACGTCGCCCTCGGCGAAGCGAAAGGTCTTGATGGCGCCGAGGTCGGCCTTGGTGAGCCGCTGGAGGATGGCGGGCGCCCGCGGGCCCTGCAGGGCCAGCTGGGCCCAGTCGTCGGATTCGTTCGTCACCGTCGCCCCGCCGCCGTGGGCGCGGAGCCAGTCGAAGTCCTTCGTGCGGTTGGCAGCGTTCACGCACACGAGGAGGTCCTCGCTCGACCGCCGGTACACCACCACGTCGTCGACGATGCCGCCGTTGTCCCGGCACAGGCACCCGTACTGGGCCTGGCCGTCGACGACCCGGGCGAGGTCGTTCGTGAAGACGCGGTTCAACGCCTCGAGCGCCTTGGGCCCGCGGAAGACCACCTCGCCCATGTGCGAGACGTCGAAGAGACCAGCCCGGGAGCGGACCGCCTCGTGCTCGTCTAGCAGGCCGGCGTACTGGACGGGCATGTCCCAGCCTGCGAAGTCCACCATGCGCGCACCAGATCGCACGTGGACGTCATGGAGCGGTGTGCGCAGGGTCATCGGGTCCACCTCGGCGGGGGCGCGCGGGATTGTAACGGGCGGCGTGGGGGGGTCAAGGCGTGCCGACGGGCGCATCAGCGCGAGCAGGTCACCGGCCGGCAGGGGCCCCGGCCGGCCGCAGCGCAGCAGTGGACGGGGACGCCCCTGTCGTTCACGAACCGGTAGGTCCAGCTGCCATCGCCCACCTCGAGGACCCCGAACCCCCACGCCGTCGAGGCGAAGAGGAGCCGGGCCCCGGCGACGGAGAGGTGCTCGAAGCGCTCCCCGGCCCGGCCGCGGGCCGTGTTGCCGGAGACGAGGACGTCGTAGCCAGCCGGCGCCCGCAGGTGCTCGAGTTGGTGCTCGTGACCGGCGAGCCAGGCAGCGATCTCCCCGCCAGCCGCCTCCTCGATCCGCTTCACTCGCGCCAGGTATTCGGGGGTCCCGTCCTGGATGTGCTCTCCGGCCGAGGCAGATGGGTGGTGAGCCACGATGAAGCAGATCTTCTCTCCGCAAGGCAGCGCGGCCTCTTTGACGAAGGCCACCTCGTCGTCGAAGGAGAACCCTCCGTAGTCCCGCTTGAGGAGGTTCGAGTCGATGGCGATGAACCGGGCCGGGCCGCGGTCGAGCACCCACCGCCGCCCTGGCATCGTCCACTGGGGCGACCGGTGTGCGACCTCCAGGCAGGCGCGGGCCCGAGAGGCGGCCACCGGGTCGTCGCCGGCGCTGCAGGTGCCAAGCGCGTTCATGTCGTGGTTGCCGAGCACGAGCCAGATCGGCACGGGCTTCCCGTCCCGCGTTAGGCCCTCGAGCGGAGCCTCGAAGTTCTTGCGGAAGCGCGGGTCGAGGGGCGGGACGTAGCCGGCTGCCACGGTGTTGCCGTCGGACGCGAAGGAGCAGGCGGCGGCGCCGGGCAGGGACAGGTCCGGGCCACACTCGTAGACGTTGTCGCCGACGGACAGGGCGACGTCCACCGGGGCTGCGCGGGCCCAGTCGACCATGGCCCGAGCCACGGCGGCCTGCTGCCAGGTGTCATCGCCGAAGTCGCCGAAGTGCACGACGCGCAGCGTCACCGGGAAGGGCGACGGCGGGGCCTCCGGCTGCACCGGGCGGACCGCGAAGTTGGGGCTGCTGCACCGCGAGCACCCGGCGAGCGCCAGCGCCACCACCAGCGCGCGCTTCACGGCCTCCTCCTCTTCGCCAGGTCGAGCGTGTTCACGAGCAGCATGGCGATGGTCATGGGCCCCACGCCGCCGGGGACGGGCGTGATGGCCGCGGCGCGCCGCGCTGCCACGTCGTACTCCACGTCCCCGCAGAGCTTCCCATCGGGAAGCCGGTTCATCCCCACGTCGATCACCGTGGCGCCCGGCTTCACCCAGTCTCCCTTGACGAGGTTCGCCTTCGCCGATCGCGGCCACCAGGATGTCGGCGCGCGCCACCTCGCCGGCGAGGTCCTCGGTCCGGGAGTGGGCGAGCGTCACGGTGGCGTGGCGCTCGAGGAGCATGGCCGCCATGGGCTTGCCGACGATGTTGGAGCGGCCGACCACGAGCGCCCGCTTGCCCTTCGGGTCCACGCGGATCTCGTCGAGCAACCGCATGACCCCGGCAGGCGTGCACGGCCTGGGGCCGGGCCTCCCGAGCCACAGCGCGCCCACGTTCGTCGGGTGAAACCCGTCGGCGTCCTTGGCCGGGTCGATGGCGTCGAGGATGGCGCCCTCGTCGAGGTGCTTCGGCAGCGGGAGCTGCACCAGGATCCCGTGGGTGGCAGGATCCGCATTGAGGCGGTCGACGAGGCCCAAGATCTCGGCCTGCGTCACCGTCGCGGGGAGGTGGTGCTCCAGGGAGCGCATCCCCACCTCCTCGCAGGCCTTGCGCTTCCCCCGCACGTAGATGGCAGACGCGGGGTCGTCGCCGACCCGGACGACCGTCAGGCCGGGCACGAACCCGTCACGGGCCATGCCCTTCACGCGCTCGGCGACCTCGGCGCGAACCTTGGCCGCGACCTGCTTGCCGTCGATGATCATTGCGGGGCGGAGTATAGCTCCGCGTCGCGCCCTCGGGCGCGCTATTATCCGGTCACCTGGAGGGTCTCCATGGACGTCCCCACTTGCCCGAAGTGCAACACTCCTCTCGACGCCGAGCAATCGTGCGTCACCTGCGCGGCCGAGGGCGAGGGGCTGAAGCTCCTCAGCCGATCGGGCTACGCCTCGGTGAAGGAGATGATGGATCTCCTGGAGAGCGACGGGGTGTCCCCGGCGATGGAACAGGTGCCGGCCCGTCGCCCCGAGGAGAAGGTCCACCCGCTCTGGAACCTGTACGTGCCCGACGCCGAGGTGGAAAGGGCCGCGGCGGTGCTCGAGAAGGACTGGGCACACCTCCTCGGCGGTCTCGACGCGGTGGCGGCAGCGGCGCGGGGTCTGAAGGGCATCGACCTCGACGCCGGAGGTGGAGATCGACTGCCCGGCGTGTGGGCACCGCTTCGCCGCATCGGCGGACCAGCCGGAGTGCCCCGACTGTGGCCTGTCGCTCGGGGCACCGTCGGACGCCTCTCCCGACGAGGCCGAGCACTAGCGACTCGCGCGAGGGCGGTCCCGGCTCGTTAGGAGACGAGGATGCCCGTGGAGCTCACCGACCTTCACATCCACGTGGGCGGTGCAGTCGCCCCCCACGTCCTCTGGTCGATCGCCCACGACCAGGGCTTCAAGCTGCCCGTCGCCAACTACTGGGAGTTCCGGGAGCTCGTGTCGGCGCGGCCCGGCAAGGTCCGGTCGCTCGAGGAGTACCTGGCCGTACTCCATCAGTGGACGGAGAAGATCCAGTCGTCTCCGCAGGCGATGGAACGAAGCGTCTACGAGATCATCGGCAAGGAGTACCGCTCCTCCCGCGTCAGCCTCATCGAGCTCCGCTTCAACCCCATGAAGCGCAACCAGGGGGGCGAGCGGGACCTCGACCACATCATCCACGCCGCGCTGCGCGGGATGGACCGCGGGGTCCTGGAGTACGGCGTCCGCGCCGGGCTGATCTTCTGCCTGGCCAGGGAGTTCGATCACCGCCTGAACGAGATCCTGGTGGAGAAGGCGATCAAGTACCGAAAGCGCGGCGTCGTCGGCATCGACCTCGCCGGTACGGAGCGGCACGCGATCGAGCTCGACCCTGCCGAGGTGCCGCGCTACCGGCAGCTCTTCGCCCACGCCCGCGACTCGGGCCTGAAGACCACGGTGCACACCGGGGAGACCGCCGGGACCGGCGCCGAGGGTGTCCGGGCGGTGGTGGAGGAGCTGAGGCCCCACCGCATCGGCCACGGTATCCGCGCGGCCCAGGACGCCGGGGTGATGGACCTGCTTCGCGAGCGGGGGGTGACGCTCGAGATATGCCCCACCTCGAACCTCGCCACGCGGGCCGTGGCCTCGACGGCGGAGCTGCGCGAGGTGCTGCAGAGGCTGTGGCAGCGGCGCGTCCGCTTCACCATCAACACCGACGGCCCATACCTTCTCGACACCAGCATGGCCCGCGAGGTGGAGATGCTGCGTCGCGAGGGCGTTCTCGCCGACGAGCAGATCGAGCAGGCCTTCCGCTGGGCCCGCGAGGCGTCCTTCGTCGAGGGCGCGACCGATCCCGCGTGAACCCAGTGGCGCCGGGTGAATATCCTCCGGGTGCCGGGCGTCTCCTTCCCCGAACGAAGCCCGCGGCAACCCGCCGCGGCGAACTCGAGAAGGAGAGAATCATGAAGCTCGCAGCCAAGATCGCCACGGGGCTCGCCGTCCTCGGTCTCGCCTCGCCTGTCCTCGCCTCGCCGGTCGCGTCCCCGGCGACCACGACCTCCCGGACGCAGACCCGCAGCCACGCCGCGGCGCCGAAGCAGCCGGTGAGCAAGGTGGCCCAGGCCGATTCCAAGAAGCCCGAGGAGAAGAAGCCGGCCGCGAAGGGGCAGCCCAAGCACGCCCAGCCGAAGACCGAGGCGAAGACCCCGGCCGACAAGGCTCCAGCCGCCCCCGCAACGCCCGCGAAATAGCCAGCCGGTGCAGCGAAGCCGCGCGAGCGGGGGCGGGGCCGCCCCCGCCGCGCGGCCTTTTTTTGACTGGCAGCGCCCTCAGGGGGCGACGAGCACGGCGGTCACGACGCCGGGGGGCGCGCTCTCCCCTCGCGCCAGCAGTGCGAGCTCGGCCGCCCGGTTCCGGGCGAGCGTGGCGAGGAGCGCGCCCGGCGCTCCCGCGGAAGCGAGGCGCGGGTCGTCGATGCGGTCGAGGACCTTCGCTGCGGCGGCGAGCTCGCCTGCAGGAATCGGGGTGGGCGAGAACGCCCTGCCCATCCGCTCGTTCGCGAGCGCGGTGAGGTACAGGGAGGCCAGCGTGGAAGCCGCAGCGTCGCCCGCTGGCGCCGAGAGGCCAAGCTCTCGGGCCAGCGCGAGGATTCCCTCGCAGTCCTGGAGGGCGAGCGAGACTCGACGCACCTCGTCCGTGGAGCGGAACGGCCTCGCGCTGAAGGCCCCAGACGTGGGCGATCCCCACTCCTCCCGGGGGGTCGCGAGGCCCGGGAAGTAGCGGGGCCGCCGGAGCCGGAGCGCGGCCAGAGCCTCTCCGAGGGGAGGATCGAGGACAGGGGCGCCTGCTTCCCGCCGCAGGCGATCCGCCCGGAAGCGCAGGTCAAGCAGCCTTCCGAAGCCCGCCTGGAAGACGCGCTTGAGCGGCGTCGAGGCGAGCACGGCGGCCGCCGCGTCGTCGCCGCCGGCGGACAGGGACTCGAGTCCCATCTCGAGAAGGGACCGCGCCGACTCCACGGCGTCCCGGACCTCGTCCGGGTCGGAGGTGTCTACCCGGTCGGCGACCAGCGCCGCGTTGGCCGCGGCCATCGCCTCCGCCTCGAAGCGCGCGAGCGCGTCGGGCGGCAGGAGCGCCGCCGCCCGGTCGAGGAGGGTGCCCCGCCGGTGGGCCGCGAGCCAGAAGCCCGGGGGGCGCACGGGAAGTCCGGCCGGCTCGACGGCCGGCCGGCTCGCCGGCCGGGCGTACCAGGACAGGGCCTCGTCGAGCGACGGGTACCCGAGGTCCGCGAGCCGCCCCGTACGCCAGCGGAGCGCCGCCTCGGCGAGCTCGGTCTCGAGCTCCCACCGCAGGACCGAGAGCATCCGGCCCGCGTGGAACGCATCCAGCGCGTACAGGTCGTCGAGGATGTGGCGGACGACGAGGTAATCGGGACCGTCCGGGACGAACTCCACGAGGTAGCGTCCCTCGGGCGTGCGCGCGCAGCGCGCGCCCTCGATGTCGGGATCCGGGTCGTCCTCCAGATCGTGTATCCGCACCGTCTCGCGCAGCACGAGGCTCATCACCTCTGGATCGATGGCGGCGACCTTCGCGCGCCAGAGCTCCTCCTCCTCCTCGCTCGAGACGGACGGCGGACGTCCCGCCCGAAGCCAGGGCAGCACACGCGCCGGGTCGAGCGCGTTGCCTCGCCACCCGTCGAGGTCGAGGAAGGTGCGGAACTGCTCGGGAGACGAGAGCGCCACGACGTCGCCCGAGTCGGCGAGGCCGGCCTCCTGGATGGCGTGGAAGAGCTCGTCTGCCGGGAGAGCCTGGACGGCTGCGATCGGGTCCGGTTGGTCGAGGAGCAGGTCGAGGCGCTTGCGGCCGCGCCGGGCGGCGAGCTCGCGGCGCAGCTCGACCATCTCCGCGGGAGCGGGCGACCGGGGTTCCTCGTCTCTCTCGTTGGTCATCGCGCGCGATCCTCGGGCGGCGAGGCCCGTCGGCGCGAGGGCGAAGACGGGCTCAGGCTTGCGCCGTGGCCCGCTTCCCGTGGTGGGCGGCCTTCACCACCCGGCCAGCCTTGAGGCAGCGAGTACAAACCCGGAGGTGGCGGACGGTGCCCGCCACGTTCGCGCGCACCGAACGGAGGTTCGGAAGCGAGCGGGTCTTCGTCTTGTTGTTGGCGTGGGAGACGTTGTTGCCGACGAGCGGCCCCTTCCCACAGATGTCGCAGCGACGTGCCATGTATGGATTCCCAAGAAAAGAGGGGGGGTTATTGCGCGGAAGCGGCCAAAGGTCAAGCTACTTTGGCCTCTGTTTCCTCCCCAAGTACGCCTCGACGCGCTCCGCGGCCTGCAGGGCGGCGTGAAACTCGCCCTCGAGCCCCAGCCCAGGCACGACCTCCCGGCCGGCGAAGAACAGGTTGGGGATGGCCGAGCGCGTGGGCAGGCCGGTAACCCCGAGCACCTGCGAACGCTTCACCTCGTAGAGGGGATGGGCGAGCAGCCGCGAGCCCCGTCGATCCGGCGATGCCGCGAGCAGCGGGACCGACTCGTGGACGACCTGTCGCTCGAAGAAGGGCAGGAACTCCGCCACCGCCGAGCGGAGCCGGGCGGCGTGCTGCTCGAGGTGCTCGGTCTCCCGGTCGCGGCTGCGTGCCGGCACGAAGGTGCCGGCGGTGAGCACGCGGTCGCCGGGACTCGGCTCGCCGGTTCCCTTCTTGCCCGAGCGCAGCGCCGGCAGCACCTGGAGCAGCAGCGCCTCCCCGCTTCCGCCCCCGACCGCCAGCGCCGTCTGACCGAGCGGCGCCGGCAGGCTGCCCGAGCGGACGACCCAGTTCACCGAGAGCAGCCGGCGGGAGGGACGGACCTGATCGAGCTGGGCAGCGAGCTTCTCCCCGCCGCCTGGGATGATGCGGCGCAGCGCCTGGGCGTCGGTCGCCGAGATGAACGCCCGGGCGGCGTAGACGTCGTCCGAGTCGGTGAGACGCACCGAGGTCACCTTGCCGTGCTCCACGTCGAGCGACTCGGCGATGACCGGGACGCCGTCACCACCGAGCAACTCGCCGCGCGACTCGGCGATCCGCCGCCGGAGGACCTCGCGCAGCCCGACCTCGCCCCACGGGATGCGGTGGGTCCCGTGCAGCACCGCTCCGAGCACTCGGACCATGCCGAGCCGTGGCGGGGGGCCGTCGAGGTGGGCGAGGAAGGGGTAGGCGCCGCGCAGCGCCACGGCGAGGGGGTGGTCGCCGAGTTCGGCGAGGGGGAAGGGCCCGCCGCTTCCACCGTCAGGCGAGTGGCGCCGCGCCCGTGCAAGTTGCCACCGGGAGACGAAGCCTCGCGGCGGCAGCGGCGGATGCGCCTCGAGGAATGGGCGCTCCGCGTCGAACAGCCGCAGCGCCTCCGCGAGCGACGCTTCCACGCGCTGGGCGTCGCCGCCGAACTCGCGCTTTAGCTCGGGGAGGCGACCCGCGGCGTCCCGCGGGAGGTTGAGCCGGTGCCGCGGCAGGAGGACCTGGAGGTCGGGCACGCAGGGCTCGAGCTGCCGACCCAGGTCCGAGGTCAGCGACAGGTCGGCGAGCACCGCTTCGCCAGCGGGGAAGCTGCGCGGGGAGGGGAGGAGGGCCGGGGCGTAGGGGAGCATCCACCCGTGGTCCGCGTAGGCCGCCCCGAGGCCGTCGTGATCCACGTGAAGCACGCGGAATCCCCGGCGCGCGAGCAGCGCGCCGGCCGCGATTCCGCCGAGCTGCGAGCCGAGGACGCAGACGTCGTAGGCGCGCTGGGTGGAAGGGCGCTTGAAGGTCTGGTTCACGTCAGCGATCCCTGGACGGGTTGCACACGCCGTCGAGCGTCGGTGCCGCGGCGGTGCGCAAGGTCACTCGACGGCCTTCCATCGAGAGTCGTCCCTCGGCAAACCACTGGATGGCCTCCGGGTAGATGCGGTGCTCCTCGGCCAGGATGCGCGCCGAGAGCGATGGCTCGGTGTCCCCCGGCAGAACCGGGACGACAGCCTGGACCACGATGGGTCCGGTGTCGGTTCCGGCGTCGACGAAGTGCACGGTGCAACCGGAGAAGCGCACGCCGTAGTCGAGCGCCTGGCGCTGGGCGTGAAGCCCCGGGAAGCTGGGGAGCAGGGCGGGATGGATGTTCAAGACGCCGGGGCACCCGTTCCGGGCCGCGGAAGGGCCGAACGCTTCGAGAAAGGTGGGGGTCACGATGCGCATGTAGCCTGCCAGGGCCACGAGATCGACGCGGTGCCGGCGCAGCAAGGCCACGAGCTCGCGGTCATAGGCCGCTCGATCGGCTGCCCCCTTCGACGGGAGCACCTCCGCGGCGACTCCGGCGAGCCGGGCGCGCTCGAGGGCCTTCGCCTCCGGAACGTTCGACACCACCGCGGCCACGCGCCCGTCGATGCGCCCGTCGGCGCAGGCGTCGAGAATGGCCTGCAGGTTGGAGCCCGAGCCCGAGGCGAGAACGCCGATCCGGATCACCGGATCACCTCGCAGGTGGCCTCGCCCGCCCCGGATTCCACGTTCCCGACGACCCAGCTGTCGAGGCCGCGGCCGCCGAGCACGTCGCGGGCCTGGTCCGCGCTTCCCGGAGGGACGACCACCACGAGGCCGAGCCCCATGTTGAAGGTGCGGTACATCTCGTCGCGGGGGACCTGGCCCTCGCGCTCGATGAGGGCGAAGATGCCCGGGACCTTCCAGCTGCCCTCGCGGACGGCTGCGCGCGTTCCGTCGGGGAGGTTTCGCGGAACGTTTCCGGGGAGGCCGCCGCCGGTGATGTGGGCGATCGACTTCACCGGAACGCTGTCCAGCAGGGCGAGCACGTCCTTGGCGTAGATGCGGGTGGGCTCGAGCAGAGCCTCGCCGACCGTGCGGCCGCCGAGCTCCGCCGGGCGGTCGGAGAGCTGGTGGCGGGGCAAGAGCACCTTGCGGGCGAGGGAGTAGCCGTTGGAGTGGAGCCCGGTGGAGGCCACGCCGACAAGCACGTCGCCGGGCGACACCGACCGGCCGTCGACGATGCGGGACCTCTCCACCGCGCCCACGGCAAACCCGGCGAGGTCGTACTCGCCCTCCTGGTAGAAGCCCGGCAGCTCGGCGGTCTCCCCGCCGATGAGCGCGCACCCGGCCTGCCTGCAGCCCTCCGCGATCCCCTTCACGACCTCGGCGGCCTGCTCGGCGCGAAGCTTCCCGGTGGCGAAGTAGTCGAGGAAGAACAGCGGCTCGGCCCCCACCACGACCACGTCGTTCACGCACATGGCGACGAGGTCGATGCCGACGGTGTCGTGGCGCCCGGTGAGGAACGCCACCTTGAGCTTGGTGCCGACGCCGTCGGTGCCAGAGACAAGCAC
>CAVWHZ010000006.1:0-32924 GCA_963754915.1 uncultured delta proteobacterium | reverse complement strand
CCTTGGCGTAGCCGTTCTTGTCGGTCTGGTAGACCCAGGTGGACTTGTCGTAGCGGCGCTTCTCGGCGTCGTAGCCGGTGAAGAGCCCGTCGGAGAAGTCGAACCCCTCGCTCAGGAGGAACGAGGCGTTCGTGTAGGCCTTCACGTAGTCGCGATGGATCTTCCCGTTCTCGAGGAGGTAGCGGATGACGCCGCCGAGGAAGGTGATGTCGGTGCCCGGCCGGATGGGGGCGTAGAGGTCGGCCACGGCCGCGGTTCGCGTGAAGCGCGGGTCGACGACGACGAGGCGGGCCCTCTTCTTGACCTTCGCCTCGATGGCCCACTTGAAGCCGCAGGGGTGGGCCTCGGCGGGGTTGCCGCCCATCACCAGGATGACATCGGCGTTCTTGATGTCGACCCAGTCGTTGGTCATCGCGCCACGGCCGAATGTCGGGGCCAGACCGGCCACCGTGGGGCCGTGTCAAACACGCGCTTGGTTGTCGAAGCAGACCCCCCCGAGCGCGCGGACGACCTTGTGGAAGATGTAGCCCGTCTCGTTCGAGGACGCGGAGGCGGCGAGGAAGGCGGTGGTGGGCCAGCGGTTCACCGTCTGCCCCTTGGCGTTTCGGGCGACGAAGTTCTTGTCCCGGTCCTCCTTCATGAGCCGGGCGATGCGCTCCACGGCGAAATCCCAGGAGACCCGCTTCCACTCGGAGGACCCGGGGGCGCGGTACTCGGGGAAGCGCAGCCGGGTCGGGCTGTGGACGAAGTCGAGCAGGCTCGCGCCCTTGGGGCAGAGGGTCCCGCGATTCACCGGATGGTCGGGATCGCCCTCGATGTGGATGATGTCCGTGCGGGCGTTCTTGGCGCGGTCGCCGAGTCCGTAGAGGATGACCCCGCACCCGACCGAGCAGTACGGGCAGGTGTTCCGGGTCTCGCTCGTGTGCGTGAGCTTGAAGAGCCGCACGTCGGCAAGCGCTCGCCGGGGCGAGAAGCCGAGGGCGGCCACGCTCGTCGCCCCGATCCCGGACGCGGTGAGTTTCAGGAACCCTCGCCGAGAAACCGTCATGCGACCTCCGTTCGAGGACGACCTCCGCTCGAGGAGTTGAGTCTAACCGATTGACCCGCGACAACCGACGGCAGCCACGACCCCGGATGGGGCGCGAAGAGCCAAGTGCTGCCGCGTCGCGTCATCGAGGTCCCCTCGACAGCGGGGGCGCAAACGTTAATTCTGCCGTCCGTGACTTCAAGCTCCCCGCCGGCCGGCGACCTGATCCTCGAGACGCGCGACCTGGCGAAGGAGTTTCAGGGCTTCGTCGCCGTGAGTGGCTTGTCGCTGCGCGTGAAGCGCGGCTCCATCCACGCGCTCATCGGCCCGAACGGAGCGGGGAAGACCACGGTCTTCAACCTCCTCACGCGGTTCCTGCCGGCGACGCGCGGAGCGATCCTCTACCGGGGCGAGGACGTGACGGCGGTCGCCGCCGGCCGAGCTGGCGCGCCGCGGGCTCGTTCGCTCGTTCCAGATCTCGGCGGTCTTCCCGAGCCTGACGGCGCTCGAGAACGTGCGCGTGGCGCTGCAGCGACAGCTCGGGACCTCGTTCCAGTTCTGGCGGTCGGCCCGCAGCCTCGAGGTGCTCGACGGGCGCGCCCGCGAGCTCCTCGGGGCCGTCGACCTCGAGGGGCTCGCCTCCACGCCCGCCGGCGAGCTCCCGTACGGGCGAAAGCGGGCCCTCGAGGTGGCGACGACCCTCGCGCTCGAGCCCGAGCTCCTGCTGCTCGACGAGCCGACCGCCGGGATGGGACACGAGGACGTGGGGAGGACGACGGCGCTCATCGCCCGGGTGGCGAAGGGCCGGACCGTCCTCATGGTGGAGCACAACCTCTCCATCGTCTCCGACCTGTGCGACCGCATCACCGTGCTCGCGCGGGGCAGCGTGCTCGCGGAGGGGACCTACGCGGAGGTGTCGAAGGACCCGGCCGTGCTCGAGGCGTACATCGGAGGAACCGCTTGAGCGCCACCATTTGTGAGCGGGGCCGAGCTGCTCCGCGTCCGCGACCTGCACGCCTTCTACGGCGAATCGCACGTCCTTCACGGGCTCGACCTCGACGTCGCCGAGGGCGAGGTGGTGACGCTCCTCGGACGCAACGGGTCCGGACGGACGACGACCCTCAAGTCCATCCTGGGGCTCGTGGGGCGGCGCACCGGGTCCGTGCGGGTGGTGGGCCGCGAGACCATCGGGCTTCCGCCGCACCGCATCGCCCGGCTCGGCATCGGGATCGGCTACTGCCCGGAGGAGCGCGGCATCTTCGCGAGCCTCTCCACGGAGGAGAACCTCCTCCTGCTCCCGCGGATGGGTCCGGGGGGATGCCCGTCGAGGAGATCTACAAGATGTTCCCCAACCTGGAGGAGCGCCGCCACAGCCAGGGGACGAAGCTCTCCGGGGGCGAGCAGCAGATGCTCGCCATGGCGCGGATCCTCCGCGCCGGGGCGCGGCTGCTGCTCCTCGACGAGATCACGGAAGGCCTGGCGCCGGTGATCGTGCAGGCGCTCGGCAGGGTGGTGCGCGAGCTCAAGTCGCGGGGCTACACCATGGTGCTCGTGGAGCAGAACTTCCGCTTCGCCGCGCCGCTCGCCGACCGCCACTACCTGCTCGAGCACGGCCGCGTCGTGGACATGATCGAGGCCGGCCAGCTCGAAGGCCGGATGGACTCGCTGCAGAAGTTCCTGGGAGTGTAGACAACCGAAAGGGGTCGAGAATGAACCGAACGATGATGGCCGCAGCCCTCGCCGCCATGCTCGGCGCGCCGGCGCTCGCCGCCGACGCGCCCGCCGGAAAGATCTCAGACGACGTCGTCAAGATCGGGGTCCTCACCGACATGACCGGCTACTACTCCGACCTGGCCGGGCCCGGGATCGGTCGAGGCTGCCAAGATGGCGGTCGAGGACTTCGGCGGCAAGGTCCTCGGCAAACCCATCCAGGTGGTGAGCGCCGATCACCAGCTGAAGGCGGAGGTGGCCTCCACCGTCGCCCGCAAGTGGGTCGACGAGGAGAAGGTGGACGCCATCGTCGACCTGGTCTCGTCGTCGACGGCGCTCGCGGTCATGCCGGTGGCGGCCGAGAAGAAGCGGATCACGCTCCTCTCCGGCCCCGGCACCACTGCCATCACCGGAGAGAAGTGCACCCCCTACACGGTCCACTACACCTACGACAACTGGGCGCTCGCCCACGGCACCGGCGGCGCGGTGGTGAAGCAGGGCGGCGACACCTGGTTCTTCATCACCGCGGACTACGTCTTCGGCAAGTCGCTCGAGGCCGACACCGCCGCGGTCGTGAAGGCCAACGGCGGCAAGGTGCTCGGCGACGCGCTACACCCGTCCCCCGGCACCACCGACTTCTCGAGCTACCTGCTGCAGGCGCAGGCCTCCGGCGCCAAGATCATCGGGCTCGCGAACGCGGGCCAGGACACCATCAACTCCATCAAGCAGGCGAACGAGTTCGGCCTCACGAAGAAGCAGAACCTGGCCGGCCTGCTCGTCTTCATCAGCGACGTCCACAGCCTCGGGCTCGGCACGGCGAAGGGCATGTACCTCACCACCGCCTTCTACTGGGACCGCGACGAGGCGACGCGCAAGTGGGCGAGGCGCTTCTTCGACCGGACGAAGCGCATGCCCACCATGGTGCAGGCCGGGGTGGCCTCCGCGGTCGGCCACTACCTCAAGGCGATCCAGGCGGCCGGCACGGACGATGCCGACGCAGTGATGGCCAAGATGCGGGAGCTCCCGGTGAACGACTTCTTCGCCACCGACGGCCGGATCGGCCCCGACGGCCTTCACCGGCACGCCATGTACCTCGTGCAGGTGAAGACGCCGGAGGAGTCGAAGTACCCGTGGGACTACTACAAGATTGCGAAGACCATCCCCGCCTCCGAGGCGTTCCCGACCGTCGAAGAGCAGAAGTGCCCCTCCGTGAAGAAGTAGCCCCTGCCGACGGGCCCGGCGCGGGAGTCTCCCGCGCCGGGTCGGCCACCGCATGATCCAGGCGATCTCCGGACAGCTGCTGCTCGGACTCATCAACGGGTCCTTCTACGCGCTCCTCTCGCTGGGGCTCGCGATCATCTTCGGCCTCCTCGACGTGGTGAACTTCGCCCACGGGGCCCAGTACATGATGGGGGCCTTCCTGGCCTGGATGGGGCTGCAGTACCTCGGCGTCGGCTACTGGTGGGCGCTCCTCCTCGCGCCGGCGGCGGTCGGCCTGTCCGGGGTCGTGGTGGAGCGGCTCTTCCTGCGGCGGCTGCAGGGGCTCGACCCGCTCTACGGCCTGCTGCTCACCTTCGGACTCGCCCTCATCATCGAGGGCCTCTTCCACCACGCCTACGGAAACTCCGGCAACTCCTACCCGGTGCCCGAGTTGCTCCGGGGCGGCTTCGACCTCGGGTTCGTGTACCTGCCGCGCTACCGCGGCTGGGTAGTACTGGTCTCCATGGCGGTGTGCTTCGTGAGCTGGTTCGTCATCGAGCGCACGCGGCTCGGCGCCTACCTCCGCGCCGGGACCGAGAATCGACGCCTGCTGCAGGCGTTCGGGGTCAACGTGCCGCTCATGTTCACCATCACCTACGGGTTCGGGGCGGCGCTCGCCGCCTTCGCCGGGGTCATGGCCGCCCCCATCTACCAGGTGAGCCCTGCTCATGGGCGCCTCGCTCATCATGGTGGTCTTCGCGGTGGTGGTCATCGGCGGCATGGGGTCGATCCTGGGCGCCATCCTCACCGGGCTCGGGCATGGGGCTTCGTCGAGGGCCTCACCAAGTTCCTCTACCCGCCGGCCGCCAACGTCGTGGTCTTCGTCATCATGGCGCTCGTCCTGCTCGTCCGCCCGGCCGGTCTTTTCGGGAGGGCGCGGTGAGCCGCGCCGCTCTGGAGCGCCCCGGTGCTCTGGGGCTACGCGGTCCTGGTGGTGGTCGGCATGGCCGCGCCGTTCGTTGTCTACCCGGTCTTCGCGATGAACGTGCTGGTGCTGGCGCTCTTCGCGAGCGCCTTCAACCTCCTGCTCGGGTACGTGGGCCTGCTCTCCTTCGGCCACGCCGCCTTCCTCGGCGCGGCCGCCTACGTCACCGGCTACGGCGCCAAGGTGCTCGGCCTCCCGGTGCTGCTCTCCATCCCGGCCGGTGTGGCGGTGGCCGCCGCTGCTCGGGCTGGCCTTCGGCGCGCTGGCCCTCCGCCGCTCCGGGATCTACTTCGCCATGATCACGCTGGGCTTCGCCCAGGTCGTCTACTTCCTCGTCGTGCAGATGCCCTGGACCGGCGGCGAGGACGGGCTGCAGGGGATCCCGCGGGGACGGCTCCTCGGGATCGTGGACCTCGGCAACTCGGTACGCCATGTACTACTTCGTGTACGCGGTCTTCCTCGCCGCCTTCTTCCTCATCCACCGCACCATCGACTCCCCCTTCGGCCACGTGCTGCGGGCCATCCGCGAGAACGAGCCCCGCGCCGTGTCGCTCGGGTACGACGTCGACCGCTACAAGCTGCTCGCCTTCGTGCTCTCGGCGTCGCTCGCCGGGCCTGGCGGGATCGCTGAAGGCGCTGACGCTCCAGTTCGCCACGCTCGGCGACGTGAACTGGCAGCGCTCGGGCGAGGTGGTGCTCATGACGCTGCTCGGCGGGATGGGAACGGTCCTCGGCCCGAGCGTCGGGGCGCTGCTCGTCCTCACGCTCGAGAACTACCTCGCGAGCCTCGGGTCCTGGGTCACGGTGATCACCGGCGTGGTCTTCGTGGTGGTGGTGATGGCCTTCCGCCGCGGTATCGTGGGAGAGGTGCGCGCGCTCGTGAAGCGCTCGTTCTAAACTCGCAGCGGCGCGGGCCCGCGCCAGGAGAGATGACCATGCCGGGAACCCTGGAGGATCGCGTGGCCTTCGTGACCGGGGCCGCGGGCGGCATCGGGCTCCGCATCGCCGAGATGCTGGCGGCGGAGGGCGCGAGGGTCACCGTCGCGGACCTCGACGGGGCCGCGGCAAAGGCGGCGGCCGGCCGGCTCGGCAGGGGCGCGCTCGGGGTCGCGGTCGACGTGACGAGCGAGGCGCAGGTGGTTGGGGCCCTCGACCAGACGCTCGCCGCTCACGGGCGCCTCGACATCCTCGTGAACAACGCCGGCCTCCAGTTCGTCTCGCCCATCGAGGAGTTCCCCGCCGACAAGTTCGAGCTCCTGCTCCGCGTCATGCTCTTCGCGCCCTTCCTCGCCATCAAGCACGTCTTCCCCGTCATGAAGCGGCAGGGGGTGGGCCGCATCCTCAATGTCGCCTCCATCAACGGTCTCGTGGGGTTCGCGGGGAAGTCGGCCTACAACAGCGCCAAGCACGGCGTCATCGGCCTGACCAAGGTGGCCGCGCTCGAGGGAGCGCCGCATCGCATCACCGTGAACGCCCTCGCGCCCGGCTACGTCGACACGCCGCTCGTCCGAAACCAGCTCGGCGACCTCGCCCGCACGCGCGGCGTGCCCGCTCGAGAGGGTCCTCGAGGAGGTCATCTACCCGCTCGTGCCGCTGCGGCGTCTGCTCACGGTGGACGAGGTGGCGGGCTACGCGGTGTTCCTCGTGTCCGACGCCGCGGCGGGGATCACCGGATCGGTGGCCGTGATGGACGGGGGGTACACGGCACAGTGAGCGCTCCTCGCCTCGGTGACCGGTCCCTCTTCCCGGCGCTGGAGGCGCGGGCGTACCTGAACCACGCCGGGGTCTCCCCGCCCTCGGACCCGGTCCGGGACGCGGCTCGCGCGGTCCTCGACGACTATGCACGCCTCGGCGGCGGGGCAGTGCCAGCGGCCATCGAGCGGCGCGGGCGCCTGCGCGCCCGCGTGGCGGAGCTCCTCGGCGCACGGCCCGAGGACGTGGCGATGACCCAGAACACGTCCGCCGGCGTCCAGGCGGTGGCGCTCTGCTTCCCCTGGCAGCGCGGCGACCGGGTACTGCTCTTCGAGGGCGAGTTCCCCGCCAACGTCACGCCCTGGCAGCGCGCCGCGGAGACCTTCGGGCTCGAGGTCCGGCTGCTGCCGCTCGCCGCCTTCTCGCGGTCCAGCGAGGAGGGGCTGGAGCTCGTCGGGCGGGAACTCGCCCGGGGCGTGCGGCTCGTGGCGGTGAGCGCGGTGGAGTTCCAGAGCGGCCTGCGGATGCCCATCCGGGAGCTCGCGAGCCGCTGCGCCGCGGCGGGCGCCGAGATCTTCGTCGACGCCGTCCAGGCGGCCGGTGTCGTGCCGCTCGACGTGCGCGGGGTCGACTACGTGGCGGCCGGCGCCCACAAGTGGCTCATGGGGCTCCTCGGTGCCGGCTTCCTCTACGTTCGGCCGGAGCGTGCCGCTGCGCTCGTCCCGCGCACGGCAGGCTGGCTGTCGCACGAGGACGCGACCCGTTTCCTCTTCGAGCCGGGCCAGCTGCGCTACGACCGCCCCGTGCGACGGCGCGCGGACTTCGTCGAGGCCGGAGGTGCCTCGGAGGTGTCGCTCGCGGCGCTGCTCGCCTCGCTCGACATCCTGCTGGCGCTGGGAGTGCCGGCCATCTTCTCCCACGTGACGCGCTACCTCGACCTGCTCGAGCCGGAGCTCGAGGCCC
Organism: uncultured delta proteobacterium; assembly: GCA_963754915.1. Lineage (GTDB taxonomy): Bacteria > Myxococcota > Myxococcia > Myxococcales > Anaeromyxobacteraceae > DATJZG01. The sequence continues at coordinate 25,347 of CAVWHZ010000006.1, read as the reverse complement.
GAGGCTTCGCGAGCCTTCGCGCGCGCGAGCCGGAGCGCCGCTCCGGGATCCTTTCGCTCGCGCCGCCGCAGGGCGTCCGGCTCCCGGACGTCGCCCGCGAGGTCCGCGCCCGCGGGGTGGCCTGCGCAACGCCGGATGGGGCCCTGCGGTTCGCGCCCCACTGGCCCAACGACTTGGGAGAGATCCCGCTCGTGCTCGAGGCGGTGGACGGCGCCCTTGCCGCCGTGCGGCGGGGAGGCGGCGGCGCCGGGACCTAGCTGAGGGGAGCCCGGGCCGGCGTGAGCCACACCTCGGCACCCACCCGGAACATGGCCGCCGGGATGCCGAGCTCGTTCGGGTCCGCCGAGAGAAACGCGGCCATGGCCATCGCGGCGTCCGCCCGGCGCGCTGCCTCGTCGGGAATGGGGCCGAGCTCGCGCCGCGTGTCGAACACCGCCTCCACGAGCTCCTTCACCGTCGGCTGGGAGGGCAGGGCAGAGCGGATGCGAAAAAGGTAGCGATCGATGGGCTCGGCGTTGCCGAACGCGAAGGTCACGACCGTGTCGATGGCGCAGTCGACCTCGTTGTCTGACTGCAGCCGCTCGATGGCGGCATCCACGGAGATGGTCTGTTCGGTGATCGGCATGACCTCATCTTGCGTCAGCAATTTCGAGGGGTTCAGTCCCGTGGGCCGGTGACGATGAAACAGCGCACCGCCGCGCACAGATTCCCGGGGTCAACAGGACGGGTCGGGCTCGACAGGTGGGTCGATGGCGAAGTACGTCGCGAGCAGCGACATGGCCCGAACCCGCTCACCTTCTGCGCCAACGGCGGCAGGCCGGTGGGCGAAGACGGCCTCGACGAGCTCGGCCACGGTCGGCGATGGCGGGAGCTGGTCCGCCACCGCGCGGCACGCGTCGTGGGCGCATTCGAGCGAGGGTCCGAGGAGCGCGTGCAGCGCGAACTGGAGGTCGCGGGGATCTTCGAGGCAGAAGGAGGCGTAGGAGAGGTTCACGCTCCGATGGTGCGACGATCCGTCGATTGGCCACCATCCCGCGGGCGGGTGAAGTAGGGCCGTACCCGGGTCGCGGCTGACGCGACGGCGGCCCGGATGTTACTCTCCGGACCGTGCATGTAGGACTGGTCCTCACCGGCGGAGGGGCTCGCGCGGCTTACCAGGCCGGCGCGCTCCACGCGCTTGCCGAGATCCTGCCGCCCGGCCCGATGCCATTCGCGAGCCTGTGCGGCATCTCTGCCGGCGGAGTCAACGCGTGCTTCCTCGGCGGCAACCTCGCCGATTTCCGCGGCGCCGCCGAGAGCCTGCGGCAGCTGTGGCAGGAGCTCACGCCGGACCGGGTCTACCGCACCGACACCGCGAGGATGCTGTCCATCGGCTCGAAGTGGATGCGCGACCTGTCCGCGGGTGGCCTGTTCCACCGCAGCAAGATCAACTTCCTCCTCGACGCCACGCCGCTGCGGGACTTCCTCCACGAGAGGCTGCCCCTGCTCCGGCTGCGGCAGAACCTGCAGGCGGGCGCGCTGAACGGGTTCGCGGTGACCGCGACGAGCTACGTCTCGAGCGTGGCGGTGACCTTCTTCGACGGGGCGCCCGAGATCGAGCCGTGGGTGCGGGCGACGCGGGTGGGGGTGCGCGAGACCATCCGCCTCGACCACGTCATGGCGTCGGCCGCGATTCCCATCTTCTTCCCCCCGATCCGGATCAAGGGCATCTGGTACGGCGACGGCAGCGTGCGCATGACGGCCCCGCTCTCGCCGGCGGTCCACATGGGCGCGGAGCGACTCGTGGTGGTCGGGGTGAGGCGCTGGCGGGACCCGGAGGAGCTCGTGCCGGGCGGTCGTCCCTCGCGCAAGGAGTCGCTCGCGCCCTCGGAGATCGCCGGAACGCTGCTCAACGCGGTCTTCCTCGAGTCCATCGAGGCCGACGTGGAGCGGCTCGAGCGCATGAACCGGATGGTGGAACTCGTCCCGCCTTCCGAGCGCGCCAAGCTGCCGAACCAGGTCCGGCCCATCCCGGCGCTCGTGCTGCGCCCTTCGCGAGACCTCGGACAGCTCGCCGGCGACCAGTACCGGCGCTTCCCGCGCTTCCTTCGCTACCTGCTCGCCGGAATCGGGGCCAACGGCGGCAACGCCTCGGACCTCCTCAGTTACCTCGCCTTCGAGCCCATCTACGTGAACCGGCTGCTCGAGCTCGGATACGAGGACACGTTCGCCCGCCGCCGCGAGGTGGAGCGGTTCTTCGAGGCCCCGCGAGACCGGGCGCGGGTCGGGCTTGAGCGCCGGCCCGCGTCGCGCTAAGGGTCTTCCATGCCCAAGGCAAAGCAGATCTCGGCGTGGATCGAAAATCGCCCAGGGACACTCGGCAAGGTGGCCGACGCGCTCGGCGCGAAGAAGGTCGACATCCGTGCCTTCATGGCGGCGGCGCTCGACGGGAAAGGCTTCGTCCGCGTCGTGGTGGACAAGCCGGCCCTCGCGCGGAAGGTCGTCGCCGCCCAGGGCTGGCAGACCACCGTCGACGACCTGGTGGAGGTGGTGGTGGCCGACAAGCCCGGCGCGCTCGGCAGGGTGGCCGACGCCCTCGGCGCGGCCGGCATCAACATCCACTACGGCTACGTAGGAACTGCCCCGGGCGCGAGCAAGGTGAGCCTGTTCCTTGCCGTCGACGACGTGGCCGGCGCTCTGAAGGCGCTGCGGCGCTAGGCGCTGGCGCAACTGCCCAGGTTGAGCTTTGCCGCCCGGGGAGGGCACGAGGTGTGGACCCGCTGTCCTCGGCCACCTCGCCGCGGAGCCTCGCGACCTCGACGGCGAGCCTGATGCCGACCACGCCGGGATCGCCCCGGCGCCCACGGAAGGCCAACCTCGCCCGCGCGCCGGCCGGCATCGCCCTCTGCTCCGGAGAGCCGGGCACGAGGGCTGGCGGGGGCGGACCGCCAGCCTTATGCCCTCGCCACGGACGAGGGCAGACCGATGAAGCCCCAAGAATCGCCGAGGTGGACCGTCCTCGCGGCGCTCGCCCTCGCCGCCTCCTGCGGCGGCGGCAACATGCCTTGCAGCCAGGCATCCACGAGCGACACCTTGCCCACGGGCTCCGGCACATGGGCCGTGAGCTACTCGGCGTCGGCCACGGGTTCCGGCATGCTCTCGTCGATCCAGTACGTCGACGCGACCGGAGCGCTCCAGACGGTGCCGGCGAGCGGGTCGAGCTGGACGAAGGCCCTCCCGGCCCTTGCGGGCGGGATGACCGTGTCCATCGTCGCCGCCGGAAGCCCCGGCAACGGGATGCTGTCGGTCAGCATCTCCTCGACGCAGGGGGGCACGCAGCGATTGGCATCGAACAGCTGCGGAGGCAGTTGAGGACGCGCGCCGTCGGCAAGCCGCTCCCGGAAGGACGCCGGGCTTCGAGAAGGCCAAGCTGGCGTCCCGCTCCGGCGGCGACCCACAGGCTGAGGGCGCCGACGCCCTAGGCGAGCGCAGGGGGCCGGCCTCCGACGCGGCCGGCGAGCAGCGCCGCTTCGGTCCACGCGGCCAGGATCGCGAGCGGCAGGTCGCCGCCGCGGAGGCCCACGAGCTGGACGCCGATCGGCAGCCCGTGGGGCCCCGATCCGGCCGGGACGCCGATGCAGGGCGCCCCGAGCAGCGTCCACACCCGGTTGAAGGCAGGGTCCCCGGTGGAGGCGAGCCCGCAGGGAGCCTCGCCGATTGCCGCCGGCGTCAGCAGGGCGTCCATCCCGGCCAGGATGCGCGGGAGGCGCGCGCGGCCCAGGGCCCCGAGCTCCAGCGCAGCGGCGTACCGCGCGGGCTCCGTGGCCTCGCCGGCGCGGACGAGGTCGAGGAGCACGGCGGAGAGCTCGGACTCGCGAGACCGCCGCAGCTCGGCGAAGGATCGCGCCGCCTCCACCGCCATGACGGCCTTCTGGGCGTCGAACAGGCCATCGAGCTCACGATCGAGCTCGACCTCGCGCACGTGGGCGCCGGCGAGGGCCAGCTGCGCCGCTACCTCCTCCAGGAGCGAGCGGGTCTCCGGGTCGGCAAGCGGCCACTGGGCCGTCCGGCACAGCCCGAGTCGCGGGGCGGTGGGTAGCGGCAGCGGCTCGGGGCCCGCGATCCCCATGGCCGCGAGCAGGGGCGGGAGGTCGCGGGCGTCGCGGACGAGCACCCCCAGGGTGTCGAGCGAGGGGGCGAGCGGGCTCACCCCGTCCGTCGGCACGAGCCCATGGGTCGGCTTCATCCCCACGACGCCGCAGAACGAGGCGGGCCTGATGAGCGATCCGGCGGTCTGCGAGCCCAGGGCCGCCGGGACCATCCGGGCTGCGACCGCCGCCGCCGACCCGCTCGAGGAGCCGCCCGGTGTCCGGGTCGGGTCGTGGGGGTTGCGGGTCTTGCCCGGCCGGTAGAAGGCGAACTCGGTGGTGACGGTCTTGCCGAGGATCACCGCGCCCGCCGCCCTCAGACGCGCCACGGCCGAGGCGTCCCGGTCCGGGATGCGGCCTCGACAGATGGGGGTGCCGCGCTCGGTCGGAAGGCCGGCGGTGTCGATGATGTCCTTCACGCCGATCGGCAGGCCTGCGAGCGGCGGGGGCAGGGACATTGCGTCGATCCGCCGGGCCTGCGCGAGAGCCCCCTCGGCGTCCACGAGCTCCCAGGCCTCCACGAGCGGCTCGGCGGCGGCGATTCGCTCGAGAAGGGCCCGGACGAGCTCCTCGGCCGAAGTCTCGCGGCGGCGGAGGAGGCCGAGGGCCTCGTAGGCGGTGAGGTCGGCGAGCGCGTTCACGGCTGGGCCCGGCACAGCGTACCGCGGCGCGGGGGCCGAGGCGACGCCCGGCGGGGCGCATGGAGCGGCTCTACCGCGCGTTGCGGACGAGCCGGAGGTCGGGCAGCGCCTGCGCCACGCTCACGAGCCGGTGCGACACCTCGGCGGGGATGCGGGCCTCCAGCCAAGGGGCCCAGGCGAGCACCGCGCAGAGGCTGCCGACCGCCGCCACGCAGGCGGCGGCCCGCAGGTGCTCGCGGGCGACCCTGCGCTTGCGCTCCCGGGTGCGGGCGGCGAGCTCGGCCGGGTTGAGGCGCGTGGAGCGGAGCAGGAGTCTTACGAGCGCCCCGAGGGTGGCGAACGAGGCACCGAGAATGTCGGCGCCCACGAGCACCTCGGCGACGCCTCTCCCGAGTCCCGCCCCGACGTCGAGCAGCGCCGGCCGCTCCCTGGCGAGGATCTGGGCCCGCCTGGCATCGCGGCGGTTCTTGCGCTCCAGCGCCGCGACGCGGGCGTTGCGAATGACGAGGCGGAGCAGGGCCGCGCAGAGGAAGTAGAGGGCGTACTTGGCCTCGGCCGGTGGGGCGACCGGCAGGTACAGGGCGAGCGGGGCCGGAAGGTGCGCCCGGTGGACGACGACGGCTCCGAGGGAAAGGACGAGGAACCACACGCCGCCGACGATACCCAAGCGCTGCGCGACTCGCATCGGAGGACGGGTGCGCGCCCCTGCCACCCGGGCAGCGACGGTGGGAGGGGATCCCACCGCGGCGGACGTGGCAGTCAGCGGTTCCGGGCTCTGTCGGATCCGTCGAGCGAGAAGGTCCGGAGGACGCGCTCGGACGTCGTGCGCAGCTCGGCGAGGAGGGCCCGCAGCGCGTGCGGATCGGTCCGCAGCACCTCGGCGCTCTGGGCGACCTCGACCTGCGCGTGGGGAGCGTTGGCCGGGGCGCGGCGGAGGTCCTCGAGCGCGGAGACCAGCCGGACGACGTGAAGGTCGGCGAACTCTGCGTCCCCAGGCACGGCGTCGTCGTGGTGGCGCACGCACAGCACCGTCAGGTACTGGGGCAGGCTCCACTCCTGGTGGACGTCGCCGCCGATCTCGACGTGGACGCGCTCCAGCACCCGGTCGAGACGCGAGGAAAGGGGCAGCAGCACCAGCTGGCGCTCGAGCGCCAGGGAGGACAACGACCGCAGCGCCACCGACTTCCCCACGTCGTGCAGCATGCCGCCGAGGTAGGCGCGGTCGGACCGGGCGGGCGGCTTCTTCATGGCGAGCGACGCGGAGACCGTGGCGACCGTGACGGCGCGCACGAAGAGGTCGGACCAGCGGTCGGAGTAGGCGGCGAACTCCTGGCGCATGCGCGGGCTGAAGAGGCTCTTCGCGGCGAGCGCGCCGGCGACCCGCCCAGCCTCCTCGAGGCCGATGCGGGCGACAGCGTCGCGCACGCTCTCCACCTCCTCCACGGCTCGGTGGTAGGCGGAGTTGGCGACGTGCAGCACCGAGGCGGCCAGGGCGGGATCGCTCTGGACGAGGCGCGCCAGGTCCGCGGCCCCGGTGCGGGGGCTCGCGACCAGGTTGAGGATCTGGAGCGACATCGACGGCGCGGAAGCCGGGCCCGGGCGGTTCTTCTGGAAGTGCTCGAGCACGAGGGCCGAGACGCGCGCGTCCTCCTCCTCGTCCTCGAGCGAGAGGGCCGGCGGCACATCTGGCACGATGCCGAGCACCCGGGCGAAGGGGGCAAAGGCGGGGTGGACGGAGTCGGGCAACGGCGCCTCCGGGGGTCGCTGCGCTGCGGCGGGCACCGGAGCCCGTCGCCGCTCGGCGGGCGCGGGCGCCCCCTTGCCGAGCAGGCCGGAGAGCCAACGGAACACGCGATCCGTGTATCACCCCGAAGGGGGCTCGGCAAACTCGCGAGCCGGTGCGGAGGGCGCGGTCGCTCGCTCCGTGTTCACTCGCGGTCGGCGACCGTGCCGGGCGTGCGCCGGCCCGAGCGGGGCGCCTACCGCTCGCCGGCGGAGGCGCGGGCGGCCGCCTCGCCGACGAAGCGGGAGATGACGAGCACGAGGTACAGCTGGCCGGTGAGTGCCTCCAGGACCGCGAGGCTTCGGACGAGCGGGTGCACCGGGAGCACGTCGCCGTAGCCGACCGAGGTGAGCGTGGCGAAGCTGAAGTAGATGTACTCCGAGATGGGATGGGCCCGACCCGGCAAGGAGAGCGCGCCGGGGTGGAGGATCTGGGCGACGTGGTACACCTCGGCCCAGGTGGCGCCGATGAAGACGTAGGCGAGGAGCACGGCGAGGAGGCGGTCCGGCAGCCGGCCCCGCGAGAACACGTCGACGAGGAGCACGCCGGCAAACGCGCCGGTAGCGACGGCCATGACCGACGAGTTGAGGAGGGCGGTCCCGTCAGCGCCCGCGACGACGTGCACCCAGCGGCTGACGAGCGCGAGGGCCGCGGCGGCGAAGAGGAAGCCCCGCGCCGCGCGGTGCCCGCCGAGTGCAAACGTGGCGGCGAGGAGCGTCACCGTCGTCGCGACCGCCGCAAACCACGCCGGCAGCGCCCCCACGTCGACGAGGGGTGGGATGAAGAAGACGTCGAGGACGAGTGCCACGAGCAAGATGCGGCTCGAGCGCCTCGTCTCGTTCATGGCGCGCTCGAACCAGCCATTGACGTCGGCCACGGAAGCCCTCCGGTAGCTGGCGGGCCCCCTCGCCGCCGGCGCAGGCTCATCCTAGCTGGATCGGACTCGAGGCCCAGCCCCGTCCGGCGCCTGCGGCGCGCCGGCCCCGAGCGGGCCCTGGGGCCGAAAGCGACCGATGCCGGTCTCCCTTGGCGCGTGGCGCCACCGGGTCCCTGTGGTATACCGCCGGGCGGTCGAGTTCCGTGGGCCCCGTAGCTCAGGTGGATAGAGCGGCGGTTTCCTAAACCGTAGGCCGTGGGTTCGAGTCCCGCCGGGGCCACTTCGACTCCGACAGGGAGGCGCGACGATGGACAAGCTCGAGGCGGTGGCGCCGGGGCTGCTCTCCGTTCGCTTGCGCGAGGGGCTCTCCGGTCATCACCCGCTGTTCCCGGTCGACGAGATCCGCACCGCCTTCGCCGGCCCGGACACACCCCTGTCGCGCGAGCACACGAGGCAGCTCGGGGACGTGCTGCTCGTCATCGCGCGAGAGCCCATCGCCTCGGCGCGGGCCACCATCGAGACGCTCTCCCCCGCGTCGCGCGACGCCCTCATCCGGCTCTACTTCCGGCTCCTCGACCGGGCCGCCGAGGAGCGGCCCGGGGTCCATTGATCGTGGCCTCGCGGCTCCCGCGCGCGCTCGACGGGCGCAAGGTCCCAGGCGCCGTCCGGGGCATCCTCGGGCGGCTGGGCGCGGAAGGTCACCGCTCGTGGCTCGTGGGCGGTGTCGTCCGGGACTTCCTTCTGGGGAGGGAGCGCCACGACCCGAACGAGTTTGACGTCGCCACCCCGGCCACGCCGGACGAGGTGCAGCGCCTGTTCCCGAGGGTGATCCCGACGGGCGTGGAGCACGGCACCGTGACGGTCCTCGACGGCGAGGCGCGCGTCGAGGTGACGACCTTTCGCGGCGAAGGGGCATACGTGGACGGGCGACGCCCCTCCTCCGTTGTCTTCCACACCGACCTCGAAGCCGACCTCTCCCGGCGCGACTTCACCATCAACGCACTGGCGTGGGACCCGCTCGCAGGCGAGTTTCGCGATCCTTTCGGCGGCCTCGCGGACCTGCGGCGGCGCGTCGTCCGAGCGGTGGGCGACCCCTCGCTTCGCTTCGCCGAGGACGGTCTGCGTCCCATGCGGGCGGCGCGGTTCGTCGCCCAGCTGGGCTTCCGCCTCGAGCGCCGAACCAAGGCCGCCGTCCGTCCGGCGCTGCCGGTCGTGGAGCAGGTTTCGCGCGAGCGGGTGGCAGGGGAACTGTTGCGGCTCGCCACCGGGCGGCACGCTGCGAGCGGCCTGCGGCTCCTCGAGGAGACCGGCCTCCTCTCGGTCGTCGTGCCGCCGTTTCTCTCCCTCGCGGCCGGGGTAACCCGCCACGCTGTCGCGGTGGCCTCCGAGCCGTTCGGACGCCCTGCGCGGGGGCGTCGCCCCGAGGCCATCCTCGCCGCCCGCGAGCGCACCTGCCTTCTGCGGCTGGCGGCCCTTCTGCACGTGCTCCCGGTCGAGGACGTCCTCCAGGCGGTCGTCGCCCTCCGGCTCTCGAACCGGCTCGCCACCGCGGTGGCGGCCGTCGTGGCGGCGCGGCCATGTCCCGGAGCCTGGGACGCGCCGCTGCCGGCGACCCGCTCGAACGTCCGTCGCTGGGTCGCCTCGGTGGGCGTGGCCAGGGCGGGCGACGTCCTCGACCTGTGGGCGGCGGACGCGCGCCACCAGGGCGCTGCTTCCCGGAGGCGCTCGTCCGAGGTTCGCGCCTTCCGTCGTCGCGTGGCAGCGGAGATGAGGAGCCGGCCGCCACTCGCGGCCGCCGACCTCGCGCTCGACGGGAAGCGCGTCATGGACATCCTCGGCATCGAGGGTGGGCGCGAGGTGGGCGAGGCGCTTCGCCACCTGCTCGACGTGGTCCTCGAGGACCCGCGGCGCAACGACCCTGCCGGGCTGGAGGGCGTCCTGCGCGATTGGTGGAGAGCCAGGCCGGTTTCCGGCTCGACGGTGCCGTGAGGGGATGATTCCCCGAGCCGACGGCCTGGATCCACACTATCATCCCGCACCGCGGAAGGACCTCATGGCGCATCGCATCCTGTGCATCGAAAGCGACGGAGCGCTCCGGTCCCGCATTCGCCGCCTTCTCGAGGCGGACGGCTTCGCGGTGGACGAGGCCGACACCGGTCTCGCGGGGATCCACAGGGCACTCACCCTGCCGCCCGACCTGGTTCTCGCCGAGGTCCACCTGCCCGACATGGACGGGGTGGAGATCGCGACCCGGCTGAAGCAGGAGCGGGCGCTCACCCAGGTCCCGTTCCTTGCGCTCGGCGAGGCGCCCTCCGAGCACGACGTCGCGCTCGCCGCCGGCGCGGACGCGTTCCTCGCGAAGCCGCTCGACGAGGCGCACTTCGCGCAGGAGGTGAGGGCGGTGCTGGGCGGGCGGCGGGAGCGCCTGCCGGAGGAGGGGGAGCGCGTCGGCCTGAAGGCGCTCTCGGCGTCCATGGCGAGCCACCTCGAGCACGCGCTCGAGGCGGCCCTGGGCTGGGAAGGGCGCTACTACGAGCGCGATCGCCTGGGGCGAATCTTCATCGCCAACCTGGCCCACGAACTGCGCACGGCGCTCACGCCCATCGCCGGTTACCTCAAGATTCTCGCGTCTGACAAGCTCGGGCCGACCTCTCCCAGCAGAAGCGCATCCTGGAGTCGATCCAGGGCTCGACCGCGCGCCTCACCCGGGTGGTCGAGAACCTCTCCGACTTCGCGAGCCTCGAGGCCAAGGACGCCGCCCTCTTCCTCGGCGCGGTCGACCCCGACGCGCTCGCCGACGAGGTGGTCTCCGACCTGCGCCCTCACATCCGCGAGGCTCGGCTCCACGTCGAGGTGCAGAAGTGTGGCTGCGGGTCAATGACGGCGGACCCGAAGAAGCTCAAGCAAGCGCTCGCCAACGTCGTGGGAAACGCGGTGAAGTTCTCACCCCACGGGGGCGAGATCCTCGTGGAGGTCCTGCGCGAGGGCGATGCCCTGCGCATGTGCGTGTCCGACCAGGGCCCGGGCATCCCGCCGCTGGACCAGGAGAACGTGTTCGAGCCGTTCTTTCACGCCGCTGGCAAGGACGAGGGGTCGAAACACCCCGGGAGCGGCCTCGGCCTCCCGGTGGCGAGGCGGATCGTCGAGGCCCACGGGGGGCGGGTCTGGGTGGAGAGCCCGCCGCGGACGCGCTCCGAGGGCGTGAGGCGGCACTTCACGGGGTCGAAGTTCGTCCTGGAGATCCCGCTCAAGGCCGCGGGGTAGGGCGTCATGCGGGTCCTCGTAGCCATGTCCGGCGGCGTCGATTCCTCGACGGCCGCCGCCCTCCTCGTCGAGGCCGGCCACGAAGTGGTAGGCGTGTCGATGCGGGTCCACGACTTCTCGGACCGCTCCCGCGGGCGGTCCTGCTGCGCTCCCGACGACCTCGAGGACGCGCGCGCCTCGGCGCGCCGGCTCGGCATCCCCTTCTTCGTCGCGAACGTGGAGGAGGAGTTCGGCCGTGCCGTGGTGGAGCGCTTCGTCGACGACTACCTGGCCGGGCTCACGCCGAACCCTTGTGTGGCCTGCAACACGGTGGTGAAGTTCGACTGGCTCCTGCGCCGCGCCCGCGCCATCGGCGCCCGCCTCGCCACCGGCCACTACGCCCGGGTCGAGCGACGCGGCGGGCGCTGGGCGCTGCTCGCCGCGCGGGATCCCGCCAAGGACCAGAGCTACTTCCTCTACGGGCTGGGCCAGGCCGCGCTCGGCGAAGTCCTCTTCCCCGTCGGCGACCTGGACAAGCCGAGCGTCCGGGACCTGGCGGCCGCGGCCGGCCTCCCGACGGCCCGCAAGCCCGAGTCGCAGGAGATCTGCTTCGTGACGAGCGGCGACGCGGCCTCTTTCGTGGAAGCGAGCCGCCCTGCTGAGCTTCGGCCGGGCGACGTGGTGGGGACTTCGGGCGAGGTCCTGGGGCGCCATGCCGGAGTACACCGCTTCACCGTGGGGCAGCGCCGGGGTCTCGGGGTGGCCGCCGCAGAGCCGCGCTACGTCGTGCGCATCGAGGCCGAGTCGGCCCGGGTGGTGGTGGGGAGTTCTGCGGAGGCCTCGACGACCCGGTTCCGCGCTCGCGAGGTGACGTGGGTGGGGGGTGCACCGCCGGGCCGGCCGCTCGAACTCAGGGTCAAGGTGCGCCACCGTCACGATGGCGTGATGGCCGAGGTCCGCCCGGCGGAGGGCGGGACGGCAGCGGAGGTCCTTCTCGCCGCGCCCGTGCGCGGGGTGGCGCCGGGCCAGGCCGCGGTGTTCTACGACGGCGAGGAGGTTCTCGGCGGTGGGCGCATCGCCCGCGGCTAGGCGAGTGGCCCCCGTGGCACCCGGGTGCCGCGTGGGCCGTTCGGCCGCCGCGGCGCGCCAGGCGCCGGAGCCTCGCTTCACATGATCGCGGACCTGCTCGTCGTGGGGGCCGGCCCGGCTGGCTGTGCCGCGGCGATGGCCGCGCGCCGCGCGGCACCGTCACTCCGCGTCGTTGTCGTTGACGCGGTGCGCTTCCCTCGCGACAAGCTCTGCGGCGGCGCCCTCACCGGAGGCGGTCTCCGGGAGATGACCCTCGCGGGCCTCTTGCTGCGGGTGCCACGCGTCGCGGTTCGCCACGCCGTGCTCCGCGTCGAGGGCAACTCGCTCCGCGTCCCGCTGCATCGGCCGGCGGCGGTGGTGCGTCGCCGGGAATGGGACGCCGACCTGGTGGCGCAGGTGCGCGCCGCCGGGGCCGAGGTGCTCGAGGAGGCACCGCTCGGGTCGCTCCCCCGTAGCGGGGAGGGGTGGGTGGCCGGCGTCGGGCCGGTCGAGGTCCGTTTCGGCCTCGCCGTCGCCGCCGACGGGACAGCTGGACCGTCCCGCGCCCTCCTCGGACTGCCCCCGGGCCGTCGCGCTCCGCTGCGGGAGCTCGCCGTCGAGGGCGCGGCGCAGGAAGATCTGGTCTTCGACCTCGACGCGGGCGTGGCCGGCTACGCCTGGCGCTTCCCGTCCCCGGCCGGGGTCCTCGCCGGCAGCGAGAGCGTCGGGATCTACTCAATGGAATCCACTCACGACCTCTCGGACCGCCTCCTCCGCTGGATGGGCGCGGAGCGGCTCGTGCTCGAGGCGGCCGGAGCTCGACCCGGGGCCTGGGCGATCCGGGTGTTCGAGGCGGAGGCGCCGGCGGGCTCGGGGCCGGTCCTGCTCGCTGGCGACGCCCTCGGCGTGGACCCGCTCGCCGGCGAGGGGTTGCGTTACGCACTCTGGTCGGGCCGGCTCGCGGGGGAGGTAGCAGCCCGGGCGCTCGCGGCCGGAGCCGGGCCGCGGGCGGCGAGGCTCGTCCGCCTGGCGTACCGGGCCCGGCTCGCCGCCACCCGCTCGGGGGTGGTCCTCGCGCTCGCGGCGGGGTTCGCCGACCGCCTTCACCGGTCTCCTCGCGGCAGCCGCTGGCGGAGGATGGCGGCGGACCGCCGCGTCGCGGAGGCGTTCGCGGCACTCGTATCCGGCGCGGCTCCGGTCGCCCCGCTGGTGCGACTGGCGGCGCGATATCGGTCCCTCGGTGGGGGGGAGCCCTGAAATTGCCCGTCGGCCCGGGCGGGCATAGGGATGGGGGATGCAGTTGCCCGACGGTCGAATCGTCCCCGACCTCCACCTCGACCCCGACACGGTCAGCCGGTGCAGGACGTTCGCCGACCGGGTGAGCGGCGAGGTGATGGGCTTCGTGAGCCGGCACACCACCGTCTCCGTCGAGCGGTCCGCGCTCCGGCTGCTCGGGTTCCACGACGCCTCGGCGCGGGGCGTGCCGCTCGTCAACCTGATGGTGGATGCCCTCCACGAACGCGGCCTCCTCGGGCGCGGGGCGGCTTACTGGATGGGCTACGCGCTGAGGCGAGGGGCCCGGGACCCGATGCAGGTGGTGGCGCGCATCACGTCGCTCCCGCGGCGTCCCGAGCCGCTCGCGGTGGACGAGGAACGCGGAATGCGAGAGGAGGTGCGCGCGGAGGCGCGCGCGGCTGCTGACGAGCTATGCCGGCGCATCGCCCAGCGCAACGAGCTGAAGGACGAGCTCGGCATGGGGCCTCGCCCCCACAAGTACCTCATCGTCGCCACCGGCAACATCCACGACGACGTCGAGCAGGCGCGCGCGGCGGCGCAGGCGGGGGCCGACATCATCGCGGTGATTCGCTCTACCGCGCAGTCGCTGCTCGACTACGTGCCTCACGGCGCCACCACGGAGGGCTACGGCGGGACCTACGCCACCCAGGAGAACTTCCGCATCATGCGCGAGGCGCTCGACGACGAGTCTCGCCGGCTGCGCCGCTACGTGATGCTGACCAACTACGCCTCGGGCCTGTGCATGGGGGAGATCGCCTTCGCGGCGGCTTGGGAGCGGCTCGACATGCTGCTCAACGACGCCATGTACGGGATCCTCTTCCGCGACATCAACATGAGGCGCACGCTCTGCGACCAGTACTTCTCGCGGCGCGTCTGCGCATTCGCCGACGTCATCATCAACACCGGCGAGGACAACTACATCACCACCGCCGACGCCGACGAGGCGGCGCACACGGTCATCGCGAGCCAGTTCATCAACGAATCCTTCGCGCGCCGGGCCGGGCTGCCCGCCCGCCTGCTCGGGCTCGGTCACAGCTTCGAGATCGATCCGGCCCGCGAGGACACCATGGCGCGCGAGCTCGCCCAGGCCCTGCTGGTGCGGACCCTGTTCCCGGAGGCGCCCATCAAGTACATGCCCCCCACGAAGCACAAGCAGGGTGACATCTTCTTCAGCCACGCCTACGACGCGATGGCGGATGTGGTGGCCCGCGTGACCGGGCAGGGGATCCAGCTCCTCGGCATGATGACCGAGGCCATGCACAACCCGTTTCTCATGGATCGCTACGTGGCGCTGAAGACCGCCGACTACGTCTACCGGGCCTGGAAGTCGATGGGGGCCGAGATCCAGTTCCGGCCGGGCGGCGTAGTGGAGAGCCGCGCCCGCGAGACGCTGGGTCGCGCCCTGCACCTGCTCGAGGAAGTGGCGGAGGAGGGGCTCTTCGCCGCGATCGGCAAGGCTCGCTTCGGGGACATCTCCCGTGCCGAGGCCGGGGGCAAGGGGCTCGCGGGCGTGGTCGAACGCGCGCCCGAGTATTTCAACCCGTTCCTGGAGATCCTCGAGGCGCAGCCGTGAGGGCGCTCACCCTGGCCGCCGTCCTCGCCCTCGCGGGCTGCGCCGGCGTGCAGCCCGTCAGCCGGGCCGCGGCGGACGCCGGCATGCGGGTGTACGTGGTGGGCGAGCTCTCCTTCGAGGCGCCGTCGGACTGGCGGGCGACCGGCGACGGCAGCCGCGTCCGCCTGGTGGCGCCGGGAGAGGATGCCACCATCGAGGCCAGTGCGGCGAGGAGGGACGGTCCGGGGCCGGCCTGCCTGGAGGACGCGGAGGCGGCTCTCTCGCGGGGCGCCGCCGGGCTCGGGGCCGTGCAGCGCCACGGGTCGACGTTCGCGGGACAGAAGGCGGTGGCGCAGGAGGCGGATCAGGGTCCCTGGCACGGCTGGGCCTGGGCGACGTGCTCCGGCGGGATCCAGTACCGCGTCTGGTTCGCCGGGCGCTCGCCGCTTTCGCGCCCCCTCATCGAGGTGCAGAAGCGCCTCGTCGCCAGCGCGCGCCTCGGGGGATCGCCGTGAGCCCGCCGCGCGAGTGGAACCCGGCGGGCACCGTTCGTCCCTACGGCGATCGCCGCGACGACGGCGTGGTGCAGCTCTCCTTCGTGCTGCCGGTCGAGGCCGGGGAGCGCGGGCGAGAGGCGGCCGCGCAGATGGCGAGGAAGCTCGGCATGACGCAGGTGCACGTGGCGGCCATGGAGCGCGCCGCCGATGGCTACACCTTCTTCGTGGTGTACGGCCGGACCGACGTCTCGGTGGACCTCTCCACCATTGACGTCCCGGAGGTGGTGCTCCGCAAGAAGGGGTTCGACGAGCTGAACCAGGTCATCGCCCGGGACGTGGGCCGCCGCATCGTCGTGCTGGGTGCCTGCACCGGGTCGGATGCCCACGCGGTCGGCATCGACGCCATCATGAACATGAAGGGGTTCGCCGGAGACTACGGGCTCGAGCGCTATCCCGGCTTCGACGCCCGGAACCTCGGCTCCCAGGTCGAGAACGCGGCCCTCGCACAGGCCTGCCGCGAGCGCGGCGCCGACGCGGTCCTGGTCTCGCAAGTCGTGACCCAGCGCGACGTCCACAAGGACAACGCCCGCGGCTTCATCGAGGAGCTCGTGAACCTGGGATTGCGCGAGCGCGTCGTCGCGATCCTGGGAGGGCCGCGCATCGACCACCGGTTGGCATTGGAGCTCGGGTACGACGCCGGGTTCGGGCCCGGCACCCGGCCGTCGGACGTGGCGAACTTCATCGTGGCGCGCGTGCTCGAGCGAGCGGGCAAGGGCGGCCTCTAGGGGGAGCAATGCCAGAGCCGGTCACGATCCGTGTGCGCATGTCCCAGGCGGACGCCCACTACGGCGGCAACCTCGTCGACGGCGCCCGCATCCTCCAGCTCTTCGGGGACGTGGCCACCGAGCTGCTCGTCCGCCACGATGGCGACGAGGGCCTCTTCCGGGCCTATGAGCAGGTGGAGTTCCTCGCGCCGGTCTTCGCCGGCGACTACGTCGAGGCGACCGGCGAGATCACCCGGGTCGGCAGCACGTCGAGGACCATGCGGTTCGAGGCCCGCAAGGTGATCGGTCCACGGCCAGACCTGTCCGACAGCGCCGCCGAGGTGCTCGCCGAGCCGCAGCTCGTGTGCCGGGCGCTCGGGACCTGCGTCGTCCCGACGGAGAAGCAAAGGCTGCGCTGAGCCGATGCGCCGCGGCGCCGGAGGAGACCCCATGGGCGAGAAGGCCATCGTCACCTGTGCCGTGGTGGGGGCGGAGGTGACGCGGGAGCAGAACCCCGCAGTCCCGTACACGCCCGAGGAGATCGCCCGGGCCGCGCTCGAGGCCTGGCGGGCGGGGGCGGCGGTCGTGCACCTGCACGCCCGCCATGCCGACGGCCGGCCCTCGCAGCGCGCCGAGCACTTCCGCGAGATCGTGGGGCGGATTCGCTCGGCCGGCTGCGACGTGGTGGTCCAGTGCTCGACGGGGGGCGCCGTGGGCATGGGCGTGGACGAGCGCCTCGGCTCGCTCGTCGACGGAGCCGAGATGGCCACCCTCAACATGGGGACGATGAACTTCGGGGACGACGTCTTTGTGAACTCCCGGCCAGACATCGTCCGGATCGCCTCGATTATCCGCGATCGCGGGCTGCTCGCGGAGTGCGAGGTTTACGACGCGGGGATGCTCGAGACCCTTCGGTGGCTCCTCGACAAGGGCCTCCTCTCGCGTCCCTATCACGTCCAGTTCGTGCTGGGCGTGCCGGGGGGGATGAGCGGAAGCGAGCGAAACCTGCGCTTCCTCGTCGACTCGATGCCCGAGCGGGTCCACTGGACCGTCGCCGGCGTGGGGCGCCACGAGTTCCCCATGGCCGAGGTGGCTCTTGGGATCGGTGGCCACGTGAGGGTCGGCCTGGAGGACAACCTCTACCTCTCGAAGGGTGTCCTGGCGAAGGGCAACCACGAGCTCGTGGCCGCTGCCGTGCAGCTCGCGGGCAGGGCCGGTCGGCCGGTTGCCAGCCCGGCCGAGGCCCGGCGAATCCTGGGAATCCCCTCCGATACCGCGGGTGCATCAAGCCCGCCTTGATCGCGGGCAGTCCATCCCCCGTGCAAGATGCATGAAACCCCGGCGGGTCAAGCATTTCCTTGCTGCGTGGGACACCCGGTCGCGGCTTGACGGACGGCGATCGCGGCGCTAGGTTCGCGCCCTTCCGACGGGGAAGGGGCACCATGACCAAGGCCGATCTCATCGAGAAGGTCCAGTCGTCACACAACGGACTCTCGAAGCGGCAGGTGGCGCTGCTCGTGGACTCCATTTTTGACCAGCTGGCGCGTGCCATCCGCAAGGACAAGCGCTTCGCCATGCCAGGCTTCGGCACCTTCACCGTGAAGCGGCGCGCAGGGCGGGTGGGCAGGAACCCGCGCACCGGAGCCGAGATCCAGATCGCGCCGACGAAGACCGTCGGATTCAAGCCGGCGCCGGAGCTGAAGAGCGCCCTGTAGGGACGGGTCGCCGGGGTGCGGCCGAGAACCGCCCCGCAGAGTGGCCCTCCCGCCAAGCCTCGGCGTCGGCCCGGGACTCGCTGCCCGCCCGCACCGCGCTATGCTGGTGCGCACACGCCCGGGAGAACCCCCCATGAGCCTCAAGGACTGGCTCGTCCACTTCAAGGAACAGCACGACCAAGCGCGCGCAGGGGAGCTCTCGCCGGACGGGTGGGCCGCCTACCGGGCCGGGCGCGACGAGCTCGCCCGGGCCCTTCTTGCCGCGCAACGGGCGTCGCTGCGACCCGGCGAGACTCCGCGCCAGGCGCTCCGGGTCGCCCGCGCCCTCCAGGCCGACCTGGATTGGACCACCGACCGGGTGCGAGCGGTGACGCTCGACATCTCCACGGGCGGGTTCGCCGTGCTGCTCGCGAAGGCGCCTCCTTCGGCAGAAGAGGTGAAGGTGCAGCTGCGGATCCCTGGCGGCGACCAGCTCGGGGCCCTGGCCCGCGTCGCCGGGGTCCAGGCTCAGTCCACGGCGGTGCGGGTCGCCTTCGCGTTCCTGCGCATCGCGGAGGCCGATCGGGAGCGGCTCGAGTTCCTGGTATTCGACACGGTGCTCGGCCAGTTGGCGGTCTGATCCTGACAGTCCCTTGTCGCATGCAGGCATCCCGAACGCAGGCGGCCTCGTGTCCGGGATGCGACTCCGGAGGCCCTTTTCGCTGGGGCACTCGAACGCCTGATCGAGCCACTCGGCCGACATTTCCCTAGTGGTCTTGAGCCGGCCAATCGCGCCGATGACCTAGGGGCAGTTTCCACCAGAACCGGCTCCACCCGTGGACGCTGCCGTGGAGAGCGGCTCGACGCTCTCCCCCGGCAGCGCGGGCAGAGACCTGTGCGATGGAGGCTCGTCCGTACCGGCGGTGCACTGCGCCGCCTGCTGGTGGGGACCCGCTCTCCCACCGAGCCCGGCCTCGTCGTCCGCGCACCGGGTCACAGACCTTGACGAGAGGGATGACGCTGCCGGCCCCAGCGACCGCGGCCTTGGGTAGCGACCTTGCGAGGTCGACGAGGGGACAGGAGGTGCAAGGGCACTCTGCTCCGCGGTGACCGGGACTTCCGGATCCGAACCCGGCCGTTCGCCTCCAGCGAGCCGCGAGTACACGCGCTGCCGACGTGGCCCGAGGTGCAGCTGAGCCCGGCCTGCGGTGGTCGCTCCCGCGGGCGGGTGCGCGGAGTCCTTCGCGGCCACGACTCAAGACGGAAAGAACGAGGGTGGACCGGGGCCCGCCGCCCCGGTGCCACCCCCGCCCCACACTCAAGGCTAGAACCAGGCCATGAGCGCCGCTTCGATGGTGTTGTCGTTGTTCGAGCCGGCGTAGAAGACGGGCTTGTTGGCGTGGTCGATGCGGTACTCGAGCCGCACTTCGGCGTTCGCGGTGACCGGCACTCCCAGTGTCACCGTGCCTTCCGTGTACTGCCCGCCGTTCACGCCAACCCGCACTCCCTGGAGGTCCCAGAAGTACTCGTAGCGGGCGGAGATGCGCAGCTTGTCCCCGAGCGCCGAGTACTTTGCCATGATGGAGAAGCCTTCCCACTTGCCGACGCCTCCAAGGATGCCGAGGTCGGCGTTCAGGTTGACCGTGAAGTCGCCGAAGCCGCGCTGGACAACGAGGTCGAGGACGTTCTGCCAGCCTCCGTACGCGTTTCCGAGGGGGCCGTAGGTCGTGGCCGGGTAGGTCGCGGTCGGGCCCGTCACCAAGGCGGGGTTCGGTCCGCCGTAGTAGACGAGCGACAGGATGGTGCTGTCGGGTCCGTTCCAAACGGCGGCGAGGTTGAGCGTCTTGAACGGGCTGTTCGTCACCGTGACGTCCCACCCGTTGACGAGGCCGCCTTGCAGTGTCAGCCCGTCGATGCCCGGAACCGCGTAGCCGACTCGCAGGCCGGTGTGCGTGAACGGAATCGCCCAGGTGAAGAGCAGCGAGCGCGAGTAGTTCCAGTCGTCCTTCGCCTCGATGACCTCGGCGCCCGCGCTCGTGGCGAAGCGTCCGAGGTCGAGAGTGAAGTCTCCGAGCTTGAGAGTGCCGTAGGCCTGCTCGATGTACTTGAAGGCGTTGGCTGCGTCGACGTTGTAGGTCGGGCCGAGGTACGGGCTCGCCCCAGCGATCACGTTCATGGTGTTGCCAAAGCCGAGGTCGATGCGGAAGCCGACGGGAACGGTCGCGGTCGGATTCATGAGGACGGTGAGCTTGGCAAGGTTCAACACGAACCCGTTCGGCTGGTCGAACGCCCTCAGCTCGTTGAGAGCATTCTGGGGAGCCCCGAGGCGCAGGCCATAGTACCCATCGACATAGCCGTGGACCTCGACTGCCTCATACCACTTGGGCGCCGTGGCGGCGGCGGCCGCCACCGGGGCTGGCGGTGGAGCGGCCTGGTCTTCAGCGGCTCCTGCAAACGGTGCGAGGAGGCCGAGGAGCGAGAGTACGAAGAGCTTGTGCACTGCAATCCCCTTTCCTGTTGTGATGGTAAAATGCCATGGCGCGCCGAGGCCTCTGCACTGCGCGTGCCGAGCCCGCGAAGGGCCCTCCGTCGACGATCGGGAAGCTAAAGCTTCGAGGGTTCGGCTCGGGCGGTGATGGCGCGTGCGCACTGTGCGGGCACCTGCTGCGCCCTGCGCGGGCAATTGCGCTACGTCCCTTTCGCGCGAAGCGGGACGCCATGGGTGGCCCGGGCAAGCGGTCGCCGTCGAGGGCCCGTCCGCGAGGGCTCCCAGGAGGTCGCGCGGATCGACCCCCTGGGCTGTTCGTAGCCTCGGCGCCCCAAAATGCCAGGGCGGCGGACGAAGGTCGACCGCTCCTGGCGACGCCGGGCGGGCGCTCGGGGCGTCGCCCGTGGACCGGCTACGCGGTTGTCCCGGCGCCGGTCTCCATGTCCGCGTTGATGTACGCCCGCTCCCCGGACTCCGACGAGTCCATTCCCGTCCACTCGTCCTGCTCCTCGGCGCGCAGCGGGAAGACGAGGTTCACGAGCTTGTAGAGCAGGAAGGACCATCCGCCCGACCACGCCATGCTGGCCGCGACGCCGACAGCCTGCCAGCCCAAGAGCCCGAGGCTCCCGTCAGCGCCGTCGGGGTTGACGAGCTTCGTGGCGAGGACGCCCGTGAGCAGGGCGCCGAGGGTGGCGGCGACGCCATGGACGGCGAAGACGTCGAGGGAGTCGTCGATGCCGAGCCGGGGGCGGTAGCGCACCGCGAGAAGCGAGGCCACTCCGGCGAGCCCGCCGATGAGGAGGGAGGAGGCGGGGGTGACGAAGCCCGCGGCCGGCGTGATGGCGACGAGGCCGGCCACCGCGCCCGAGGCGAGGCCCACGCCCGACATCTTGCCGTGGAAGAGGAAGAGTTCGAGCAGGCCCCAGGCCGCCGCAGCCGCCGCCGGGGCGAAGAAGGTGTTGGCGAAGGCGTAGGCGGCGACGCCGTTGGCGGCGAGCGCGGACCCGCCGTTGAAGCCGAGCCAGCCGAACCACAGCATGCCCGCTCCGAGGATGACGAAGGGCACGTTGTGCGGCAGCACCGACGGCGTTCGGAGCCCGCGTCGCTTGCCAAGGACGAGGGCGCCGACGAGCGCCGCCGCGGCGGCGTTGATGTGCACGACAGTGCCGCCGGCGAAGTCGAGCACGCCCCTCTGGCGGAGCCAGCCGCCCGGGGCCCAGACCCAGTGGGCCACCGGCGTGTACACGACGAGGCTCCAGAGCACGACGAAGAGGATGAAGGCCTTCACCCGGATGCGCTCCACGAGCGCGCCCGAGATGAGGGCGGGCGTGATGACGGCGAACATGCCCTGGAACAGCATGAAGGCCGTGTGGGGGATGGTCGGGGCGAGGTCCTTGTGGGCGTCGGCGCCGACGCCGCGGAGCGCGAACCAGTGCGCGCCGCCAAGGAACGTGTCGAACGCGCCGGGCGAGAAGGAGAGGCTGTAGCCGACGAGGGCCCAGAGGACGCCGACCACCGCCATGCACACGATGGAGAGGATCATCGTGTGGACGACGTTCTTGGCGCGCACGAGCCCGCCGTAGAAGAAGGCGAGACCTGGTGTCATGAACATCACCAGGCCTGCGCTGATGAGCACGAACGCGGTGTCGCCCGAGTTGATGGCGTTCACGTGGGGAGCCTCCAGTTAAGGGGTGCGGGGTGCTCGCCCGCCGTGCACCCTTCGTGCCGCCTCTTCGAGCAGGCCAGGTGCGCAGAATCTGGGCACCGGGCGATGGGCCGTGCGCGTGCGACGAGCAGGACCCTGCACGAGACTCGGGCAAGTTCTACCCCCAAGTGTCGGGGGCGCACCTCGCGAGAGGGCGAGGGCGGCGCGCGATCCGCGCGCTTGGCGCTGAGTTGCTCAACCCATCGAGCGGCTGCCTCGCGCTCTGGCCGCACGGACCGAACGCACGGCCAAGTGCCCCCTAGGGGCCAACGAGGCCTCCCCCCTGTAGCCGAGAGGGTCTCCGGTTACCTGGTGGCGCATCCCAGGTGCGTCCCAAGACCCCAAGACGATGTTGAGGGGCCTGGCCCGGGAGGAGGGGTCGACAGCCGAAGCCGGCGGCACACGTGGCAGCCTCCCCGGAACCTCCAGGGCGGCTAATTGCTGGCCGCGGGCGTGCCGCGGCGGCGCCGCTCCTCTTGACGGGCGACGGGCTCGCTGCCGGGAAGCGGGAAGGCCGCCTCAAACCCCGGCTCTAGTTGTTGGGGGCCGCTGGCTTCTTCGGTGGCTTTGACTTCTTTGACGAGCTCTTCTTGGCCGCGGATCCCGAGGAAGACTTCGCCGTCTTCGACTTCGAGGAGGCCTTTGCCTTCGACTTCTTCACGACCGCCTTCTTCTCGACCTTCTTCACCGCCTTGGGCGGCTCGGGAGGAGGAGGGGGTGGCGGCTCGTAGGGATCGTCGTCACTCGCGCTCAAGAGGGCAGCCGGGGCACCGTCCACGACGCGGAAGCCGGTGCGTGACAGTTCCTCCTCGGCGACGGCCTTCTCCATCCACGCTCGGTCGGCGCCGCCGAGGCCCGCGGATTCGATCGCCCTCTGGGCTCCCGCGCGGTCGCCCGCGCGTCCGAGCAGGGCGGCGAGGTAGAGCGCTGCTCGGGCCCGCTCGTTCGACGGCGTCCCCTCGCGGTCGTCGGTGATGCGGCGAAGCCACTGGATGGCGTCGTCCGGCTTCGCCTTTCCGGACAGGGCAAGCTTTGCGATCCCGTAGGCGGCGCGCGGGTGAGTGGCCGACCCCTGAAGCGCCTCCAGGTAGGCTTGGCGCGCCGCCTCGTCGTTGCGGGTTCTGCGCAGGGCGTCTCCTTGGGCCGCGAGGGCTGCCGGCAGCTTGGGGTCGACGCTCAACGCCTCGCCGAGCGGCTCCACCGCGCCGGCCGGGTTGCCTGCGAGCAGGGCGAGCCGCCCCTGGACGACCAAGGCCCAGGGGCCCCCGCCCTGCCGTGCCGCAAACGTGGCCGACGTGCCGGCCTCCCGTCGCCCCATCGCGAGCACCGCGCGCGCAACGTTGGCTGCCGGGGGGACCTCGGTGGCGCGCTCGGGCTCCACGAGCAGGACGTCTGCGTCCTGACCCGCCTTCTCGTCGCGGTAGTCCGTCGCAAGCATCGACAGGGCAAATGCCCGCAGCGAGCCGGCCTCGAGCGAATCGATGGGCACCAGGGGCTCTAGGACCTGGGCCGCCGCCTGGTAGCCGGCGTACGTGTCCGAGCGGATGAACTCGCGGGCGCGCGCCATGCCCTTTTCGAGGACCTGGCGCCGGTGGTGAGCGCGGTAGACGAGGGCGACGCCAACCACCGCGACCACCGCGGCCACGATGGCGCCGACTTGAACGGTGCGAGAGTTGGGACGGCGGGGCCGCCCGGGAGGAGGCTCGCCATCGTCGGGCCCGAGGTCGCGGGCATCGATCGGCTTCGTCACCGTGTCGGTGGCTTCCACCCAGTTCGGATCGGAGCCGGGACCCTCGCCGGCGGGGACCTCGTCGAAGCCGGTCTCGAGCGTGGGGTCTGTAGGCTCACCTGCGCCGGGGTCGGAGGGCGGGGGCTTGGGCATGCCCCTCTCGTACCTTTGGCGGCGCGTCGAGTCAAAAAACGGAGACGCGCGCCGGGGATCCCGGCGCGCCGCCGAACCTCGCGATGAGCGGGGGGAAGGCCCGGGCTACGGCGTGCGCTCGCGTTCCTCGCGCTCGTCCTCGCGGGCGACGCCCGACAGCACATCGTTCACGGACGGGAAGCGCATGATCTCCGAGCGGGCGATCTTCCAGGCCTGCTGCACGATCCAGGAGAGGGACCGGTCCTGGCGATTTGCTTCGGCCTGGATCTCGTTCAGCATGTCCTCGGGGAAGTACAGGGACTGCTTGCGCTTGTCGGTGCCAGGCATCGCTGCTCCAGTTGAGTAGGAGGGACGCGTACTTTCATACGCCCCGGGTTCTGGGTGGTCAAGAAACCGGTGCGACGGAGGCCGTCGCCGGTCTCGCCCCGCGGTGAAGAAAAAAGGAGAGCCGGCATCACTGCCGGCCCCCCTATGGGCCCAGAGGGGGAGGGGGGGGACCCCTAGGCCCAACTGCAATACCATCATCTCGTGGACTGCTCCGGTCAACACCCGAACGGATACACCCTCGAGGGGGTAGCATCGCGCTCGGCCGCCGCCGGCCACTCCGGTAAGGATGGCCACCGGGAGCGAGGTTGGCAAGAATCTGGCCCCACGTGACGGCGCCATCTCTCGACTCCTTTGCGCGTGGCGTCCTCGAGACGTGCCGGCGGAGGCGACTTCTCGGGCCCGGGGACCGCGTCCTCGTGGCGCTCTCCGGAGGCCCCGATTCCACGGCACTGCTCGCATCGCTCTGCGAGCTCCGGGCAGCTGGCGAGGTCGCCGAGGTCCGGGCGGCGCACGTAGACCACCAACTGCGGCGCGGGAGCGCCGCGGACGCCCATGCCTGCGCGGAGCTCTGCCGCCGGCTCGGCGTTCCGCTCGTGCGCGCCCTCGTGACGGTCGCGCCCGGCAACGTCCAGGCGTCGGCTCGCACCGCCCGGTACCGTTCGCTCCGCGAGGAGGCGGCTCGCTGCGGCGCCACCCGCATCGCTACCGGGCACACGCAAGGCGACCAGGCCGAGACGGTGCTCCTGCGACTCCTCCGCGGGTCGGGTGCCCGCGGCCTCGGCGGCATCCCCCCGCGGCGGGGACACGTGGTGCGGCCGCTCATCGATCGCTCGCGAGGCGAGGTGCTCGCCTACCTCGCGGCCCGCGGCCTCGCATTCCTCGAGGATCCGACGAACGCCACCCCGCGCTTCCTGCGCAACCGCGTGCGCGGCGAGGTGATGCCGGTGTTGCGCGCCCTGTCAGCCCGGGCGGAGCGCTCCCTCGCCCGCGCCGCCGACCTGCTGCGCTCCGACGAACGGGCGCTCTCCGCGAAGGCCCGGAGGCTCGTCGTCGGCGCACGCGCGCAATCGGAGGCCCTCCGCTCCGAGCCGCTCGCCGTTCGCCGCCGGGCCGTCCGTCACCTCTGGCGGTCCGCCTCCGGATCGCGCCGCGGGCTCTCGGCGGCGCACGTGGAGGCCGTGCTCCACCTGCTGCGCCGGGCGGGGCCCGGGCGGACGACGCTGCCCTCCGGCCTCGAGGCCCGCTGCGCCTATGGCGTCCTCGAGATCCGGCGGTGCCGGCGGCCTTCACTCCAGCCGCTCCATTCGAGATCCCCTGGACCCGGCCGCTACCGGCTTCCCGGGGGAGGGCGGCTCGAGGTCGAGGCGGGGCCCGGGGCGGAGGTCCCCTGGCCGCTTTGGCTC
>CAVWHZ010000005.1:0-28699 GCA_963754915.1 uncultured delta proteobacterium | reverse complement strand
ACGGTGACGGTCGCGCCCGGCAACGTCCAGGCGTCGGCTCGCACCGCCCGGTACCGTTCGCTCCGCGAGCAGGCTGCTCGCTGCGGCGCCACCCGCATCGCTACCGGGCACACGCAAGGCGACCAGGCCGAGACGGTGCTCCTTCGACTGCTCCGCGGGTCGGGTGCCCGCGGCCTTGGCGGCATCCCCCCGCGGCGGGGAATGTGGTCCGGCCGCTCATCGATCGCTCGCGAGGCGAGGTGCTCGCCTACCTCGCGGCCCGCGGCCTCGCATTCCTCGAGGATCCGACGAACGCCACCCCGCGCTTCCTGCGCAACCGCGTGCGCGGCGAGGTGATGCCGGTGTTGCGCGCCCTGTCAGCCCGGGCGGAGCGCTCCCTCGCCCGCGCCGCCGACCTGCTGCGCTCCGACGAACGGGCGCTCTCCGCGAAGGCCCGGAGGCTCGTCGTCGGCGCACGCGCGCAATCGGAGGCCCCCGCTCCGAGCCGCTCGCCGTTCGCCGCCGGGCCGTCCGTCACCTCTGGCGGTCCGCCTCCGGATCGCGCCGCGGGCTCTCGGCGGCGCACGTGGAGGCCGTGCTCCACCTGCTGCGCCGGGCGGGGCCCGGGCGGACGACGCTGCCCTCCGGCCTCGAGGCCCGCTGCGCCTATGGCGTCCTCGAGATCCGGCCGGTGCCGGCGGCCTTCACTCCAGCCGCTCCATTCGAGATCCCTGGACCCGGCCGCTACCGGCTTCCCGGGGGAGGGCGGCTCGAGGTCGAGGCGGGGCCCGGGGCGGAGGTCCCCTGGCCGCTTTGGCTCAGGCAGAGGCGCCCGGGAGATCGCTTCCGCCCGGCGGGCGGCCGCGGCTCGAAGAAGCTCAAGTCTTGGCTCATCGACCGAAAGGTCCCCCGCGAGGAGCGCGACCGGTTGCTCGTGGTCGCCGACGCCGGTGGCACGGTGGTGTGGCTTCCGGCCCTCGACGCCCGCGCGGACGTGCCCGGGCTCGAAGTGCGGCTGGTGCCAGGGTAGGTCTGCGAAATCCGGACTGCGGACGCGGAACCGGCTGTTATATTGTGACGGCAACCGGGCGGGTCGCTTGCGCTGCCCGAGGAAGAGGAACGAAGCCTTGCGCCAGTCCTACAAGACCGTCCTGCTGTGGGTCGTCCTGATCCTGATGTTCGTGGCGTTCTACCAGTTCTTCGCGCAACACGGCCGCGAGCAGAAGGAGTTCGCCTTCTCGGACTTCGTGTACCAAGGTGGAGGCGGGCGACGTTCGCGACGTCACCGTGAAGGACACGAGCTACCAGGGCCACCTGCGCGACGGGACGGAGTTCCACACGGTGGGACCGCTCGATGCCTCGGCCACGATCTTCGACAAGCTCCAGAAGAAGGGAATCAAGGTCCTCTACGAGAAGCCCGACCAGAACTCCTTCTGGGTGACGGTGCTCGTGCAGTACCTGCCGCTCGTCTTCCTGTTCCTGCTCTTCTTCTTCTTCATGCGCCAGCTCCAGGCGGGCGGCGGCAAGGCGATGAGCTTCGGCAAGTCGAAGGCCAAGCTCATGACCGAGCATCACAACAAGGTGACCTTCGCCGACGTCGCCGGCATCGACGAGTCGAAGGACGAGCTCGAGGAGATCATCTCGTTCCTCAAGGACCCGAAGAAGTTCACCAGGCTCGGCGGGCGCATCCCCAAGGGCGTCCTGCTCATGGGCCCGCCGGGCACCGGCAAGACCCTGCTCGCCCGCGCGGTCGCCGGCGAGGCGGGCGTGCCGTTCTTCTCCATCTCCGGCTCCGACTTCGTCGAGATGTTCGTCGGCGTGGGCGCGAGCCGCGTGCGCGACCTCTTCGAGCAGGGCAAGAAGAACGCCCCCTGCATCATCTTCATCGACGAGATCGACGCGGTGGGCCGCCACCGCGGCGCCGGCCTCGGCGGCGGCCACGACGAGCGCGAGCAGACGCTGAACCAGCTGCTCGTGGAGATGGACGGCTTCGAGTCGAACGAGGGCGTCATCCTCATCGCCGCCACGAACCGCCCCGACGTGCTCGACCCGGCGCTCCTGCGCCCCGGCCGCTTCGACCGGCGCATCGTCGTGCCGCGGCCCGACCTGAACGGGCGCCTGGGCATCCTCAAGGTGCACACCAGCAAGGTCCCCGCTCGACCCCACCGGTGGATCTCACCAAGATCGCCCGCGGAACCCCCGGGTTCTCCGGCGCCGACCTCGAGAACCTCGTGAACGAGGCGGCGCTGTACGCGGCCCGCAGGAACAAGGAGCGGCTGGAGGGCGACGACTTCGAGTTCGCCAAGGACAAGGTGCTCATGGGCACCGAGCGGCGCTCGATGATCATCAGCGAGAAGGAGAAGCGCACCACCGCCGTCCACGAGGCGGGCCACGCGCTCGTGGCGAAGATCCTCCCCGGACGCCGACCCGGTGCACAAGGTGACCATCATCCCGCGCGGGCGTGCCCTCGGGCTCACCCAGCAGCTGCCCGAGGAGGACCGGCTCAACATCAACCAGGAGTTCGCGCACGAACCAGATCGCCATCCTCATGGGCGGGCGGGTCGCCGAGGAGATCATCTTCGGCCAGAAGACCACCGGCGCCGGCAACGACATCGAGCAGGCCACCGAACTGGCACGGGCCATGGTCTGCGAGTGGGGGATGAGCGAGAAGATGGGGCCGCTCGCCTTCGGCAAGAAGGAGGGCGAGGTCTTCCTCGGCCGCGACATGGCCTCCACGCAGACCTACTCGGAGCAGACCGCCCGCGAGATCGACGCCGAGGTCCGGCGAATCGTCACCGAGCAGTACGAGCGGGCGAAGAAGGTCCTGACCGAGCACCGCAAGGAGCTCGACAAGATCGCCGATGCCCTGCTCGAGCACGAGACGCTCGACGCTCGCCGACGTCGACGTCCTCATGGCGGGCGGGAACCATCACCCGGCCGCCGCCGCCCAAGTCGTCCTCCTCCCGCCGATCGCGGCGAGAAGGAGAAGACCAAGAAGCCGCGGCCTGCTCGACGCCCTGGGCGGCCTGCCCAAGGCCGAGCCGGGCAAGGCCTAGCCTCGGCCGGGCGCCGGTGAGCTGGGAGCCCATCCGCGTCGGGGACCGGACCTTCGGCCCTCCAGGGCCGTACATCATGGGCGTGTCTGAACGTCACGCCCGACTCCTTCTCCGACGGCGGCCTCTTCCTCGACCCCGACGAGGCCGTGTCCCGCGCCCTCCAGCTCGCTGCCGAGGGAGCGGACCTTCTCGACATCGGCGGGGAGTCGACCCGGCCGGGCGCTCCCGGCGTGAGCGCCGCCGACGAGCTCCAACGGGTGATCCCGGTTCTGGAACGGCTCTCGACCGTCGGGTTCCCCCTGCCGGTGTCGATCGACACGTCCAAGGCCGAGGTGGCCCGGGCTGCCCTGAAGGCCGGGGCGAGCATGGTCAACGACGTTCAGGCGCTCGCCGACCCGGCGCTCGCCGAGCCTGGTGGCCGCCGCGGCCGTTCCGGTGGTGCTCATGCACATGCGGGGCACGCCGCAGGACATGCAGTGGCGGGCGATCTACGGCGACGTGACGAGCGAGGTGCAGGCCGAGCTCGAGGGCGCGCTCGAGCGCGCCCTGCGTGCCGGTGTCGCGCGGGACCACGTCATCTTCGACCCGGGTCTAGGCTTCGCCAAGACCGCCGAGCAGAGCACGGAGGTGCTGGCCCGGCTCGGGGAGCTCCACAGGCTGGGGCGGCCGCTGCTCGTCGGACCCGTCGCGCAAGAGCTTCCTCGCCGCGTCCACCGGGGCGCCGGTCGGCGAGCGCCTGCCCGGCACCCTCGCCGCGGTCACGACTGGCCGTGCTGGCGGGGGCCGCGTTCCTCCGCGTCCACGACGTGGCGGCGGCGCGCCAGGCGGCCCGGGTGGCGGCTGCGGTGCGGCAGGCTGGCCGCGGCCTCGCGGCGAGCTAGACTGGGAAAACCCGAGGGAGGGGAAGGGATGGCTACGCCGGGCAAGGAAGCGAGCGCGGGCGCACAGCGCCGGCTCTTCGGCACCGACGGGGTGCGCGGGGTGGCGAACGTGCACCCCATGACCGCCGAGATCGCGCTGCAGCTCGGCCGGGCGCTCGCGTGGAAGGTGCGGTCCGGCCCGCACCGGCACCGCATCGTCATCGGCAAGGACACCCGCCTCTCGGGGTACATGCTCGAGCAGGCCATCGCTTCCGGGATCTGCTCCATGGGAGTGGACGTGCTGCTGTGCGGCCCGCTGCCCACGCCGGGCATCGCCTTCGTCACCCAGTCGATGCGAGCCGATGCGGGCGTGGTGATCAGCGCCAGCCACAACCCGTATCAGGACAACGGCATCAAGTTCTTCGACAGGACCGGCTTCAAGCTGCCGGACGAGGCGGAGCTCGAGATCGAGCGACTGGTGCTCGCCCTGCCGGGCGACCGCGGCGACGACGCGTTCCACGAGCTCCGCCCGACCGCCGAGCTCGATCGGCAAGGCGAAGCGCATCGACGATGCCATCGGGCGCTACGTGGTGTTCCTGAAGTCGCTCTTCCCCAGGGAGCTCACCCTCGACGGGCTGACGGTCGTCGTCGACTGCGCCAACGGCGCGAGCCTACCACGTCGCGCCGGCCGTCTTCGAGGAGCTTGGGGCCCGGGTGGTCTCGCTCAATGTCGAGCCCGACGGCCGCAACATCAACGACGGTTGCGGCGCCGTCTACCCCGAGGGCATGGCCGCGGAGGTCCGACGAGCCAAGGCCGACATCGGCATCGCGCTCGACGGAGACGCCGACCGGGTCATCGTGGCAGACGAGGAGGGCAGGGTCGTGGACGGCGACGCCATCATGGCGGTCGTGGCGCGAGACCTCCTGCGCCGCGGCGCGCTGCGGAAGGAGACGGTGGTGGCCACGGTGATGAGCAACGCCGGGCTGGATCGCGCGCTGGCGCAGCTCGGAGGGGCCGTGCGCGCGCACCCAGGTCGGCGACCGCTACGTCGTAGAGGAGATGCGCCGGGGCGGCTACAACTTCGGCGGCGAGCAGTCGGGTCACCTGGTCTTCCTCGATCACGTCACGACCGGCGACGGGGTGTGCGCGGCCCTCAACCTTCTCGCGGTGATGAAGCGAACCGGGCAGCCCCTCTCGGCGCTCGTCCGCTGCTTCGAGCCGGTCCCGCAGGTGCAGATCAACGTTCAGGTGCGGGAGAAGCGCTCGCTCGACGGCCTTCCCGGCGTGCAGCGCGCCATCGCCGAGGTGGAGCGGTCGCTCGGCGAGGGGGGGCGGGTGCTCGTGCGCTTCTCCGGAACGGAGAACAAGGCCCGGGTGCTCGTCGAGGGGGCCGACGCGGCGGTCATCCAGTCCCACGCGGAGCGCATCGCCGAGGAACTCCGCCGGGAACTCGGTTGAGCCGGACCCGTCCGGAACGGGAAGCCGCGCGGGATTCTGGGGTAGATTCGCGCCATGTCTCCCGCGCGCCTCGGAGTCAACGTCGACCACGTCGCCACCCTGCGCCAGGCCCGGCGCGCCGCCTACCCCGACCCCGTGGCGGCGGTGCTGCTCGCCGAGCTCGGCGGGGCCGACCAGATCACCATCCACCTCCGCGAGGACCGCCGCCACATCCAGGACCGCGACCTCCAGGTGATGCGCAAGACGGTGTCGACCCGGCTCAACCTGGAGATGGCCGCCACCCAGGAGATGGTGAAGATCGCCTACGAGACCCGGCCCGACGAGGTGACGCTGGTCCCCGAGCGGAGGGAGGAGCTCACCACCGAGGGAGGGCTCGACGTGGTCCGCGGCCGGGACGCGCTATCCAAGGTGGTCAAGACGCTTCGCGACGCCGACATCCTGGTGTCGCTGTTCATCGACCCCGACCTCGACCAGGTCAAGGCCTCGCACCGCGTCGAGGCGCAGGTGGTGGAGATCCACACCGGCCGCTACTGCGACGCCCGGCTGCCCGCCGACCGGCGCCGCGAGCTCGCCCGCATCGTGGACGCCGCCAAGACCGCCGCCAAGCTGGGGCTCCAGGTCGCGGCCGGCCACGGGCTCAACTACCAGAACGTGCTCCCGGTGGCGGCCATCTCGGAGATCGAGGAGTTCAACATCGGCCACGCCATCGTGGGCCGGGCCGTTCTCGTGGGAATGGAGCGCGCCGTGGGCGAGATGAAGGCGCTTCTCGCGCAAGGTGCCGAAGGAGCGCGCGGGACGTGAGCCGGTGCCAACCGCCGATAGCGCTGGGGTCGCCGTGATCCTCGGGCTCGGCCTGGACGTCGTGGAGGTGGCCCGCATCGAGCGGCTGGTGGGCGCGGGAGCGCCGCCTGCGCGCGCGCGCCGCTTCCTCGCCCGCTGCTTCACGCCCGACGAGCAGGCAACCTGCGAGCCTAGGCGCGACCGGTCGAACGGCTACGCGGCCCGGTTCGCAGCCAAGGAGGCGGTGGTGAAGGCGCTTGGCGCGCCGCCGGGGCGTGCGCTGGATCGATGTCGAGGTGGTGCGCGACGGCGGGGCCGCCGCGGGTGCGGCTCACCGGCGTGGCCGCCGAGGCTGCGCCGCACGCGGGGCGTGACGCAGGTGCACCTGACGCTGACCCACGACGGAGGCGTCGCCGCCGCGGCGGCCGTGCTGGAAGGTGAGAGGGACCCCATGAGGATCGTCGGCTCGAGCGAGATGCGGGAGATCGACCGGATCGCCGTGCAGGAGCTGGGCGTGCCGGCGCTGGCGCTC
This sequence comes from uncultured delta proteobacterium, assembly GCA_963754915.1. Lineage (GTDB taxonomy): Bacteria > Myxococcota > Myxococcia > Myxococcales > Anaeromyxobacteraceae > DATJZG01. The sequence continues at coordinate 22,033 of CAVWHZ010000005.1, read as the reverse complement.
ATGATCCGGGCAGGGCGGGCGCACCGCGGACGCCGCCATGGCCATGGCGGCGCCGCGGGGCCGCATCCTCGTCGTCTGCGGAGCCGGCAACAACGGCGGCGATGGCTTCGCGGTGGCGCGCATCCTCCGCAGCGCCGGCCGCGACGTGCGCGCCGTGGCGCTCGCGCCGCCCGACGGGATGAGCCCGGTGGCCCGGGTCATGCGGCAGGAAGCGAACGAGGTGGACGTCCCCATCGCCGACGCCACCGCCGTCGCCGCGATGGGAGCCGAGCCGGGCGACGTGGTCGTCGACGCGATCTTCGGCGTCGGGCTGACGCGGCCGCCGGAGGGGGTCTTCGCCGCCGCCATCGCCCGCATCCAGGAACTCAGGGAGCGGGGCGCGCGGGTCCTCTCCGTCGACGTTCCGTCGGGCCTCTCGGCCGACACCGGGCACCCGCTGGAGGTGGCGGTGCGCGCCGACCGGACCGTCACGCTCGCCTTTCAGAAGAAGGGACTCGTGGTCTACCCCGGTGCCGAATACGCCGGCGAGGTCAACGTGGTGGACATCGGGATCCCGGCCGCCGCTGCCGCTCGCGTCCCGGTGACTGCCGAGGTTCTCACCGATGCCGAGGCGCGCGCGCTCGTGCCGCCGCGCGGCCTCGAGGCGCACAAGGGTGAGGCCGGGCGCGTGCTCGTGGTGGCCGGGTCCCCGGGCAGGACCGGAGCCGCCCACCTCGCCCTCGCCGGTGCGCTCCGCGGCGGCGCCGGCCTCGTCACCCTGGCGGCCCGCCCGGAGGTGTTCCCGCTCGCGCTCGCGGGGCGGCCGGAGGCGATGAGCCACCCGCTCCCGGGCCAAGGCCCGCTCGGGCGCGCCGACCTTCCGCAGCTCGTCGCAGCCGCGAAGGACATGGACGCCGTCGTCATCGGCCCGGGCATCCCGCGCGGCCCGGAGACCGGGCCACTCATCCGCGATCTCCTCGAGCGGCTGCAGATCCCGGCGGTGCTCGACGCCGACGCGCTGAATGCCTTCGCCGAGCACCCCGGCCTCATCGCGGCGGTGGCTCGCTGGTCGCCGGTGGTGATGACGCCGCACCCGGGCGAGATGGCCCGCCTGCTCGGGCACGAGCGTCGAGGAGGTCCAGGCGGACCGGCTCGAGGTGGCACAGAGAAAGTCGCGCGAATGGGGCGCGGTGGTCATCCTCAAGGGGGCGCACACAGTGGTGGCGGACCCGGACACCATCCCCGCCGTCGTGCTCACCGGCAACCCGGGCATGGCCACCGGCGGAACCGGGGACGTGCTCGCCGGCCTCGCCGGCGCGCTGCTCGGCGAGCCACATTCCCGTCCGGGACGCCGCGCGGGCCGCGGCCTGGGTGCACGGGCGGGCCGGCGACTTCGCCGCGCAGCGGCTCGGGCAGCGCGGGCTCGTCGGCCGGAGACGTCGCCGAGGCGCTCGGGGCCGTCTGGGCCGAGTGGGGCCGGTGATGGCCGGTCCGGCGCGCGCCATGCCTCCGGCGCGTCAGCCGTTCGGCGCGCGGGACCTTCTCGCTCGGCGAGCGCCTGGGACGGCTCCTGGCGCCGGGCGACGTGGTGGCGCTCGTGGGCGAGCTCGGTGCCGGGAAGACCCAGCTCGTCCGCGGGACATGCCGGGGCGCGGGCGTCCCCGACGCCGAGGTCGCGAGCCCGTCCTTCGCCATCGTCGCCACCTACCGGGGGCGGCTGCCCGTCCACCACGCCGACCTCTACCGCGTTGGCGGACTTCGACGAGCTCTACGCCACGGGCTTCCTCGACCTGCTCGGCGGCGAGGGCGCGGTCCTCGTCGAGTGGGCGGACCGGGTGCCCGGGGTCGCTGCCCGACGAGCGGCTCGAGATCCGCTTCTCCCACGACGCGCGGCTCCCGCGAGTCCGCCACCTGCAGGTCGTTGGCACGGGGACCCGGCCGGCCGCGCTCGCCCGCGTGCTCGCCGCCGAGCGGACGGCGTCGCGGCGGCGGGGTCCCGCCAGGCCCGGAGGCCCCGCGGTACGCTGAGCCCGCGGCGCGGCTACCGGCGCCAGAGGCTCGCGCCGCGCGGGCGCGGAGCTACGAGGGCGGGCCCGCCCGCGGAGCGGCGGTCGCCGTCCCGTGGCGAGGGCCTGCGCTCGCGAAGAGGGGGCCCCGAAGGACGCGCAGCGAGCGGTCGACGCCGACGAACGCGTCCTCGGGGACCTCCTCCCACCCCGTGCGCCCGATTGGCTCGCTCGCCAGGGCGAGGATGTGCCCGCTGCCGGCGCTCGGCGCGACGTGGAGCGGCTTCAGGTGACGGCAGGCGGCGAGCAGGCGCCCGTCCGACACGAGGAAGTTGAGGGTCGAGCGGGCGTCCCCCCGATCCGCGACGCCCGACACGACCTGCACGACCTCGGCAAGGGCGTCGCGGACCGCCTCGAGGCCGGGAGGCCCGCGCCGGGAGTGGGCCGCGAGGCGCGTCAGGAAAAGGAGGAAGCATCGCTCGCTGTCAGTGTCGCCCCGGATGCGAGCGCGGAGGCGCGGGGCGATCTCCGCGCTCCAGGGCTTCCCGCACGGCGCGCGATCTTCTGAACCGTGCGACCGTGCCGTTGTGCGCAAACACCCATGGCCCGGCTACGAAGGGATGGGTGTTCTCGAGCGCCACCCTGCCGACGCTGGCGTCGCGCACGTGTGCCACGACGAGGTGGGAGCGAGCGCGTCGCGCCGCGCGGACGAAGTCCTCGTCGGCGTGCGCTGCCATGACCCCGCGGCGCACCCGGGGGACGCGCCCCTCGTACCAGGCGATGCCCCAGCCGTGAGGGTGCTTGTGCGACTGGGTGCGAAGCGCGTTCTCGGCGCTGCACAGGGGTTCGTGGACGTCGTAGCGCGGGTCTGCCAGCTGTCCGAAGAGGCGGCACATGACCGGTCGGATCCTAAGCCGCGGGGGCCAGGCGCGCTCGCCACGCCCTCTCAGGCCCGCCGCCCGCTCTCCCCGATCCGCACGGCGGCGCCGACCAGGTGGGCGAGCCGCAGCGGCTCCGGGACGTGGCCGCGGTCGGTGAGTCGCCCGAGGGCCCGGGCCACCTCCTCGGCGTCGGCACCGGCAACCTGGAAGTGGAAGGGAGGCCGGGAGTAGACCGGCCCGGCGCGCGCGAGCAGGCGCAGTCGCCGCTCCGGTCGCGCGAGACGCCCGAGGGCGCGCTCCACCGCGGCGAGGTCCGGCGCCCGCCGCATCACCGCCACACAGGGGCGACCGAGCCGTGCTGCGAGCGTCGGCAGGTCGACGAGGTTGAACCCGCCGAACGAGATCCCATCGAGCAGCACGAGGTGGATCTGGGGCAGGAACTTCCCTCCCGCGAGCAGACGGGCGATCGAATCGGTGGAATCCCAGCCGTCCTGGCGGAGCCGTCCCCACACCATCCCCTCGAACCTCGTCCCCGAGCAGACGACTCCTGCCAGGTGGGCGAGGCCTCCGCGCCGGCGCTGGAAGGGCGCGTCGTCGAACCCGACGGATCGCAGCAAGCTTGGCGGTTCGGGGAGGCGCACGACCCCATCGTGCCACGTCAGAGTCCCGTCGCGAACGGCTCGCGCAGTGGCACCGCGGGGTCGCGCCCCAGGTCCCACCAGCAGGCCGTCAACTGGCGGCCGGAGACGGCGAGGACGCACGCCGAGCGAGGCAGCGAGAATCGCCGCGGCCCTGCACTGCCAGGGTTGAGAAAGAGGAGCGGGCCCAGGCGGGCGGTGCCGGGCCGGTGGGAGTGGCCATGCACCACCAGGTCCACCGGCTCGCGGTCGATGAGGCGCTCCAGGGCGGGGGAGGGCTGGTCGGGGCGGGCCTCGTGCACGAGCAGGATGCGGATCCCCTCGACCGGGATCCGCTCCGCCTCGGGGAGCGACTCGCCGAACGGCCCCGCGTCGTTGTTGCCCCGGACGGCGCGCACCGGCGCGATGCGGCGAAGCTCGTCCAGGACGGCCGCGTGGGTGACGTCGCCGGCATGCAGCAGGAGGTCGCAGCCGCCAAAGACGAGGGGGAGCTTCGGGTCGAAGAGCCCGTGGGTGTCGGAGACGAGCCCGAGCCGCATGATGCCATGTTACCCGAGGTGGCGCCCCCGGCGGTGCTAGGCCGCGCAGTCCGCCGCGGTCCAGCCCTCGGCTTGGTGCACGACGCGCCCGGCCTTGGCGACGAGGAGGGCGTGGTTCACGCCGAGGTGCCAGGCGAGGTGCGCGGGTGAGCGCGCGCCCCATACCACCAGGTCGGCATCCTGCCCCACGAGCAGGCGCCCCGCGTCGGCGAGGCGAAGCGCCTGCGCCCCGCCGGCCGTGAACCCGACGAGCGCCTCTGCCGGGGTGAGGCCGCACTCCAGGCAGGCGAGCGACAGGGTCAGGCCCACGTTTTCGCTCATGGCCGTTCCCGGGTTGAGGTTGGTGGACAAGGCAACGGCGGCGCCGCTGTCCAGGAGGCGGCGCCCCGGGGCGTAGCGGCGGCCGCGCGTGAAGAGCGTGGACACGGGGAGGAGGCCGCCAACGGTGCCGGTGCGGGCCAGGGCGCCGATCCCGGCGTCGTCCACGTGTTCGAGGTGGTCCGCCGAGGAGGCGCCCATCTCGGCTGCGAGGGCGGCGGCCCCGTCGCAGCGGAGCTGGTCGGCGTGGAGGCGCGGCACGAGGCCAAAGGCCTTGCCGGCGGCGAGCACGTGCCTCGCCTCCTCGATCGAGAACGCCGTCGGGGCGACGAAGGCGTCGCAGAACGCGGCGAGCCGCTCGCCCGCGGCGACCGGGATGAGCTCCTCGGTCGCGCGGCGGAGCCATCCCTCCCGCCCTCCCGCGCAGTCCGGCGGAATGGTGTGCGCGGCGAGCAGCGTGGGCACTACCGTCATCTCCCCGGCCAGGGCGCGGGCTACCTCGCGGATCACCCGGAGCAGGCGCAGTTCCTCCGCGACCGAGAGGCCATAGCCGCTCTTCACCTCGACGGTGGTGACGCCGCGGGCAAGCAGTCGGCGCGCGCGGGCCACGGCACCCCAGATGAGGTCTTCGTCCCCGGCGGCGCGGGTGGCGCGGGCGGTGGCGAGGATCCCGCCACCCGCCTGGGCCAGGCTCTCGTAGCTCTCGCCGGCCGCGAGTCGGGCAAATTCCTCCGCACGGCTCCCGTCGTCGCCGAAGACGAGGTGCGTGTGGCAGTCCACGAGCCCGGGCGTCACCAGGCGTCCCCGGGCATCGACCTGGCGCGCCCCTTCCAGCTCGGTCGCCTCCTCGAGGTCCGCGTCCGGGCCGATCCAGACCACGAGCCGACCCTCCACCGCGATGGCGTGGTCCTCGAGCAGTCCCGGGTCGGAGGCGCCGCGGTCGCAGGTGGCGACGAGAGCGCGCCGGATGACGAGCGTGGCGACCGGGCGGAGGGCGGTCACGGGAGGTCCCGCCCGGCCGGGATCTTCACGCCCCGCTCGCGGGCGACGGAGCGAGCGTCCTCGTAGCCTGCGTCGGCGTGCCGGAGCACGCCCATGGCCGGGTCGCCCCGGAGCACTCGCTCCAGGCGGCGGCCCGCCGCCTCGGTCCCATCGGCGACGATCACCTGGCCCGCATGGAGGGAGTAGCCGATCCCGACCCCGCCGCCGTGGTGGAAGCTCACCCACGACGCGCCGTTCACCGCGTTGAGCAGCGCGTTCAGGATCGGCCAGTCGGCCACGGCGTCCGAGCCGTCCTTCATGGCCTCCGTCTCCCGATGTGGCGAGGCCACCGAACCGCAGTCGAGGTGGTCCCTTCCGATGACGATGGGGGCCCGAACCTCGCCGCGCCGCACGAGCTCGTTGAAGAGAGCGCCGGCCCGGTCGCGCTCGCCATAGCCAAGCCAGCAGATGCGGGCCGGCAGGCCCTGGAAGTGGACCTTGCGCCTCGCCAGGTCGAGCCAGCGGACGAGTCCCTGCTTCTCCGGGAACAGTCGGGCCACCGCCTCGTCGGTGCGATGGATGTCGGCCGGGTCACCCGACAGCGCCACCCATCGGAACGGCCCCTCGCCGCGGCAGAACAGCGGTCGGATGTAGGCGGGAACGAACCCGGGGTAAGCGAACGCGTCGGCGAGGCCGGCATCGCGGGCGCCCGCGCGCAGGTTGTTCCCGTAGTCGAAGACGTGGCTGCCCGCCTTGCCCATGGCGAGCATCGCGGCGACCTGCTTCGCCATGGACTCCTTGGCGCGGCGCACCACCCCCGCCGGATCGCTCTCGCGCAGCCGGGCGACCTCGGCGAGAGAGACCCCGTCGGGGACGTAGCCGTGGAGAGGATTGTGTGCCGAGGTCTGGTCGGTGACGAGGTCGGGCGCAATCCCACGGCGAGCGATCTCGGGGAAGACGGAGGCCGCGTTTCCCACCACCCCCACGGAGAGCGGCCTCCGCTCCCGCCGAGCGGCGTCGAGCCGCCGCAGGGCGTCGTCGAGGGAGTCGGCGGCCTCGTCGAGGTAGCCGCTGTCGAGCCGCTTTCGGACCCGGTCCGGATCCACGTCCACGCCCAGGAAGGCGGCGCCGAGCATCGTCGCAGCGAGCGGCTGCGCCCCGCCCATGCCGCCTAGGCCCCCGGACAGGATCAGGCGGCCGGAGAGGTCGTCCGAGCCGAAGTGGGTCCTGCCGGCCTGGGCGAACGTCTCGTAGGTGCCCTGCAGGATGCCCTGGCTACCGATGTAGATCCAGGAGCCGGCGGTCATCTGTCCGTACATCATGAGGCCGCGCCGCTCCAGGTCCCAGAAGTGCTCCCAGGTGCCCCAGCGCGGCACCAGGTTGGAGTTGGCGATGAGCACGCGCGGCGCGTCGGGGTGCGTGCCGACCACCCCCACCGGCTTCCCGCTCTGCACGAGGAGGGTCTCGTCGTCGCCGAGTTCCCGGAGCGAGGCCGTGATTCGATGGTAGCTCTCCCAGTCGCGCGCCGCCTTGCCGGTGCCGCCGTAGACGACGAGGTCCTCTGGGCGCTCGGCGACCTCCGGGTCGAGGTTGTTCATGAGCATTCGCAGCGCTGCCTCCTGCACCCATCCCCGGCAGGAGAGGGCGTTGCCTCGAGGTGCGCGGATCGCATCCATGAACTGGCCTCCGCGCCGGAGACTGCGACGGGCCCCGCGCGCCGTCAACCCCGGGTGGTGTGCCTGATCGCCCGCCGGGCGGTTCGCGGCCGCAAGGCGCGAATCCTGGTCTACACTTCGCCGGGTGAGCGACCGGACCTTCATCGCGGCCATGCGCGTCGTTCCCAAGAGCGCCCTCTCGCGGCTGGTCGGCGCCGTCACGCGCCTGCGGCTGCCTCGGCCGGTCGGCTCGTGGGTCATGCAGGCCTTCGCGAGGCGCTACGGCGTCGACCTCGCCGAGTGCGGGGACCTGTCGTCCTTCGGGACCTTCGGGGAGTTCTTCGCGCGGCCGCTGCGGCCAGGTCTTCGACCGGTGGCCCCGGGTGACGAGGTGGCGGTCTCCCCGGTGGATGCCGTGGTGTCCCAGGCGGGGGTGGCACTCGAGGGCAGGCTCGTCCAGGCGAAGGGCATCGACTACGGCGTGGCGGCACTCGTCGGCGACCCGGACCTGGGCCGGCGCTTCGCCGGCGGTACCTATGTCACCCTCTACCTCTCCCCCAGGGACTACCACCGCATCCACTTCCCGCTCGCGGGGAAGGTCGCCGGCTGGCGCTACGTGCCCGGGCTGCTGTGGCCCGTGAACGCCGCCTCGGTCGCCCAGGTGCCGGGCCTATTCACCGTGAACGAGCGGCTCGTCACGCTTCTCGACTCGCCGCTCGGTCGGGTCGCCATCGTGGCGGTGGGGGCGACCATCGTGGGGCGGGTGCGCGCGAGCTACGACCCCGCGGTCCCGAGGACGAACCGCCCCGGCGCGCGGCCGCAAGGCCACGATTACGCCACGCCCATCCCCGTGGAGAAGGGCGATGAGCTCGGTGCCTTCGAGATGGGATCGACGGTGATCCTGCTCTTCGAGGCGGGTCGGGTGAAGCTATCCCCGGCGCTCTCCGCCGGCACCGCGGTCCGCGTGGGCCAGCCCATCGGCGGGCCCGCGCAGGGCCGAGTGGCGTGAGCGCACCGGGTTGGGGCCACCTTCCTGCGCGCCTACCGAGGGCGGTCGCCTTCCGCGGTCCTTCCCCTCCCGACCTTAGGCGCCCCGTGCCGGATCATCCCGGTCGGCCAACGTCCGAGACCGGGCGGTGCGGCCGGGGATTGTCGCCGGGACGAGATGGGGGAACGCCGCGAGCTCCCGCCTGTGGCGAGCTGTCGAGGACGCGTGCGGCTCGACGAGCAGGCGCGGCGCACGCGCGCCGCGCCGTTTGACCGCCGGGGGGCCTTCGTCTAGAAACCCACGGGTGAAGATCTCCGGCGTGAAGGGAATGAACGACCTCCTGCCTGGCTCCGTCGGCCGGTGGCAGGAGATCGAGCGCGTGGCGAGACACGTCTTTGGCCTCTACGGCTATCGCGAGGTGCGCACGCCGGTGGTCGAGCCCTACGCGCTGTTCGCCCGGGGCGTCGGCGAGGCCACCGACATCGTGAACAAGGAGATGTACGTCTTCGAGGACAAGGGCGAGGAGAAGCTCGCCCTGCGCCCCGAGGGCACGGCGGGGACGGTGCGCGCCTACATCGAGCACGGGGCTCACGTCGAGGGACCGCAGAAGTGGTACTACGTCGGCCCGATGTTCCGCCGCGAGCGGCCGCAGAAGGGTCGCTACCGCCAGTTCCACCAGATCGGCGTGGAGTCCTTCGGGGTTGCCGAGCCCTGGATCGACGTGGAGCAGATCGCGATGCTCGACGACCTGTTCCGGCGGCTCGGCGTGGCGCCGGCCGTGCAGGTGAACAGCGTCGGGGACGGGACCTGCCGCCCGGCGTACCTGGCCGAGCTCCGCGCGTACCTGGCCGGGAACGCCGGCAGGCTATGCGCGGACTGCCGCGAGCGCGCCGAGAAGAACCCCCTTCGCGTCCTCGACTGCAAGGTGGAGAGTTGCCAGCCCGTGCTGGAGGGGGCCCCGCGGCTGATCGACCGGCTCTGCGACGGGTGCCGGGCCCACTTCGAGGCCGTGCGCCAGGGCCTCGACGACCTCGGGGTGCGCCACGTCGTGAACCCGCGGCTCGTTCGCGGGCTCGACTACTACGTCCGCACTGCCTATGAGTTCACGAGTGACGCGCTCGGCTCGCAGTCCGCGGTGGCGGGAGGCGGCCGGTACGACGGCCTCGTCGAGACGCTCGGTGGCCCAGCGACTCCCGGCATCGGCTTCGCGCTCGGGGAGGAGCGGCTCGCGCTCATCCTCGAGGCCGCCGGGCGACCCGTTCCCGACCTGCGTCCCGAGGTGTTCTTCGTCACTGCCGACGGGGACGGGCGACGCGAGGCGATGCGCCGCGCCGCCGAGCTGCGGCGCGCCGGGATCGCCTGCGACCTCGACGCCCGCGGCGGCAAGCTGAAGGCCCAGTTCAAGCAGGCCGAGCGCGTCGGCGCCCGCTTCGCGGTCGTCCTCGGTTCCGCGGAAGTGGCGAGCGGTCAGGCCAAGTTGAAGGACCTGCAGACGCGGGAGGAGTCGTCCGTCGACCTGTCCGGGCTCGCGGCGCGGTTCCGCGCGGGAGCCGCCTAGGCGCCGGAGCCGCGTGGCCGAGGCCTCCTCCATCGCCATCGCCGTCCTCGCCGGCCCCACCGCCTCGGGCAAGACGCGGCTCGCGATCGAGGTGGCCGCGCGGATCGGGGCCGAGATCGTCTCGGCGGATTCCCAGCAGATCTATCGCGGGCTCGACGTCGGCACGGCGAAGCCCACGGCAGAGGAACGCGCGACCGTGCCGCACCACCTGCTCGACCTGGCGGAGCCAGGGGAGGGGATGGACGCGGTGCGCTGGGCAGCGCTCGCCGACCGGGCGATCAGCGAGATCGCCGCGCGCGGGCGGCTGCCGCTCGTCGTCGGCGGCACCGGCCTGTACCTCCGCGCGCTGCTTCACGGAGTGGTGGAGGCCCCGGGGCGCGACCCGGCCCTGCGGGCGCGCCTGGAGTCGGAGGCCGAGCGCACCGGCCGAGCGGCGCTGCACGCGAGGCTGGCAGCGGTCGACCCGGCCGCGGCATCTCGCATCCGCCCCAACGACTTGGTTCGCGTGATCCGGGCCCTCGGAGATCGCCGCCGGCGGGCGCACGCAGAGCGAACTCTTCGCCGCGCACCGGTTCGCCCCGCGGCGCTACCGGTTCCGGTTGCTGGCGCTCGACGTCCCGCGCGCAGAACTCCACCGTCGCATCGATGCGCGGGCCGGCGCCATCGCTGCCGGGGGGATCGTCGAGGAGGCGCGGCACATGCTCGCCCGCTTCGGGGCGGCCCTCCCGAAGCTCCCCATCGGGTACGCGGACGCGGCAGCCTGTGCCCGGGGAGAGATCGTCATCGAAGAGCTCGCGCGCCGCATCGCCGTCGGGCACCGACGGTACGCGCGCCGACAGGTGATCTGGCTGCGGCGAGAGCCAGACTTGCAGTGGCTGGGACCTCCCGTCGAGGCAGGCGCGGTCGCGGAGCTCTGCCGCACTGCGCCGTGAATTCCGGTCGCCGCGTGCTATAACGCCGGCCCGTGGCCCCCCGAGTGTCCTACACCATCGAGTTCGAGAAGCCGCTCGTCGCCCTGGAGTCCAAGATCGAGGAGCTGAAGCAGCTCTCCGGCGGCGCCGGCGTGGACTTCACGGACGAGATCCTGAAGCTCGAGCGGAAGGCCAAGAAGCTCCAGGCGGAGATCTTCCGGGACCTGACGCGCTGGCAGACCGTGCAGATGGCCCGCCACCCCAACCGGCCCTACACGCTGGACTACATCCAGCAGCTCTTCACCGATTGGTTCGAGATCGAAGGCGACCGGCGGTTCGGCGCCGACCACGCCATCGTGGCGGGCATGGCCCGGTTCGATGGCGAGCCGGTGATGGTGGTTGGCGAGCAGAAGGGACGCGGCACGAAGGAGAACATGCTGCGCAACTTCGGCATGCCCCGCCCCGAGGGCTACCGCAAGGCGCGCAGGCTCTACGACCTTGCCGAACGCTTCCGCCGCCCGCTCATCACCTTCATCGACACCCCCGGTGCGTACCCCGGCATTGGCGCCGAGGAGCGCGGCCAGGCCGAGGCGATCGCCGTCAACCTCGAGGTGATGGCCTCCCTGGGCGTGCCGTCGATTTCGGTCGTGATCGGCGAGGGCGGCTCGGGCGGAGCGCTAGCGCTCGGGGTGACGAGCCGGATCCTCATGCTCGAGTACTCGACCTACTCCGTCATCTCGCCGGAGAGCTGCAGCTCCATCCTTTACCGGGATGCCACCAAGGCCCAGAAGTCGGCGGAGAACTTGAAGCTCACCGCTCGCGACCTCGTCGCCTTCGGCATCGTCGACGAGGTGGTGAAGGAGGCGCCCGGTGGCGCGCACCGAGACCCCAAGCTCACCGGGGAGAACGTGGCCGCGGCCTTGCGGCGGCAGCTCGGGGAGCTGAAGCCGCTCAGCCCGGAGCAGATCGTGAAGCAGCGCTACCAGAAGTTCCGGGCCATGGGAGTGTTCACGACCGAGGAGTAGCCCCGGCGGCGCCGCCCGGGCTTCTCCGCCCGCGACGAGCGGTGATATGAGAGCGGCCCATGGCCCTCGTCCCGCCCAACGTCGAGTCGCTGCAGCCGTACGTCCCCGGAAAGCCGATCGAGGAGGTGGAGCGGGAGTACGGCGTCCGCGACGTCGCGAAGCTCGCCTCCAACGAGAACGCGCTCGGCCCGTCGCCGAAGGGGCTCGCCGCGGCACGCGAGGCCGCCGCGCGCATGCACCTCTACCCGGACGGGAGCGCCTTCTACCTGCGGGGCGCCATCGCCGCCAGGTTTGGCGTGCCGGCCGGAGAGGTGGTGGTCGGAAACGGGTCGAACGAGCTCATCGAGCTCATCGTGCGCACCTTCGTGCTCGAGGGCGAGGAGGTGCTGACGAGCGCCCAGAGCTTCGTCGCCTACCGGCTCGCTGCCCAGGCCCACGGACGAAGGATCGTCGAGGCGCCGATGCGGGACCGCTTCCACTACGACCTCGACGCCATTCGCACGCGGCTGTCCCCGCGGACCAAGGTCGTCTTCCTGGCGAACCCCGACAACCCGACCGGGACCTGGTTCCTGGAGGGCGAGCTCGTGTCGTTCCTCGAGGCCGTTCCGAGGTCCGCGCTCGTCGTTCTCGACGAGGCCTACGTCGAGTTCGTGGACGTAGCGGGGTTTCAGGACTCGCTCTCCCTGCGCCGCCGCTTCCCGAACCTGGTCGTGCTGCGCACCTTCTCGAAGATCTACGGTCTCGCGGGACTCCGCCTCGGCTACGGCTTCGCCCGCTCGGAGGTGGCGGGGTATCTCGACCGGGTGCGAGCTCCGTTCAACGTGAACCTCGTCGCGCAGGCGGCCGGCGTGGCCGCCCTATCCGACGACGCGCACGTGGAGCGCAGCAGGGAGCTCGTTCGCTCGGAGCGGCCCCGCCTCGCCGCCGCCGTCGCCGCGCTCGGCGCCAACGTGGTGCCCTCGCAGGGGAACTTCCTCTTCGCCGACTTTCCCGGCACGCCCGGCCGCGAGCTCTTCGAGGCCCTGCTCCGGGAAGGCGTCGTGGTCCGGCCCATGGGAGGGTACGGATTCCCTACCGCGCAGCGGATCACGGTCGGGACGCGCGCGGAGAACGAGAAGGCGATCGCCGCCCTGAAGAAGGTCCTGGGGCGGTGATGGCGGCCCGCCCGCTCATTGTGGCCATCGACGGACCCGCCGGGGCGGGGAAGAGCACGGCGTCGCGCCGGCTGGCGGCGAGGCTCGGCTTCGCGCTCGTCGACACCGGGGCCATCTACCGCACCGTGGCGCTCGCCGCGAGCCGGGCCAACGTGGCCTTCGACGACGACGGGGGACTCGCCGCGCTCCTCCCGGCCGTGCGCATCCGGTTCGAGCCGCCCCCGCCAGGCGACGAGGCGAGGGGGCAGCGGGTGCTCCTCGGGGAAGAGGACGTCTCGCAGGCCATCCGCACTCCGCCCATGTCGCTCGGGGCGAGCGCGGTCTCGGCCCGGCCGGTGGTCCGCGCCGGTCTGCTCGAACTGCAGCGTCGGCTCGCCACCGCCCCCGGCAACCGGGGGGCGGTGCTCGAGGGCCGGGACATCGGGACGGTGGTGTTTCCGGACGCCGACGCCAAGTTCTTCCTCACGGCCTCGGCCGAGGTGCGGGCGCGGCGGCGTTTCCGCGAGCTGCAGGCGAAGGGCGACTCCTCCTCCTTCGAGGTGGTCCTCGCCGAGCAGCTGAAGCGCGACCGCGACGACAGCTCGCGCGAGCTCGCCCCGCTGAAGCCCGCGCACGACGCGGTGGTCCTCGACTCGACCGGGCTCTCGCTCGACGAGGTGGTGGATCGGCTGGCCGAGCGGGTCGAGGCGCTCCGGCGCCCGTGAACCCCCCTGGCTGGCCCCGGAGCCACTGGCCGTTATAGATGGGGCTCGGAGGTTGTCGATGCAGGTGAAGATCGCCAGTACCGCGGGGTTTTGCTGGGGCGTTCGGCGGACGGTCGACCAGCTCATGGTGGTCGCCGAAGATCGGCAGGGCCCGGTCGTGACGCTCGGGCCCATCATCCACAATCCCCAGTTCGTGGCGCGGACCCGGGAGATGGGGGTCGGAACCGCCGAGCGCGTGGCCGAGGTCGAGGGGGGGACCACGGTGGTCGTGCGCACCCACGGCGCGGTGAAGCCCGAGCTCGAGGCGGCGCGGGAGCGGGGCCTCGAGGTCGTCGATGGGACCTGTCCCTACGTGAAGTACCCACAGGCCATGGCCCAGCGGCTGTCGCGCCAGGGCTACCACCTCGTCATCGTCGGCGACCCCAACCACGCCGAGGTGAAGGGCGTGGTGAGCTACGCCGAGGGGCCGTGCACGGTCGTGAAGCCGGGTGCCGAGATCCCCTCCATCGAGGCGAAGAAGGTCGCGGTCATCGCACAGACGACCTGCATCGGCGCCGACTTCGAGCGGGTCGTCGGAGCGCTCGCGCTCCGGCACAAGGAGGTCCGTGCGGTGAACACCATCTGCGCCGACACCGACGAGCGCCAGGCCGACGCCCGTCAGCTTGCCGCCGAGGTCGACGCGGTGGTGGTGGTCGGCGGGCGCAACAGCGCCAACACCCGCCACTTGGCGGAGATCTGCCGGGAGATCCAGCCGAGAACGTGGCACGTCGAGACGGAGGAGGAGCTCCGCCCCGAGTGGTTCGAGCGGTGCCGGGTGGTCGGCGTCAGCGCCGGGGCCTCCACCCCCGACTGGGTGATCGAGGGCGTGGCGGCTCGACTCGGGTCGTTCCGCTGACCCCCGTGGCTTGACGCAGTGATCCCGCCCGTGTAGCTTGCCGCATCTTCGTCGCCGGGGAGGTCCCGGCGGCCCGTCCGATCCCTCGATCCCCGGGGCGCGGATGCGCACCGAGATGAGGGGGCAACGCAGCTTCCGCCGGCACAACCCGGGCAGCAGCCGAATCATCCCCGCCCGCCGGCGCCAGCCCACAGAAACCGGGTTTCAATCGAATGGAGAATCAGACTATCCGTCCGTCCGAGCAGGAGACAGAGGACTTCGCCAAGCTGTTCGCCGAGAGCGAGGCCCGCACCGGACAGGTCGAGGAGGGCCGCGTCGTCAGCGGCACCGTGATCCAGATCGCGAAGGACTACGTGGTCGTGGACATCGGCTACAAGTCCGAGGGCCAGGTGCCCCTCAACGAGTTTGTCCCCGTCCCGGGCGGCGAGCCGCTCGTGAAGGTCGGGGACCGCGTGGACGTGCTCGTCGAGTCGCGCGAGAACGACACCGGCATGGTCGTCCTCTCCAAGGAGAAGGCCGACAAGATGCGCATCTGGGACGAGATCTCGGCCGCCTGCGAGCGGGACGAACTCGTCGAGGGCGTCATCGTCGGCCGCGTCAAGGGCGGCCTCTCCGTCGACATCGGGGTGAAGGCGTTCCTCCCGGGCTCGCAGGTTGACATCCGCCCGGTCCGCAACCTCGACAAGCTCATCGGGGAGAAGTTCAAGTTCAAGGTCATCAAGTTCAACAAGAAGCGGGGCAACATCGTCCTGTCCCGCCGCGTCCTCCTCGAGAAGGAGCGCGAGGAGCTGAAGAAGGAGACGCTCAAGAACCTGAAGGAGGGCGCCGTCCTGAAGGGGGTCGTGAAGAACCTCACCGATTACGGCGCCTTCATCGACTTCGGCGGCATCGATGGCCTGCTCCACGTGACCGACATGAGCTGGGGCCGCATCGGGCACCCGAGCGAGATGTTCGAGGTGGGCCAGGACGTCCGGGTGGTGGTCCTCAAGTTCGACCCCGCCAGCGAGCGCGTCAGCCTGGGCCTGAAGCAGATCCAGGAGGACCCGTGGCACCGGGCCGACGAGAAGTACCCGGTCGGGACCCGCGTCAAGGGCAAGGTGGTGAGCCTCACCGACTACGGCGCCTTCATCGAGCTCGAGCAGGGCGTCGAGGGCCTGGTCCACGTCTCCGAGATGAGCTGGACGAAGAGGGTGAAGCACCCCTCGAAGCTGCTCAACGCCGGCGAACCGGTCGAGGCAGTCGTGCTCGACATCGATCCCAAGGCGAAGCGAATCAGCCTGGGCATGAAGCAGATTCGAGCCGAACCCCTGGACCCTGCTCGAGGACAAGTATCCCATCGGGTCCGTCATCCGGGGCGAGGTTCGCAACGTCACCGACTTCGGCATCTTCGTCGGCGTCGAGGAGGGGATCGACGGGCTCGTGCATGTCTCCGACATCTCCTGGACCGAGCGCATCAAGCACCCCGGCGAGAAGTTCAAGAAGAGCGACGTGGTCGAGGCGGTGGTGCTCAACATCGACGTCGAGAACGAGCGCTTCAGCCTCGGCATCAAGCAGCTGCACGCCGACCCCTGGACCACGCTCTCCGAGCGCCACCCGGTGGGCTCGCGCGTCAAGGGCAAGGTCACGAAGGTGACCGACTTCGGGGCGTTCGTGGAGATCGAGCCGGGCATCGAGGGGCTGGTCCACGTCTCCGAGATGCGCGACGAGCGAGTGGAGAACCCGCACGACGTCGTGAAGGAAAACGAGGAGGTCGAGGTCAAGGTCATCGACATCGACCCGCACGAGCGCAAGGTGGCCCTGTCGATCAAGGCGCTGTCGCGCGAGGGCGACGACGACTACCGCGAGTACCTGCGCAAGCAGGGCGACGGGCGGGCGCGCCTCGGCGACCTGATGGAGAAGTTCAACCGCCGCAAGGGCTAGCGGGCGCGTGCGGTGAAATAGCACGGGGAGCCGGGGCGACCTGGCTCCCCGTCGTCTTTGGGCCGCCGCGGTTGCGGCCCCCCCCTCCACGTGCTTACTTGTACGTCCCATGACCGAAGAGAACGCGAACGAGCCGTTGCCGACGACCCCGGTGCCGCAGCCTGCGGCCGCGACGCCCGCCGCGCCGCCGCCCGGCGGCCCGGCGCAGCCGCAGTGGGGCGCTCCCCCGCCCGCCTGGGGGGCCTCCTGGCCCGCCCAGCCGCCCCAGCCTCCGCCGCGGCGGGACCGGGCCGCGCTGGCGGTGGTGCTGTTCGTCTTCGGCGGGCTCTTCGTGGTCTTCTTCGCCTTCCTCTGGCTCGCCTACAGCGCGGTGAAGGGGGAGTCCCCGCGGCTCGCGTCCGGGCCGCGCATCGGCGTCGTGGACATCAAGGGCCCGATCGGCATGGGCGGGAGAGGGTCGGTCGAATCGGAGCCGGTTCTGAAGCTCCTGAAGCGCTACGGGGACGACTCCGACATGAAGGCGGTGGTCGTCCGCATCGACTCGCCGGGCGGCGCCGTGGGCACGAGCCAGGAGATCCTCGACGGGGTCCGAAAGCTCGCCGAGGACAAGGTGGTGGTGTGCGCGATGGGCAACATCGCCGCCTCCGGGGGCCTGCTCGTCGCCATGGGCTGCGACCGCATCGTGGCCGAGCCCGGCACGCTCACCGGGTCGATCGGCGTCATCAGCGCGTTCCCGAACGTGAAGGGGTTGCTCGACCGGTGGAACGTCCACGTCAACACGGTCACCGCCGGCAAGCTGAAGGACGCCGGCAGCCCCTTCCGCGAGTTCTCGCCGGAGGACCGGGCCTACTGGCAGGACCTGGCCGACCGTATCCACAAGCAGTTCATCCAGGCCGTAGCCGAGGGTCGCAACCTCACCACCGAGCAGGTCCAGAAGTTCGCCGACGGACGGGTGGTGACCGGGGAGCAGGCGCAGGAGCTCGGGCTCGTCGACGAGCTCGGCGGCTTCCAGGACGCGGTGGACCTGGCGAAGGACATGGCGGAGCTCAAGGGCGAGCCGCGGCTCGTGTACCCGCCGGACGAGCGCGCGCGCTTCCTGGAGGAGCTCATGGGCGGGATGGCGCAGAAGGTGGCCGAGTCCTTCGCCGACGCCGTCCGGGCCGAGGTCCACCGGGAGTCGGTGTCCGCCGACAGTCCGGGACTGTACTACCTGGCCCGGTGACCCGGGCGCCGCGGACGTCGGGGCGGAGCGACCGGCGCGAGGAGGAACCGTGGAGAAGCCGCTGTGGGCGCCCTGGCGGATGGAGTTCATCGAAGCGCCGAAGAAGCCGGGCTGCATCTTCTGTGACTTCCCGGCAGAGGAAGGGGAGGAGCGCGAGCGCGTCAACCTGCTCGCGCACCGCGCACCGCGGTCCTTCACGCTGCTCAACCGCTACCCCTACAACAACGGGCACGTCCTCGTGATCCCGCGCGCCCACGTTGCCGCGCTCGAGGACCTCGCTCCGGAGGACTTCGCCGACCTCCACGACGAGCTCAGGCGAGCCGTCGCGGCGGTCCGCCGCGCGTACCGCCCCGACGGCATGAACCTCGGCATGAACCTCGGCCGGGTCGCCGGCGCGGGCATCGCGGACCACCTGCACTACCACGTGGTCCCGCGCTGGGCCGGGGACACGAACTTCATGCCGGTGACCGCCGACACGAAGGTGATGATCGAGCATCTCGACGATTCCTGGAGGAAGATCCGGGACGGCTTCGGGAGCTGAAGGCGCCGGGGTCGCGCCCACTCGAGATGCACTGGCTCACCATCGCGCTCCTGCTCGCCGTCGTGGCCGCGGTCCTCGCGGTGCGGCTGCGTCGCCGCCGCGAGGAGGCCAAGGCCTACCTGAAGGGCGTGCGCTCGATGATCTCGGACGACCCTGACGCCGCCATCGAGGCCCTGTCCGACGCGGCCCGGCTCGGAACCCCGGAGGCGGTGGAGACCTACCTCGCGCTCGGCGAGCTCTTCCGGAGGACGGGAGACCTCACCCGCGCCATCCGGCTGCACCGGAACATGCTGCACGGGCCCGGCCTCGACCCGGCGCGGCGCAGCGAGGTGGAGCGCGAGCTCGCCGAGGACTACCGGCGCGCGGGGATGCTCGCCGAGGCGGCGGACACCTACCGGCCGCTCGCGGCCTCCGATGGAGCTGCCGCGGAGGGGCTGCGCGACGTCTTCGTCGCGCAGGGCCGACTCGAGGAGGCCACCGCGGTTCACCGGGAGCTCTGCCCGCCGGACCCGCGGCTGCTCGCGCACCTGCTCGCCGGGACGGCGCGGGCCGCGATCGGCGCGGACCCGGCGGCGGCTCGCGAGGCCGCGGGCCAGGCGGCTGCGGTGGACGGGACCTGCGCCGACGCGCTGCTCGCGCGCGCCGAGGCCGAGGCGGCCGGAGGGGACGCCGAGGTCGCCGCCAGCTCGGTCGCGCGGGCGCTGGCGGCGGAGCCCGCCTCGGCGGTGCTCGCATGGGCGGCACTCGCAGCCCTGCCGGTCGGCCGGTCGCTCGCCGTCGTGGAGGAGGCCGCGCGACAGCGCCCGGACGAGGCGCGGCTGCTCTTGTTGCGCGGCCGGCTGCTCGCGCGGGCGGGCCGGACGGCCGAGGCCCTCTCGGAGGTCCGCCGCGCCATGGACCGGGACGCCGACGGCGAGGTCACCCTCGCCCTGCGCGAGATCCTCCGGGACGCGGCGGCCCCGCCTCCCGCAGAGCTCCCGGCGCGACACGACCTCATGGTCGCGGCCTTGGTGCGGCACGTGCGCCTGCTCCGGTGCCGGCGCTGCGGGGCCGGGGCCCCCGTCCGCGCCTGGCGGTGCTCCCGCTGCGGGCTGTTCGACGCCTATTCGTGACGGCCGGTCCGGGCGCCAGCTTGCCCCGGGCCGCCTCGACGGGTATGACCGTGCACCCATGCGCGACACCGTCGTGGAGATCGTCCGTGCGGCCCTGGCCCGCGGAGCCGCCGAGGGGCGATGGCCGGGGCACGAGGCCCCGTTCACGGTGGAGCCCCCCCGCGATCCCCGCCACGGCGACTTCGCCATCAATGCGGCCATGGTGCTCGCCAAGCCCGCCGGCAAGCCGCCCCGGGAGCTCGCTGAGGGCATCGTCGGGGCCATCCGCGCCGTGGACGCCGGGCAAAAGATCGAGTCCCTCGAGGTCGCGGGCCCGGGCTTCATCAACCTGCGGCTCCGGGCCGAGGTGTGGCTGGCGGCGCTCGCCGAGGTGGAGCGCCAGGGCGACGGCTTCGGCCGCTCGGCGGCCGGCCAGGGGCAGCGAGTGGTGGTGGAATTCGTGTCGGCGAATCCCACCGGCCCGATGCACGTGGGCCACGGGCGCAACGCCGTCACCGGCGACGTGGTGGCCCGGCTTCTCGAGTGGAGCGGCCACCGGGTGGTGCGCGAGTATTACGTAAACGACTTCGGCGCGCAGGTGCAGACCCTCGCCCGCTCCGTCCACCTGCGCTACCAGGAGCTCCTCGGGCGCGAGGTGGCCATGCCGCCCCGCAGCTACCCCGGCGAGTACGTGATCGACATCGCCCGGGAACTCCGCGACGAGCTCGGGCCCCGGTACCTGGACGCGGCCGAGGCCGAATGGCTCCCCCTCTTCCGGGACCGGGCCGTGGCCCATGTCCTCGGGATGATCCGCGAGGACCTCGACGCCGTGCACATCTCCTTCGACGTCTGGTCGTCGGAGAAGAAGCTCTACGAGTCGGGGGCGGTGGAGAGGTTCCTCGAGAAGCTCAAGGAGAGGGACCTCGTGTACCTGGGCAGGCTCCCGCCGCCCAAGTCAAAGAAGGGACAGCCGGCCGCGCCGGCCCAGGGCGAGGAAGGCATCTCCGAGGGAGAGGAGCTCTGGCTCTTCCGCTCCTCCCGGTACGGCGACGAGGTGGACCGTCCGGTGATGAAGGCCGACGGGACCCCCACCTACTTCTGCGCCGACATCGCCTACCACTGGGACAAGCGCCAGCGGGCCGACGCGCTTGTCGACGTCCTCGGAGCTGACCACGGGGGCTACGTCCCGCGCCTCAAGGCCGCGCTCGAGGCCCTCGGCGCCTCGCGCGACGACCTGCATGTCGTCCTCATCCAGATGGTCAACCTGACCCGGGGCGGCGAGGCGGTGAAGATGTCGAAGCGCGCCGGCAACGTGGTGTCCCTGCGCGAGGTCGTCGACGAGGTCGGCCGCGACGCCACCCGATTCATCTTCCTCACGCGGCGCGCCGACGCGCAGCTCGACTTCGACCTCGAGCTCGCCAAGCGGCAGACGCTCGACAACCCCGTCTTCTACGTGCAGTACGGCCACGCCCGGCTGGCGAGGATCCTGGAGAAGGCGGCCGAGGCCGGCATTCCGGCGCCGCGCTTCGACCTCGGGGCGATCCGGGCGCTCACGGCGCCGGAGGAACTCGACCTGGTGAAGCGGGTCCTCTGCTTGCCCGACGTGGTCGCAGGGGCGGCGGGGGCTTACGAGCCCCACCGGGTGGCGTTCTGGCTCCAGGAGACGATCGGCGCCTTCCACTCCTACTACACGCAGGGAAAGCGGAGCGGGGAGCGCTTCATCGGCTCGGACGCCGCCAAGACCACGGCCCGCCTCCTGCTCGCCCGGGCGCTGAAGCAGGCGCTCCACAACGGCCTCACCGTCTTGGGGGTGGCGGCCCCGGAGCGAATGGAAAGTAGAGAACTCGCGGAGGACGCCTAGAATCGGGCCGCCCGGGGACCCGATCCCGCCCGGCGGACGATGCGCGGCAACCGACCTGCGAGAGAGCGATTCGAGTTCTCCCTGGATGCGAGGCAAGTGGCCTCGGTCATCCTCGGGGCATTGGCCGCGCTCGGCATCACCTTCTTCCTCGGGTACTCGATGGGGCAGCGCGTCCTCGAGCGGCCGCCGGCGCCGGCGCCGGCGGCGGGCAAGCCCGCCGACTCGCTCGCGGCGCTCGACCGCGACGGGGGCGGGCCAGTTTCCAATCTCTCGTTTCACGACACCCTGACGGGCCCGCGCGCGCCGCCCGACAAGCTCCCGGTGCCGCCGCCCAAGGCCTCGGCTCCGGCTGTCGCCGGCCGGGTCTCGAACTCGGCCCCGGCGGGAGCGGTCTCGCCGGTCTCGCCGGCCCCGGTGGCCCCGGTCGCGCTCGCGCGGCCCGCGGCCGCGGCACCGATCCCCGAGGCCACAGCCGCCCCGGCGACGTCCTCCGGGACGGCCGCCCCGCCCGGCACGGCGGCTGCCTCGGCGGCGTCGAGGCCGGCGACACCGCCGACCCCCAGGGTCGCGCACGAGGGGGCGTTCTTCGTGCAGATCGGCTCCACGCAGGACCGCTTCGAGGCCGAGCGGCTCGCCATCAAGTTCCGCTCGCGCGGCGCCAAGGTGACGAGCGCCGACGTGCCGGGCAAGGGGCGATGGTACCGCGTGCGGATCGGGGGCTTCGAGAGCCGCGAAGCCGCTGACCGCTCCCTCCACGACCTTGATAAGCAGACGGGATCCAAGGCATTCGTCACCGGCGCAAACTGACGGGGAGCCGCCATGAAGACATTCGACCAGCCGAAGCGGGTGGAGAAGCCCTGGGGCCACGAGCTCTGGTGGGCCCAGACCGAGCGCTACGTGGGCAAGCTGCTCCACGTGAAGGCGGGTCACAAGCTCTCGCTGCAGTACCACGAGCGGAAGGACGAGACCATTCACCTGTGGAGCGGCGATCTCGAGCTCGTGCTCGACGAGGGGAACGGCCTCGAGGCGCACCGCATGAAGCCGGGCGAGAGCTACCACGTGAAGCCCTTCACCAAGCACCGCATGGTGGCCCTCACCGACTGCGACATCCTCGAGGTGTCGACCCCTGAAGTCGAGGACGTGGTGCGGCTCGAGGACGCCTACGG
>CAVWHZ010000004.1:0-15025 GCA_963754915.1 uncultured delta proteobacterium | reverse complement strand
TGCTCTGAGAGGAAGTTACTGCCGACGCCTCGGCCGCCGAAAGGACCTTCTGCGAGTCGATGAAGTCCACCCCCGCCATGAGCGAGAAGTCGAGGTGGAGCACGGCGCTCGCGAGCACGTTCACCTTCCCGTACACGGGCGAGAAGTTCACCTCGGCGCCGGCGAGCCAGTGGATGTCGCCGGGGACCTGCCAGAGCTGCTCGGAGGTGGCGCTCTTGCACCCCTGGCTGGCGGTGCAGAGGCTCGTGGAGGAGGTGGGCTGGGAGGCTCCGCCCTGGAAGGTGACCGCCACGCTCCAGAAGTCCGAGAAGTGCCAGCCGGCGCGCACGCCGCCGAAGTACTTGGCGTAGAACGGGTCGTCGAGCGAGAGGGCGAGGAGCGGCTCGAGCTCGAAGCGCCCGCCCTTCCTGTAGAGCTGGCCCGAGATGGGCTCGATCTTGTTCTCGAACGCGTCGGCCTCGCTCGCCCGCGCCGCGACCGGGGCGGCGGCGACGGCGGCAGCCGCGAGGAGGACCCGGATGTTCGTCCGCGCGCTCATGGGTAGTAGTACTCGAACCGGGTGGGGACGAAGAGCGAGATGCCGAGCGTGATCGCCACCACCTTCTGGATGTTGCCGGGGAGCACGGTGTCCTTCTGGTCCGCGTAGAACGTCCCGACGAGGCCCAGGTCGAGGCAGAGCCAGTCGTTCGGATAGAAGCGCAGCCCGCCCCCGAGGTCGCCGGCGACGTGCGGGCCCTCGTTTCGCGGGGGACCGCTCGTGGCGCTCCAGGCCAGCCCGGCTCCGGCGATGACGTAGGCATCGAAGTGGACGATGCTCTTGCCGAGCCAGGCGAACTTCCCGTAGACGGGCGACCAGATGCCGTCGACCATGGCGGTGCCGTAGAGCTGGCTCGAGAGCAGCTGGCTCTCGAAGGCGAAGGCTCCCTGCTTCACGTACTGGGTCTTGAAGGCGAACCAGTAGGCTCCGCGAAGCGCCACCGCGAAGCTGTCCTGCACGTTGTAGGCGAGCATGCCGCCCACCCCGACCTTCTCGTAGAAGGCGTCGTTGACGGTCGGGGCGACGAAGGCGGTGAGCTGGAACCGGTTCTGCTTGATGAACCCCTTGCGCTGAACCGCCTTCACCCGGTCCTCGAGGGCGGCGTCGGCCTCCCCCGGCACGCCCACCGCTTTCTCGAGCGGCGTCCCGGGCTCCACCGGCTTCGCCTGACCGGGCTTCGCCGGGGCCTGCGGGGCGGCGGGCTTGGCCTTGTCCTTCGCCGGAGCGGAGAGGTCGAGGCCCGGCATCTCCTGGGCATGCACTGCGAGTGGCAGGGCCACGAGCAGCCATGACAGCGTTCGGATCGGCGTGCGCATCGGGATCGAGGGCATCGTACCCACGGATCTCAAGTCCAGCAAACTCGTGAGGTGGGAACGTCGCACACGCGTGCGCAGGCGCGCACACGTGCTCACACGACGCGAGAAGCCGCTTCCTTGAAGGGCCGTCCGGTCGGTGCTAACCATGGACGCGATGTCCCTCCCGCGCCGTCTTCTCGCCGCCGTCCCGCTCGCCGCGCTGCTCCTCGCGGGCTGCCAGGCCCCCGACGTCGGCCAGGCGTGTCGGATGGACCTCCTCTACGCCGACGGCGGCGCCATCGCGCTCCCCGTCGACGGCGGCATCTGCTCCGCCGAGGCCGCCGACTTCTTCCGCTCGGGCGCCATCGAGTGCGACAACCTCGTCTGCCTGCAGTCGCCGACCGGCACCTGCGCCGGCGCCGGCGCGACGCCCTTCGAGGTGCGCGACTACTGCTCCAAGGCCTGTGTCTCCGATGCGGACTGCTTCACCTCGCAGACGGGCCTCGTGTGCCGCCGCGTCCTGCTCGATCCGAGCTTCGTCGCCACCCTGCCCGACGGCGGCGCGCCCTACCTGCCCGCCGCGCTCGGGTCGAGCTACTGCGCACCGCCCGCCATCGCCCCGTGAGCGCGGCGCCCGGCAGGTCGACCCGCCTCTCGCTGCTCGCGTCGGCGACGCTGCTCGCCTGTGCCTGCCCGCGCGGCGCGCCGTCGGGCCCGCAGGTGGTGGTCGAGAGCGGCGGCAAGAGCCACGTGGTCGCGGTCGAGATCGCGGACGACGACGCCAAGCGGCAGCGCGGGCTCATGTTCCGGCGCGAGCTCGCGGACGACCGCGGGATGATCTTCGTGTTCGACGACGAGGGGGAGCACTCCTTCTGGATGAAGGACACTCTCATCCCGCTCGACATGATCTTCATCGACGAAGGCGGGCGCGTCACCGGGATCGTGGCCCGCGCCCAGCCGCTCAGTCTCGACCCGCGCACCGGTGGCCCGAGCCGGTACGTGCTCGAGGTGCCGGCCGGCTGGGCTGCGCGACGCGGGGTGAAGCCCGGGGACCGGGTACGCCTCGTGGGCGTCTCCCTCCGCGCCGCGCCCTGACCGGGCGCGGACGTCCCCTCCTACTCGCCTCCGTGGAGCAGCTTTCGCGCCAGCGCCGGGCCGAGGCTCGTCGTCATGAGCGCCTCGACGGCGGCCTCGAACTCGCGGCGCTGCGCGTCCTCGCTCCACACGAACTGGATGCCCATGCCGTCCTCCGCGGCGTGCATGACCACGCCGGCAAGCTCGAAGGCAGCGGCGCGCCCGGGCACCACCAGCCGGAAGAGGAAGCGCGTCCCATCGGGGAGCGGCTTGTTGGTCTTGATGAAAGTCCCACCCTTGGAGATGTTCTTGGTGTAGTCCGCGAAGAAGCTGTTGAGCTTCTTGTAGTCGACCTGCAGCTCGATGGGAGCCCTGGCGTGCTCGCGGCGTTCGAACATCGTCGTCTCATGGTAGCGCGAGGATCCGTTGGGAGATAGGGACGGCCTCCGACTCTCGGTGTGGGGCGCTGTCGGTGCGACGCTCCTCGCCGCCGGGTTCCTGCTTGCCGGCCTGCCCCTGCTCGAGGCGCCGGGCTGGGAGCTCGCGATGGCGGGTGCGCTCGCGGCCGCCGTGGCCGGAGCCCCGGCCGGGATCGCGGCCGCGCGCCGCGAGCTGCGGCGCCCGGAGCCCTCCGCGCTGCGCGCCTTCGGCCGCGCATCGGCGGCAGTGGCTGCGGTTGAGGTGGCGCTCCTCCTCGGCGCGCTCGCCCGCTCGGTGCTCGCGTCCCCGTGCAGCTCCACGGCCGGGCTCGCCTTCCTGCCGGTGCTCGCCTTTCCCGGGGTGCTCATCTCGGCGGCGCTCGGCACCCTCTGCGGGTTCGCCGCCCGCGGCCGCCGCCTTGCCGCCGCGCTTTTCTACCTGGCCGCCGTGACCGCGTCGCTCGCCGCCTCCCTCTGGGAGGCCTGGCGCGGACCGGCAGCCTACGTGCTCGTCCAGCTGCTCGGCACCTGGCCGGGGCCCATCTATGACGAGGCCCTGGCCGTCGACCGGCGCCTCGTCCTCTTCCGGCTCGGGACGCTCGCCTGGACGGGAGCGATCGTCGCCGCCGCGTCCCTCCTCGCCCGCCGGCGCACCGTGCCTCCCCCGCCGATCCGGGGTCCGGCCCTCGGCCTCGCGCTCTCCCTCGCGGCGGTGGCCTCGCTCCGCGTCGTCGCCGACCGCAGCGGCGACATCGCGTCCCGGGCGGCCGTGGACCGGGCCCTGGGCGGCCGCCGCACCGGTCAGCTCTGCGACGTGCACCACCCTCGGGAGAAGCCCCCGGCGGAGGTGGAGCGGGTGCTGCGCGACTGCGAGGTCGACGCGGCCGAGGTCGCCACGGCGCTCGGGATCGAGCGGCCGCCCATGGTCTCGGTCTGGCTCCACCGCTCCGAGGAGGAGAAGCGGCGCCTCGTCGGGGCAGGCCGCACCGACTTCACGAAGCCGTGGGTGCCCGAGATCCAGTTGCTCGACGCCCCTCAGGGCCCGGCCTCCCTGCGACACGAGCTCGTCCATGCGCTCGCGGGCTCGCTCGCGCGGGGCCCGCTGCGGGTCCCTGCCCGTGCCGGGATCTGGGTGAACGCGGGGCTCGTCGAGGGCCTTGCCGTGGCGCTCGACCTCCCCCACGGAGAGTGGACCGCGCACGAGTGGGCCCGGGCCATGCGCGACCTCGGGCTCCTGCCGCCGGCCTCCCGGCTCGTGGAGCCGGCGGGCTTCTTCGCCGCGCCACCGGCCCGCGCCTACGCCGCGAGCGGCAGCCTCTTGCGCTTCCTGCTCGACCGCTACGGTCCGGCCCCGCTGCGGCGCGCCTACGCGGGCGCGACGATGGAGGAGGCATTCGGGCGGCCGCTCGCGGGCCTCGAGGCGGAGTGGCTCGCCTTTCTCGAGGGCGTCGCGGCACCGCCAGAGCTCGCCGCGGCCGCCGAGGCGCGCTTTCGCCCGCCCGGCCTCTTCGCCAGTCGCTGCGCGCGGGAGGTGGCGGGTCTCGAGTGGAGCGCTGCGGAGGCACAGCGCCAAGGCCGCCCTCTCGACGCGGCCGCCCGGTGGCGACGGGCGGCGGTGCTGTCGGCCGACCCGGGAGACCTCCGCGCGGCCGGGGAGGCGCTGAAGCTCGCCGACCCGGCCGGCGCCGATCGCGTCTTTGTCGAGGCGCTCTCCGCCGCCGGCTCCACCCGCCCGGCGCTCCGCGCGGCGTTGCTCGAGTCGCGCGGCGACCTGCGCTGGCGCGCCGGGGACGCCTCCGCCGCGACCGCCTACTACCGCGAGGCGCTGGCGCTGCGCCCCGACCGCGCGCAGGCGCGCCTGCTCGAGGCGAAGCAGGCGGCGGCCAGCGACCCGGCCCTCGGCGCGGCCGCCGGGCCGTGGCTCCTCGGCGTCGGCGACCCCGGGCTGGCCCTGTCGCGGCTCTCCTCCTCCGAACGCCCGCTCGCCGCCTACCTCCTCGGCCGGGCCGCCGTCGCCGGCGGGGCGCCCCGCCTCGGCGCCCGGCTCCTCTCGCGCGCGCTCGAGGGCCCGCTCCCCACCCCCGCCTTCCGGACCGAGGCCCTGCGCGTCGCGGGGCAGGCCCGCTGCGCGGCGGGGGACGACGCCGGCGCCGCCGCAGCCTTCGCCGAGCTCGAGCGGACCGCCGGGCGCGAGGCCGACCGCGAGATCGCCCGAGCCGGGGCCCGCCGCTGTGCCGCGGAGCGCCGCGCCTTCGGGGCGCCGCCGCCGCCGGCCTCGGACTGGCCGCGGTAGGGCCGCTCGCCCCCGGTCGCGCCGGGCACCGGTGTATGCCCGCCACCCCGCGCCGCGCACCCCATCGGGCGCCCGTTCACCGGGAGTTTTTTCGGCCGCTCGCCCCGGCATCGGGTGAAGCTGCCCCGGCGCATCGCTTCCGCGTTGGGCGCGGCGCAACCGGAGCGCGCCGGCGGGGTTTCAACCAGAGTGAACCGCACGGAGCGGGAAGAGGAGATTCGAATGACGACGACGAAGTGGGTGGGGACCGTCTTGCTCGTCCTTTCGGCCACCGCCTGCGGTGGCGCGGCGACGAACCCGGCTGCCGAGCTCCAGGCGGCGACGCCAGACGTCGCCGGGCTGGCGCTCGAGACCTCCGGGGGTGCCGCAGACGGCCTCGCGTCGCCGGGGACCGCGGCCGAGCTCGCGACCGCCGCCGTGGCGACGGCGCCCTCGTGCCAGCCGTACGAGTACCTCTGCAACATCCAGGCGGCGCTCCTGGGCCTGAACCGCTTCGTCCGGGCCGCCGTCGAGCCCGTCGAGGCGCTCGCCCAGACCGCGCCGACGAGCCTGGCGGCGGGGGTGGCGGTGTTCGGGCCGGTGGCCTATCCGAGCGGGACGGCCGTCGCGGACTTCCGCCTCACCGTCCGCAAGTCGGCCCCGGGCTCCTTCGGGTGGAAGCTCGAGGGAAAGCCGGACGGCTCCGCCGACGCGGCCTACGTGCTCGTGGCGGCTGGCAGGGTGACGCGCGTCGAGGGCGACCTTCCCCACCGCGGCCACGGGGCACTCGGGATCGACCTCGACGCGCTGTTCTCCCTCAACCCCGTTGGCGCCCCGGCCCTCTGGAACGGCGAGGGCAAGGTCCTCATCGGCTTCGGCCACGCCGGGACCGCGAAGGCCGTCGTCTACGTCCTCGACAAGTTCTCTCCCGACCGAATCGCCCAGCCGAGCGTGACGAGCGGCGCGCTCGCCGGCTACAAGACCGCCGACGGCATCACCCGCGTCCGCATCGTCGACCGGGCCGAGTACCTGGGCCCGCCCGCCGGGGCGGCGGACGCCGGGCCCGAGGACCTCCTCGCCCGCGCCGGCTGGTTCCCGGGCAAGGGAGGGCGCGCGGCCGTCGTCGTCACCGGCGGGGACGTCCCGGCCTACGAGGTCGACTTCTTCCTCGGCCTCTCCTGCTTCGACGCGACCGCGAAGGACGTCTACCGGGCCCTCTACGGCTGCGCGGCGGGCGTCTGCACGGTGGTCGAGAACGCCCCCTCTGGCTACAACACCGGAGACCGCTCGGCCTGCGACGCTTCCACGGACATCGGCATCGACGAGCTCCGGCCGCCGTCCGCGGACCCCAGCAGCACCGCCGAGGAGCCCGGGGCGCCCGCGACGCCCGACGCTCCGCCCGCGACCCTGGCGGACGTGGCCTTCTAGCGAGCGGTCGGGACGGACCGGGCCGGGGCTCGCCACGCGGGCCCCGGCCCTCTTCTGGCCCCCGCTCCATCAGGGCGCCGGGGGCCCGAAGGTGAGCTGGTAGGCGGCGTAGAACTGGCCGGCGGGCGGGCTGCCGAAGCGCAGCCCCGCCGAGGCGATGAGGTGCTGGACGTCCGACAGGTCCGCGACGAGCCCGAGGTTGAAGCGCGTCTCCCCCGCGCCCCCGACCCGGCGGGCCGAGGTGTGGAAGACCTCTCCACCGGGCGCCACGGCCCCGAGCGCGTACTGGGCCTGCCATCCGAGAAACCAGAAGTTGCGGTTTCCCGAACCCGGGTTCACCCAGTAGCCCGCGCCCCCGTAGGTCGTCCAGGCCCCGAAGGTCTTCTGGAGCCAGAGCGGGGCGAAGAACTGCGCCACCCCGTTGCCGAGCCCCTTCGCCGCGCTGCCCGTGGGTAGCTCCACGAGGGGAAAGGTCCCCACCATGGGCACCCACTCGCCCTCCTCGAGGAAGCGAACCTTCACGCCGACCTCGGTGTCGCCGTAGCCGTAGGAGATGGACCCGCCCGGGGTCCGCTCGAAGGCGAGGGGGGCGATGAGGTGCAGCTGGACGTTGCGGAGCGGGCCGTAGTTCACCTCGACCTGCGGAGCCGTGCCCGACCAGGAACCGCCGGCGGAGAGGTAGTTCTGGGTGGCCAGGTAGACCTCCCAGTGACGGACCTCGACCGGCTCCGGGTCGTCGGTGGTGTAGGGCGGGCCGGCCCACGCCGGGGCCGCCGCGAGCGAGGGGAGGAGGAGGAGGAGGCATCGGGCCGCGCCGCGCGATCCCGGAGGCGGCGCCGCCGCCCCTCCGGCGTTGCGAGCTCCCCCGGTCGGGCGCGACGGGACGCGGCCTCGCACGGCCGGCTCACCTCAGCGGGACGAGCCGCGTGCAGGTGGTGAGAAAGGCATTGTCGTCGCCCTTCGCCACGAAGGCGTCGGCACCGCACCGCCTGGCCACGATCTCGAGGTCGCGCGGCTTCATGGCCGAGTAGAGGATGAAGCGGGAGGAGGCGCAACCGGGCATTCGACGCAGCTGAGCCACCATCGCGTCCCCGCTCACCTGGCCGCCCATGTGCACGTCGAGGACCACGAGCGCCGCCGGTTCCGCCGCCAGGTGCGAGCGACAGCGAGCCCAGTCAGTGGCCGTGCGCACGGGCTGGTAGCCGGCCCGCGAGAGCAGGGCCGCGGTCGACCGCGCCTGACCGGCGGAGTCATCGACGACGAGAGCGCTGGTCACCGAGGTGGAGGATACGCTCTGGCGGCCCCCGGCCCAAATGCGCGGCGGCGACGGCCCTACTTTCCTCGCAGGCGGTCGATGGCCGCCTTCGGGTTCTTCACCCCGTTGCGCAGGAGCCACCAGCCCACCTTGGCCCCGCCGAGGGCGAGGACGCTCAGGTAGCCGTTCGAGAGCAGCCGAGCCGTCGAGGCGTGGACGCGGACGCGGACCTTGCTGTCCGGCTCCCGCGAGAGGATCAGCTTGAAGAACTCGACCCCGAACTCGCCGACGTCGTCGCTCTTCACCGCGGTGATGTGTGCCACCGCGCCGTCGGGAAGGTACAGCGTGAAGTCCGGGTCCTCGGCGGCCCCGTCGCTGACCTCTGCCTGGCCGGTCTGCATGGTGAAGTGGGCCGGCCCCGAGCCGAGATCGAGGCCGACGCGCGCGGCCCGGTGGAGCGGCCGCGTCGCCTTGGCGGCGGCGGGCGAGGTCTCGAAGAACCGCTTGAGCGCGTCGAAGCTGGGACCGGGCATACGGTCAGTCTACCGCGCGACCGGGCGCCGGCAACTCCCGGCCCGTCGGATTGACTGTGTCGGCCTCCCGTGCTTTGACCTGCGCATGCGATTCTCCACGATCGCGCTGCTCGCGAGCCTCGCGCTCGCCGGCTGCACGCGCAAGATCCCCAATACCGACATCGAAGACAGCAAGGACAACCGCGCCCTCATCTCCGTGGTGGACGCCTATCGCAAGGCCTTCGACTCGAAGAACGTCCAGGGCATCATGGCGCTCGTCTCGAAGACCTACTACGACGATGCCGGGACGAGCGACCCATCGGACGACGTGGACTACCGCCAGCTGCCCCAGGTGCTCACCGAGACCTTCGTGAAGCTCCCCGACGTGAAGATCGAGCTCGGCGTCACCGACATCAAGGTGAAGGGCGACAAGGCCGACGTGGAGCTCTTCTACGACGCCAAGTACCGGGTCTCGACCCCGCGTCACGAGATCACGAAGCGCGATTCCGACGTGCAGCGCCTGGTGATGGCTCGCGAGGGCGACTCCTGGAAGATCGTCTCGGGCCTGTAGCCGCCCCTCGCCTCAGCCCTCCCCTGCGAGGAGCGCGCGGAAGCCGTCCGCCCGCATCTCCCGCAGCGCGCGCAGCCGGTCGCGGTAACGCGACCAGTCCTTCCAGGCCAGCCGGTCCTCGCCCAGCTCGGCGAGGTGGAAGGCATGGATGCGAGAGGCGGTGTACCGCAGCGCCGCGTACCGCGCGTAGCGGTAGAGGGCCGCGAGCGTGGCGGCGTCGAGCGTGGCCCGGGAGCGGTATCCGTCGAGCAGCGCCCGGCACCTCGCCGGCTGGAAGCGATCCGTGTAGCACCAGGCGTTGATCGCCACCGCCAGGTCGTAGGCGAAGGCGTCGACACAGCTCATCTCCCAGTCGAGCACGGCGCTCACCTCGTCGCCCGTCCAGAGCACGTTGTCGACGAAGAGGTCACCGTGGACGAGCCCCCGCGGCGCGGGCGGCAGGGGCCGGGACAGCTCGAGCTCGTCGTGCAGCATCGGCAGCGCGTCCCGGACGGCGTCGTCGCCCCCCCCGTCCGGCTCGAGCTCGTCGAGCCACGGGCCCACCCGCTCCGGCCCGTAGGGGTTCGGCCTCGAGGCCGCGAAGCCGGGCGCGAGCGCGTGGAGCCTTCCCATCTGCTCGCCCACGCGGCGGACGTGCTCCACTCCCACCGCCTCGCGCGCGAGCTCCTCCCCCGCGACGAAGGCGAAGACCATGGCCTGGCGGCCCCGTATCCGCACGTGGCTCGAGCCGTCCACGGAGAGCAGGAGCCGGGCGGCCGGGTACCCCGCGGCCTCGAGAAAGCAGATCACCGCGGCCTCGAACTCGACGTCGGCGTCGCTCTTCCCCTCGTTCAGCCGGAGGAACCAGCGCTGGCCGGCGGCCCACACGTGGTAGTTGGTGTTGACGCTCCCCTTGGGCTCGGCGGCCGTACGGTCCGGCGGCGGAAGGCCGAAGCGCTTCGTCACCGTCAGCAACTCGTCGGGCGTCAGGGGCGTGTACAGGGCCAAGGCGTTCCTCGCTCCGGCGGCGCGCCTCGGAGGATGCTTCGCCGCCCCCGACGCGTCAACTGGAAGGAGCTTCGTCGCCGCTATGGCGGAGGGCCCGCCAGCGCGTCCGCCGCCGCGACCGTCCTCCACCGCGCCGCCACCACCCGCCAGGCGCCGTCCTCGCGCTCGAGCTCGGCGTCGATTCGCTGCACCGAGGCGTCGCCGGGCAGCCGCTCGGCGAGCGACTCGCCCCGGCCCCCGCGGACGAGCGCCACGTCGACCGTCGCCTCGGCGCGCTGCCCGTCGACCCTGGCCCGGCTCCCGAGAACGGCCGCCGCGCTCCACTCGCCGCGCAGCGCCTGCCAGGCGACGAGCTCTCGCAGGCCCTGGCGGTCGAGCCCCTGCCCGCGGAAGCGGTCCGACACCACCTCCATGGCGTCGGAGACGCGCTTCTCCTCGACCGCGCGGGCCGCCTCGGTGAAGAGCCGTCGCACCTGCTCCTCGTCCGACGGCTTGGCGCGCAGCGCACGCCACCCGCCGAAGGCCCCGGCGGCGGCGAGCACCACCACCGCTGCGGCGGCGAAACGGCGGGTGGTCACGGCCCCACTCTACCCGAAGGGCCGACCCGTTAGCCGCGCTCGGGCCGCAGCTTGGGCATGTGGCGATTGGAGTAGACTCGCCGGCGTGCCGCGCCACCGGGACCGCAACTCGCAATCCGACCACCACAACGAGCGGGGCATCGAGCTCGCCGACCGCGGCTGGCTCGACGAGGCCATCAAGGAATTCGAGAAGGCCATCGAGCTCGATCCCGACTCCCCCCACGCCCACGATAACCTCGCGGCGGTGCTCGCCGAGAAGAAGCGCTGGCCCGAGGCCATGCGCTCGTACCTCCGGGCGCTGGAGCTCGAGCCGGACAGCCCCACCACCCACTTCAACCTCGCCTCCTTCGTCGCCACCCACGGCCTCGAGATCGCCGCCACCGAGTACCGCGAGGCCCTGGCCCTCGACCCGGAGCACCCCGACGCCCACCTCAACCTCGGGATCACCTACGCGGACCAGGGCAAGGTCGAGGAGGCGCTGCGCGAGCTCGAGACCGCCATCCGGCTCGACCCCGAGGACGCCTTCGCCCACCACGAGCTCGCCTCGCTGCTCATGGACGAGGGCGACTACCGCGCCGCCATCGGGCACCTGAAGGAGGCCACCCGCCTCGAGCCCGGTGGCTTCGACGCCCACCTCGACCTCGGCATCTGCTACGCGCAGAAGGGCTTCTACGCGGAGGCGGAGCGCGCCTACCGCCGCGCCGGCGAGCTCCGGAGCGACGACCTCCTCCTCAACTACAACCTCGCCGCCCTCTACGCGCTCTGGGGGCGCCCCGAGGAGCTGCAGGCGCCGCTCCGGCTGGCGCTCGCCGCCGACGCGGCCAAGGTCCGGGCCTGGGTGGCCACCGACCACATGTTCGACGCGGTCCGGGGCGACGCGGCCTTCGACGAAATGCTGCGCGGCTGACCCATGCCCGAACGAGGGAGGTCCCGGGCGCCGCGCACCGGGTCGCCCCCGCCCCGTTCACGGTCGGCGCGCTCCTCGCATAGGCTAGGGTCCCGTCATGCCCGAGCTGGCCTTCTTTCGACACGGCGAGGAATTGCTGCGCGTCGCTCTGGCGGAGCGGACCTCGATCGGCCGATCCGCGGACTGCGACGTCTCGCTGCCGGACCCCACCCTCTCCCGCGTGCAGGCGCTCGTGGAGCGGCGCGGCGATGGCTGGGTGGTCGTCGACCGCTCCGGCCGGGGAACCCGCGTCGGCGGAGTCGAGGTCGGCGAGGCGCCCTTGTCGAGCGGCTCCGAGCTGGCCTTCGGAACCTGGCGGGCGCTGTTCCGAGAGTGCGCCGGCGGGGTCTCCGACCAGACGGCCGCGGGTGGCGCCACCGGCGTGAGGTCGGTGCCCGCGTCGGCGCCGGCCTCGGCCCGGCTGCGCGTCCGCGAGCGCGGGCGCGAGCGCATCGCGCCGCTCCCGGCGGAGGGGGTCGCGGTGGGCTCCGACCCGGAGAACGGGCTCGCCGTCGAGGACCCGTACGTGTCGGCGCGGCACCTGCGCATCGAGCCTCGCTCCGGGCGCTGGCAGGTCGTCGACCTCGGCTCCACCAACGGGACGTTCCTCGGCGGGTTGCGCGTCTGGCGCGCCGAGTTTCCACCGGGCCTCCCGCTGGCGTTCGGCGACTGCGAGATCGTGCTCGAGGTGGGAACCCCGCGGGAGGGCCGCCCGCCCGGGAGCTACGAGGGGATGTTCTCGCTCGACCCCTCCATGCGGCAGGTCTTCGACCTCGTCGACCGGCTCGCGCCGGCGGACGTGGCGGTCGCCGTGCTCGGCGAGACCGGAACGGGAAAGGAGCTCGTCGCTCGCGCGCTGCACGCGCGCTCGCCCCGGCGCGACGGACCGTTCATCCCGGTGAACTGCGCCGCCATCCCCGAGACCCTCATGGAGAGCGAGATCTTCGGTCACGAGAAGGGGGCCTTCTCCGGGGCCGACCGGCTCCGCAAGGGGGCGTTCGAGGAGGCCGACCAGGGAACCCTGTTCCTCGATGAGATCGGCGAGATGTCGCTCGAGCTGCAGGCGAAGCTCCTGCGGGCGCTCGAGAGCGGAGAGGTGAAGCGCGTCGGCTCCTCCCGGCCCCTTCAGGTGTCGGTGCGGGTCATCTCCGCCACCCACCGGGACCTGGGGGCGCAGGTGCGCGCAGAGCGCTTCCGCGAGGACCTCTTCTACCGGCTGTGCGTCGTGCCCATCGCGATCCCGCCGCTCCGCCGGCGCCAGGGCGACGTGCGGGCGCTCGCCCAGCGCTTCCTCGACGCCGCCACGCCGAGGGGCCTTCAGCTCCGCTGGAGCGAGGAGGCGCTGAAGAAGCTCGAGTCATACGACTGGCCCGGCAACGTGCGCCAGCTCCGGAACGTCGTCCAGCGGGCCCTGCTCCTGCGCGGCGAGGGCCAGGTGCTCCCCGGATCGGCGGTGACCTTCGAGGACGTGCGGCCCTCGGCCGCTCCGGGCGGCGACGACACCACGCTCTACCTGCCCGGGCTCACCCTGGAGGACATCGAGCGCGAGGCCATCCGGCTCTCGCTGCGCCGCCACCGCGGCAAGCGCGCCTCGGTCGTCCGCGAGCTCCGCATCGCCAAGAGCACCGTCATGAAGCGCATCGCCCAGTGGAACCTGAAAGCCGAGGGGCGCGGCCCGGACGGCGCGGCGGACGGTGACGACGACGAGGAGGAGCCCTGACGGCGCCTTCAGGAGCCGCCCGGGTGCCCTAAGGCGACTCCGGCGAGGTGCAGACTGGCCTCGTCGCGGCCGCGCCGCTCGCCGAGGTGGCGACAGAGGGCCCGGTCGATGTCCGGCCCCGCGGCGATGACCGGGCGCACCCGCTTGCCGCTCGCGAAGGCGACCTCGTCGAGCGCCTCGGCGTCGAGCGGGTCGGCGGTGGCCAAGAGAAGCGGCCCGCTCGTCCCCTCGGCGAGCAGCGCGAGCGGGAGCACCCGGTGGCGCAGGAGCAGCCGCTGCGGGACGAGCGAGAGGACCTCCGCCGGCACGGCGCGGCCGGCGACGTCGACCTCGGGTATGCCGAGCTGCCGGCCGAGCGTCGCGGCGAGGTCCCACTCGTCGAGGTATCCGAGGTGGAGGAGCGCGGCCCCGAGCCTCCCGCCCCAGCGCCTCTGCCAGGCGAGGCCCGCCCGCAGCTGCTGGAGGTCGATGTGGCCTCCGTCGACCAGGATCTCGCCGATGAGGGTCCGCCGGTCCATGTCCCCTCCAGGGCGCCGCCACTCCCCGCGACCCCCACGCCCTCTGGCTCCCAAGGATTAGCAATGCGGCGACCCCCCATTAGGCGCAACCCCCAGGCAGGGCCGGAGGGGGACCATGTTCGCGGGATACGCGGGCCTGGCGAGGCGCCTGGGGCCGCTACTTCTTGGGAAGTGGCTTCTTCTTCGCCGACTTGGACTGCAGCTCCGCGAGCCGGGCAGCGGCCTTCTTGGAGGCCGAGGTCTTCGGGTATCGGGCGACCACGTCCTCGAGGATGGCGCGGGCGTCGTCCTTCAAGTCGAGCGACAGCATCGCCTCGCCGGTGCGGTAGAGGGCGTCGGGCGCCTTGTCGGAGCGGGGAAACTCCTGGGCCACCTTGCCGTAGGCGAGCACGGCCTCGCGGTAGCGCTTCTCCCCGAAGGCGATCTCCCCCAGGCGGAACCAGGCGTCGGCCGAGCGCGGGTCGGTGGGCCACTTCTTCACGTACTCGTCGTAGAGCTGCTTCGCCACGGCGCGCTCGCCCGAGGCCTCCTGCTTCTGCGCCAGCGCGAAGAACTCGGCCTTGTCCGACGGCCGCTTCAGGCCCTCGACCTTCTTCTTCGCCTCGTAGTCCTCGAGCGCCCCCGCGCCCTTCAGCGCCGCGAATCGCCCGTCGGTGTCGGCGCGCATCGTCGAGACGGCCTGGTCGAGCTGCTGCAGGTGGTGCTGCTCCTCCTCGAGCTGCCCCTGCAGCCGGTTGAGGCTCTCCTGCATCTTGTCCTGGTTCGCCACCACGTCCGCTCCGGAGCGGTGCGAGGCGGTGTTGAGCTCGTCGAGCTTCTTCTGCACCTCGGCGATCTTCTGGTCGACGCGCGCGATGCGGTCGCGGATCACGGCCCGCTGCTCCTCCAGCTGCCTGGAGGTGCTCGCACCTTCCTCCTCCAGGCGCTGGATGCGCGCGTCCATCTGCCGGCCCGTGTCGACGGGGACCCAGCAGGCGGAGGTCGCGAGGAGCAGCGAGACCGTGAACCTTCGCATGTCGACTACTGCGCGACGACGTCGTCGCGCCGGCATCGCGCCCAGCAGTCCTCGGTCTGCTCGGTGCACGCCGGGCGCTCCTTGCCGAAGCTCACCGTCTTGATGGACTTCGACGGGATCCCCAGGTTGACGAGGAACTTCTTGGCCGCCTCGGCACGGCGCTGGCCGAGCTGGATGTTGTACTCGGCGGTGCCGCGCTCGTCGCAGTTGCCCTCGACCACGAGCTTGCTGTAGCCGCGCTGCTTGACGCAGGCGGCGTCCTTCTCGAGGCTGGCCCGCGCCTCGGGCGTGAGGACGGCCTGGTCGAAGGCGAAGGAGATCGAGGCGAGCTTGCCGCCACCTGCCGGGCAGTCGACCGCCTGCTTGGTCACGCACTTGCCCGAATCGCAACCCTGACC
>CAVWHZ010000003.1:0-33149 GCA_963754915.1 uncultured delta proteobacterium | reverse complement strand
GGGCAGGGGGAGGCCCCGAGGGGCGAGTGACGTCTCAACCACAGAGGAGGCCTCGGCCATGTCCTACATCACAGGATTGACCCGTGGCGGGCAGGAGTGGGTCCCGCAGTTCGTGAAGGCGATTGACGACGATCTCTGCATCGGCTGCGGCCGCTGCTACAAGATTTGCGCTCACGGGGTGCTCGGCCCCCGCGAGGTGGACGAGGAGGAGTCGGCGAAGATGTTCATGAGGGTCGACAACCCCGGGAACTGCATCGGCTGCCAGGCCTGCGGGCGCACCTGCTCGAAGAAGGCCTTCTCCTTCGAGCCGGTCCAGTCCTGACCGAGCGGGAGGCCGCAGGCCCGGGCGCGCTCGCCATCCGCTCCGCCACCGAGGCGGACCTCGACGCGCTCGTCGCCCTGCTCGGGATCCTCTTCTCCCTCGAGGCGGACTTCCGCCCGGACGCGGCGCGCCAGCGCCGCGGGCTCGAGCTCATGCTCGAGGACCCGGCGCGGCGCGGGTGATCGTGGCGGAGCGAGCCGCCGCCGGGGTGGTGGGCATGGTGACCACGCAGCTCGTCGTGTCGACCGCCGAGGGCGGTCCGGCGGCGCTCGTCGAGGACATGGTGGTGGCGCCGGACCACCGCATGCGGGGCACCGGCAGGTGGCTCCTGCGGGCGGCGGAGGCCTGGGCCCGGGAGCGGGGGGCCACCCGCCTGCAGCTTCTCGCCGACCGCAACAACGACCCGGCCCTGCGGTTCTACCGGCGCATGGGCTGGCGCTCCACCGACCTCGTCTGCCTGCGCCAGGGCGGGACCTAGAATCGCTGCAGCTCGATGCCGTACTTGCGCACCCGGTAGGCGAGCTGGCGAACCGTCATCCCGAGCAGGCGGGCCGCCTTGGCCTGCACGTAGCCGCTGCGCTCGAGCGCCGCGCGCACGCGCGCCGGCTCGTCCTGTGGGGAGCCGTCGCGCTCGCCCGCCTCTTCCTCGGCCTCGGAGGTGCCCTCGAGGAGTTCCGCCTCGGCACCGAGGTCGCGGGCCTCCACCACGGGCCCGAGCGTCGAGACCACCGCGCGCTCGAGCGTGTTCCGCAGCTGGCGGACGTTGCCCGGCCACCGCTGCAGCCCGAGCACGTCGAGCGCCGCGGGCGAGAGCGAGAGGTCGCGCCCGTGCTCGCGGCCGAGCTCCGCGAGGAAGTGCTCGGCGAGCAGCGGGATGTCCTCGGGCCGGTCCCGGAGCGGCGGCAGCCAGACGTTCACGACCGAGAGCCGGTGGTAGAGGTCGAGCCGGAACTTGCCCTCGCGCACCGCGGCCTCCATGTCGCGGTTCGTGGCCGCGACGAGCCGCACGTCGACGGTGATGGTCTTGCGGCCCCCGACCCGCTCGAACTGGCGCTCCTGGATGGCGCGGAGCAGCTTCATCTGCGTGGAGAGCGGCAGCTCGCCCACCTCGTCGAGGAAGAGCGTGCCGCCGTCGGCCTGCTCGAAGCGCCCCTGGTGCGCCTGCGTGGCGCCGGTGAAGGCACCGCGCTCGTGGCCGAAGAGCTCGCTCTCCGCGAGGCTCTCGGGGAGCGCGGCGCAGTTCACCACCACGAGCGGACGCGCGGCGCGCGGGCTGTGGTCGTGGATGACCCGCGCCACCACCTCCTTGCCGGTGCCGCTCTCGCCGCGGAGGAAGACGGTGGCGCGGCTCTGCGCCACCCGGGCCACCATCTCCAGCATCGCCAGGAAGCGCGGGCTCGCCCCCACCACGCCCGGGAAGCGCTGCGCCTCCGGCACCACCGGTGGCGCGTCGTCGTGGCTCGCGTGCTGGACGGGGTTCTCGAGCTGGTGGAGGCGGATGCGGGTGGCGAGCATCCCGGCCGCGAGCGAGAGGACCGTCAGGTCGCGGTCGAAGGAGAACGGCCCGTCGGCCCAGCGCCGGTCGACGGTGAGGACCCCGTAGGTGGCGCGCGCGTCGCGGATGGGGAGCGCGAGCATGGCGCGCCGGTCCCGTCGCAGGTCTTCCCAGGTCCCGGTCCGGTTGAGGAAGAGCGGCTCCTCGGCGAGGTCGGGCACCACCATGGGCGACGACGTCCGGAAGACGCGCCCGACCACGCCCTCCCCGGGGCGGAGCCGCCCGAGGATTCGCTGGGCGTCGGCCATCTCCGGCGCCGCCTCGATGAAGACGTCGCCGGTGACCGGGTCGTAGAGCGAGACGGTCCCGTTCAGCATCCCCAGGTATTCACGGAGGATGGTGAGCGAGGAATTGAACGCCTTCGAGAGGTCGGTGGCGAGCGAGAGGACCTTGCCAATCTCGTGCAGCGCCTCGACCTCGAGCGTAGGGCGCGTGCGGTCCATCCCCGGGTCCCCAGGAGCAAGCGGGGTGCCAGGGCGCCCGCCACGCCCGCTTCTTGCAAAAGCGCCACCCGGCTGATGTAAGTTCGACCCGCTCCGGGTGGGCCCGGCAGCGCCGTCCCGAACGTCGAGCAGCGCCGCGCCCGGAATCCGTGCGCCAATCCCCATGCCGGGCACCTCCTTCAACCTCTGCAACCTCCCGCCGTGGGTGATCGCCTCCCGGCACTTCGTCGACAACCCGCAGCCCATCGAGATCCAGGGGGTGCGCGAGGGGAACCGCTTCCTCTTTCGCACCCTCGACACCATCGAGGACGGGGACGAGCGCGCCCGGCGCTTCGACGACTACCTCTCGGTGAAGTTCCAGCTGCACCACTGGGCGCAGCAGGCGACCGACGGGGCCCGCCGCAGCATCAAGAACAGCTACCTGCGCTTCCTGCGCGGGTGGGGCGTCGACTCGAGCTCGGTGGAGGGCGCGGTGCTGAAGGGCTGGGTGGAGAGCCGGCTCGGGATCCCCCCGGTTTCCACCGGGAGCCCATCCGCGGCCCCGAGACCGAGGCCTACGCGCGCTATTCGCACGACCGCGTCCGCGGCAGCGCGCGGACGAACGCCATCTACTCCCAGCTCGACCTCCTCTACACGTTCAACCAGTACGAGCTCGGGCGGCGGCTGCCGACAGAGCGCTGGCTCACGCTCTTCCGCGGCCAGAACGATCTCGCCGACCACGAGGTCCTGGAGAAGCTCCCCGAGAGGCGGGCGTGGGTGCGGCTCAACAACCTGTGCTCCTTCACCGACGACCGCGAGCGCGCCTGGGAGTTCGGCTCGACAGTGTGGGAGGCCCGCATCCCGCTCCCGCGGATATTCTTCGCGAGCGAGCTGCTCCCCCGCAGCATCCTGAAGGGCGAGCGCGAGTACCTGGTGGTGGGCGGGGAGACGCTCGTCCGCACCTTGCTCAGCTGAAGGGCGCTCTTACCGACCGCGGCCGAGCGGGGACAGGTCGACCATCCGACTGGCGAGCGCGTCGAGCTCCCCGACGAGGCCCCGGTCGAGCTTGCGCCTCCAGCGGCGCGGGATGGCGTCGGGCCCGTAGTGCGCCCCGGCGATGGCGCCGGCGATGGCGCCGGTGGTGTCGGCGTCCCCGCCCTGGTTGACGGTGGCGACGAGACACTCCTCGAAGCTGCCGGTGGTGAAGAAGTGGTGCAGCACCGTCTGGAGGGTCTCGGCGACGTAGCCCGAGGCCCTGCCCCGGTAGGGCTCGAAGCGAAGCCGGGGCTCGGCCCGGGCCGCCTCGTCCGCGGCGCGCCGCATCTCGGCAACGGGGAGACCGAGGCAGGCCTCGTGGAGCAGCCTTCCCACGAGGATCGAGGCGGCGTCCGAGAGCGGGTGATTGTGGGTGAGGTGGGCCTGCTCGACGGCCCGGGCCTCGAGCAGCGCCGGATCGGCGAGCGTGACGAGCGCAACCGGCACCATGCGCATCGCAGCGCCGTTGCCGGCGTCCCATTCGTTGGGGGGCCCCTCGAGCAGGCCCTCGAGCATGTAGCGCCGGATCCCCTTGCGGCAGGTGCTCCCGACGTCGACCGGGCAGGACCGGAGCCAGGCGGCGAGGCGGTCGGCGATGGCGCGGAGCGACCAGCCTCGCTCGGCGTCGATGGCGCGGGCGAGGCAGAGCGACATCTCGGTGTCGTCGGTGACGTGCCCGGGCTTGAGGTGGAGCCAGCCCCCTCCCACCACCTCCCGGTGCACGCCGTGCTGGGAGCGGATCTCCGCCGGGGTCAGGAACTCGACGGTGGCGCCGAGCGCGTCGCCCACGGCGAGGCCCACGAAGGCGGCCCGGGCCCGCGCCCGCACGTCATCGAGATGGGGGCCCCCGCTCGTCACCCCTGAGGCCCCATGCCAGCAGCGCGCCAGGGGCCGGGTCGCCCCGGTGCCGGCTCCCGCTCAGGCGGGGCTCGCGTCCCAGGTCGCGTGGAAGCGCGGGTCGGCGCGGGGCCCCTCGAACTCGAGAATCCACCCGGCCGCGGACCCTGCAGGCGTCGAAGATCACCTCGAAGCCCCCGGCGACGGAGACGAGCCAGTCGCGGTCGCGGGCCTCCTCGGGGAGGCCGGCGAGCACCATCCGCGCCCAGCCCGGACCGGTGTCGAGGACCTGGAGCTCCCCGCAGTCCTTCAGGGCCGCCAGGTAAGCCTTCGGCAGCACCTTCATGGCGGCGCCGGGGCTGAGGCCGAAGACGGCGATGACGCCCTCGAGGAAGGGGCGGAAGAGCGAGCCCTGCATGGCGCCGTTCACGGCGGCCCGGCTCCAGCCCCGCACGGCCTCCTCGCCGGACACCTCCCGGATGCACCGGCACATCTCCACCACGAGCGCGTGCGGCAGCCAGTCGACCCGGCTCGCGTCCTCGATCTGGCGGACGATCTCCGGCGAGAGCCGACGCAGGACCTCGGCGCGCGAAGCCGGGCCGAGCCACGCGAGCGCGGTGACGTCCTCCTTGAGCTGCGTTCCGCGAATGCTGGCCATGCGCGCACGCCGGCGCAGTGCTGCCGCCGGTACTCCCCCTCTCCCAGGCTAGCAGACCCGAGCGCGACGTCCACGTTGCGTAAGCGGATCGCCGGTGCGCGCCAATCCCACAGCGGACCGCACCGCCCCACACGGAACCGGTGGACGCCGGGCGAGGGCGGCCGTCAGCGAAGCACGAAGGCGAGCGCGAGCACGCCGAGGAGCACGAAGGCGAGCGCGATCTTGAGCACGCTCCCCACCGCGAAGCCCGCGAAGGCTCCCACGCCCGCCCGGGCCGCGTTGCCGAAGTTCGGGTCCTTGGCGAACTCGAAGGCGAGCGCCCCGATCGGCGGCCCGAGGAGGATGCCGGGCAGCCCCAGGAAGAGCCCGACGACGAGGCCCACCGAGGCGCCGACGACGGCCCACTTCGAGGCGCCGAAGGCGCGGGCACCGAAGAGGGCCGCCGCCCAGTCCACCGCGGTGATGGCCACCGCCACCGCCCCGGAGAAGGTGAGGATCCCCCAGCCGATGACCGCGAAGTGACCGGCCCAGGCGACGAGCAGCACACCTGCAAAGAGGAAGAGCGCTCCGGGCAGCACCGGCAGCACGAGCCCGGCGAGGCCCACGAGCAGCGCGGCGACCCCGAGGACGTAGAGCAGGACCTCCATCGGCGCTTCTGTACCCCAACTCGAGGGAGTTTGGGGCCCCCAAAGAGGGACGGGCTTCGCGAGCCGTCCCCCCATAGGATGCGGATATCGATGGGTATCGCGCGGGGAGTCCTCATCGCCGTGTTGCTCTCGCCGTTGGCGGCCATGGCCGCCGACGGGGCGCCGCTCTTCCACGCCAAAGTCGAGGTGCGCCGGATCGACGAGGGGGAGGGCCCCCTCGGAGAGGACACCACGCGGTCCGAGCTCGCCGGATCGACCGCGTCGCTTCGCGAGGCGCTCGAGCTCGGCCTCTCGTTCGACGTCGGCCCGCGCATGCAGCCGCTCCGGCGCTCGCTCTCGTCGACCTACTCCTGGAAGAGGAACCTCGTCCACACGAAGCGCGCGACGGCCTTGCGGGAGGAGACCGGGGACGAGTCCGGGACCCGGCTCGTCGACTGGGACGTGGCCGTCGAGCGCAGGTTCCGTCCGGTCGCCTGCGAGGACGTCCTTGTCCGCGACCGGGTCTTTGAGGGCCGGGAGCGCTCCCGCACGGTCGCGCCCGCCGCTGGCCCCTCCGGCGTGCACCTCAGGCTCACGGCCACCTGGCCGGGGAAGGTGCAGCTCCGCGACCGGCAAGCGGGCGTCGCGCCCTTCTCGTCCGAGACGCTCCCGGTGCTCGACGTCGACATGCTCTTGCCCTACGACCTCGAGAGCTCGTCGAAGCCAAGCCGCCTCGCCTTCGTCTCCAGGGTCCCGGCGACCGACGCCGCCCCCGAGTCCTCGAGGAGCTGGTACGTCGAGCTCGACCTCGCGCCCGTCGCTCCGCACGAGTTCTCCCTCTCGGCGCAGGTCCAGCAGGACGGCACGCTCGCGCTGCGCAACCGCATCGTCGTCGGCGGGCGCGACGTCGCGGCGGCCTACCAGGTTCGCCGGGTGGAGCGCACCTGGGAGATCCGGGAGGAGGCGGGCCTGGCCCCCGAGCACGAGCTCGCGAGCGACTGGCGCGTCGTCACCGAGAGCGGCGCGCGCCCGGCCTCCCAGCACCTCTTCTTCGACCCGGTGGACCCGGCGAGCTTTACCGACCGGAGGTGGCTCGTCGAGGTCCTGGAGATGGTCGAGGGCCTGCCCGAGCTCGGGCTCCTCTACCACCAGCTGCGGATGGAGACGCGCCGTGTAGGGGCGCACTTCCACGTCTCCGCGACCGAGGCGCGCCCCGTGTCCCCGGCGACCTGGTGCGAGATCAAGCGCCGGCGGGCGCCCGC
Organism: uncultured delta proteobacterium; assembly: GCA_963754915.1. Lineage (GTDB taxonomy): Bacteria > Myxococcota > Myxococcia > Myxococcales > Anaeromyxobacteraceae > DATJZG01. Next base: position 26,432 of record CAVWHZ010000003.1, on the reverse strand, counting down.
CACGGACGAGGCACCGCTCGTCGGCGGTGGCCCGCTGCGGGTCCTCGCCGAGTCGACCTACGACTCGGGCGGGCTCGCGACTCGCTAGGCTCCCTCTCCGGCCCCGCGGGCCGGCCCCGGGGTAGGCTCCTCGCCATGGAAGCCACCTCGCATTCGTTCCCGGCCCGCTGCGTGGCGCGGCTCGCGAGCGTGCCCTGGCGGGCGCTCTCGGGCCTCGCGGCCGAGCTCGACGACCCGCTCTCGGCGGTGCTCCGCGGCGAGGCGGCCGAGCGGGTGCTCACCCGGTTCCTGCGCTCGCGGGAGCTCGGGTCGGAGTCCCGGCGCGCCGTGGCCGAGGCCGTGTTCGGGGTGGGGCTGTGGAGGCGACGGCTCGCCCACCACGCCGGAGGGTCGGCGGCTCCGCGGTGGCTGCTCGCGGCGCTGATGCGCGACCTGGGGGGCGTCCCCGACGCCGAGGCCGTCTGCGCGCTCTCGCCGGGCACGCTTCCGCCGAGCGTGCCGGCGCCCTCCGACCTCGCCGGGTTCTTCTCGCTGCCGGGCTGGCTCGCGGACGCGATGGAGCGGGAGGCCCGCGAGGAGGCGCCCCTTCTCGCCGACGCGCTCAACCTCCCCGGCCCCGTCTTCCTGCGCGCCAACCGGGCCCGGACCGACCGCGACGCGCTCTCGGCCCGGCTCGAGCGCGAGGGCGTGCGCTCGCGACCGGGCCGGCTCGCCCCCGACGCCCTCGAGGTGACCTCGCCGAGGCCGAACCTGCTCGCGCTGCCCTCCTTCCGCGACGGGCTCTTCGAGGTCCAGGACGAGGGAAGCCAGCTCCTCGGCCAAGCCGTGGGAGCGGTCCCCGGCGACGAGGTGCTCGACCTCTGCGCCGGCGCGGGCGGCAAGGCGCTCCTGCTCGCCGCCGCGCTCCCGGGCGGGGGAACGGTCCACGCCTGCGACTCGGACGGCGAGCGGCTCGCGCGGCTCGGGGCGCGAGCGCGCCGCGCCGGCGTTCGCGACCGGATCGAGGTGCACGGAGCCAGCCCGCCGGCCGACCTCCGGGTGGACCGGGCCCTCGTCGACGCCCCCTGCTCCTCGCTCGGGGCGCTCAGGCGCGGCCCCGACGAGCGCTTCCGCATCGACCCGGCGTCGTTTCCCGGCCTGGCGCCGCTGCAGCTCAAGCTCCTCTCGCAGGCGGCGGCGCGGGTGCGGCCGGGCGGGAGGCTCGTCTACGCCACCTGCACCTTCCGGGGGGAGGAGAACGAGGCCATCGTCACCGCCTTCGAGCGCTCCCACCGGGAGTACGCGCGAGTCGCCGCCCTCGACCGGGCCGAGCTCCTCGACTCCCGGGGATTCCTGGTGCTGTGGCCGCACCGGCACGGCACCGACGGATTCTTCGCCGCCGCGTGGGAGCGGCAGCTCGGTGTCAACGTTCGTTGACCTCCGTCCGGGCCCTGCGGCATCCGAAAGAAATGGATCTTCGTGCACGCACTGCGTCACGCGGCTAGACTCTGCTCGAGGCGTTGACTCCAGAATCAACCGGTGCGGCAACCCCGGGAGGATGACATGGCCGACCCCCAGACGAAGGCGAGCGCGAGCGACGAGGCCCACTCCCGCGAGGTCGCGGAGGCGGCACGGGAGGTCGACTGGAAGGGCAAGGGGTTCCTGAGGGACCTCTTCCTCGGTCGCTTCGACTTCGACCTCATCCATCCCTACCCGCAGGCGCAGATCGACGCGGAGCGCCCCGAGTTCAAGCGCTTCAAGGACGACTTCGAGCGCTTCCTCCGCGACAGCGTGGACTCCGACGCCATCGACGAGCAGGGCGAGTACCCGGCGGAGGTGGTGGACGAGCTCCGGCGGATGGGCGCCTTCGGGATGAAGATCCCGACGGAGTACGGCGGCCTCGGCTTCAGCCAGGTCGAGTACGGCAAGATCATGCAGCTGCTCGGGAGCCGCGACGGCAACCTCACGGCGCTGCTCTCGGCGCACCAGTCCATCGGAGTGCCCCAGCCCCTCAAGACCTTCGGCTCGGAGGAGCTGAAGAAGCGCTACCTGCCCCGCTGCGCCAAGGGAGCCATCTCGGGCTTCGCGCTCACGGAGGTGTTCGTCGGCTCGGACCCGGCGCGGCTCTCCACCACCGCAGAGCTCTCGGCCGACGGCACGCACTACGTTCTGAACGGGTCCAAGCTCTGGTGCACGAACGGCACCATCGCCGAGCTGCTCGTGGTCATGGCACGCAACCCCGGGACCGGGGCCATCAGCGCCTTCGTCGTCGAGACCGACTGGCCGGGGGTCGAGGTCGTGCACAGGTCCCGGTTCATGGGACTGCGGGCCCTCGCCAACGCCGTCCTGCGCTTCGACCACGTCAAGGTTCCCCGCGAGAACCTCATCGGCAAGGAGGGGCGCGGCCTCAAGATCGCGCTCACCACCTTGAACGCCGGGCGGCTCTCCATCCCGGCCGCCGTGGTGGGCGGCGCCAAGGCCGCCCTCGAGCTCGACCGCAAGTGGGCGTCGGTGCGGTCCCAGTGGGGCGCCGAGATCGGCAAGCACGAGGCCATCACCCACAAGCTCGCCCGGATCGCGGCCACCACCTACGCCATGGAGTCCATCTCCGACCTGGCGCAGGCGCTCGCCGACCAGAAGGGCTACGACATCCGGCTCGAGGCGGCAGCCACCAAGGAGTGGAACACCGTCGAGGGCTGGCGGATCGCCGACGAGACCATGCAGATCCGCGGCGGCCGCGGCTACGAGAAGGCCGCCTCGCTCGTCGCCCGCGGCGAGGCTGGCGTGGGCGTCGAGCGCTGGATGCGCGACGCCCGCATCAACCTGATCTTCGAGGGCTCCTCCGAGATCATGCACCTCTTCATGGCCCGGGAGGCGGTGGACAAGCACCTGCAGGTGTCGGGCGTCCTCATCGACCCCAAGGTGCCGACGGGGAAGAAGATCGCCGCCCTGCCCCGGATCGCCTGGTTCTACGCGACCTGGTACCTCGGGCTGTGGCTCCGCGGCCTCGCGACGCCGTTCCGCTTCCGCGGCCAGGGCCGCCTCGGCCGGCACCTGCGCTTCGCCGATCGCGCGAGCCGGAAGCTCGCGCGCCAGGTGCTGCACGGGATGGTGGCCTTCGGCCCCCGGCTGGAGAAGAAGCAGGGCTTCCTCTTCCGCCTGGTGGACGTGGCGAACGAGCTCTTCGCGCTCGCGGCGAGCGTCTCGAGGGCCTCGACCGCGGCGCGGGCGGGTCGGCCCGAGGCCGCCCTCGGCGTGGTCCTCGCCGATCGCTTCGCCGCCGCGGCCACCCGCAAGGTGAACGGCCTCTTCCGCGACCTGTGGCAGAACTCGGACCAGGCCGACTACGAGCTCGGCCGGGCGGTGCTCGACGGCCGACACGCCTGGCTCGAGGCGGGTGCCGTCGGCATCGGGCTGTCGGCCGACGAGCTGCGGCCCCGGCTCCCCGACGAGCCCGGGGCGACCGAGCGGGAGCGCCGGCCGGCGGCGCCGGCCACCGTGGCCTAGGGCCTACCGGCGGCGGCGAGCTCGGCCAGGTCGGCCGCAAAGGCGCGCACGTCCTCGGGAGAGGTGTCCCAGGAGCACATGAGCCGGGCGCCGCCCCAGCCGATGAAGTCGTAGAACCTCCAGCCGCGCTGGCGCATCCCGTCGCGCACGGCGCGGGGGAGCTCGAGGAACATGCTGTTCGCCTCTCGCGGGTAGAGGACCTTCACGTCCGGCAGGTCCTTCACGAGCGAGTGCAACAGCTCGGCCATGGCGTTCGCGTGGCGGGCGTTCTTGAGCCAGGCGCCCTCCTTCAGCATCCCCACCCACGGGGCCGAGAGGAATCGCATCTTGGAGGCGAGCTGGCCTGCCTGCTTGCAGCGGTAGTCGAACTCGCGGGCCAGCTCCCGGTCGAAGAAGACGACGGCCTCCCCTGCGGCCATGCCGTTCTTCGTGCCGCCGAGGCACAGCACGTCCACCCCCGCCTGCCAGGTGATCTCCTTCGGGGCGCAACCCAGCGAGGCCACCGCGTTCGCGAAGCGAGCGCCGTCCATGTGGATGCGCAGGTGGTGCGCCTTCGCCTGCGCCCAGATGGCCCGCAGCTCGTCGGGCGTGTAGACGGTGCCGAGCTCGGTGGCCTGCGTCAGGCTCACCACCCGCGGCTTGGGGTAGTGGATGTCGCTGCGGCGGCGCACCATCCAGTCGACGGCGGCCGGGGCCACCTTTCCGCCCTCGCCGGCGACGGTGAGGACCTTGGTGCCATTCGAGAAGAACTCCGGGGCCCCGCACTCGTCGGTCTCGACGTGCGCCGTCTCGCAGCAGAGGATGGAGTGGTAGCTCTGGCAGAGCGACGCCAGCGCGAGCGAGTTGGCGCTCGTGCCGTTGAAGACGAAGAAGACCTCGCAGTCCGCCTCGAAGACCTGCCGCAGCATGTCGGCGGCCAAGGTCGTCCAGTGGTCCTCGCCGTAGGCGGGCACGTGGCCCGAGTTGGCGGCGGCCGTGGCGGCCCAGGCCTCGGGGCAGATCCCCGCGTAGTTGTCGCTCGCGAACTGGCTTCGGTCTCTGGCTGGCGCGTCCATAGGGCGCGCATTCTAGCCGCGCCCGGGCCCGGCCGCGCGCCAGACCGCGAGCGGCCGGGGGCAGCCGCCCCGTCTAGGAGGTCGGCTCGCTCTCGCGAGCGGGAGCTTGAGCGGCGAGCGCCTCGGCGATGACGCGGGCGACGTCCTCGCGGGCGTACGGCTTCTGGAGCAGGCGCACGCCGTCGGTGACGAGAGCCGCCTCGCCGTCCACGTCGTATCCCGAGGAGAGGACCGCGCGCACGCCGGGATTGATGGCGCGCATCTGCGCGAGCGCCTCGCGGCCGTCCATGTCCGGCATCATCACGTCGAGGATCACGAGGTCGAGGTGGTGCCACTGCTGGCGGTACACCTCGAGCCCCTCGCGCCCGCCGTCGGCCACCACCACCAGGTGGCCGGCGCGCTCGAGCAGGCGCCGAAGCACGTCGCGGACCACCCGCTCGTCGTCCACCACGAGGATGCGGCGGCGCGCCTCCTCCGCGGGCGGCTGCTCGCCCCGCTGGGTCCGCGACTCCTCCTCCACGACGGGCAGGTACAGCGTGAAGGCGGTTCCCCGGCCCGGCTCGCTCGCGGCCTCCACCGCGCCGCGGTGCGTCTTCACGGTGCCGTAGACCGCCGCGAGCCCGAGCCCGGAGCCCTTCCCGACCTCCTTGGTGGTGAAGAAGGGCTCGAACAGGTGAGCGCGGGTCTCGGCGTCCATGCCCACCCCGGTGTCCCGGACCTCGAGCGTGACGTAGCGGCCCGGCTCCACGTCGAGGTGGGCGGCCTCAATCTGTTCTCCGGACAGCGCCACCACCCGGGTGGCGAAGGTCATGTCGCCGCCTGCCGGCATGGCGTCGCGGGCGTTCAGGGCCAGGTTGAGCACCGCGTTGTGGAGCTGGGCCGCGTCGCCGAGCGTGGCCGATGGCCGGGCGGCGAGGTCCAGGTGGATGGTGATGCGCTTGTCGATGCTGCGCCGGAGCAGCGCCACCACGTCCTGGACGGTGCCGTGCAGGTCGACCGGGACGCTGCGCAGCTTGCCCTTGCGGGCGAAGGCGAGCAGCTGGCGGGTGAGCCGTGTCGAGTGCTCCGCCGCGGTGATGATCATGTCGGCGAGCTCCCGCATCTCCGGGTCGTGCTCCAGCCCCTGGCTCAGGACCTCGGCCGCCGAGAGGATACCGGTGAGCTGGTTGTTGAAGTCGTGGGCCACTCCCCCGGCGAGCTGGCCGATGGCCTGCATCTTCTCCGACTGGCGGAGCCGCTCCTCCATCACGCGCTGGCCGGTGATGTCGCGCCCGATGGCGACGATCGAGACGACCTCGCCCCTCTCGTCGAGCACGGCCTTGTCCGACCAGGAGAGCCAGCGCGGGCCGTCCTTGGTGATGGCGCGCTGCTCGAGGACGCAGGTGTACGGGGGCAGGAAGAGCTGCTCGAGGGCCCGGAGCGTCCTCCCCCGGTCCTCGGCCTGCACGAGCGGCATGAAGCGCTGGCCGAGCAGCTCCTCCTCGCTCTTGCCGAAGAGGCGGCAGTAGGACGGGGAGACGAAGCGGAGCTGCCCGTCGACGTCGGCCTCGACGATCAGGTCCTGCTGGTTGTCGACGAGGTGGCGGTAGCGCTGCTCGTTGCGGCGAAGCCGCACCTCCACGCGCTTGCGGGAGGCGACGTCGAGCAAGAGGACCGCCACCATCCCCGGCTCGGGCGCGTAGGCGTGGACCTCGACGGCGCCGACGATGCGGTCGTCCTGGTAGTCGACGATCTCGCTCGACCACGGCTGGCCGGTGCGCGCGACCTCCCGGTAGCGATCCGGGATCTCGGTCGTGGCGAGCGCCGGGAAGGCCTCCTCGATGGTCTTCCCCGCGAAGGCCGAGTGGGCGACCCCGAGCACGCGGTCGGCGCCCTGGTTGGCACCCTCGAAGACGAGTCTGCCGTCGGGCTCGAGCCTGTAGAGGTGCAGCCCCACGGGAGCGTTCTCGACGATGCGGCGGCAGCGCTCGTCGCTCCCGCCAAGCGGGGAGGGGTGGGCCGACTCGGTCATCGCGATGGGTGGATTCTATGGGTGCGGCCGGGCGAGCGCGAATCCAGCGCGCACCTACATCGACACCCATCCGCGCACGCCGGCGCCGCACCGGCCTCTAGGTCCCGCCGCTCTCGTCGCCCGGCCACAGGCGCGCCGCGATCCGCCAGGCGCCGTACGCAAAGAACGGCGCCGCGAGCACGTCGACGGTGTAGTGCACGTGCTGCACGAGCACGCAGACCGCCACGGCGGCCGTGCACGCGAGGAAGAAGGGCCGGGCGCGCCGCCCAGGAACGGCGAGCGAGATGAGGAACAACGTCGAGGTGTGCCCGGAGAAGAAGAGGTCGCGGGTGAGCGACTCGGAGGCGCCGCCGAGGCGCTCCACGAGCGGGTCCTCGAGCCCAATCATCCCCGGGGGCGGGTCGAGCGGCGTCGCCCACATCACCGCGATGCGGACGAGCGCCAGGATGGCATAGGCCTGGACGCCGGCGACGAGGAGCCTCGGCCGGCGCGCGAGCAGCGCCACCGCGCCCACGATCCCCGCGTAGATGAGGGCGAACGTGAGCCAGGTGACGTCGCGGGGCTGGAGCATCGCCAGCACCGGGTCCGGCAGCACCACGCCGGGGCGGCGCTCGACCCACTTCACGAAGGTGGCGAGCGCGGCGAGCGACCCGGCGAGGAGCGGCACCGTGGCGGCCGCACGCCAGCGGAAGCCGGGACGGCTCCAGGCCTCCCGCCACGTCACGTCGAGTGGAATCGAGCCCATTGGTCCTCCCGAGCCGCGCATCCTCGCACGCTCGGGACCCGCGATCGGCGGTTTTTCGGTGCGCGAGAGGGAAGAGGACACCGGCTCCGGAAACCGTCCCGGCCGCAGCGCCGGCCGCCGGGTGTTGCCGCGGAGGGGTTTGCGGCGAGCCCGGCGTCGCCAGAGCCGGTGTCCTCTCCCCCGGGACGACCGTCCCGGGGATTCCCTCCCCCTTGCCTGACAGTCTATGCACGCCCGATCCGGTTCGAGAACGCCCTAGACGGGCGCCCCTCGAACGGTCGCCTCCGCTCGCGCGCCGGGTCGAGGCGCTATCGCTCGGTGAGCTCGCGGTCGCGGAAGGCGAGCTGGCCGAGCAGCGCGGCCACCTCGGGGTCGCGCGGAGAGAGCGCGAGCGCGCGGCGGAGCAGCGCGATGGCGCCGGAGATCTCGCCGGCCGATACCGCGGAGACCGCCCGGTCGAAGCACTCCTGCGCGGCCTCCGGCCGGGCCCGTGCGGGAGCGGGGGGCGGGGCGGCATCCGGCGAGCGGGGGGCGGGGGTCTGCGAGGCGTAGGCTGCCACGGCGGCCGCGACCGGCGGCGGCCGCGCCGTCGCCGCGCGGATGACGCTGTCCACCTTCGGCGGGATCCACGGCCGCGGCGTCGCGATCTCCCGCGGACGCTCCGGCAGCCGGGACACCGAGCGCTGCATCTCCAGCTCGGCGATGGCGGCCTTCCAGCGCCACGCCGGCGCCGCCTCCCCGAGCGACAGCGTGAGGATGCGACGCTCGAGCAGCGCGAAGATGACCCGCGCGGCCTGGGCCTCGGCGAGCGGACCCTTCTCGAGGAGAATCCCCACGCTGGTGCCGTCCCCGAGCATCTTCAGCACCCGGACCTCGTCGGGGGAGAAGTCGAAGATGTGCTGCGGGGGCGGCCGGAGGAAGAGCTTGGTGTCGACCGTCAGCCGCTCCGGCACGCGGCGGATGACTCCTTCCATCGCCGGCTGCGTCACGAGGAGCTTGCGGAACCACGAGGCCGGGTCGACTCCGCTCTGGCGCTCGGCGTAGGCCACGCCCGCGCGGTGGCGGCCGTCGCCGACCACCCAGGCGATGCGCCCGACCACGCTCAGCGGGCTCGCGACCCGCGCGCTCTCGATGATGAGCCGGGCGACGCCGCCGACCTCGAGCGGGCGCGCCGAGACGAGCTGGCAGCCGCGCGGGCCGACGTCCTCGGTCTCGGCCACCCAGCCCGCGCCGCCGTGCGCGACGGTCACCCGGCATCGGGCCGGCAGCCGGGGGGAGCGGCGGGGGTTGAGGACGAAGTCGTTCACGTGTCTGGAAGGTAACAAGCGCCCCTCCATCGGGGGAGTACCGGACGGCGGTGACAGCGGCGTCACCGACCTCGCCGCGAGGGAGCCGCCCCCGGTCCACCCGACCCGGCGTGGACCGCTGGGAGGGGCGGCGCCGACCCCGCACCGACCGTCCTACCCGACCCCCTCCCCCGCCTTCCCGGGTCCCGAAAGCGAGCATCCAGAAGCGCCTGTCCTCAGGGCGACGAATGTCGTGCGCTCTCGCCCCCGCGGGATCGTGGTTCCGTCCGTGGTCGTCAAGAATTGACTTTCGCGAATGGCCGCGGCAGAGGCTCTGCCATGCCCCTCTTCAGGCGCCCCGACGGCGAGCTCGTGCGCGGCTTGCCCCCGGTCCGCGGCATCGTCCCCTTCCTCATGCGCCGCCGCAACGAGAGCGCCGTCTACCACGAGTCGTCCTACGACGTGGGGCGGGCCCGCCAGTGGCTGCGGGCCTACAACCGCTCCCACGAGCAGCGCGCCACGCTCTTCCACCTCTTCCTCTACGCCTGCGTCCAGGCGCTTCACCTGCGCCCGGGGCTGAACCGCTTCGCCTCGGGGGGCAGGGTCTACGAGCGGCGAGCAGTGACCGTCGCCTTCGCCGCCAAGAAGGAGATGCGAGACGACTCCCCCTTCGCCACCGTGAAGCTCACCTTCCCGCCCGGGGAGGGGCTCGAGGAAACGGTGCGCAGGATCTCCGCGGCGGTGGACGAGGGGCGGTCCGGGCCAGCCCGGCGCGTCGACCAGGAGGCGGCGCTGGTGATGGCGCTGCCCGGGTTCCTCGTGTCCTTCCTCACGTGGCTCGCGGCCTTCCTCGATCGCCACAACCTCTTGCCCGGGGCGCTCATGCGCGACGACCCCTTCTTCTCGAGCTTGTTCCTCGCCAACCTGGGATCGGTCGGGCTGTCCGACACCTTTCACCACCTCTACGAGTACGGGACGGTGAGCATCTTCGGCGTGATGGGCACCGTCCGGCCGACGCTCGTGCCCGGGCGAGCGGGCCCGGAGACGCGCGAGCTCCTCCAGGTCCGCTTCACGCTCGACGAGCGCGTGAACGACGGGTTCTACGCGGCCCGCTCGCTCGGCGTGGCCCGCGACATCCTCGAGGACCCGGACCGCTTCCTCGGCCCGCCGGGCGCGGCGGCTCTTCCCTCGCCGGAGGCCTGGGAGGCCCTCGGGGCCCGCCGCGAGGCGCAGCCGCCGCGAGCGAGCCCGCGGTAGGATGTCCCGTGCCTCGGCATCTCCTCGGGACCGGTCTTTTCTTCCTCTGCCTCGCCGCCTGCGTCCGGCCGCCGAGGGCCACCGATGGGGTCCCGGCGGAGGCGGCGTCGCTCGTCGACGGGTGGCTCGCCGGCGCCGAGCTGGTCGTCCCCTCCCCCGGCCCGGCGCCCGCCGTCGACGTCCGGCTGCGCGCGCTCGGCGCCGAGGTCTACCGGCTGCGCTGCGCGCCCTGCCACGGCGTGAACGGCAACGGGCGCGGCCCGCACGCCCCCCGGCTCTCCGTCCCTCCCCGCGACTTCACGACCTGCGTCTACGAGCTTCGCTCCACGCCGTCCGGCACGCTCCCCACCGACCTGGACCTGTACCTCTCGGTCTCCCGCGGGCTGCGCGGGACCGCGATGCTGCCCTGGGCCTGGCTCCCCGAGCTCGAGCGCCGCGCGGTCGTGGAGCACGTGAAGTCGTTCTGCCGCCGCTTCGCCGAGGAGGAGCCGGGCGAGCCCTTCCCGCCTTCCGCGCCCCCGGACGAGACCCCCGAGCTCGCCCTGCGGGGCGCCGCTGCCTACGAACGCGCCGGGTGCCCGAGCTGCCACGGGATCCGCGGCAATGGGGACGGCCCTTCCGCCGGCTCGCTGCGGCGCGACTCGGGTGCTCCCGTCCGGCCGCGGCCCTTCGCCGGCGGCAGGTTCCTGCGCGGCGCGTCGCTCGCGGACACGTTCCTGACGCTCGAGACCGGGCTCGACGGGACGCCCATGCCGTCGTACGAGACCGTGGCGCCCGACGACCTCTGGGCCGTCGCCGCCCACGTCCGCGCGCTCTCCGGTCCCCCGGCCGCGGACCGCGCGCTCGCGGCGGACGCCGACGAGGGGCTCGGCCGCCAGATCGACATCCTGGGGCGTTAGCGCCCCTAGGTCTTCTTGCCGGCGTCGGCAGGTGTGGCGGGGGCGAGCCCCGCCGGGGCCGGATTCGCGTCCGACACCGTCGCCCGCACCCGGAAGGCGGCGTCGCGCGAGCCCGCCGGAAGCCACTCGTCCGGGATGGCCGCCTTGTTGCCATCGCGCAGCTGCGCGTAGTGGGGCGAGAGGATCTCGACGCCGGCCCGGAAGAAGACGTCCTGCACGTTCTGGTTCAGCTCGGAGAGGATGAAGTGCTGGCGGGCCGGGTCGTCGATGTAGACGTCGAGCTCGTAGCGAACGTAGAAGTCGTTGAGCGCCGTCTGGATGACCCACGGCTTCGGGTTCGCCTGCACCGCGCTCGTCTTCTCGGCGGCGGCGAGCAGAAGCTCGTGCACCTGCCGCCAGGGCGTGTCGTATCCGATGGTGACGGCGGTGGCGAGCGCCAGCCCGGTGCGCCGTGCCTGCTCGCTGTAGTTCAGGATCTGGTTCGCGAGAACCATGGAGGCCGGGATGGTCACCGTCTCGTTGCGGATGGTGAGCAGCCGCACCGCCAGCATCGACTGCTCCTTCACGGTGCCGGTGGCGTCGGCAATCCTCACGAAGTCGCCGACGGCGAACGGCCGCATGTAGGTGATGACCACCCCGGAGACGGCGTTCGCGACCGAGGAGCCGGAGCCGAGCGAGATCATGGCGCCGAAGAAGATCCCGATGGCCTGGAAGGCGCTCGACCCGGCTCCGGGGAGGTAGGGGAAGACCGCCACGGCCACGAGCCCGTAGACGAACACCGCCACGATCCGCGAGGTGACCCGGCTCCAGTCGGGGTAGAAGCCCGGCAGGCCGATGGCGCCGCGCGCCACCGCGTCGAAGAAGATGGCGTTCACGCGGTTGGCGACGTAGCCGAGCAGGCAGAAGAGGAAGATGTAGACGAGGTTCGGCAGGAAGCGGACCACCTGCATCGCCACCGACCCCACGGCGCCGAGCGTGAACCACAGCCACCGGTCGGCGGAGTCCCGCGTCCACGGGAACAGGTGGAGAACGACCTGGAGCCATACCAGCACCGCCACGACCACGAGCCCGACCCGGACGACCCGGCCGGCCCAGCGGACGAGCCGCACCTGCGCCTCGGGGCCGATGAGCTCGAGGTGCTGGATGCGCGCCCGCGCGAGCAGCGCGTCGGCGGCGCGCTCCATCCGCGGCCCCGCCCTGCGGCGCACCAGCCGGAGGAGGAAGAGGAAGAGGACGAGGAGCGCCGTCGCGAGGGCGGCCCCGATGGCGGACCGCAATAGCGCCCCGGGCGCACGCTCGGCGCGGTAGCCCTCCAGCGATTCCTGGATCTGCTGCGCCAGGTAGCGCGCCCAGACCCCACGCTGCGGACCGCTCGCCCCGGCCTCCTCGTCGGTGATGCTGGCGATGAAGTGGTCGCCGACGTAGATGTCGCTGAAGAGCCCCTCCTCGACCCGCGCCTTCCCGGGCGCCGCGAGCGCGCCCACCTGCCGGAGTCGCTCCTCGATGCGCGCCGCCCGCACGTCCGGGGTCAGGTCGGCGACGCCGCCGCGCACGTAGAAGAGCACTCGCCCGTCGAAGCGCACCGGCGCGGGCTGCTGTGCCTTCCACGCCTCGAGGCGCTCGGGGAGCTTCTCGACCGCGGCCGGCGAGGCCGTCGCCGCGTCCGGCCTCGCGTTCCCGGCGGCGAAGAGCGCGCCGAGGAGCGCGGCCAGGCGGGCAGAGCGGGCGGCGGGAGGGCACATGGGGCTCTTGTCTCCGGGAACCGGGGCCAAAACCTACCACGCCCCGTGACGCCCGGCGCACGCGGCGATTGCCGCGCCCGCCCCGGTCGCCTAACATCACCCCCTTCCACACCCCCTTCCACGCGACGCGGAGGAGAACCGATGGGTCACGGCGAGCACCTGCGAATCCTGGTCGGCGGCCGGTACGATCACGGGATCGACTGCGGCGACCGCACGGTCCTGCACCTGGCCTTGCCCTCCGGCGGCGGAATGCCGGTGGTGAAGCGCTCGCTCTTCCACGACTTCGCGAGCGGAGCCGAGCGGGTCGAGGTGGTGCGCCACGCCGAGCGAACCCACCCGCCGAAGATGGTGGTGAGCCGCGCCTTCTCGAAGCTCGGCGACACCGCCGTCGGAGCCATGTTCCCCTCCGCCGAGCACTTCGTCGCCTGGTGCCTCACCGGGCAGGCCCCGCTCGCACACGCCGAGCCGGTCGCGGCGGCAGCGTCCGCGGCAGCCGACGCGGCGCCAGCCACCCAGGCGAAGCAGCCCGTTGCCCAGGCGCCGCGGGCCGCCCAGCCGGCCGCGAAGGCACCGGGGAAGGCCAGGGTCCTGCAGAAGTCGAAGCCCGCGCCGAAGAAGGCGGAACGCCCGGCACCGGCGACCCGCAAGGTGTCGAAGCCGGCCTCGAAGAAGAAGGTCGCCGCCCCGAAGAAGGCGGCGAAGCGCAAGGTGGCGAAGGCGTCGCGCGCGCCGGCCAAGGCCGCGCGTGGCAAGAAGAAGGCCGCTGCCGGGCGAAAGCGCTAGCCGAGAGACCGACCCTGGGTGCCGCGCGGTCCTCTGCCGCGCGCCGCGCCACTGCACGTGGAGAAGCCCGCCTTCTTTCGAGACCGGAGGGAAACATGCGCACGCCGTCCATCGCAGCAACGCTCGCTGCCGCCATGCTCGTCGCGGCCTTCCCCGCCGCTGGCGAGGACCCGAAGTTTCCCTACGGGAAGAAGGACGAGCTCGCCAAGGCGCCCGACTGGGCCGCCTCGGTGACCGCCGGCTTCGGCGCCGCCACCGGCAACGCCCAGAACCTGAACTTCACCGGCGGCGGCAGCGTGAGCCGCCGCTTCGACGAGAACATGCTGAGCTTCGACGCCAGCGCCGCCCTGGCTCGGACCACCACCTCGATCGCGCTCGCCGGACCCACGCCCGGCACCGCGGTGCTCGGCACGCAGACGCAGACGAGCAGCGAGGCCTGGAACACGCGGCTGCGCTACGACCGCTTCTTCGACCTGAACGCGATCTACGCCTTCGGCTTCGCGGGGGGCGACATCCCCGCCGGCAAGCAGTTCGTGGGGGGTGCCCAGGCCGGCTACACCCGGGCGCTGTGGAAGGCCGGCAAGGACGAGCTCCTCGCGGAGGCCGGCGTCGACTACACCTACGAGCGCTTCGTGACCGGGTCGCCGAACAGCGTCGACATCGGTTCCTTGCGCGCCTACGTGGGCTACGTCGGGAACCCGAACGACTCCTTGTCCTACGGCGTCAGCGTGGAGTGGCTCGGCAACCTGAACTCCGAGAACCGGCCCACCGGCACGGTCGGGTCCTTCGCCGACAACCGGGTGAACGGCAAGGTCGGGCTCACCTGGAAGATCTTCGGCAACGGCAGCCTCGGCTTCCGCTTCCGGGCGCTCTACGACTCGGCGCCGGCGCCGAAGCCGCTCCCCGGCCTGCCGCCCGGGCTCTCGTGGCCGCCGAACTACCAGCCGCTCGCCGAGAAGTTCGACACGTTCACGGAGATCGTGCTCGTGTACAAGCTCATCTAGCCCCGCCGTTCCCGCCGGCGACGGCGACTGTGAGAGGCGAGCGCCGGGGCCCCCGCGGGGCCCCGGGAGCGGCCCCCCCTGCCCCGTTGCACTCCTTGGCGCATTGCGTCAATATGTGTTGATTCCCAAATCAGGAGGTCGCCCCGTGGCCGACAAGAAGACCGCGAGCTTCGTGCAGTCGCTCTGCATGGGAGAGATCGAGGAGGAGATCATCATCCCCTTCCCCGAGATGCGCACCTCGGAGAAGGAGATGCTCTCGCAGGTGCTGGCCTCGGTCCGCCAGCTCGTGTCCGGACGCGAGAAGGACTTCCGCGCCTGGGACCGGGCGGGCGAGATGCCCGCCTCGTTCGTGGACGAGCTGCGCTCGTTCGGCCTCTTCGGGCTCGTCATCCCCGAGGCCTACGGCGGACTCGGCTTCGGCTCCACGGCGTACTCGCGGGTGCTCCAGGAGATCGCGCAGTACGACTCGTCGGTGGCGCTCACCGTCGGCGCCCACAGCTCGATCGGGATGCGCGGGCTGCTCCTCTTCGGCACTGACGCCCAGAAGGAGCGCTGGCTGCCGAAGCTCGCCACCGGCGAGATGATCGCGGCCTTCTGCCTCACCGAGTCGGGCGCCGGCTCCGACGCGGCCGCTGTCCGGACCACCGCGCGCCGCGACGGCGACGACTGGATCCTGAACGGCGAGAAGATCTGGATCACGAACGGCGGCATGGCCGACCTGTTCACGGTCTTCGCGAAGACCCCGGAGGTGCAGACCGGCCAGCACAAGGCGGCCATGACGGCCTTCGTCGTGACCCGCGACATGCCGGGCGTGTCCACCGGTCCCCACGAGGACAAGATGGGGATCCGCTCCAGCTCCACCACCACCGTCACCTTCAGCGACGTCCGCGTCCCCGGCCACCACGTGCTCGGGGAGGCCGGCCAGGGATTCAAGGCGGCGATGCGCATCCTGAACGCCGGCCGCACCGGCCTGGGCGGCGGCTCGGTGGGCGGCATGAAGAAGCTCATCCAGCTCTCGTCGCGCCAGGCCAAGGAGCGCCACCAGTTCGGCCGGCCCATCGCCGACTTCGGCATGGTGAAGGAGAAGGTCGGGGTCATGGTGGTCGACTGCTACGCCTCCGAGTCGGTGGTGAGCATGGTGGCCGGCCTCATCGACCAGGGGTACGAGGACTATGCGGTCGAGGCCGCCATCTCCAAGGTGTTCGCCACCGAGGCGCTGTGGCGCACGGCCGACGAGGCGCTGCAGATCGCGGGCGGCAACGGCTACATGCGCGAGTTCCCCTACGAGCGCGCCATCCGCGACACCCGCATCAACCGCATCTTCGAGGGAACGAACGAGATCCTCCGGCTCTTCATCTCGCTCACCGCCATGAACGACGTGGGCACCCAGCTGAAGGAGCTCGCGAGCGCGGTGCGAAACTCGGTGGCCGACCCCATCAAGGGCTTCGGGGTCCTCTCCGGCTACGCCCGCAAGCGGGCCTCCATCGCCACCGGCCTCGTCGGCGAGAAGCGCGCCTTCACGCTGCTCCACCCCGAGGTGAAGCTCGGCGCCGAGATCGTCGAGGAGGGCACCCGCGACCTCGCGGCGGCCGCCGACCGGGTGCTCCGCAAGCACGGCGGCAAGATCGTCGGCAAGCAGTTCGCCACGAAGCGCATCGCCGACATCCTCATCGACCTGTTCGTGCTCTCCTGCGTGCTCTCGCGGGTGAACTCGGCGGTCGAGGAGAAGGGCGAGAAGGGCGCGGCCCGCGAGCTCGAGATCCTGGGCGTCTTCGCGAGCCGGGCCCGCCGCCGCATCCGCAGCAACATCAACCGCATCGACGACAACGACGACGACCTCGTGAGGGCGCTCGCCGACCACGCCTTCGAGAGTGAGGGCTACAGCTGGGACACGCTGTAGGTCGAGCGCGCCGGGGTCGTGGCCGGCGCTCCGGGGGTCGGGACGGACCCCGATGGCCGGCTTTCGCCTCGGGGCGCAACGAGCTGTTGTTGCTCTGGATTCTCCCCTAGGCCCTCGAGGCCTCCTTGGCCCTGCGGATGCACCAAGGGCGCTCGAGAGGGCGTACGCAACCATGGTGAGCTGTCCCCGGTATTCGAACTGCAACCTGCCCACGGGCCTCGCGATGGAGGCTGCACTGCGCATCTGGCAGTCGCTCTACTGCGAGGCGGCCTGGGAGCGCTGCGTCCGGCGGCAGCGGCTCGACACGGGAGAGGCCGTCCCGTGCAACATGCTCCCCGACGGTCGGATGCTCGGCGGGAAGGGCAAGCCCTCGTAACCCACATGCCCCGACGCCGGTCCGGGCAACCGCGAGCCGCCAGAGGCGGCTCGCGGCCTTTTCGGGGGGGTGCCCGCGCTACCGGGCCCCGCAGGCCGCGAGCGCCCGGTGGAACTTCTCCGGCTCCGGCTCGGCCGCCACCTGGGCGCGGACCGCGGCGCACTCGGCGGCCGCGCCGTGGCGTGCGAGCGTCTCGGCCGCCACCGCGCGCACCCGGGCCTCTGTCGCCCCCGAGAGCACCGGCCCGATGGCCGCTGCGAGCTCGGACCTCGGCAGGAGCCGGCCGAGCGACTCGATGGCCGCCGCGCGGACGACGAACGGCCCCTCGGCCGCGGCGAGATCCCGCGCCACCGCGGTCGCCTCCGCGCTGCCGATGACCGATAGCGCACCCACGGCTTTGGCCCGATGGGTGGGGAACGCGGTCGGGCTTCGGGCAATGGCAGCGAGCAGGGGCGCGGCCCGGGGGCCGAGCGCCTTCCAGCGGGCCACCGGGATGGGGGTGTCGATGGAGGCCAGGTAGGTCTCCACCTGGCCCTGGATCTCCCGGTCCGAGGGAGAGGCGGGCTGTGGCCCGCCCGCGGACCCGGCGGCGAGGGCTGCAGAAAGGAGCGCGGCGGCGACGGTGGTGGTCACGGCGTGCCTCCTATTGGATGAGGGGACTCCCGCGCATCACCTGCCCCTCCTGCGCGGAGATCGTGCCGGCCGATACCTGGGAGATCACCCAGAACATGAGGTCGTCCCCGCCGCCACAGCTCGAGCTCACCACGCAGTCGCTGCCCTTCATGGCGTAGACGTTGGTGGAGGAGCCGTTCGAGGTCTGGCACGCGAGCGCCGCGCCCGAAGGCCGGCAGGCGCTGCAGGGGCACTCTGCGGTGTCGGTGAGCGGGTCGAAGAGCGTGCCGTCGAACTCGGTGGGGTGGTAGAGGCCGAGGAAGTGGCCGGTCTCGTGGGCGGCGACGTACGCCACCTCGTCGGGGCCGCACGCGTGCGGCGCGATACTGGCGCCGCAACCGTTGAGGCTCAGGGCATTCGCGATCGACACCACTGCGCCGCTCTGCACGGTCCCGTTCACGCTGGCCGGACCCGGGATGGTGCCATCCACGCCCACGGTGGTCGTGTTTCCCGGGCTGGAGGTGGAGGCGATCGCGTCCACCAGGAACAGGTTCATGGTGACGCCGGGCAGCGAGTTCTGGAAAAGGGTGGCGAGATCGCCACAAGGCGAGGTGTCGTCGGCGTTGACCCCGGTTGCCGGGAACAGGTCCTTCACTGCCGAGGGCAGATTTACGAAGGTTGGAGTTCCGATGGTCAGCCCGGCCTCGGGCGCGGCAAGCAACTGCCCGAGCGTGGCCACCATGCGCTGCACGCCGGGGTCCGCCTTCGCGGCAGCGACCGGATCCGCAGCCGAGTCCCACTCCCGAGTGAGCAGGTAGAAGACGACCGAGAGGTGGCCCGTGGACGACGCCGCCTCCTTCAGGATGACGGTGAGGGCGTAGCTCGAGGGCGGGTAGGCGTACGGGAGGCTGCAGTTCGAGATCCCGCCGCACTCGTTCGCGAAATCGCTCACCTTCACCGTCCAGGTACCCGACGGGACGCCGCTCGCGAGCATCGCGGACGTGTTGGGCATGGTGAGCGCCCCCGTCCAGACGGCGTCGGTGAAGTAGTAGGCCTTGAGGCTCGACGGGTCGCTCGGCGGGTTGATGGCGTCCGGGTAGACGTCGAAGATGGAGGCGCCGTTCACGGAGATGGAGTGCGGGAACACGGTGTTCCCGTAGGACTGGCCCGAGATCTCGAGGCTATAGGCCTGGCTCGCGTCGGTGCCCTGCTGGACGAGGGTGACGCTCGCCGTGCCCGCGGGCACGTGGAAGGTCGCCGTCTCGCCCACCGTGAACGTGCCGAGCGAGAGCACCTGCTGGAAGGCGCCCACCGTCGCGGGCAGCGCGGAGGGCTGCGGCGAGGGCGGCGTGCAGGCGGGCGGAGGAGGAGGCGGCTTCGGGCTGGAGGAGCCGCCGCAGGCCGCGAGGCCGAGCCAGAGGATCGCGGCGGCGCGAGGGATCCGCCTCGGATGTCTTCCGTCCATCCGCCGGAGCTTACCCCGACTCCGGCCTCGGCGCAGGCTCCGCCCTCGGCGACGGAGCCGGGTGGTGGGCGTGCGTCCCCCGGGGGTTCACCGAGCGAGCTCGTCGGCGCGCCGCCGCGCCGCGAGCTCCTGCGGCAGGAGCGCGGCGTAGAGGAAGCGGTGCACCGGGACGGCGACCCCGGATAGGTCGGCGAGCCGCACCACGGCTCCGGCCTGGTCGTGGAGCTCGGACGGACGGCCCTGGGTCACGTCCCGCTGCATGGAGGCGGTGGACTCCGGTGGGAGCCGGTCGAGCTGCGCGAGCGTGCGGGCGACCGCGTCGCCCGCGATTCGGACGCCGCGGGCGCGGGCGAGGAGAGCGACCTCCTCCATGGCGGCGACGAGCAGGGTCCGGGACTCGGGCACCGATCGCAGCGCCCCGAGCGTGGAGCGGGTCGCCGCGCCCACGCCGCCG
Organism: uncultured delta proteobacterium; assembly: GCA_963754915.1. GTDB lineage: Bacteria > Myxococcota > Myxococcia > Myxococcales > Anaeromyxobacteraceae > DATJZG01. The sequence continues at coordinate 7,357 of CAVWHZ010000003.1, read as the reverse complement.
AAGGGGTCGATGAAGAGGAACTTCTCCCACAGCGCGGCCTCGACGTCCTGGGCGATCACCGCCTCGATTCCCGCCTCGCGGATGGCCGCGGCGAGCCGTTCCAGCCGCGGGCTCCCTCCCCCGGAGCGCTCGCCGACGGTGATGCGGAGCGGGCTCCCGGAGGTGCGGGCCGAGCCGGGCTCCTCGAGCCACGCGAAGACGTGGCAGAGGCCCCCCGCCACCGCGCCCTCGCCGAGCGCCGCGGCGAGGTGGCCGGCGGCCTCGACGCCGTTCTCGAGCGGCACCACCACCGTGTTGGGGCCGACCAGCGGCCGGAGGGAGGGGGCGAGGTCGCGCACCTGCCATGCCTTCACGGCGACGAGCACCGCGTCGAAGGGTCCCCGCGCGGCGAGCTCCGCCGGGTCGGCGGCCGCGAAGGGGCGGACCTCGCGGGCCCCCCACGGGCCATGAACAACGAGGCCGCGGGCGCGGATGGCCTCGAGGTTCCGGCCCCGGGCGACGAACGACACCTCGTGCCCCGCGTGGCCGAGCAGCCCGCCGAACACCGCGCCGACGCCGCCGGCGCCCACCATCGCGATCCGCACGCTAGCCTCCCGTGACGAGGCGCGCGAAGCGCCCGAAGACCTCCCGGCCGAGCTGCTCGCCGGGCTGCGCGAGCCGCTCGGTGTCGGCGCGCAGCACCGCCGCGTCCACCCCCGCCTCCGCGAGCTCGCCCGCGAACGCCCGGGCCATGGCCACCACCTGCGCCGGGCCGGCCTCGAGGTGAAAGAGCAGCCCGAAGGCGAGCCCGGACCGGAAGGCCTGGTTCTCGGTCATGGCCGAACGCGCCAGGTGGACCGCCCCGGGCGGCAGCTCGAAGACGTCGCTGTGCCAGTGGAGCGCGGGAAATGCCTGCGGGAGCCCGCCCAGGATGGGGTCGGAGGCCGCCGCGGCCGAGAGCTCGACGTTCGCCCACCCGACCTCGGGGCGGGCGCCGCGGGTCACCCGGGCGCCGAGCGCGCTCGCGAGAAGCTGGCTGCCGAGGCAGATCCCGAGCACCGGGACGGCGCGGGCGAGCGCCGAGCGCAGGAGCTCGAGCTCGTCGCGGAGGTGCGGGAGGTCGGGGAGGTCGGCGACGCCCATGGGCCCGCCCATCACCAGGAGCCCGGCGAGGCCGGCCGCGGTCCTCGGCACCGCGTCGCCCCGGTGCACCCGCACCACCTCGACGGCGGCGCCGGCCCGCCGCAGCTCGTCGGCGACGAGCCCCGGTGGCTCCTCGGCCACGTGCTCGACGGCGAGGACGCGGGGGGCGCTCATCTCGCGAGAGCATAGTCGGCCCCCGCTGCCCTTCCGGGGGGCCACATGGGTGTAGTGGATGGGGGCCGGCGCCGCGCTTAGCACTGCAGGCGGAGGAAGCGATGATCACCGTTCGACGATCCGAGGCTCGGGGCCACTTCGACCACGGCTGGCTCGACACCCGGCACACCTTCTCCTTCGCGGACTACCGCGACCCGGCGCACATGGGTTTCCGCTCCCTGCGGGTGCTGAACGAGGACCGGGTGCGCCCTGGCCAGGGCTTCGGTATCCACGGGCACCGCGACATGGAGATCCTCTCGTTCGTCCTCGAGGGCGCGCTGGCACACGAGGACAGCGCGGGCAACGCGTCGACCATCCGACCCGGCGAGGTGCAGCGCATGACTGCAGGCACCGGGATCCGCCACAGCGAGAGGAACGCGTCGGCGTCCGACGCCGTGCACTTCCTCCAGGTCTGGATCCTCCCCGACCAAGACGGGCTCGCCCCCGGCTACGAGCAGAAGGCCTTCGGCGAGGACGAGAAGCGCGACCGGCTGCGGCTCGTGGCCTCGCCCGACGGAGCGCAGGGCTCGCTGCACCTGCACCAGGACGCTCGCGTGTTCGCGACCGTGCTCGGCAACGGCGCCGAGGTCCGCCACCGCCTCCTGCCGGGGCGGCACGCCTGGGTGCAGGTCGTCCGCGGCACCGTGGACCTGGGCGGAACGATGCTCGCGGAGGGCGACGGCGCTGCGGTCTCCGGAGAACCGGAGGTCTCGCTGCGCGCGGCGAGCGAGGCCGAGGCGCTCCTCTTCGACCTCGCCTGAGCTGGCCTGCCTGGACCCGCGGACCCGCGCGCCGGGGGAGCGATCCCCGCGCGCTCCGTGGAGGAGCGCCCCCGGGTTCAAGAAGCGCGCCGCCCCACGGTGGGTCGTGCGACAATCGGCCGCATCCCGGAGGCGCGGGGCTGGGTTAGAGATCGGCCGGTCCGGAGGGCACCATGTCCCGCACGCTCGGCCGACGACTCGCCTCTCTCGCCGCGACGGTCGCCGTCTTCCTCGCCGCCCGGCCCGCCCGGGCCTGCTCGGTGTGCGGCTGCGGGGACCCGCTCGTTTCGGTCGGCGAGGTGGCCGGCCCGAGGGGGCAGCTCGGACTCGAGCTCGACGGCCAGTGGCTCCACCAGACCGCCGGCACCGCCGGCACGATGGACGGGAAGGACGACCTGACGCAGTGGTCGATCCTGCTCACCGCCTCCTACACCCCGGTCGAGCGGCTGAACGTCGTCGTGACCCTGCCCTACGTGTGGAAGGACCTGCAGAACCAGTCCCCGGCCGGCTCGACCGTGTCCAACCTGAACGGGCTCGGCGACATGCAGATCGGGCTGCGCTGGTTCGCCTGGGAGTCGGTCGACTTCTCGAACCGCACCCGCCAGACGCTGTCGGTGAACGCGGGCACCTTTGCCCCGACCGGCTCCGACAACGCCACCGTGGACGGCGAGCGCGTCGACCAGCACGGGCAGCTCGGCACCGGCGGCTGGGGCCCGAACGCCGGGCTCTTCTACCGGGTGCAGGGGGACGTCTGGAGCGGCTCGGCCGGGCTCTGGGGCCTCTACCGCACCGTGAACTCCTACGGGTACCGCTTCGGCCCGGCGGTGCTCTGGACCGTCCAAGCGCAGTACCAGCCGGTCGACTGGTTCGCGGCAGCGCTCGGCGTCGACGGCCGATGGGCGGCTCCGGACGTGGAGAACGGCACCGACGTCGACAGCACCGGCGGCCTCCTCCTCGCGGCCGTGCCCGCCGTCTACTTCAACGTCTTCAAGGGAGGCTGGCTCCTCGCCCGGGCCCAGCTCCCGTTCGCGACGAAGCTCTACGGGGTCCAGACCATCGGACCGGTGGTCACCGTCGGGATGCGCTACGAGGTGCCGCTCCTCTGACGACGCGATCCTAGCGGCTCCGGCCTTCCGCCTTCTTCGCCAGGGCGAGCTTCTGTGCCTCGTCCTCGACGGCCGAGATCACCGAGGGGATCTGGGAGCGGTTGGCAACGTTCACGATCCACGCCGGCAAGGAGCCGCCCGGGTCGGCCGACAGCCGGTAGCGAAAGTGGGTCTTTCCCGCCGCGGGGGAGATCTCCCAGGCGCCGCGGTTCATGCGCATGTGGCTGTTGCCCTCGGGCGGCTTGCCGTGGCTCTCGTCGATGTCCCAGGAGAGCTCGAAGTCGCCGCCCCGGTCGAGGTCGTCGACGGCGATCTCCATGCGGAAGACGTAGTCGCGCGGGCCGACGAAGGGGGGCTCGTACCTCTCGTACGCCCAGATGGTCCGGCAGCCGGGCAGCTCCGTCGCCCCCGGCTCGCAGCCGGTGGCGTGGAGGAGCCGCCGCTCCGCGAGGTAAGGGCTGATGCGGTCGTACTTCCAGCCCCGCAGGAGCACCTCGCGAACCGCCCAGGCCGGGGCGCGCAGCGTGCCCTCGGCGCGCAGCGCCACCACGTCGGTGCCCTCCTGGTCCATCCGGTACAGGCTTCCCTGGGGGAAGGAGGTGACGAGCACCCAGGCTGCAGCGATGGAGGCGAGGCGCACGGGGTCATGAGCATACCCGGGCTCCACCTGACGGGCCACGGAAGGCGGGCGAGGCCGTCGCCCGCCGCAGGCGGTCGATTGGGGCGGGGAGGTGACCGCCGAGAGACGTTTCGGTGTGGCGGGGCGTCCCGCCCCTCGGCGGGGCGAAGGGCTCGCCGTGGCGGTCGCGACCCGCGCGGGCCTGCGCTAGACTCCGCGCCGCGGCGGCACCTCTGTGCCGCGGAGGGCGGATTGGTTCCAGCACAGGCCCGGATCCTAGGCGCCATCGACGTCGGCACGAACGCCGTCCGGCTCGAGCTGGCGCGCCCGCTCCCCGACGGCTCGTTCGACATGATCCACACCGAGCGCGACCCGGTGCGCCCCGGCGAGGGGGTCTTTCGCACCGGTCGCATCCCGCGCGAGGTCGAGGACCGGTTGCTCGCGACGCTGCGGCGCTATGCGGCGCTCGTGAAGCGCCACCGGGCACTCGTTCGCGCCGTGGCGACGAGCGCCATCCGGGAGGCGAAGAACGGCCCGGACGTGGTCGACCGGGTGCGGCGCGAGACCGGGCTCGAGCTCGAGGTGGTGTCGGGCAAGGAAGAGGCCCGGCTCATCTGCCTCGGCGTGCTGCGCGGCAAGCCCGTCCACGCCCGCAACCTGCTCGTCGACATCGGCGGCGGCTCCACCGAGGTGGCGATGGCCGTGGGCGAGCGCCCCTCGAGCCTCCACAGCGTCGCCATCGGCTCGGTCCGGCTCGCCGAGACCTTCGACTGCCTGGGGCGGGTCCCGTCGGACCGCCTCGAGCTCATGCGGACCTTCGCCGGCGAGGCCTTCCAGAAGTCGCTGCCCCGCTTCGCCCACCCGCACCACGCCCTCGGGAGCTCGGGGACCATCGGCAGCATCGTGGCCTTCGCCGCCGAGCGCGGCGAGCGCCGGGTCTCGCTGAAGCGGCTCCGCAAGGCGGTGAAGGCGCTGGCCGCCATGCGGCTCGAGGAGCGCCGCCGCCTCTTCGACGCCCGGCGGGCCGAGATCGTGGTGGCGGGCGCCGTCATCCTCGAGGCGGTGATGCAGCAGCTCGACCTCGAGACGGTCACCGCGGTCGAGACCGGGCTCCGCCACGGAATCCTCGTCGACCTCCTCCGGCGAATGCGCCCGAGCGGCACCGACGCCACCACCGGCGAGGCCGCCCGGGCGCTCGGCCGGCGCTTCGCCTTCGACGAGGCCCACGGCGGCCAGGTGGCCCGGGTGGCGCTGCGGCTCTTCGACGACCTCGCCTCGCTGCACCGGCTGCCTGCCTCGGCCCGGCCGGTGCTCGAGGCGGCGGCGCTGCTCCACGACGTCGGGAACGCCGTCTCCTACTCGCGGCACCACAAGCACACCTACTACCTGGTGCTGAACGGCGACGTCCCGGGCTTCTCCGACCACGAGCGGCTGCTCGTGGCGCTCGTGGCCCGCTTCCACCGCCGCAGCCCCCCCGAGCGGGAGCGCCCGGAGCTCCGCGACCTCTCGGAGGGCGACTTCCGGCTCGTCCGCAAGCTCGCCACGCTGCTCCGGCTCGCCGACTCCTTCGACCGCAGCCACCACCAGCCGGTGAGGGACATCCGGGCCGCGACCGCGGGAACCGCCGTCCACGTGACGCTCCGCTCGCGCCACCCGATCGACCTCGAGCTCTGGGACGCCCAGCGAGAGGCGGCGCTCTTCCGGCAGGTCTTCGCAAAGAGGCTCCAGCTCGCGAGCTCGCGGCGCTAGCGCGAGCGGCGGGGGGCCTGCGCGGACCCGTGGCGGGAGGCGCCCTGCCGTGCTAGAGGACCGCCACGCGCCAGAGGTCTCTCGACCCGCGGCCGGGAATCCCCGGGAATCGCTCCCGATTCCCAGCGGGCCCCCGGAGGGCCTGGGTCCCCGGAACGGACCGAAATAAGGAAGGCGCCCCTGCGTTTGAGGACGCGTGAGCCACGGGAGTTCCCTGTCCATGTCCGCATCGACGTCCCTGCCAGACTCGCTGTCGTCGCCCAGCACGTTCCTGCCGTGGGCGGCGGAGCGCCGCCTCTTCTGGCCACCGCTCGTCGGCGCCACGCTCGTGGCTCTCCTCTTCGCCGCGCTGGCGGTGCCGCGCACGGACTTCGAGGGGGCGGCCCAGGACGCCATCGAGCGCCAGGCCGACTCGGCCCAGATGTCCCCCCACGAGATGGAGACGAACCTCGCCACGGCGCGCCGCGTCGGCACGCTCGGGGCCTACCTGGGCGCGGCGCTCGGCACCGGCCTCAGGGTCATGGGCGCCGCGCTCGCCCTGTGGCTCGGCTTCAAGGTCGCGGGCGGGACCCCCGGCCTCGCCGGGACCTTCACGGTCGCCTGCTGGGGGCTCGTGCCCGGGGCCATCGAGCTCCTGCTCGCCATCCCGGCCTTGCTCGCCCGCTCGCGAGTGGCCCCTGACGAGCTCGGGCGGCTGCTCCCGGCCGGCCTGGGAGCGTTCCTGCCGACGGGCTCGAAGGGCCCGCTCGCCTCGCTCTTGTGGTCTCTCGACCTCTTCTCGGTCTGGGCGGTCGTGCTCGTCGCCATCGGCATGGCGTCTGTGGCCGGGGTCTCCCGGCGCCGCTCGCTCGTCACCGTGGCCGTCCTCTGGATCGGCTACGTCTCCGCGTTCCAGGTCGCGCTGCCGACCTTCGGAGGCCAGCACTAACCATGCACCTCTCGCCGCTTCTCCTCGCGCTGGCGGCCGCCGCCTCGCCCGCGCTCGCCGCGCCCCCGATGACGCTCGACGAGGCGCTCGCGACCGCCGCCAAGGCCAACGTCGACCTGAAGCTCGCCGGGACCGACCGGGCCGGGGCGGACGTCGAGGAGTACGCCAGCTGGGCGGGCGTCCTGCCGCGGCTCGACCTCCAGGCGGTCTTCGGCAACAACTACACCGCCGCCGGCAAGCAGCTCACCATCACGCCGGTGTGCACCCAGCCGGGCGGCAACTGCACCTCGCTCCAGCAGTACAGCTACGCGACGGTGGCGGTGGGCACCCCGTCTTCCGACTTCGAGAACTACCTCCTGGGCCTCACGCTCAGCCTGCCGCTCTTCGACGGCTTCACCTCCTGGGCCCGCATCGCCCAGACCGAGGCGCTCGCCCGCGCGGCGAGCAAGCAGTACGACGAGGCCTCGCTCACCACGGCCGCCACCGTGACCACCCGCTTCTACGACGTGGTGCGCGCCGAGAGGAGCCTGCAGGTGCTGGAGGGAGCGGCGCGGCGCAGCGAGGAGCTCGTGCGCCGCACCGATGCCCTCTACGAGGCCGGGCGGGCGCAGCGGGCCGACACCTACGCCGCGCGGGTCACGCTCGGCAACGACCTCATCGCCGTCGAGCAGCAGCGCCTCGAGGCTCAACGACGCCAGGGTGGCTCTCTCCTATGCCATCGGCCGCGACGCCGACCCGGAGCTGCAGGTGGTGGTGCCGGCGACCCTCGACGGACAGGCCTTCCTCGAGCCGCCGGCGCACGGGGATCTCGTCCTCCTGGCCAGGCAGAAGCGCCCGCTGCTCGCCGCCGACGCGGAGC
>CAVWHZ010000002.1:0-60376 GCA_963754915.1 uncultured delta proteobacterium | reverse complement strand
GGTGCATGTTCGTCACCGGCACCTCGGCCGTCGGGATGAGGTAGAGCGGCGTCTCGCTCGCGGTCCGGAACAGGTCGTCCTCGAACTTCGGCAGCTGGCCCGTCCCCGTCATGGTCTCGCGGGTGACGAGGTAGGGCGGCAGCACCTCGCGGTAGCCCCGGGACGTGTGCACGTCGATGAAGAAGCCCGCGAGCGCGCGCTCGAGCCGGGCCCCGGCCCCCTTCGAGATCGTGAAGCGCGCCCCCGAGATCTTCGCCGCCTGGGGCCATTCCAGGATGCCGAGCGCCTCGCCCAGGTCCCAGTGCGCCTTCGGCTGGAAGGGGTAGGTCGGCTTCTCCCCCCAGGCCCGGACCACCACGTTGTCCTTCTCGTCCTTCCCGTCGGGGACCGAGTCCGACGGGAGGTTCGGGACCACGAGCAGGATTCTTCTCGATCTCGGCCTCGATTCCCCGGAGCTCCTCCTCGGACCTCTTCACCTCGTCGCCGACGGCCCGGGCCTCGCCGCGCGCCTTCTCCCCGGCTGCCTTGTCGGTGCGCATGAGCTGGCCGACCCGGGCGTTCGCCTCGGCCTGCTGCTTCTTCAGCCCCTCGAGGGCGACGTTCAGCTCCCGGCGGCGCGCCGCGAGCGGCTTCACGGGCCGCAGCGTCGAGACGGCTCCCTCGCCCCGGCGAGCGAGCCGCCGCTCCACCCCGTCGAAGTCCTGGATGACCGCCTTGAGGTCGAGCATCGGGTTCCCCTTCCAGGGGTCCGGGCAAGCCCCGGGCCCGGAAACGGAGTAGCCTTTAACCCGCGACCGGGCAAGGGGTTGGATGAGGTGTGCCCGTCGCGTGCGCCATGGGCGATCGAGACGAGAACGCGGGAGCCAGGCTGCGCGTGCTTCCGGGCGGGGCCGGCGAGGCCGCCCGGGACGCCGAGCTCGTCCGGGCGTTCCTCGTCGGCGACGAGGATGCCTTCGAGGAGCTCTGGCGCCGCCACGAGCCCGCCGTGCACGCCGTCGTCCGGCGCTACGCGCGCGTCCCCGAGGACGCCCGCGACCTCGTGCAGCGGGCCTTTCTCCGCGCGCTCGGCTCCGCCCGCCGCGGCCTCTCCGCCCGCTCCGCGGATCCCTTCCCCTTCAAGGCCTGGCTCTTGCGCATCGCCGTGAATCTCGGCAAGAACCACGCGCGGGACGAGTCTCGCTGGCGCCGCGAGCCGATCGAGGCCGTGGAGGCCGTGAGCGACGGCGCGCCGGGCGCGGACGAGACCTTGCTCCGCCGCGAGCGGGAGAAGCTGGTGCGCGCGGCAGTCCTCGGGCTCCCCCGCCGCCAGCGCGAGGTGCTCACGCTGAGGCTCGACGCCGATCTCTCCTTCGCGGAGGTGGCCGAGACGCTCGGCATCACCGTCAACAACGCCAAGGTCTGCTTTCACCACGCCACCCGCAGGCTCCGCGAGATCGTGAGCGAGGTGCCCGCGAGCCCGCCGGGCGGGTCCGGCGAGGAAGGGAACGAGCCGTGATTGCACCTGGCCCCTGCGCGGCATGGGAACCGCTCCTCCTCGACCGGGCCGCCGGCGAGCTCGACGCCGAGGCGGGGCACCGCCTGGAAGAGCACCTCGCCTCCTGCGCGGCGTGCAGGGCCGAGGCGGCGGCGCTCTCCGAGACACTTGCGCTCGCCGAGCTCCCGGCGGTCTCCGACGCCGAGCGAAGCGCGATGCAGGGCGCGCAGCGGGCCGCGCTCGCGACCTGGAAGCGCTCCGCCGAGCGCCGCCGGACCTTCGGCGCCGCCGCCGCCGCGCTGGCGGTCGCGGCCGCCGCGCTCGCCTTCGTCGCCTCTCCGGGGCTCTTCCGGCGCGCGCCGGTCGTCGAGGTGGCGGCGGCCGCCTGGCAGCTCCCCGACCTCGACGAGGCGTGGTCCGCGTCCGCCGTGGCCGACCCGTCGACCGCGGCCGCCGGCGAGGTGGCGAGCGACCGCGACGACGACGGCATCTCCGACGACACCCTGTTCGCCGAGCTCGAGGAGATCGAGCTCGACGCCCCCTGAAGGAGAACACCATGAGACTCCCGCTCGCGCTCCTCCTCGCACCTTCACTCGCCCTCGCCCAGGGTGCGCCGCCGCCGCCCCCGAAGGCCCCGGACGCGCCCACCGGGCGCCTCGAGCAGTCCCCGGAGCACTGGGAGCGGATGGAGCGGCGCATCCGGCTCGCCCGCGCGCTCGGGCTTGCCGAGGCCCTCGACCTCGACGAGGCCCAGGCGGCCAAGATGAACGACGTCATGGTGTCGTACGACGCGAAGCGGAAGCCGCTCCTCGAGCAGATCCGCGGCCAGGTGAAGGTGCTGCGCGACGCGGCCCGGCCGGCGCGGGGCTCGAAGGACGCAAAGGCGCCCCCGGCCGACCCGAAGCTCGCCGCCGCGGTCGACCAGGCCATGGCCGGCATCTTCGACGCTCGCAGCCAGCTGCTCGCCCTCGATCGCGAGATGCTGCAGACGCTCTCGAAGGGGCTCGGCCCCGAGAAGAAGGCGCGCATGGCGCTCTTCTTCGCCCGCTTCCGCCAGAAGTTCGGCATGGAGGTCCTGGAGCGCAGGGACCACGGTCCCGGCGGAGACTGGGGCGGGGGCGGACGGCCGATGCAGCACCCGGGAACGCCTCCGGGCTCCGGGTGGGCCGACTGACAGGGGGGGCGCCTTGGCGGCTGCGTGGCCGGGGGCTAGACTCCGCGTCCATGGGGCGAAGGCCAGGCCGGGGGAGGGGCGAGGGGTTCGCGCCCGCCTACGAGGGGCCCGAGGTCCTCTCCGCGTTGCTCGCCCAGGCGGGCTCCCCCCACGCGGCCGAGGAGGTCGCTGACCACTTCCGCGACGCCCAGGCGGCCGGCGAGCCGCGGGCCGACGTCATCCCCGCGCTCTTCCCCGACGAGCCGCACTTCGCCACCCCGGACGAGGCCCGCCGGCTCTACTCGAACCTCTTCGGCCTGTGGGACCGGGTGGCGGTCGGACTCGGCGCGGTCGACGACGCCCCCGCCGTCGTCGAGACGGCGCCGGCGCCGGAGCGGGGGGGCGTCGACGGGCGCGAGCTCACGCCGGAGTTCGTCGAGACCGCCTGGCGCTGGCTGGCGTCGCTCCCTGAGCGAGAGCTGGCGCGGCTCCGCGACCGCTTCGCCAATACCCAGCCCGACCTCGACGCCTGGCTCGGCGAGGCCGAGCTGCCGGAGACGGGCGGCCTCGCCGCCCACGACCTCGTCTTCGAGAGCTGGGCGATGATGGACCGGGCCTTCGACGACCGGCTCGGGACCGTCGACTGGAAGGAGCTGAAGGACCTCCAGGCCGAGCCGCCCCCGCTCGAGAGCATCCAGCCGGCGCTCGCCGAGTACGTCTCCGAGCAGCTCGACAACCTCGAGGACGAGGACGACGGGTTCGGCGCGGCCGACCGCGCCGAGGTCGAGCGGGCGCTCGCCTCGGCGGGGGCGGCCCTCACGCGCGTCGTGGCCGAGGACTGAGGTTCCCTACGGCGCCAGCGCCGAGAGGAAGTCCGAGACGGCCCGGTTGTAGGCCTCGGGGTTCTCGAGGTTGGGGAGGTGCCCCGCCCGCGGGATCCGCACGAGCTTCGAGCCCTTGATCCCCGCGGTGAGCTTCTCCGCCTCCGGGGGCGGGGTGAGGGTGTCCTCCTCGCCCACCACCACCAGGGCCGGGCAGGCGACGGCGGCGAGCGTCGCCGTCGAGTCGAGCCGCCGCGCCATCCCCCGCTGCGCCGCCGCGACGCCGGCGGGCGTCCCCTGGCCGATGAGGGCCCGGACCTCGCGGACCGCGGCCGGGTCGGGCTGGGGCCTGAGCAGCTTCGGCGTCATCTCGTCCGCCACCCAGTGGAGCCCCTTCTCGATGGCGTTCTTCGCGAAGGTCTCGCGCCCCGCCGCGCCCTCCGGCGTATCGGCGCCGGGCTTCGTATCGCAGAGGACGAGCGCGCGGAAGAGCCCCGGCTGGCGGCGGTAGAGCTCGAAGGAGAGGTAGCCGCCCATGGAGAGCCCCACCACCGCGGCGCGGTCGATGCGCATGCCGGAGAGGAGCCCCAGGACCTGCTCGGCGAGCGCGTCCATCGTGGAGGGCTCGGGCCTGGGCTCGCTCCTGCCGAGCCCGGGGTAGTCGGGCGCGACGACCCGGTAGCGGGGAGAGAGCGCCGCCACCTGCCTCTGCCACATCCCCGAGTGGAGGGGGAAGGCGTGCAGGAGCAGCACGACCTCCTTGCCGTGGCCCACGTCCTGGTAGTGAATCCTCGCGCCGCCGACGTCGCTCGTGGGCATGGGCTCCTCCTTCCGGAGCCCTGTCATTATGGCCGGGCGGCCTTCGCCTTGACCACCTTCACCTGGGCCGTAGACCCGGGAATCCGCTCACCCTGAAGGGGCTCGAGACGGCCGCCCAGGCACTCGGCGAGAAAGGCCTCGGCCCGCGCGTTGAAGTCGATGCGGTTCTCGGGGCGCGCGAAGCCGTGGCCCTCGTCCGGGTAGACGACGTAGGTGACGCCTCCGCCGTTCTTCTCGATGGCGGCGACGATCTGCTCCGACTCCGCCTGCTTCACCCGGGGGTCGTTCGCCCCCTGCCCGATGAGGAGCGGCGCCTGGATGCGCCCCGCCGAGAAGAGCGGCGAGGCGTCGTGCAGCAGCTTCTCGTCGGTCTTCGGGTCGCCCATGCGCAGGTGCATCTCGGCGAGCATCGGCGCCCAGTAGGGCGGGATGCTCGCGAGCAGCGTGAAGAGGTTCGAGGGCCCGACGATGTCCACCGAGCAGCGGAACAGCTCCGGCGTGAAGGCGACGCCGGCGAGCGCCGAATAGCCTCCGTAGGAGCCGCCCATCACCGCCACCCGCGACGGGTCCGCGTAGCCCTCCTTCACGGCCCACCGCACCGCGTCGACGAGGTCGTCGTGCATCTTCCGGCCCCATTCCCGGTTGCCGGCGTTCTCGAACTTCTTGCCGTAGCCCGTCGAGCCGCGGAAGTTCACCTGCAGGACCCCGTAGCCGCGGTTCGCGAGCCACTGCCCCGTCGCACTGTAGCCCCAGCGATCGCGCGACCACGGCCCACCGTGCACGAAGAGGACGAGCGGCAGGTTCTTCGCCGGCGTGCCCACCGGGAGCGTCAGGTAGCCGTTCAGCCGGAGCCCGTCCCGCGCCGGGATGACCACCGGTCGCATCTCGGCAAGCGCCAGGCCCTCGAGCTTCGGCTGTTGGAGGAAGAGGAAGGTGCCCTTCCTCGCCGCCCGGTCCCAGGCGTAGTAGCGGACCGGTCCGCGGTCCTCGACGAAGGAGACGAGCCAGGTCCGATCGGCGCGATCGCGGCTCGCGACCGTGAAGTCGCCGGCCGAGAGCTTCCGGATGCCGTCGAAGTCGGCCTTCACCGACGGGTCGACCACGAGCCACGCCCGGCGGCCAGCCGGGAAGTCGACGGCCTCGACCACGTGCCTGTCCGGGTGGACGAGCACCTCGTCGGCGTCCACCTCGGGGTTCTCGGCGATCACGACCTCGGCGCCCGAGGCGAGGCTCTTCTCGACCACCCGGGCGGCGTTGGCGCCGAGCGTCGACCGGAGGTAGATGGCCTTGCCGTCCGCGGTGAAGTCGAGGCACGAGATTTGCTCGCCGAAGGGCGCCGTCACGAGAACCCTCCACGGGGACTTCTCGCCCTCGCGGACGCGGATCTGGGTGCCGCCGTCGGCGGTCGAGGCCACGGCCCCGCGCACCGCCAGCTCGTCGGTTGCCTGCCAGTCGGTGACGTCTCCCGGATTCTCCGTGTCGAGGACGACCGCGCCGTTCCGGAGGTCGACGGCGTAGACGTCGAAGAGGCCTCGGTCGCGCAGGTTGAGCGCGACGAGGACGCGGTCTTTGGCCTTGGGGCTCACCTGGACGGGCACGGCGCGGACCCCCTGGAACGGGGTGTAGTCGCGCACGTTCCCCGTCTGGAGGTCGACGCCGAAGACGTGGTTGTTCTCGTCGCCGTCGGCGTCCTGGAGGTAGAGGAGCGTGCGGTCGTCCTCGGCCCAGAGGTACTGGCGGATGCCGCGCCGCTTGTCGGCGGTGACCTGCTTCGGGTCGGTCTTCCCCACCTCGACGACCCAGACCTGCAGCACGTTCTTGTCGTCGGGGGCGAGCCAGGCGAGGTGCTTTCCGTCCGGCGAGATCGTCGGCCGCGTCCGCTCCGGGTTCCCGAAGAGGACGGTTCGGGGGATGACGGGCGGCGGGGGCTCGGCGGCGAGCTTCACGGCCGGGAAGCCCGCGAGGAGCGCGGCGAGAAGCATCGGGGCGGCGGGGCTCTGGCGGAGCGAGAAGGACATGGGTTTCCTCCGGGAGGGATCGGCCGGTACGGCGCGAGCGCCGTTGTATTTCGGGCGGGCCGGACGGGTGCGGCCCGGATGGGTCGGAAAGGGGGGACGCGAGCGATGAAAGTGCTTATGAAGAAGACCTTCCACTCCACAGGGCTGGGTCAGACGAGATGAGCAACCAGGCGGGCGCCGCGAGCGCCGGCATCGGCTACTTCGACCGCTTCGGCGTCACCGAGCGGATGATCCGCGACGCGCTCGGGGCGGCGCTGTCGCGGGGCGGCGACTTTGCCGACGTCTTTTTCCAGCACCGCGTGGAGAGCGACCTCGCGCTCGAGGACGGCGCGGTGAACCGGGCCTTCAGCTCGGTCGAGCTCGGCGTCGGCGTGCGCGTGGTGAAGGGGGACCAGACGGGCTACGGCTACACCGAGGACCTCTCGATGCCGGCGCTCCTCGCCGCCGCCCGGACCGCCGCGGCCATCGCCGACGGGGCCTCGCGGGAGGCCCCGGTACGGCTGCACCTCGAGCCGCGCCCGTCCGGGCGCTACGCCCCCCGCACTCCCTGGGACGACCCGGGCTCGAAGGCGAAGCTCCCGCTGCTCGAGCAGGTGAACGCGCGGCTCGTCGCCGCCGACGAGAGCGTCCGCAAGGTGAGCGTGTACCTGCACGACGAGAGCGGCGCGGTGCTGGTGGCCGACTCGTCGGGAAGGGTGGTCGAGGACCTCCAGCCGATGACGCTGCTCGCCGCCTCGGTGCTCGCCGAGCGCGGCGGCCGCCGCGAGCAGAACGGCTACAACGTCGCCGGCCGGGCGGGCCTGGAGCTCTTCACCCCCGAGCGCATCGACCGGCTGGTACGGGGCGCGTGGGAGCGGACCGCCATCCTCTTCGAGGCCGGCCAGCCGCCCGCCGGTGAGATGCCGGTGGTGCTCGCCGCCGGCTCCTCGGGGATCCTGCTCCACGAGGCCATCGGGCACGGCATGGAGGCCGACTTCAACCGCAAGGGCGTCTCCATCTACGCCGACAAGCTCGGCAAGCCGGTGGCGGCGCCGTTCGTCTCCATCGTCGACGACGGCACAGAGCCGGCCGCCCGCGGCTCCATCCACGTGGACGACGAGGGCAACCCCGCCGGTCGCACGGTGCTCGTGGAGAACGGCGTGCTCGCCTCCTACCTCCACGACTCCATCTCGGCGCGCCACTACAAGGTGGCGCCGACGGGGAACGGGCGGCGCGAGAGCTACCGCTACCCGCCGCTCCCGCGCATGCGCTCGACCTACATGCTCCCCGGGCCCCACGACAAGGAGGAGATCATCCGGTCGGTGAGGAAGGGCATCTACTGCCAGACCTTCTCGAACGGCCAGGTGCAGATCGGCGCCGGCGACTTCACCTTCTTCGTGAAGAACGGGTTCCTCATCGAGGACGGCAAGCTGACGCGGCCCATCAAGGACGTGAACCTCATCGGGAACGGGCCGAAGGCGCTCGAGAAGGTGGACATGGTGTCGAACGACCTCGCCATCGACGAGGGCGGGTGGACCTGCGGCAAGGACGGGCAGAGCGTCCCGGTCTCGCAGGGGCTCCCCACCGTGCGCGTGTCCTCGATGACGGTGGGCGGGAGGGGCTAGCCATGTCCGAGTCGCTCCTCGACGCGGCCCGCGGCGCGGTCCGCCTGGCGCTCCGGCACGGTGCCCGCGAGGCCGCCGCGGCGGTCTCCCGCGCCCGGCACGTCGAGCTCGCCTGGCGCGACGGGCGGCTCGAGACGGTCACCGAGGCCACCACCCGGGGCCTCGGCCTCGACCTCTACGTCGACGGCCGGTTCGCCTCG
Source organism: uncultured delta proteobacterium (assembly GCA_963754915.1). GTDB lineage: Bacteria > Myxococcota > Myxococcia > Myxococcales > Anaeromyxobacteraceae > DATJZG01. Next base: position 52,287 of record CAVWHZ010000002.1, on the reverse strand, counting down.
CTGTCGACGAGCGACCTGCGGCCCGAGGCGCTCGACCGGTTCATCTCCGAGGGGGTGGTGCTGACCCGCACGCTCGCCCCGGACCCCCACCGGCGGCTGCCCGACCCCGCGCTCTACCAGGGCCAGGCCTCGGTCGACCTCGAGCTCGCCGACCCCTCCTACGACGCGCTCGACGCCGGGGACCGGCGCCGCGCCGCCGAGGAGGTCGAGGCGGCGGCCCGCTCGGTGCCCGGCGCGGAGCGGATCGTGTCGGTCTCCGCCGGCGTCGGCGACACCTCCGCCGAGCGCGCCCTCGTCACCTCCAACGGCTTCGAGGGCACCCGCGGTGGCACCGACTTCGGCGTCTCCGCCGAGGTGAGCGTGCGGGACCCCGACGGCCGCCGCCCCGAGGACTGGGACGCGGCGAACGCCCGCTTCCGCGCCGACCTGCCGCCGCCGGCGGCGCTCGGGCGCGGGGCGGCGGAGCGCGCGCTCTCCCGGGTGGGCTCCCGCAAGGGCGAGTCGGCTGTCTGTGCCGTGGCGGTGGACCGCCGGGCCGCCGGCCGGCTCGTGGGCGCGCTCTTCGCGCCGCTCGCCGCCTCGTCGCTGCAGCAGAAGCGCTCGTTCATGGAGGGGCGCGCGGGCACGGCCGTGGGGAGCGACTGGCTCGACGTCGTCGACGACCCGCTCGTCGTCCGGGGGCTCGGCTCGCGCCTGTGGGACGGCGAGGCTCTCGCCGCGAGGCGCTTCCCGGTCTTCGAGAAGGGGATCCTCCGGAGCTTCTACGTCGACTGCTACTACGGGCGGAAGCTCTCCATGCCTCCCACGACCGCGCGCGTCTCGAACCTGGCCTGGCGCCAAGGCGACGCCGGGCAGGCGGAGCTTCTCTCGCGGATGGGGGACGGCGTGCTCGTCACGGGCTTCCTCGGCGGGAACTCCAACGCCACCACCGGGGACTTCTCGTTCGGGGTCCAGGGCTTCCGCGTCCGCGCGGGGCGCATCGCCGAGCCGGTGGGCGAGATGAACGCGTCTGGCAACCACCTCGAGCTCTGGAAGAGGCTCGTCGCCGTGGGGAGCGACCCGTACGCGTACTCGGCGCTACGGACCCCCACGCTCGTCTTCGAGGGCGTGCAGCTCGCCGGCCTCTGACGGGGCCGGCAGTGGTCAGGCGTCCGGCTCGGCCCCCGCCGCGGCGCGGAGCACGCGGCCTGGCGGCGGCATGTCGCCGAGGACGAGCACCCCGAGCACCCCGGCCGGGGCCGCGCCCCGGTCGCCCGACGCGAGCGCCGCCGTGGCGCGCTCCGCGTGGCCAACGGCCCGGGCGAGCCACTCGCCCACGGCCGGCTCGGCGCCGAAGGACTCGCAGACCGCGGCGAGCACCTCCATCGCGACCGCCCACTCGGCGGTCGGCTCGGCGGGCCCGAGGCGGTCGGAGAGGCGCACGGCCCCGCGGACCGCCTTCCAGGCGCTCTCCGGCTCTCCCCCCTCTGCCATGGCGCGACCGGCGTTTCGGACGAAGCTCGCCATGACGCCGTCGAGCATTCCCGGGAAGACCCCGTGGCGGGACGCGGCCCGCGCGAGTCGCCAGATGCGGACGATCTCCGGCGCCGACTGCTCGAGGGTGCGGCCCGCCTGTCTCGGTCCGGCGCCCACGTCAGGCCTCCCCGGTCCGGGCGAGCCACGCCCAGGCGGCCGCGGCCGCCTTCTGCAGGGCCGGCAGGTCCTCGAGGAAGAGGTGCGTCGTCCCCGGCACCACCCAGAGGCGGCGGCGCTCCGGTGGCCCCGCGAGGAGGCTCGCCACCTCGGCTGGTGATCCGAACTCGTCGTGCTCCGCCTGGACGCCGGCGACGGCCTTCGTGCACCCCTCGACGAACTCGAGCCGGAAGGAGCGAAGCGCCACGCCGGCGGCGAGGACGCCGAGGATCTCGGGGGCGGCGCACCCGACGCGCAGTGCCACCGCCGCTCCGAAGGACATGCCGCCCGCGAAGATCGGAAGCCCCGGGTGCCGCTGCCTTAGCCACGCAAGCGCTGCCCGGGCGTCGTCCGCCTCCCCGGCGCCGCCGGCGTGGGCGCCCGCCGACAGCCCTACGCCGCGGAAGTTCATCCGCAGGGTGGCCGCTCCCTCCGATCGGGCCGCCTTCGCGATCTGGTAGGTGGCGTGGTTGTGCATGGTCCCGCCGTACAGCGGATGGGGGTGGAGCACCAGGGCGGCGAAGCGTGGCGAGGGCGGCTCCTCGTGGAGCGCCTCGATCCGGCCCGCGGGCCCCTCGAGATTGAGCCGCACTGGGGGCCGTCATACACCGGGGCGGCGCCCCGCTTCGCCCCGACGGAAGCGGCAACCCACGAGGGTGCCGACCGCTATCGCTACAGCCGGGCGAGGGTGGAGCGGAGCGCCGACGGGAGGCGGATCTCCTTTCGGTGCACGACGACCTCGACGACCGCGAAGGCGATGTAGGCCCAGGCGACGAAGACGTGCGAGCGGACCGCGGTGAGCCGGAAGGACCCCGAGGCGAACTCGGGGAAGTCGATGTGCCCCTGGTAGAAGAACTGGAGCGCGAAGAGCGCCACCATCACGTTGGCGTTGCCGCGGGTGAAGCGGAGCTTCGCGAGGCAGGCCACCCCGTAGAGCGTGGTGGCGAAGGAGAGGAAGAGCTCGACGCGGTGGAGGCCGTCCATGGGGATGGCGCCGGCGTGCCCGGCGGAGAGCGCGAAGGCGACCGGCACCATGGCGACGAGGGCGGTGTACTGGTTCACCGTGGAGGAGATGAGGTTCAGCATCGCCATGGGGGCGAGCTTCACGGTGCGCGCCCAGTAGACGGCGGTGACCTTCTCCGGGAACTCGGTGAGGAAGGGCGCCACCCACTGCACGAAGGCGAACTGCGACACGCCGATGGCGAGTGCCACCTCCTTCATGGCGTCGAGGAACGGCTCGGCCACCGCCCACATGACCACGCCGCCGAGCAGGAAGAGGCCGAGGAGGTAGGCGTTTCGCCTGGCGCGCGGCCGGGTGGTGGCGAGCATGCGCGCCGGCGCGATGAGCTCGTCGAGCTGCTCCTCGTCCTCGGCGGGCAGCCGGTGCAGCACCCACAGGTAGAGGAAGAAGGCGCCGCCGAGCACGACCGAGTCGACGAGGCCGAGCGAGCCCTTGGCGAGGATGACGAGGTACCAGCACGAGGCGAGGAGCAGCGCCGCCACCTCCACCACGTGCTCGGGGCGCAGCTCGATGGCCCTCAGGGGCCCCTTGCCCTTGCGGCGGTGGAAGAGGTCGGTGACGAGGAACACGAGCGGCCAGCCGAACCCGGTGAGCAGCCGGTTCGAGCCCGTGGCGTTCGCGAACACCAGGTCGACGCGGCCGTCGATCCCGGCCCGCCAGGCGATGACCGCCTCGACCATGAACTCCGGGACCACCTGAAGGAGCGCGATGACCGCCACCGCGAGCCCCTGGGAGACGAAGAACTGAGCCGCCTCCGCGCCCCAGGAGATGAGAAGCGCGGCGGCGATGACGGCGACGAAGCACAGGGCCGCTGCGGTGCCCGGGGCGAGCCCCGGGAACCGGACTGCCACCGACGCCGCCACCGTCGCGACGACGAGGCCGACGGTCAGGGCGGCAGCGCGCCGTCTGAGCTGCGGATCGCACGGAGCGTTGCCTACCACGTGGGCGCCGGGGCGAGAAGGGTGGTATTCCTTCGAACATGGAGGTGTCCGCCGGGACCGGCCAGGCTCTCGCCGTCGCCGCGGTCGGCCTCCTCGTCCTGCGCGCCATGGCCGCCTCCTTCGAGGCCGCGGTGGCGGCGGTCGGGTCGCCCCGGGCCGAGGCGCTCGCCGGGTCGCCGGGGGCCGGCCTGCTCGCCCGCTCCCTCGGCCGCCTCGTCGCCGAGCCCGAGCGCACCGCCGCGACGATGCGCCTCTTCGTGGCCGCTGGTCTCGCTCGGCGCCGGGGCGCTCGCCGCGGTGGCGGCGGCGCGGCTGCGGCCGGAATGGCAGGCGCCCGGCGTGACCCTGGCGGTCCTCGGGGCGGCGATGTTCACGGTGGCGCTCGCCGCCGCCGGCCGGCGCCTCGGCGCCCGCCACGCCGAGCCGGTGGCGCTGTGGCTCGCGCCCGTGGTGGTGGCCCTCTCGGTGCCTCTCGGGCGGGTCGGCCAGGTCCTCGGCCTCGCCGTGGCGCCGCTCGCCGGGGGGCGCGGGCAGTTCTCGCTGCCCATGCCGCCTCTCGAGGAGATGGAGCGCAAGCTCGCCGAGTACGCTCGCGTCAAGGGGAACCCCGCCGACCGGACGAGCGAGCTCATCCACAAGGTCTTCGAGTTCCGGGACAAGGTGGCGCGGGACGTCATGGTCCCGCGCACCGACCTCGTCGCCGTCGACATCGACGCGAGCGTCCCCGAGATCCTCCGCCTGCTCGCCGAGCAGGGGCACTCTCGCATCCCCGTCTACCAGGGCAGCCTCGAGCAGATCGTCGGCATCCTGCACGCCCGCGACCTCGTCCCGCTGCTCGCCCACCCCGAGCTCATCGTGCTGCGGGACCTGCTACGGCCCGCCCACTTCGTCCCCTGGTCGAAGCCGGTCCAGGGGCTGCTCCGCGACATGCAGCGCCGGCACGTCCACCTCATGATGGTGGTCGACGAGTACGGCGGGGTGATGGGCGTCGTCACGCTCGAGGACGTGCTCGAGGAGATCGTGGGCGACATCCAGGACGAGTGGGACGTGGACGAGGGCAAGGCGGTCGAGATGCTGCCCGACGGGAGCTTCTCGGTGAGGGGCTCGACGGCCGGTGGCCGAGTTCAACCAGGCGACCGGCGCCGACGTCCCCGAGGACGGCGCCTACGAGACCGTGGCGGGCTTCCTGAACACGCTCGCCGGAGCCATCCCATCGCCCGGGGATCGGCTCGCCTGGCGAGGCTGGACGTTCACTGTGAGCGAGACCGATCGGCGCCGCGCCACCCGGGTGCGCGTCTCGCGGCCGAGGCGCGCTCCGGCCTGACGGCCGCGGCCCGGGCGCAGGTGACCCCGGGCCCGCCGCCGTGGTAGGACCGCCCCGAACCGAGAATCCCGGAGGTGATGCCGTGTACGTCCTCGCCATCATCCGCTACCGCAAGCCACTCGAGGAGGTCCTGAAGGTGGTCGACGCCCACCGGGCCTACCTTCGGTCCCTGAAGGAGAAGAAGGTGCTCGTCGCGTCCGGGCCGCTCGACCCGCGCAACGGGGGGGCGGCGCTCTTCCGGCTTCCCGACGGGGCGCCGGACGCCGACGTGCTCCGGCTGCGCGACGGGGACCCGTTCGTCTCGAGCGGGGTGGCGCAGTGGGAGGTCCTGCCCTGGGCGCCGAACATCGGCAAGGAAGACCTCGACCGGGCCTGAGCCCGCCGAGAGAGCGCGCCTGCGCGAGCTCCGCGCAGCGGTTGCGTTTTCGATCCCGACTATCTAGACTCCGATATCGACGCAAGATCTCGGGATTGCTCGATGATCCCGGAAGGGTGGCCTGGGAGGCCGCCGTGTCGTGTGGCTCGTTGGGTCCGGTCTGGTGGAGGCGGAGGCGGGTTGAACGGGAATCCGGAAGAACTGCTGCGCGGCGCTCTCGAGAAGATCGTCTATTTCGAGTGCAGGCTGTCCCAGCTCGAGGCGGAGCTCGGGGCGGCGCGCGAGGTGGCGGCCCGCGAGAAGGAGTCGGCGATGCAGGCGCGGGGGCGCGAGCTCGCGGCCGCGGCCGCGCTCGCCGAGGTCCGCCACGGGTTCGAGGCCTCCCGGCGCGAGGAGGCGGAGCTCGCCGAGCGGGTGCGCCTGCTCGAGGCGGAGCGGGAGCGGTTCCTCACCGGGCTCATCGACCAGGCCCGCATCGCCGGCGCCCCGCGCCGGGGCGAGGAGGCCTCGGAGCCCGCCGACCTCGCCGGGTTCATCGCCGAGATGCGGGCCGAGATTCGAGCGGCTGCGACCCTGGAAGGCGGCGGGCGAGCGGGCCGGCCTCCAGGTCGACCTCCCGCCGGTCGCGGAGCCCTGGCCCTCGGGGGTCGAGGACCTCGCGACGCGGTTCGAGGAGTCGGGGCGAATCGGCCTGAGCCGCACCGACGCCACCCGGCTCGAGCGCGCGCTCCCGAGCCGCGCCGAGCGCTCGCTCTACGAGGCGTCGATGGACGACCTGGCGAGCGCGGACGCCCGCACCCGCCGCCGCGCCGCCGAGGCGCTGAAGGCGCTCGGTTCCCGGGCCGCCGCCCCGCTCGTGGCCGCGGCCGTGGGCCGGGAGCGGGACCCGGAGGTGAAGGCGGCGCTCCTGTCGGCGCTCTCCTCGCTCGCCGAGCCGGCGGCCGCCGAGATCGCGGCCCGCGAGCTCTCCGACCCGCGGCCCGCCGTCCGCGCCGCCGCCCTCGAGGCGGTGGCCGCGCTCGCCGGTCCCGCCGCGGAGCCCCGGCTCCTCTCGGCGCTCGGCGACGCGAGCCCCTCGGTGAGGCGCCGGGCCGTGCTGCTCCTGGGGTTCGCGCGCGGGGCGGCCTCCGAGGAGGCGCTCGCGAGCGCGCTCGGCGACCGCGACGGCGGCGTGGCCCGCGCAGCGGCGCTCGCCCTCGCCGGCCGGCCGACCGTGGCCGCCCAGGGTGCGCTCGCCCGCGCGCTCGACCACCGCGACGAGGGCGTCCGCCGCGCCGCCGCGGAGTCCGTGAGCCGCTGGTCGGGGGAGCCCGTCAGCGCCCTGGCGCCGGCCGAGGAGCGCCGCCGCGCCGCGAGGCGCATCGCCGACCGCCTCGCCTCGATCGACTCCGGGGCGCTGCGCGCGGCCGTGGTCGCCGCCGCGCCGCCCGCACCCGCCGAGGCGGCAGCGGCGCCCCGCCCCGCCGCCCCGCTAAAGCCACCCGCGCCCGCGCGGGCCCAGCCCGCGACGGCGGCGCTCCGCGAGGCGCGCTCCGCCGTCGCCGTGGTCGAGGCCCCCGAGGGCGGGCCCGGGCCGGCCGAGATGGCCGTGCTCTTCGAGATCCGCTCCGCGCTGCGAGGACGCACCCCGGCGGAGGTCGCCGAGGCAGTGCCCGGCGGCGACGAGGCGCTGCGCGCGCTCGTCGCCCGAGGCGCCGTGGTCCAGAGAGGCGCCCGCTACTTCCCCGCCTAGGAGCCGCACCGCCCATGGACAACATCCGCTACACGTCGAAGCGCCTCGCCGAGATCTTCGGCGTGGCGCCGAAGCAGGTGACCGAGGCTCTCGGTCGGCGGGACGGCTTCGGCCCGAAGGACCTCGCCACGCTGCGCAAGGCGCTGCGGCAGGCGCACGAGCCCTTCCCGCACCGCCGCCAGCTCTTCCTCAACTTCAAGGGCGGGACCGGCAAGACCTCGCTGTCGACGTCCTACGCCTACCGGCTCGCCGAGCGCGGCTACCGGGTGCTCGTCATCGACCTCGACAGCCAGGGGCACGCCACCCGCTGCCTCGGCGAGGAGGGCGCCTCCTTCCCGCGCACGCTCTACGACGTTCTCGTGCGCAAGGTGCCGGTGAGCCAGGTGACCATCGAGACGAAGATGCCGAACCTGTGGCTCGTGCCCTCGAACCTGGCCATGAGCACCGTCGACCTGGCGCTCATGCCGCTCGCCGGCCGCGAGTTCAAGCTGCGCAACGCCCTGAAGGACGTCGAGCGCGCCTACGACTTCGTGGTGATGGACGCCCCGCCGTCCTTCGGGCTGCTCAACCTGAACGCGCTCATGGCGGCGCACGACCTCGTCACCCCGGTGCTCGCCGACTTCCTCTCCTACGACGGGCTGAGGCTCCTCTTCGAGACCATCCAGGGGCTCGAGGAGGACCTCTCGCACCAGCTCGAGAACATCTTCATCTGCGTGAACGCCTTCAACCAGACCTTCCGGATCGCCCGCGAGGCGGTGGACGCGCTCCGGGAGCACTATGCGGAGTACCTCCTCGACAGCATCGTGCGCCAGTGCACCAAGTTCGCCCAGGCCTCGAGCGAGGGCTGCCCCATCTTCGGCTACGACCCGGACTCGAAGGGAGCGACCGACATCGACGCGATGCAGCGGGAGGTGCTCGGACGGGTGAAAGCGGGCCTGCGCGCGAGCGCGGCCGCGGCGAGGAGTGCGAGATGAGAAAGGCCTTCGACGCGAACGTTCCCCGGGTGAAGCCGCGGCTGCGCCCCGCCGGCGCGGCGGAGGCGACCGTGGAGGCCCCGCTCGTCCTGGAGACGGCGCCCTTGCCCCTGCCCGCGCCCGAGGCCGCCGCTCCGGAGGTCGCCCCGCCGGTGGCGCGCCGGCCGGCTCCCCCGCCGCCCGCGCGGGCAGCGCCCCCGGCTCCCGCGCCCGCGGCGCGCTCGGTCTCCGCCCCCCCGGCAGCCGCAGCCGCGCTGGCCGCCCAGGTGGCGCCGGTCGCGCAGGACTTCGCGGCGCGCAAGGAGCGGCTCGAGAAGATCAAGCGCAAGGTGGCCGAGGCGGCGCGCCGCGGCGCCCCGGCGGCGCCCTCGCCGCGCGAGCCCGCCCGGGCCGCCGAGAGCGCGCTCTCGCTCGTGTCGGACATGGAGGCCGAGCTCTCCCGATCGCGCGACCTCGAGGAGGCGCTGCGCGCCGACCTGCAGGAGGCCCGCGCCGAGCTCGCCCGGGCCGCCTCCGAGTCGCAGGCGGGCCGGGAGCGGCTCGGCTCGCTCGAGCGCGAGCTCGAGGAGAAGCGCGGCGTGCTCTCCGAGATGCTCGGCGAGATGTCGGCGCTCGAGGACGAGCGCGACCAGGCCGTGCGGCGCGCCCAGGCGCTCTCGGCGCTCGACGAGGAGCGCCAGAAGCTCGCCGACGAGCTCTCCCGCCGCGCCGACGAGCTCGAGGTGGCGCTCGCGGGCTCGCGCGGCGAGGCACAGCGGCTCACCGGGGAGCTCGACGAGCGGACGACCGAGGGGGCGCGGCTGCGGGCCGGCCTCGCCGAGACGGTCCGGGAGCGCGACGCGCTCGCCCGGGAGCTCGCCGAGGTCCGCCGCGAGCGGGACGAGCTCGTCGACGCCCGCAAGGCGCTCGAGAAGGTGCACGAGGCGCTGTCGCAGGCGCGGGCGCGGCTCGGGTAGCGGCGGCGGGCCCGGTTCTACTCGATTCCCTGCGCCCCGCCGGCGGCCTTCAGCCTCTTGCGCGCGTCGTAGGCGGCGACCTTGTAGGCCTCGCCGAGGGTGGGGTAGTCGAAGACCGCCTCGATGAAGTAGCGGAAGGTGCCCTTGAAGGCCATCACCGCTGCCCCGAGGTGGACGAGCTCGGACGCGTTCGGCCCGATGACGTGCACGCCGAGCACGCGTTCGTCCTCGGTCGAGACGAGCAGCTTCACCCATCCCAGGGCCTCGCCGATGAGGTTCGCGCGGGCGTTCTCGACGAACCCCCCCTTGCCGACCACGTAGGGGATGCCCTTCTGCTGCAGGGACTCCTCGGTCTCGCCCACCGACCCGAGCTCGGGGATGGTGTAGATGCCGGTCGGGACCTCGCCGGAGAGCTGGGTGCGGAGGTCCGTCCCGCGGCAGGCGTGCGTCATGGCGACGCGCCCCTGCTCCATGGACGTCGAGGCGAGCCCGGGGAAGCCGATGACGTCGCCGGCGGCGTAGATGTGGGGCACCGCGGTCTGGAAGTGCTGGTTCACCTTGAGGTTGCCGCGCTCGTCGGCCTTGAGGCCGGCCGCCTCGAGGTTCAGCGCCTCGACGTTCCCGATCCGGCCGGCAGCGACGAGCACCTTCTCGGCGACGATGCGGGAGCCGTCCGACAGCGTGACGAGCACGTCCCTCTCGCCCGGCTCGAGCCGGGTGGCCCGGGTCTTGTGCTTCAGCATCACCCCGAACTCGGTCCAGAGGCGCTCGAGCTCCTGGGAGAGCTCGGCGTCGAGGAAGGGCATCACCCGGTCGCGCGAGTCGACCATGATCACGTGGACGCCGAGCGCCGCGAAGGCCGACGCGTACTCCGAACCGGCGACGCCGCCCCCCAGCACCGCCAGCGAGCGCGGGACCTTCTCCAGCATGAGGATGGAGTCGGAGTCGTAGACGTGACTGTGGTCGATGGGCATCCCGGGCGGGTGGAAGGGCCGCGTGCCGGGGGCGAGCAGGATCACGTCGCCCTGGATCTCCTGGGAGCCGCCGTCCTGGACGGCCACGTCGAGCGTGTGCGGGTCGACGAAGCTGGCGGTGCCCCGGAACATCTCGATGGCGTACTGGGAGAGCCGTCCCCGGATGCGGGTGTGCTCGCGGGCGGTGACGAGCCCGCGGCGGCCCATGAGCGCCGCCACCGAGATGGTGTCGGCGACCTGGAGGATGAAGCCGTGGACGTCGCGCCGCTTCGACTGGAGGATGGCGAGCGCCGTCTCGCGCAGCGCCTTGGAGGGGATGGTGCCGGTGTTGGCGCAGGCGCCGCCGGGCACGGCCTCCTTCTCGATGACCGCGACCTTCTTGCCGAGGTAGGCAGCGCGCGTCGCGCCGCGCTCGCCGGCAGGACCGCTGCCGACGACAACGACGTCGTAGTGGAGCATGGCCCGCCTATAATGCACACGTTCGCACCCGATCGAGGAGTTTTCCGACCTTGCTTCGCCCGCCCAAGAACCCGGTCCTGGACGCCATCCCGGTGAACCTCATGGTGGCGCTCGACGAGCGGAAGTCGGCGCTTCGCCGGTCCGGGCGCAAGCTCTACGACTTCGGGCTCGGCGACCCCCGGGAGCCCACGCCGGAGTTCCTGCGCGAGGCGCTTCGCGAGGCCGTGCCGGAGGTCTCGCAGTACCCGAGCCCGGCCGGAACGCCGGCGCTGCGCCAGGCGGTGGCGGGCTACCTCCGGCGCCGCTTCGGCGTGGTCGTCGACCCAGACCGCCAGGTGGTCCCAGCGACCGGGGCGAAGGAGTCGATCTTCCACCTGCCGCTCGCCTTCGCCGGCGGGGGCGGGCCGAGGCGGCGCAACGTGGTGATGCCGGACCCGGGCTACCCGACCTACGAGGCCGGGACCCGGCTCGCCGGCCTCGAGCCGGTGAAGGTGCCGCTCCGGCGCCGAGAACGGGTTCCTGCTCGAGCCCGAGGAGCTGCCCGCCGCGGTCCTCGACGAGACGCTCGTCTTCTGGATCTCCTACCCCCACAACCCGACCGGCGCGGTGGCGCCGCGCGGATACCTCGAGCGGGTGGGCCGGGCGGCGCTCCGGCACGGCTTCGTGGTGGCCTCCGACGAGTGCTACGCCGACATCTACTTCGCCGAGCCGCCGCTCTCCATGCTCGAGGTCCAGGTCGAGAACGTGCTCGCCGTCCACTCCTGCTCGAAGCGGAGCGGCATGACCGGCTACCGCAGCGGATTCGTCGCGGGCGACCCCGACCTCGTGGCCCAGGTGCGGCGCATGCGCTCGCACCCGGGCGTGGCCTCGCCCGACTTCGTCACCGCCGCGGCCGTGGCGGCCTGGAACGACGACGCCCACGCCGCCGCCCGCCGCGAGGTGTTCCGGCGGAAAGCGCGACCGGCTGCTCGGGTTCTTCCGGCGAGCACGGCCTAGAGGCGGTGGGCTCCGAGGCCACGCTCTACCTGTGGCTGCGGGTCCCCGGCGGCGCAGTCGTCCGCCGGCTACGCGCTGCGGCTGCTCGAGGAGGGCATCGTGGTCTCCCCCGGGACCGCCTTCGGCGCCGCCGGGGAGGGCTTCGTGCGGGTGTCGCTCGTACCCACCCTGCAGGACATCGAGGAGGCGATCGAGAGATGGCGGACGGTGAGAGCGTGAAGGCAGCCGAGGACCTGGAGAAGCGGATCACCGGCGGCCTGGCAGGACCGGGAGAAGCTCTCCGAGCCCCTCTTCCGGGCGGCGGTGCTCCAGGCCATCCACGGCCTCGACCGGGGCGAGCTGCGCGTCGCCGAGAAGGTGGCCGGCGAGTGGAAGGTGAACGCCTGGCTCATGCAGGCGGTGAACCTCTACTTCGGCATCGCCCCGATGGAGACCTTCGACTACGGGCCCTTCCAGGTGCGGGACAAGATCCCGCTGAAGAAGGACCTGGACGCGCGCCGGCGTGCGACTCGTCCCCGGCGGCGTGGTGCGCTACGGGGCCTGGGTGTCCCCCGGGGCGGTGGTCATGCCCGGCTTCGTCAACATCGGCGCCCGCGTCGGCAAGGGCACCATGGTCGACACCTGGGCAACGGTCGGCTCCTGCGCCCAGGTCGGCGAGAACGTGCACCTCGCCGGCGGCGTCGGCATCGGCGGGGTGCTCGAGCCGCCCGGAGCGCGGCCCAACATCATCGAGGACGACTGCTTCATCGGCAGCCGCTGCATCCTCGTCGAGGGCGTGCTGGTGGAGGAGGGCGCGGTGCTCGGCGCCAACGTCGTCATCACCGGCTCGACGCCCATCATCGACGTCACCGGGCCGACGGAGGTCGTCCACAAGAAGCTGCGTGCCGGCGGGCTCGGTGGTCATCCCCGGCACCCGGCCCAAGCAGTACCCGGCCGGCACCTACCAGATCCCGTGCGCCCTCATCGTCGGCAAGCGCAGCAGCGCCACCGACAAGAAGGTGTCGCTGAACGACGCTCTCCGGCAGTTCGAGGTCCCCGTTTGACCGCCGGCCTCGAGCACGCGCTCGAGGCGCGCGCGCTCGCGCTCTGCGCGGTCCCCTCGCCCATCGGGGAGGAGAAGGCGCTCTGCGACGAGCTCGAGGGCTTCGCGCGCGGCCGCTTCCCGCACGTCCACCGGATCGCAGAACTCGCTCGTCGTCCGGGTGGACGGCGACGTGCCGGTCACCCACGCGCCCGGGCTCGCCCGGCCGCTCGTGGCGCTCTGCGGCCACATCGACACCGTGCCGGTCCACCCCGACGACCGCGGACCCCCGCGGCGGGAAGGCGGGCGGCTCGTCGCCCCCGGCGCCTCGGACATGAAGTCGGGGCTGGCGGTGGCGATGGAGCTCGCGCTGCGGCTGCCGCGGGAGGAGCGCTTCGCCGACCTGGCGCTCGTCCTCTACGCCCGGGAGGAAGGGCCGTTCCTCGAGAACGAGCTCGGGGCGGTCCTCGAGCGCGCGCCCGAGGTCCGCGGTGCCGCGCTCGCCATCTGCCTCGAGCCGACCGACAACCACCTCGCGCTCGGCTGCGTGGGCTCGATCCACGCCACCTTCGCCTTCTCCGGCCGCGCCGCCCACTCGGCCCGACCCTGGCAGGGCGAGAACGCCGTGCACAAGGCGGGGGCGCTGCTCGCCGAGCTAAACGGGCCCTCGCCCCGCGAGAGGCGACGAGCGGCGGGCTCTCCTACCGGGAGGTGATCTCGGCGACCCGCATCGAGGGAGGCCGGGCCCGAAACGTCGTGCCCGACCGCTGCACGCTCAACCTGAACTTCCGCGTCGCGCCCCGACAAGTCGCTCGAGGTGGCCGAGCAGGAGCTCCTCGAGCTCGCGGCGCGGTTCGGGGCCACCGTCGAGGTGACCGACCGCTCGCCCCCGTGCCCGGCCTTCGCCGACCACCCGCTCGTGGCCCGGCTGCGCGACCACACCGGCGCCCGCGTGGAGGCGAAGCAGGCCTGGACCGACGTGGCGCGGCTCGCCGCAGCCGGGATCCCGGCCGTGAACTTCGGCCCGGGTGCGACCTCCCAGGCCCACCAGCGGGGCGAGTGGGTCGAGCTCGACGCGCTCGCCACCTGCTACCGCGCGCTCGAGCGCTTCCTGCGCGCCTAGAGCGGGCTCCCCCGTCCGGCCGAGGGCCGATTCGCTTGACGCCCGCCCCCGCGGTATTAAATAGACGCATATCGATATGTCGATGAATCGGGACAGGCTGAAGGCGGTGCGGGCGGCGAAGGCGCTCTCGGATCCGACGCGCTTCGAGCTCCTGCAGCGCATCGCCGCGGCGGGCGAGATCAACTGCCGAGACCTCACCACGCTCTTCCGGGTGTCGCAAGCAACCGTCTCCCACCACCTCAAGATCCTGACCGATGCCGGCCTCGTTCACACCCGGCGCGAGGGGCAGTTCCACTACTTCAGCCTGCGCCCCGGGGCGGTCGCGGCGCTCGCGGCGGCGCTCGCCCGCGCCTTCCCGGAGCGCGGACCGGCCCAGGCGCCCCGCCGCCGGCGGCAGGAGAGGACGGCGTGAGCGCCCGGGCCCCCGCCGTCTTCGTTTCCCACGGGGCGCCGACGCTCGCGCTCGAGCGGGACGACTACACCGAGGCGCTCGCTGCCCTCGGCCGCCGGAACGCGCCGCGCGCCATCGTGGTCGTCTCGGCCCACTGGACGACCGCGCGGGAGGTCGCCGTCACCACCTCGCCGCGCCACCGGCTCATCTACGACTTCGGCGGCTTCCCGTCGGAGCTCTACCGGCTCGAGTACCCGGCGCCGGGCGACCCCGGCCTCGGCGAGGCGATCGCGGCGCGGCTCCGGGCGGCCGGCATCGCCGCCCGGGAGGAGCCCGTCCGCGGCCTCGACCACGGGGCGTGGATCCCGCTGCGACTCGCGTGGCCGAAGGCCGACGTCCCGGTGGTGCAGGTTCGCTCCCCGAGGCGCCGCCGGAGGAGCTCTTCCGGCTCGGGCGGGCGCTTCGCCCCCTGCGCGACGAGGGCGTGCTGCTGCTCGGATCCGGCGGCCTCGTGCACAACCTGATGCTCCTGCAGTGGAGCGCCAGGGACGCGCCCCCGCAGGCCTGGGCGGCCGAATTCGACGCCTGGATCGCGGAGCACCTCCGCTCGGGCGACGCCGCGACCGTCCTCGACTACCGGGACCGCGCCCCGCACGCGGTGCGGGCGGCGCCCACGACCGAGCACATCGACCCGCTTTTCGTCGCCCTGGGGGCGGCGTTCGATTCCGAACGGCCGGTCCCCATCTTCGAGGGCTTCCACTACGGGAGCCTCGGAATGCGGAGCCTCGAGTTCCGCGAAGCAGCGTAATCCCATCGCAGGAGAGGAGAGCAGAGATGAAGAACGTTCGCATCGCCGCAGCATTGGTCCTCGCCGTCCCGGCGCTGGCCTTCGCCCAGGTCTCCACCTGGAACATCGACTCGGCCCACACCCGCGCCGGCTTCAGCGTGAAGCACCTCGTCATCAGCGACGTGAAGGGCGAGTTCTCGAAGACGACCGGCAAGGCCCAGATCGACGACAAGGACCTCGCGAAGTCGACCGTCGAGGCCAACATCCCGGTCGCCACCGTCGACACCCGCGACCCGAAGCGCGACAACCACCTCAAGTCGGCCGATTTCTTCGACGCCGAGAAGTTCCCGGAGATCACCTTCAAGTCGACGAAGATCGAGCCGGCGGCGGACGGCAAGCTCAAGATCGCGGGCAACCTCACGATCCGCGGCACCACGAAGCCCGTCACCCTCGACGGCGAGCTGACGAACACCATCACCGATCCCTGGGGCAACGAGCGCCGCGGCTTCTCGGCCACGACCAAGGTGAACCGCCGCGACTTCGGCGTGAGCTGGGGCGGGATCAGCAACACCGCACCGGTCGTCGGCGACGAGGTCAAGATCGACATCCAGGCGGAGCTCGTGAAGGAAAAGGCTCCGGCTCCGAAGAGCTAGCCCGGACCCGCTCGAGTCCTTGCGCGGGCCTGCCCCCCCGGGGGTGGGCCCGCGCCGTCTTGGAGGGTCCGGCCCCGGCCCGGCGTCGCCGGGGAGGCCTTGCGATCGACCCGCGCCTCCCTCCGCGGCGCGAGCGCCTGCATGGCGAGAACGACGAGCCCCGAGGCGGCCGCTGCCGCCGGGATCACCGGGATGAGACAGAGGACGAGCCAGGCCTCCCGGTCCTTCTCGAGCAGCCACGCCGCGGCAGCGATCGGCAGGAAGAACACGACGGACAGCCCGAGCGCCACGACGGACAGGCCGAACAGGATCCGCGCGTAGACGTTCGTCACCCGATTCCCTCGCGACTTCGCGGCACGCCGGGGCCAGCTCCGCGGCGGACCCAAGGGTTGCGGCGAAGGACCGGAAGCCCTTCCGGCCGCGGTCGCCCCGTGCGCACGATGGCACCCGGCTGGCGGCGGTTCAAGGGGCGCCCAGGGCCGTGGCGGGAACGTCGCGCCGGAGCCAGGCGGCCGAGCTCGAAACGGGCGACCGGCCGAGTGGGAGGCGCGCCGGTCTCCTTTCACCTTTGGTTACATCGAGGCGACGCTTGCTAGCGCTCGAGGGCGTCGAGGACGCTGCGCGCCGCGCCCGGAAGTCACCCTCGGTGGCGAGGCGCTCGGGAGCCGCGAGCACGAAAAGGGTTCACCCATCGGACGCATTATTGGCGCCGAGGGGCCGCGCGTACCAAATGAGTCATTCCGAGCTCTTGTTAAAATTGAACTATCCTTCTCGATGGTTACGGCCCGGTTGCGCACCCATTGCGCGCTAAGTTTTCGCTGATTGATTGCCGTCAACGTTATGCGATCCCCAACTTCTTCAAGCTCAGGGCCCTGGAGGTGGCCCGATGGAAAGCGAGTCTCTCGGGGCGAGCGGCGCGAGCGGTCGAGGCGGAGTGAACCGGCGCGATTTCCTCAAGGTCTGCACGATGGCCGCTGCGGCCGTGGGCCTCCCGGCCTCGGCGGCCGAGAAGATGGCCCAGCGGGTGGCCATGCCGAAGAAGCCCTCGGTGATCTGGCTGCAGTTCCAGGAGTGCACCGGGTGCACCGAGTCCCTGCTCCGGACGACCCACCCCGGCGCGGCGGAGCTCATCCTGGACCTCATCTCGCTCGACTACTCCGAGACCCTCATGGCGGCCGCGGGGCACCAGGCGGAGGCGGCGCTCCGCGAGGCCATGAAGGAGAACCAGGGCAAGTACGTGTGCGTGGTCGAGGGGGCCATCCCCACGAAGGACGCCGGGGTCTACTGCAAGATCGGCGACCGGACCGCGATCGACATCGTGAAGGACGTCGCCGGGCAGGCGGGCGCCGTCATCGCCATCGGGTCCTGCGCCTCCTGGGGCGGCATCCCGTCGGCGGACCCCAACCCCACCGGAGCGGTGGGAGTGAAGGACGTCGTCTCGGGCAAGCCGCTCGTCACCATCCCGGGCTGCCCGGCGAACCCCTACAACCTGCTCGGGACCGTCCTGCAGTACGCCACCTTCGGGACGCTGCCTGCCCTCGACGAGAAGCTCCGGCCGAAGTTCGCCTACGGGCGCGTCATCCACGACGACTGCCCGAGGCGCCCGCACTTCGACGCCGGCCGCTTCTGCCAGCGGTACGGGGACGAGGGGGCCCGGCAGGGATGGTGCCTCTACAAGCTCGGCTGCAAGGGGCCGCGGACGCACGCCAACTGCTCGCTGCTCAACTTCGGGGAAGTCATCGGCGCCTGGCCGATCGGCATCGGGGCGCAGTGCTTCGGGTGCACCGAGCAGGAGCTCGCCTTCCGGGTCCCGCTCTTCCAGACCGTGGAGCCCGAGACGCTCGGGCCTCCCGGCCTGTACCCGGCGGTCTCCACGCCGCGCGGCGCGGTGAGCCCGTGGGCCACCGGGCTCGCCGGCGTCGCCACCGGCGCCCTCATCGGTGCCGGGTGGACGATCTCGCGGGCTGCGGTCCGCGAGAAGGAGCCCGAGGCGCCCGACGACGGGAAGAAGGGTTGACCATGAGCGCCATCCGCAGACGCACCGTCCTCAAGATCCTGGCGGGCGGCGCCGCGGGTGCCGCCGTGGCGCGGCCCGCTGCTGCGGCCGAGCACGCCGCCTTCCCGGACGCGGTCGGGCTGCTCTACGACTCCACCCGCTGCATCGGCTGCCGCGCCTGCGTCACCTGGTGCAAGAAGGCGAACGGCCTGCCCGACGACCTGGTCCTCATCAACGACGTGCCCTACAACGCGCCCCAGGACCTCTCGGCCACCACGAAGAACATCATCCGGCTCGCCAAGGACGGCGACCGGACCGCCTACGTCAAGGGCGGCTGCATGCACTGCCTCGAGCCCGCCTGCGTGAACGCTTGCATGGTGAGCGCGCTCACCAAGACCCCCGGCACCGGCGTCGTCGCCTACGACCCGAGCCTGTGCATCGCCGATCGCTACTGCCAGGTGGCTTGCCCCTTCAACGTCCCCAAGTACCAGTGGTCGAAGGCGCTCACGGGGGTGATCGTGAAGTGCGAGCTCTGCCGTCACCTCCCGGAGGGGCCCGCCTGCGCCCGGGTCTGCCCCCGGCAGGCGATGGTGACCGGCAAGGTGGCCGACCTGAAGGCCGAGGCCCACCGGCGGCTCTCGGAGCGGCCCGCCGACTACCACCCGCAGGTGTACGGCGAGCGGGAGGCCGGCGGGACGCAGGTGCTCTACCTCGCCCCGGCCTCGATGCCTCCCGAGAAGCTCGGGCTCCCCGACGTGGGCGACGAGGCCGTCCCCACGCTGAGCCACGCCGTCCACGGCGGCATCTACAAGGCCGGCATCGCGCCTGTCACCCTCTACGCGGCCTTCGCCTTCGTGGCCTGGCGAAACAGGCGGCGGGGTTCGGAACCGAAGAAGGAGGACCGGACATGAGCGAGACCGCGGCTCGCCCCGTCGGAGGCCGGATCCTCACCCCGTTCTTCTGGTTTCTCCTCGCGCTCTGGGTGCTCGGCACCGTCGCGGGGATGCAGCGCTGGCTCGGAGGGCTCGGCGCCGCCACCGCCATGTCCGACGGGTATCCGTGGGGACTCTGGATCGCGCTCGACGTCGTGGTCGGCACCGCGCTCGCCTGCGGGGGCTACGTCGTCGCGCTCCTCGTCTACATCTTCAACAAGGGACAGTACCACCCGCTCGTGCGGCCGGCGCTGCTCACCTCGGCGCTCGGCTACACCACGGCCGCGGTGGCCATCACCTTCGACGTCGGGCGCTACTGGGGTCTCTGGAAGATCCCGCTCTACGTGAGCCACTGGAACCTGCGCTCCGCGCTGCTCGAGGTCGCGCTCTGCGTGATGTCCTACATCGTGGTGCTCTGGGTGGAGGTCTCCCCGGCGTTCTTGGAGCGCTGGAAGGTGGGCGGGCACGAGGGCCTCCGGCGGTTCGCAGAGGCGGTCTCGCCGAAGCTCGAGAGGGCGCTGCCGTTCATCATCGCGCTCGGCCTCCTCCTTCCCACCATGCACCAGTCGACGCTCGGCTCCATCTGGCTCTTGCCGGCGACGAAGCTCCACAAGCTCTGGCTCACGCCCTGGCTGCCCTTCCTCTTCCTCGTGAGCTGCATCGGCATGGGCTTCGGCATGGTCGTCATCGAGACCACCTTCAGCTCGAGGGCCTTCAAGCTCGAGCGGGACACGAAGCTCCTCGGCACGCTCGCCGTCGTCTCGGGGTGGACCGTGGTGGCCTACCTGGTGGTGCGGCTCGTCGACATCGCCTGGCGCGGCCAGGCGCACGCGATCTTCGACCAGGGCCGCTTCTCCTTCCTCTTCCTCGCCGAGACGGCTCTGTGGGTCGCGGCGGCGGCCCTGCTCTTCGCGAAGAGGACCCGGACGAACGCCGGTCTCCAGCTGCAGGCGGCCTTCCTGCTCATCGCCGCCGGCGTCCTCTACCGCTTCAACACCTACCTGTTCGCCTTCCAGCCCGGCCAGGGCTGGACCTACTTCCCGTCGGTCCAGGAGATCGTCATCACCTTCGGGCTCGTTGCCACGGAGACGATGGCGTACCTGGTGATCGTGAAGAAGTTCCCCGTCCTGGGCGGCGCCCCCGCTCGATAGAGGTCGACCATGAGCCAGCGCATCACCATCGACCCCATCACCCGAATCGAGGGCCACCTGCGCATCGATTGCGAGGTCGACGGGGGCAAGGTCAAGAAGGCGTGGTCGAGCGGCACCATGTGGCGCGGCATCGAGAACATCCTCCAGGGCCGCGACCCCAGGGAGGCCTGGCTCTTCACGCAGCGGATCTGTGGGGTGTGCACCACGGTGCACTCCGTCGCCTCGGTGCGCGCCGTCGAGAACGCCCTCGGGCTCGAGATCCCGCTGAACGCCCAGCTCATCCGCAACCTCATCGTCATCGCCCACGCGCTGCACGACCACATCGTCCACTTCTACCAGCTGTCGGCGCTCGACTGGGTCGACGTCGTCTCGGCGCTGAAGGCCGATCCCGCCAAGGCCGCGTCCATCGCCCAGTCGCTCTCCGACTGGCCCGAGAACAGCGTCCAGCAGATGAAGGCCGTGAAGGGGAAGCTCGAGAGCTTCGTCTCCCGCGGCCAGCTCGGCATCTTCTCGAACGGCTACTGGGGCCACCCGGCGATGAAGCTCTCGCCGGAGGTGAACCTGCTCGCGGTCGCCCATTACCTCCAGGCGCTGGAGTTCCAGCGCTCGGCGCTGAAGGCGGTGGCCATCCTGGGGTCGAAGACCCCCAACATCCAGAACATGGCCGTGGGCGGAGTGGCGAACGCCATCAACCTCGACGCCGCCGCGCCGCTCAACATGAACAAGCTGTTCGACATCAAGGAGCAGCTCGAGCCCGCCATCCGCTTCGTCCAGGACGTCTACTTCCCCGACGTCTGCGCGGTGGGCGGCATGTACCCCGACTGGCTCAAGTACGGCGCCGGGGTGACGAACTACCTCGCCGTTCCCGACCTCCCGGTGGACTCGGCCGCGACCAAGTTCGACCTGCCGGGCGGGACCATCATGAACGGCGACCTCTCCACGGTGAAGCCCATCCGGTCGTTCAAGGACGAGTACTTCGAGAAGAACGTCACCGAGAGCATCGCGCGCTCCTGGTACGACGGGGACTGGCAGAAGCACCCCTTCGACGAGACCACCGATCCCAAGTACAACCCGTGGGATCCCGAGAAGAAGTACTCCTGGGTCAAGGCCCCGCGCTTCGAGGGCAAGCCCATGCAGGTGGGTCCGCTCGCCCAGGTGCTCGTCGGCTACGCGCAGGGCGACGAGCGCATCGTGCGCTGGTCGAATCGCTGCCTGGACCTCGCCGGCAAGGTGGCCGGAGCGAAGCTCACCCCGGCGGTGCTTCACTCCACCCTGGGACGCATCGCCGCCCGGGCCATCCGGGCCGCCGTGCTCTCCGAGCTGGCGATGCGCCACTGGCAGATGCTCGCCGAGAACGTCGGCAAGGGGGACACGGCCATCTACAACGAGCCGAAGTTCCCGTCGGGGGTCATCCGCGGAGTCGGCTTCCACGAGGCGCCTCGCGGGGTGCTCTCCCACTGGGTGGTGATCGAGAACGGCAAGATCAAGAACTACCAGGCGGTGGTGCCGTCCACCTGGAACGCCGGGCCGCGCGACGGGAAGGACCAGGCCGGTCCCTACGAGTCCTCGCTCGTCGGAAACCCCGTGGCCCTCCCGGAGAAGCCGCTCGAGGCGCTGCGCACCATTCACTCCTTCGACCCGTGCCTCGCCTGCGCCATCCATGCCCACGATGCCAACGGGAACGACCTCGGGAGCGCCAAGGCTCTCTGACGCCGGGCCCGCCCGTCCCTCGCCGGTAGGGCCCGCGGCGGCGCCGCCCGAGGCCCCGCGGACCCGCGCCGAGCGCCAGCTCAGGCTCTTCGCGGTCCTGGTGGCGGCGCACAGCCTCGCGATAGGTGTCGGGCTCGTCGCCTGGCCCGGCCTCCTCACCCGCTTCGCCGGATTCGGGCAGGTGGAGCCCGTCTTCTTCGCTCGGCAGGCGGGAGTCTTCCACCTGGTGCTCGCGGCGGGCTACCTCCTCGACGCGCGACGGGGCTCGGTGGACTTCCTCGTCGCCGCCAAGCTCGTGGCGGTGTGCTTCCTCGGCTGGGCCACGCTCGCGGGAGCCGCGCCCTGGTCGGTGAGCTTCTCCGGCGCCGCCGACGGGGCCATGGGGCTAGGAGCCCTGTGGCTCCGCCGGCGTGCCCGGCCTGCCGCTCAGCCCTTCCCGACGCGCTAGGGCGGTGGCGCGCCACCATCGGGGACGCCGGAGAGGACCTCGAAGACATCCTCCAGCTCGTCGATGCCGGTGATGAAGGCCCCGGCCACGTGGGTGTTGATCTCGGCGAAGAACGGCGCGGCGCGCGGGTCGCTGCGCAGGATCCGGAGGACGAGGTCCCGCTCGTCCGCGAAGGCGCGGCAGACCTCCTCGCAGGCGAAGCCCTGGCGGAAGCGCCGCGCTGCGAGTTCGCGGCAGTAGGAGTTGAAGATCGTCTTGTCCGCGGTGCGGACCGCGTTGCGAAGCTGGAGGAAGAGCTGGCGCTTTGCCCACAGGAGCTCCTCGGTGCCGAGATCCTGGTACCGCTTGAGCAGCGCTCCCCCATCGGCGCCGAGGAAGTGCTCCATGGATGCGGCCAGGATCTCCTCGTCGTGCTCGGCGAGGAGGTGGTAGAGGGCCAGGTTGGGCTCGATGCGCAGGGCCTCGATCGCCGCCAGGTTCCGGCGGTGCCACTCGAGCGGGTCGGTGCGCAGGTTCTCCACCATGAAGGGGATGCGGCGGAGGATGTAGAGGCGCGGGTTCGGCAGCCAGCCGATCCGCTCCCGGGTGCGGGCCGCGTCGACGTGGAGCCGCTCGTCGATGTACCTCCCCATCCACGCTCGCTCGAACGGGGGCTCCTCGCGCCAGCGCCCCAGCGTCTCGAAGATCCGGAGCGCCAGCCGGGCCGCGAAGCGGGGCGTCCGGATGGAGCGGAGCGGCTTCCCGTACCGGGCCTGGGTGGCCGCCTGGAAGGTCTCCTCGTGCGAGACGCACCCGTCGGTCGACGCGATCACGACCTCGCCGGGAGAGAGGCGCTCGTGGACCTCGAAGAGCCTCGCGTAGAAGCGGGCGGCGCAGCGCACGTGGAGGTAGGGGATGGCCGACTGGCCGCTCCCGCCGAGGACCCGCCGGTTCCAGGCCGAGGACAGCCAGGTGCGCAGGAAGAAGTAGAGCGGGGGGTACTCGCACCAGTCGGAGAACAGGGCGGCCATGCGCACGATGACCGATGGGAACCACGGGTGGTACTCCTTCACCATGGCCTCGCCAACCCGCTTCGTCATCGCGTAGATGTGGTCGCCGTCCGGCGGGCTCGACTCGGTGAGCGCGCCGCCGGGCGGAGGGAAGGCGCAGGCGGCGAGCGAGCTCGCGAAGTAGAAGCGGTCGGGGCGGAGCACCTTGCAGAGCTCGAGCACGTTGCGCAGGCCGTCGATGTTGGTGCGCTGGTACTCCTCGTGCTCCTTTCCGGTGAAGTCGTAGTGGGCGGCCAGGTGGACGAGGTGGCAGGGCCTGGGAAGGTTCGAGAGCTCGGCGAAGGCGGCGGCGAGCGGCGCGCGCTCGGCGATGTCCACCTGGGTCCAGCGCACGTCCGGGTACTGCTCCAGGCCGACGCCGCGCTCGGTCCGCCGTGCGAGAACCGAGATCTGGTAGCGGCCGCGCAGGGCCGCGATGATGTGGCGGCCGAGGAATCCGGAGCCGCCCACCAGGACCAGGGAGGGGCGATTGGAACCCGATGGCGGACTCTGGGTCACGCAGTGCCCCCGGGAGCGTGCCTGCCAGTCTTAGCACGTTCGATGCGGCTGAAGCCCGGTGCCCGGTCGGGACGAGGAGAGGGGGGCGCCACCCAGGCCCACTCCGGGCGAAGCACGGCCGGGAGCCGTTTGTCGGACCGTCGCTTGGGTGTGGCGAGACGTGATCCCCATCAGGACTCGATGGGCGGAGACAAGACTATTCTCCTCCCCCTTCTGCCGGGGGTGCCACCTCGTGAAATGGGCCGTGCTCGTTGCGCTCGAGATCGCCGAATGGGCCGCGCTCCTCGCGCTCATGCCCCTCGTCTCGCGGGTGGTGAGCTGGCTCGACCGGCAGTCCTGACCGCGCCCATCCACGGAGCTGCCGCGCGCCGGATCCTTCCCGTGGCTAGCGCGGGCCGGCAGGGGCCGCTCGACCACCTTCCCTGGTTCGTCGGTCGACCGGGTGCCCCCCGTCGTTCGCGGCGACCCGGAGCGACGGCCGACGATGGCGCTGTCTCGCGTCTTCGAGCTTCTGGCCACGATGTGGAGACCGGTCGCGCACTCGGGCGGCGAGACCGGGCTTCGTGCCGACCTTCGCGTCGAGCCCGGCCGGCGCGGCCGGACGCTCCTCGTCGCTCGCGAGCCCTTCCCCGGGGGTCCCGAACGGCGGCGAGAGCTCGCGGGAGTTGACCGGGCGAGCGAGTGGCGCTCCAAGCGAATTCGCGATTCGGGCAATTCCGGACAATTGACGTAGGTCAATTCACGCCAGGGTCGTGGAGCGGTCCGGTCCGCATATGTTTGCGCGTAGTGGCGGTCATTTGCGCGCAGGAATCGACGTCAGGGTCGACTCCATTGGGGTTACACACGTTTTCGGCATATTGACTTTGTGAAATTAGGCTTCCACTCTTGGTCCAAGGGCGGGTTGACGCAATTGGTGCGCAGCCACGACCGAGAGGAACGTTCATGAAAAAACTGATTGCGGTACCCGTGTTTGGCCTCGTGAGTCTCTCCGTCATCGGCCTCAGCTACTTCATCGTCGGCATCGTCCTCGCGGCGATCCTCACGGCCGCGCTGGCCGTACCGGTCCTCGCCGGCCTTCGCATGTTCGGGCCGAAGATCTACGACGAGTATCCGCGAGAGCACGTACTTGCAGTGAGTCGCGTCGCCCCCGCACGAGCAGTCGAGGGGCGTTCCACGGATTGCCGGTAGGGCCGCCGGGCCGCGACCGGAGCGAAGAAGGACGGACGGCGAGGGCGCCATGCGACAGGGCCCGAACCGGACCGAAGGCGCGAACTCGGAAGCCCACTGGACTCGCCAGCCTGGACCGCGTGGGCGGCCGAGAGGACCTGGGCAGTGGCGCCGCGTAGCGTGCGCAACGCTCGGCCGGGAGACGGAGACGCCGGGCAGGCCGCCCACGGTCGACGCGCGACGGGGCTCGCCGGGTCAGTCGACCCGCCTCGTCCGATTGGATGACAGGTAGAGTCCGGGCGGGCCGCATCCGCCCAGTCCCGCCCGAGGCGCGGATGAAGGCGTCCGCCCCGCGGCCCCGAGCTCGACATCGGCGTCCTGTTCCGGGGCCGGCCGGCCGGCACGTCCCTTGCGCCCGGGCTCCGCATGGCTCCTCACTCCATCCGGATTCCGGAGATCCGCGAGAGGCTCGACGCGATGGGCACCTCTGCCTTGTCCGACCCCGAGCTCCTCGCGCTCGTGGTCGGCCGGGGCTCCGCGCGCGTCGCCGGCACGGTGGTGGCGGCCCTCCTCGAGGAGTCGCTCTCGGGGCTCGCCTGGTTCCCCTCGGATGCCCTCCAGTCTCGAATGGGTCTCGGGCGCTCGCAGGCAGCCGCGCTCGCCGCCGCCTTCGAGCTCGGGCGACGCGGCGCCTGGTCGCCTCCGCGGCGCGGCGAGCGGATCCTCGACCCCGGGCGCGTGGCCGAGCTCATGCGGACCGTCGCCCACGCGGAGCGGGAGTGCTTCCACGTGGTGATGCTCGACGTCCGGGGCCGGCTGCTTCGCGCCGAGCGCGTGGCGGAGGGCTCGCTGACGCAGTGCCCGGTCTCCCCGCGCGATGCGTTGCGCCCGGCGGTGCGCGACGGCGCGCACGGGGTGATCTTCGTGCACAACCATCCGTCCGGCGACCCGGCGCCGAGCCCGGAGGACGAGGACCTGACCGAGCGGCTCCGCGCCGCCTCGGAACTCGTGGGCGTCTTGGCCCGCGACCACGTCATCGTCGCCTCGGGCGGCCACTTCAGCTTCGTCGAGGCCGGCCGCTGGCGCCGCGGGTGACGCGAGCGTCCGGGGGCCACGCGACCGGGGACCGCCCGGGATTCCCGCCGCCCCCTGGGACCCGGGCCGCGGCCGTCGCGGAGCGGTGGCCCGTCGACCGTTGCCCCGAAAGGGCACACGAGCAACCTTTCGGTTGCGCTTGTCGGCCAGGTGATTAGCATGCAACCTGGAGGTTGCACATGGCCACGGATCGGATTGAGAAGAAGATCGTCCTGCGCGCGCCGCGATCGCGGGTGTGGCGCGCCCTCGCCAACGCGAAGGAGTTCGGCACCTGGTTCGGCGCGAAGCTCGACGGTGCCGTCTTCGCGCCCGCCTCGCTCGTGAAGGCGCAGCTCACGGTGCCAGGCTACGAGACCTGGCAGCTGGAGATGACCATCGAGCGCATCGAGCCCGAGCACCTGTTCTCGTACCGGTGGCACCCGTACCCGGAGCCCGGGGTGGATCACTCGGGCGAGCCCACCACTCTCGTCGAGTTCCGGCTCGACGACGTCCCGGGCGGCACGCAGCTCACCGTCGTGGAGTCCGGCTTCGACGGGATCCCCGCATCGCGTCGGGCCCTCGCCTTCCGGATGAACGACCAGGGCTGGGCCGGGCAACTCGGGAACATCGAGCGGCATGTCTCGGGGTAGCGCGAGAGCGGGCGGACTCGCCCGGGCGGCGCCGATCTTCGCGGCACTGGGCGACGAGACCCGGCTGGGCCTCGTCGCCCGGCTCTGCGAGGACGGCCCCTGGTCGATCACGCGGCTCGCGGCGGGCTCCGCCGTCACCCGGCAAGCCGTCACCAAGCACCTTCACGTCCTCGCCGGCGCGGGGCTGGCGCGGGGCGCGAGGCGCGGGCGGGAGCGGATCTGGGAGCTCGAGCCGGACGAGCTCGCCCGGGCGCGGCGCACCCTCGACGAGATCTCGAAGCGCTGGGACGAGGCGCTCGACCGCCTGAAGAAGTACGTCGAGGAGTGAGGTGATGGGGGGTCGGCGCGGTGGCCGGGAGAAGCGGCCCGGCTAGCCGCCGCCGCCGCGGGGGGCCGGCTCGCGGCCTGCGATCCAGCCGCGGCCGATGTGGCGCAGGAGCTCCGCGTGGTGCCGCCGCGCCTCGAGGAGACGGGCGTCCTCCGCGTAGGTGGTCGGGTAGACGGCGGGCGCGTCGTGCGGGCGCAGCTCGCGGTCCATGTTCACGAAGGTGAAGAAGCAGGAGTTCGACAGTGCCCGGACGCTGCGGTCCCGGCTGCGCCGCTCGATGCTCGCCTCCACCGACACGAGGCTGCCCGACGTGTAGACGTTGCGGCTCGTGAACCGGAGCGTGTCGCCGAGGCGCACCGGGTGGAGGAAGTTGACGCGGTTCACCGCGGCGAGCACCGGCCGGCCCGGCGCGACGAGCTCGGCGGAGATGGTGGAGATCTCGTAGGCGCGCCGCATCACGTAGCCGCCGAAGATCTTCTGCGGCACGTTCTCCTGCTCCGGGTACATGCGCTCCCAGGTCTCGGCGACGAGCCTGCCGGCAAGCAGCCCCCGGAACCCGGGGTCCTCCTGCTCGCGGTGCAGGCGCGCGAGGAGCTCGTACTCCTCCCGGGTCGGCGGCTCCTCTCCCGCGGCCACGTGACGGCGGTACTCCTCCCGCCGCTCGACGGCGCGCCGGGCGCGCCGCTGCTCGAGCTCGTCCCCGTACTCGAGCGGCGGCAGCGGCAGGCTCCTCGCGCCGTCGCCGACGCCCAGGCGAGCCACCATCGTGAAGTAGCAGGATGCGACGTGAAGCGGAGGATCCCCCGGCTGCGTGACGCGGATGCCGACCTCCATCGACGTCCGCCCGACATGGTTCAGCCGCGCCCCGAACTCGATGTCGCGAGTCACGTCGACCGGGTTGCGGACGAGGATGCTGTCGACCGCGGCCGTGACCACCCGGGCCGCGTCGTCGGCCCGACGCGCGTACTCGAGGGAGGTCTCCTCCGCGAGCTTGTCGAGCACCTCGAGCAAGAGGCCGAAGCGGACGTTCCCGAGCAGTGGCTCGTCCACGACCTGGAACCGGCGGCGGAGCGCGGGATGCTGGCCGAGCGGAAGCGTGAACGCGCGCGTCGTGTCGGCGGGTCTCATCGAGTCTCGCCGGCGGCCGGCCCGGCGCGGCCGTCGCGCTCGCCCATCGCGCGATGAGCCTCGAGCGAGGGCGTCTCGGCGGGAGCACCTGCAGCGGGATGCGCCAGGGCTCGGCCTCTGCGCGCCGGTCGCGTTGCCCGAGGTTCCATGCTCTCGAGATAAGCTCGCAGTCCGCCTGGGCCCACCACCAGATGGGTCTCGCCCCCGGCGGTCGGGAATCCTGGAGCGTCGCCCGCAGTGATGGTGGACGCCGGGATTGCCTCGCCCGCCCACCCGTTCCCAACTCCGCCCGGAAGGAGCAGCATGGAGGCGCCTCGAGTCGCGCCGAGAGGAGCTGCCGGCATGCCGGGACCCATCTCGCAGTTCCTTGCCGAGGACCATCTGCGCCTCGACGCACTTCTCTCGGATTCGCTCGCGGCCGGGGGCGAGGTCGACCTCCGGCCGTTCGGCGAGTTCCGCGGGGGGCTGCTGCGCCACATCGCCATCGAGGAGAAGATCCTGCTCCCGGCGGCCCGGGACGCCCGGGGCGGCGAGCCCCTGGCGCAGGCGCGGCGGCTGCGGATCGACCACGGCGCGATCGCGGCCCTTCTCGTCCCGTCTCCGAGGCGGGAGATCGTGGCCGAGCTCCGCAAGATCCTCGTCCCGCACAACGTCGTGGAGGAGGGCGCGGGAGGCGTCTACGAGGCCTGCGACCGGATTCTCGCCGCCCGGTCGGACGAGATCCTCGCCCGCATGCGCGCCTACCCGCCGGTGAAGGTGGCGCGATACCAGGACGGCCCGCGCGTCTGCCGCACCGCGGAGGACGCCCTGCGGATGTCGGCGCTCCAGGTCGAGAAGCGGCGGTAGCGAGCGCCCTCGCGGCCAAGGAGAAGGTGCCCGGCCGGGGCGAAGTCAGCCGTGCGAGTGTCGGGCCTGGTCGAGCAGCCGCTGCGCCTCGGCCCCGGCCTCGCCCTTGCCGGCGAGCTTTCTCGCCTTCTCGGCGAAGCGCACCGCCGACCTCCTGTCGCCCTGGGCGAGCGCCACCCGGGCGGCCGTGATCCACGTCTCGGCGGAGCCGGGGTCGGAGTGGAGCGCGCGGTCGACGTCGCGCCGCGCCTCGGCCGGGTTGCCGTCGGCGAGGTCGGCGTCGGCGAGCCCGCGCAGGGCGGCGCCGCTGCGCGGGTTGGTCGCGAGCGCGGTCGCGAAGGCCTCCCGCGCCCCGCGGGCGTCCCCCGCTGCGAGCCGCGCCCGGCCGAGAGCCACCCGGGCCTCGAGGTGGGAGGGGGCGATCGCCGAGGCGCGGGCGAGCACCGGCGCCGCCTCGGCGGCCCGCCCCCGGGCGAGGAGAAGCCTCCCGAGCCCGCATTGCCCCTCGAGGAGGTCCGGGTCGGCGTCGACGGACGCGCGGAAGAGGCGCTCGGCATCGTCGTTCCGACCTGCCCGCAGCGCCACCTGCGCCGCGGCGAGCAGGGCCGCGGGGGGCGGCTTCTTCATGGCGAGCAACCGGTCGAGCACCGCCTCCGCCTGGGCGCGCTTTCCGATGGCGTCGAGCGCGAGGGCGTAGCGCGCGGCCGCGTCGGCCGGCATGCGCCCGCCCTGGCCAGTCGCCTCGAGCTCGGCGAGTGCCGCGTACGGATCGCCGATGGCGAGGAACGCCTCCGCCCGCGCCACCCGCATCTCGCGGGCATCCTGCCCCTCGCTCGCGCGCAGCAGCTCGCGAAAGCGGCCGCGGCACGCCTGCGCCCTCGCGAGCAGGAGCCGGGCCGGCAGCGCGCCGCCGGCAGCCACGGCGCGCCGCGCGTCCGGCTCGGCCCGGTCGCAGGCCCCGCTGCCGAGCTCGACCTCCGCCCGCGCGAACGGAATCTCCCACGTCGACCCGAGCTTTCCCTCCGCGGCGGAGAGCCGGTCGAGCGCTGCCGGCCGCTGCCCGTCCGCGGCGAGCAGTCGCGCCATGGCGAGCTCGAAGCGCAGGACGAGCGCGAAGGGCGGAGGGCTTCCGGGGTCAGCCTCGACGGCCCGGAGCGAGGCGAGGGCGTCGCCCAGGTCGCGGCGGAGCGCGAGCCGGGCCTCGGCCGACGAGGTGGCGGCTCCCGGGTGCGTCGGGTGGGCGCCGAGCGCGGCCCCGAGCCAGGTGAGGGCCTCGTCGGGCTCGCCCCGGGCGAGGGAGAGATCGCCGAGCGCCACGAGCGCTCGCAGGGAAGGCGGTGAGGCCCGGGCCGAGGCCTCGAGCCGAGCCGTCGCCCGGGCGGGGTCGCCGCGCTCGAGGAGCGCCTGGGCGGCGACAGCCTCGGCCGCGCCGGCCGGCGTGGAAGGGGAACCGGCGAGCGCCAGGGCCGCCTCGCGGCGCTCCTCCTCCGGCTCGGCGATGAGGTAGCGAGCGGCCGGGGCCGCGTCGGCGGCCTGGCCCGAGGTCAACAGCGACTGGGCGAGGGTCCGCGACTCCAGGTCCCTGTGGTCCGCCCAGCGCAGGCCGGCCGCCAGGGCCGCGAGGGAGCGGGCGAGCGCGTTGTCCGGGTCGAGCCTGCGGGCCTCGGCGAGGGCCTTCGACGCTTCCCGCAGCGAGCCCCCGGTGTCGCGCAGGATGCCGCGGCGGGCCCGCTCCACGAGCTCGCGGGCGTCCTCGACCCGGTGGGCGTGGCGAACGGCGAAGTAGGTGGCGAGCCCTCCGACGAGCGCCAGCGACGCGGTGGCGATGCCTGCGACGATGAGGAACTGGCGCCGTGGGACGTCCCGTTGCGGGGGGACCTTGGCCATGAGCTCCGCGCGAAGCTCGTGCTCGTAGGTGACCGCGATGCGCTCGGCCTCCGCGGCGTCCGGAGCCGCGGGCTTCGCCGCCGGCTCGGGAGGCGCGGACGCGGGCAGCTCGCCGAGCAGCCGGCTCGCCGCCTGAGGCAGCGGGGAGGCGGTGCCCGGCGCCGGCAGCGGGACCGGGGGCGGCCCGCGGCGGAGCGGCGGCGGCGTGTGGGCGATGGGCGGCGGGGACCGGTTCGCGGCTGGCTCCGCGCCTCCGTCGCTCTCCGGGGCGGCGGGGGCGAGAGGGGCCCCGGAAGCGGGGCCCTCCTGGCTGGCGGCGGGTCCGGGGTTCGGCTGTGGCTCGGCCTTCGCGGGCTCGGGGGCGGGCTCTGGCGCGGCGACCCTGGGCGCCGGTGCCGCGGCCGGGACGACGGGCTCGCGGCGGGCCGCCTCGAGCCAGGCGCGGACGCGGACGTTGCCGGGCTGCAGAGCGGCGGCGCGCTCGAGCATCGAGAGGGCGCGGCCAGAGAGCCCTCGGTCGGCGAGCGCCTCGCAGGCGAGGTTCAGTGCAAAGGGGTTTGCGGGCTCGATGGCCGCGGCGGACTCGAACTCGGAGAGGGCGCTCTCGACGTCGCCCCCGTCGAGCAGCGCCTTGCCGAGCAGGACGCGGCCCTGCACCGAGTCCGGGTGGTGCTCGAGGCCCTGGCGACACGCGTCGGCAGCCGCGGCCGCCTCGCCCTGCGCGAGCAGGGCACGGGCCAGGTCCACGAAGATGCGGGACTTGGGGTCGGCGGAGAGGATCCGCCGGTACGGGTCGACGAGGGAGGCCGCCATGCGAGCGCGTGCTCGATGCTAGCACGCGCTCGGCGGGGCCTCAGGTTGGCGGCGGGTGCGAGCTAGAAGGGGATGTCGTCGGCGCTCCCACCCGACGTCGACTCGGCGGGACCCTCCTCGAAGCCGGCCGGCGGACCGCCGGCGTCCTCGGTCGAGGGGCGCGGGGCGCCGCGGCCCGCACCGGCTCCGCCGCCGCCGAGGAAGCGGACCGTGTCGGCCACCACCTTCACGCGAAAGCGATCCTGCCCCGACTGCTTGTCCTGCCACTTGTCGGTCTTGAGCCGGCCCTCGACGTAGACCTGGCGCCCCTTGGCGAGGTACTCGCCGCACTGCTCGGCCTGCTTGCCCCAGACCTCCACGTCGTGCCACTCGGTCTCCTCCTTCTTCTGGCCCGACTGCTTGTCGGTCCAGCTCCGGGAGGTGGCGATGCGGAGGTTGGCGACGGCCTGTCCGCCGGCCGTGTAGCGCACTTCCGGGTCCTTGCCGAGGTTCCCGACGAGGATGACCTTGTTCACCATGGCGAAACCCTTCCTGTTCGTCGCCTGGCTGCGAGCGAAAAGTTCGAGCGGGACGATGCAGGCGGATCCCTAGCAGGGCGATCTGACAGCCGCAGGGTTCGGGTGCAGGACCAGTTTGAGGGATTTGTTGAGGAGCTGATCGGGGTTGCGGGGCTTCCCCTTGGATTGCGAGGAGTTCGGGGCGGAGTGTGATCGGGTGTTTCGGCGAGGAAGCGGAAGATTCTGCAGAAGATCGACGTGGCCGCCGAGGCGTGATCCTCTACGTGGCATGGCCCGAAAGAAAGGACTGAAGCAGTACTCGAAGGCGGACCTGCTGCGGGAACTCGCCGAGCGCCTCGCGGATGAGAGGTTCCATGACGGCATGACGATGTCCGAGATGGAGCTCGCCGCGGAGGGGCTGATGAAGGGCGACGCGGGTCCACCGCCAATCGCTGCCATGCTGTCGCGGATGAAGCCGGAGAAGCCGACGGCAAAGGCGTGCCCGAAATGCGGGAAGCGGATCCCGGTGAAGGCCCGCGATCGGGAACGCACGGTAGAGAGCCTGGCCGGGCTGGTGACGTTCAAGCGCAACTATCACTATTGCGAGGCGTGCAAGTACGGCTTCTACCCGGTGGATCGCCTGCTCATGTTGCCAGAGGAGGGCGATCTCACGAGCGAGCTCGAGAAGCGGGTCCTCGACTTCGCGGTCAACGATGTGTACGAGCAGTGCGCCGCCCGCTGGGAGCTGCACTACGGGCAGCGGTGGTCCGAGAACGTCTTTCGGCGGGTCGCGGAGCGCGTCGGGAACCAGTGTACCGAGGCGGACCAGGGGCGACTGCAGGAGGAGCTGAAGCCCCGCGTGCCGGCGGCGGACGTTCTCGTGGTCGAGGTGGACGGGAGCATGCTGCCCATTCGCGGCGACGAGCCGTGGAAGGAGGCGAAGTTAGGCGTCACGTACCGGCACGACCCCGAAGCAGGCGAGCCGATTGCAGGCACCTCCCGCTACGTGGCCGTGGTGAACGGAATGGGCGAATTCGCGCCAGTCCTCGAGGAGGCACTCGAGGTCGAGAACATCGACGACGTGGGGAAGGTGGTCTGGCTTGGCGACGGCGCAGTCTGCAACTGGAGCCTCGCGGACCAGCTTTGCCCTGACGCCGTGCAGATCCTGGACTGGCACCACGCCGTCGAGCACGCGGTGGACTGCGGGAAAGCCTTGCTGGGCGAGGAGAGCCCGCTCCTGCCGCTCTGGCAACGACGCGCGGAGGAACTCCTGGCCGCCGGAGATCCGGACGCGCTCATCGCCGAGGTGGTGGACTGCCTCGAGGTGATCGAGCCGAAGCGCCGTGACACGCGCGAGCGGCTCCAGGCGGTCGAGGACCTGGTGCGGTACTACCGCGCGAACGCGCACCGGATGAAGTACCGGCTGTATCGCGAGGACCACCTACCCATCGGCAGCGGCGCGGTCGAGAGCGCCCACCGGCACGTACTCCAGACCCGGATGAAACGAGCCGGCCAGCACTGGGCGATGCGGAACGCCCGGCGCATGGCCCGTCTGCGCGCAGCCTACCGCACGGCCGGTGCCCTTCGCTTCCACGGCGCCATCCGCCGCGCCCACTCGGATACCGTCACGAACAGGGCCCGCCAGCGCGGCCGCCGCCAGCACTTCCGCTATGCCCGCTATGGCACCCGCGACCTAGACCGCTGTGCCTCAATTTGATCGTGCGCCCGCAGGGTTCCGGGCGGAGAAGCAGGCCTCGCGCGTCAGCCGCCGGGCCGCCCGGAGGGCGCCGGCGCGTCCGGGGCGGCGACCGGGCCCGACCCGGCACTCGCGGCGAGGCCCGCGTCGAGCCGGGCGCGAAGCGCGCGGGCCCTGTCGCCCCCCGCGCCCTCCTCCTCGGCGGCGCGCCGGAGCGCGGCCGGGAAGGGGTGCTCCCGCTCGCGGCTTTCCCGGATCCCCACGGCGAGCGAGGAGATGACCGCCTCGGCGGCCGGCTCCGGCACCGACAGGAGGAGCGCCAGGGTCTCGCCAGGCGCCGTCGCCGCGACCTCCTCCCAGGAGGCCGCGAGCTCCGGGCCCATCCCCGCCGCCGAGAGATCGGCCAGCCGGGCGAGTGCCTCGGAGATGCCCTCGGCCGCGAGGTCGACGAGCGAGCCCACCACCGGGGCCTCCGGGCTGCCGCCGGCGAGCTCCCGCAGCCTCGCCAGGGCGGGCGGGTCCGTCACCACCGAGTCGAGGAAGGCGCGGCGGGCCCCGTCCCCGTCCGGATCGGAGAGGTAGATCGCCTCGCCGGCCGCCATGCGGACCACCGGGTCGTCCTCGCCGTGGAGCGCATTGCGAAGGAAGGGGAGGTTGCGGCGGTCGTGCGCCAGGGCGAGCCGGTAGTAGGCGGCCACCCTCGCCCCGGGCTCCCCGGCGGGCGGCCCCGCGCGTCCCGGCTCCGGCGCCGCCGCGGGGCCGGGCACGCCGGAGGCTGCGAGTGCCCCGCCGAGCTCGTCCACGGCGCGCACCGCTGCCGCCGCCCGGCCCCCGTGGTCGTTCACCAGGATGGCGAACGCGAGGTGCTCCCCGTCGCGGGTCTCGACGTAGCCGGAGAGGCTCGTCACCCCGTCGAGCGTGCCGGTCTTGGCCCGCAGCCGCCCCGCCGCCGCCGTCTCCTCCATGCGCCAGCGGATGGTCCCGTCGCGGCCCGCCACCGGCAGCGCGCCGACGAACTCGGCCATCACCGGGAAGCGCCGCCACATCTCGCGGAGCAGCGTCACCGTCTGGCGGGCGCTGAAGCGGTTGGAGTCGTTGAGCCCGGAGCCGTTCTTCATGATGTACGTCCCGCGCGGGATCCCGGCCTCGGCGAGGAAGTCCTCGACCGCGGCGACGCCCTTCGGCCAGGTCCCCGGCACGCCGCGGGCCTCGGCGCCGAGCGTCTTCAGGATCTGCTCGGCCATGAAGTTGTTCGACTGCTTCTCGAGCAGGCGGGCCACCTCCGCGAGCGACTCGGACTCGGACACGTGGACGAGCGAGGCGCCCTGGGGGACGTATCCGCGGCGCACCCGGCCCGCGACCTTCACCCCGCGCAGCTCGAGGAGCTTCTTCAGCGTGTACCCGAAGTAGAGGGGCGGGTCGTCGACGCGCCGGTAGAAGACCTGCTGGCGACCGCCGAGCGGCAGCTTCCCCTCGACCGTCACCCGCTGGCGGCCGCTCGCCGGCTGCGAGGCGACGGTCACCCGGCGCCGGGTACCGCCCGAGACGGTGAGCGTGCGGTTGTCCAGCTGGAGGAACTCGCTCGGCGGATCGAGGTGCACGCGCCCCGGCGCGCCGCTGCGGTCCGCTGGCGTCACGTGGACGGCCACCGCGTTGAAGTTCAGGGAGAGGGCCCCGGCGGGCGCGAGGTAGGCGTGGTCCCCGTGCTCCTGGTCGAAGCCCGGGCCGAGGCGCTCCTCGTCGAACCAGGAGTCGTCGAGCACGAGGTCCCCGACGCGGTCGATGCCGAGGTGCGAGAGCTCCCCGGCGATGACCCAGAGTCGCTCGGTGACGAGCGTGGGGTCGCCCTTGCCGCGGACGTAGAGGTTGCGGGTCGCGGTCGAGCCGGGGGCGACGAGGAACTCGGTCTCGAAGCGGTACTCCGGGCCGAGCCGCGCCAGCGCGGCCGCGGCGGTGAAGAGCTTGACGTTGGAGGCGGGGTTGAGCAGCTCGTCGGCGGAGCGCTCGTAGATCACCTCCCCGGTGTCGAGGGAGGTGACGAGGATGCCGGCGCGGGCGGCGCCGAGCGCGCTCGCCGCGACGACGCGGTCGAGCGCCTCCCTGAGCGCCTTGCGCGCCTGGGCGCGAGCCGCCGGCGGCGCCCCGTCGGGCGGGGCGGCCGGCGCGGCCGCGAGCGCGAGTGCGAGGAGTGCGGGGAGCGGGGGCAAGGGTTCCGGTGTCCTCGGGGCGTCAGGCCGACGCGCTGCGAGATGTTACGGCACCGGCTCCGCGGCTTGACTCGCTTGACCGCGGGACAGCCCGCGGGGTCGGGGGGAGCGCGTCGCGGACCCGGGCGGCGTGGGAGAGCCTCTCCTCCACCCGGGAGGCGAGCTCTCGCCGGCCGCGCTCCACCTCGCGCGGCGAGAGCCCCAGGGCGCGGCCGACGAGCCCGTCGAGCTCTCGCTGGGCTGGCCGGTCCAGCATGGCGGCGAGGTCGGTCGTGACCGGGTCCTCTCTGAGCGAGCGGCGCACCTCGGAGAGCGCCGGGCGGAGCGCCTCGAGCGCCGCCGGGGTGGGGAAGGGAGCCCCTGCGAGGACGCCGCAGTCGATGTCGGCGATGGCCTGGGCGCCGGTGAGCTGGCGGGCGGCGCGATCGACCGCGAGGCGGAGCGGGGTCGAGGACAGCGCCAGGGCGAGCAGCCAGGGCTCGACCTCGCGGGGGAAGAGCGCGTGCCACTTCTTGTCCTCGAGGAGGCCGGCGGTGTTGAGGAAGGCGAAGGCGCGGGCGCCCACCTTGGCCGGGTAGAGCACCGGTGCCGGCGGCCGCCCCGGGGCGAGCGCCCACCAGGGGGTGCGCGCCGCGCAGGTCGGCCGGCGGTGGACGCCGAGGGTCCTGCCGCGCTCGACGTAGGCGCGCGCCGTCGCCGTCTCGCGCTCCGGTCGAAAGAGGACGAGGCGCGGCTCGGCGCGCTCCGGCGCCACTGCCTCCTTGAGCCCGGCGAGCAGCGGCGCCGTGTCCCCGGCGGAGAGCTCGACGCGGCCCGCGAGCGCGCTCTCGTGGAGGCCGGCCCCGAGCGGCCGCAGGTGGAAGAAGGCGTTGCAGCCTGTCTTCACGCCGAAGCGGACGAGGCACACGTCGCCGACCCGCAGGGCGCCGGAGGGCGCCGGCCTAGCGGCGCGCCGGATGCGGAGGCGTCGACCTCCGCGGCCGCGGGCGAGGCCGGCGAGGTCCTCCGGGGAGAGGGCCGAGAGCGGAACCGACGCCTCGGCCGCGGGCGCGTCGTCCGCGCCCTCCACCCAGACCGCGAGCGCGGTGTGCACCGAGGCGGCGAAGCTCCCCGCGGCCCGGGACCGGAGCGAGAGGACCATGCCGCCCCGGGCGCGGGCCTCGGCCCGCAAAGGCGCGGCGGAGCGCGCCGTCGCGAGGCCGCCCGGCATCACCAGGCCGACCACCGGCGCGTGCCGCAGCGCGACGAGCGCGAAGTGGGCCGACAGGTCGGCCCGGCGCGCCAGCCCGCTCAGGCGAGCGGCGCGGACCTTCCAGGCGGGGGGGATCGCCTCGTGCCTCACGAACGGCGGGTTCATGAGGACGAGATCGCAGGCCGGCCACCGGGTTGCGAGGGCATCCGCCCGTCTCACCGAGGCCGCGCAGCCGAGCAGGCCGAGGCGCAGCGAGGCGGCCCGGGCGGCGAGCGGCGCCACCTCGAGGCCGTGGAGCTCGAGGCGCGCCCCGGCGCGGCGCGCGAGCCGCTCCGCTGCCACGAGCAGCGCGCCGGCGCCGCAGGCCGGGTCGAGGACGCGGAGCCCGGAGAGCGCCGACCGGAGCGCGGGGTCGGCGGGAGCGGCGCCGAGGAGTGCCGCCACCGCGCTCGCCGGCCCGGGTCCGCCGCGGCGCGCGGCCGCGTGGCCGAGGGCGAAGGCGGCGAGGATGTCCGCGTCGCCCGGCGACGTGAAGACCGCCCCGAGCGCGCCGCCGAGGGCGCGCTCCGCGACGGCGCCGAGCAGGCCTCCGTCCGCGGCACCGGTGCGCGGTGCGAGCTCGCTCGCCACGGGGACGGCGCCCAGGCGGCCGCCGGCGGCGCCCGAGAGCCTGCGCGCCGCGACGCCGAGCGCCCGCTCCGGCGAGAGGCCCGAGAGCGCGTCGAGCGCGCGCGCGGCCGCCTCCCCGCGAGCCGTCATCGCAGCGGCTCGTCGAGGAGCGGGTATCGGGCGGCCTCACGCGCCGCGTAGTGCCACCACTCGCGCGGGTTCACCGCGAACCCCTCCGCCTCCATGGCGCTGCGAAGGACGTCGCGGTTGCGCCGTGCGGACTCGGGAATGCCCGCGACGGCGTCGACCTTGGCGCGCGCGCCGAAGGCGTCGTGGTCGGTCGGCATCTCCAAGGGCTCCCCGGTCGCGGCGGCGAGCGACAGGTCCACGGCCGCCGCGCGGCTGTGGTGGGAGCCGCGCGCCGGGTCGGCGACCGAGCCGGGGCGAGGGTGGGCGCGCCAGAGGGCCGCCTGGACGGACGAAGGCCGGTAGCAGTCCCACAGGACGAGGCGCAGCCCCTGCTCGCGGAGCCGGCGCGCGGCGGCGGCGAGCCGGGAGGCCACCGGGCGAACGAGCAGGCAGCGCGCCGCCGGGTAGAGCGCGCGGCCGGTGACGTTGCGGTCGGTGGCGTAGCGGAGGTCGAGCACGGCGTCCGGGACGAGCACGGTGACGTCCACCAGGTCGGGCGGCGCGGGTGCGGAGGCGACGAGCGCCGCGGCGAGGAGTCCCATCACGGCACTCATTGTAGGCGGCCCGCCGCCGCGACGCGATTCCGCTCGCAATCGCGCTGGAAATGCGCCGCGAAGTGGCGCTGTCGGGGTCGCCGCGTAGGATGCCATCGATGTTCGTGGAGAGCCTCGAATGACCCATTCCGACGACCGCGTCGCCTCCGAGATGGGGCGCGCGCTGCTCGCCATCTACCGGGCGGGACTCCAGGTGAAGGTGTGGCCGGACGCCCTGCGCGGGCGGGCCGGCGCGCGCATCGTGACGGTGGCGTCGGCGCGGCGCCGGCACGCGAGCCGGCCCGCGGTCGGCGAGCGGCACCGGGGACTCTCCGCTCGCCGCCATCTACGACGCCGTGCAGCGGCTCAACGAGCGCTCGCGGCGCCGTGGTGGTGCGGCTGGAGTAGTGGCTCTACGGAGAAGAGGCCGTCGAGCTTGCGCTCGATGTCCTCCTCGACCCGCTGGCGCATCGATCCCGGGCACCAGCATCGGGAACTTGAGCTCCACGACGACCTCCTCCGCGTGCACCCGGTAGGTGCCGGTGACGCCCATCTTCGAGACCCTGCCGGATCGCTGCGCCTCGTCCTTGCGGTAGTCGAGCGAGAACTTCTCGGCGAAGTGCGACATCATCTCGTGTACGCGCTGGAAGATCTCGCCGTCTCCGCGGCCCTCGAACTTCCTACGGATCTGCATGTCGCCTCCTCACTCGCGCGCCCGCGGGTCTCGCGTAGGGCGTCGGGTCGGCAATGCCCGCCTCCTCGAATCCCTTCCGGCGCAGCCTGCAGGCGTCGCAGCGGCCGCAGGCGCGGCCGGCGACGGGGTCGTAGCAGGAGAGCGTGATGCGGTAGGGGACCCCGAGACGCGTCCCGAGCCTCACGATGCCGGCCTTCGACAGCCGCAAGAGCGGCGCGTGGATCCGCAGCCGCGCTGCCCTCCACCCCGGCCCGGGTGGCGAGCCTCGCCAGCCGCTCGAAGGCGCGCAGGAACTCCGGGCGGCAGTCGGGATAGCCGGAGTAGTCGATGGCGTTCACGCCGATGAACACGTCGCGCGGCCCCGATCACCTCCGCAAAGGCGAGCGCGAGCGACAGCATCACCGTGTTGCGCGCCGGGACGTAGGTCGCCGGGATCGAGGCGGACATCTCCCGCTCGGCGCGGTCCTTCGGCACCGCGATGGAGAGGTCGGTGAGGGCCGAGCCGCCGAAGGCGGAGAGGTCGACGCGGACGACGCGGTGGCTCTTCGCGCCGAGGGCGCGCGCGATGGCGCGGGCGCGGGCGAGCTCGGTCTTGTGCCGCTGCCCGTAGTCCACCGACAGGCAGTGGGCCTCGAACCCCCGCTCGCGCGCCACCGCCAGCGCGGTGGACGAGTCGAGGCCCCCCGGAGAGGAGGATCACCGCCCGGCCGGGCCGGGCCCGGCGCTTGGAAGGTCGGGCCATCGGGCAAGTCTAAGGCGACTGCACGGCGGTCGCCTGGAGGTCGTACTGCAGCGCGCAGGGAATGGTGCAGGTGCACCCGCCGTCCGCCTCCACCGTGCCGCAGGCACAGGGAGGAAGGTTCGCCGGGCTGCCGTCGGCGTTGGCTGCGCTCACGGCCGTCAAGAAGCCTCCGTCGAAGGTCGTCGGCGTCGTCCCGTCGCGGGAGATGTCGCCCGTGATCCTCTGCGCGATCACGAGCTGCACGTTCGTCCCGGCCGGGCAGGCGCACCCGGAGAGCCCGCCCCCGAAGTCGACGGTGCCGACGTCGATGCTGTCCCCGACGTGGGTGCCGAGGTTGAGCACGGCGTGCGGGATGTTCCGGCTCAGGCAGGCGCCGCCGTCGGCGTCGTAGGCGACGGTCCCGGAGAAGGACAGCGGGTTCGACGCCTGGCTCGCGAAGCTGCAGGCCGTGGTCGTCGAGGGCGCGAGCACGCCCACGAAGTTGAACGTGGCCTGCTTCGTCCCCGGGCACACGAGCGCGCTCGGGACCGCGTAGATCTCGCACCCCGCGAGCGCGAGGACGCAGAGGATGGGGAAAAGCCGCCGCATCACCACCCGAGGAGCATACCCCGGAGCTCGAGGTAGATGTCGGAGAGCGCGAAGCGGCCAAGTTCGGCGAGCTCCGATCGCTCCAGCGCGGCCACCGGGTCGGGGGCGGCGGCCTCTCCGGGCCGCTCGAGGCGCCACAGCGCCGTGAGCGCTCCGTGGGGGTCACCGGTGTGCAGCAGCGCCGCCCGTGCCGCGCTCTTCTCCAGGGCGGCGCCGAACAGCGCCGGGTCGAAGCCGTGCCGGAGCTCCTCGGCGGTGGCGGGGCCGAGCGCGCTCGCCCAGCTGCGAACCGACGGAGGCACCGAGCGCTCGAGCGCGGCCAGGAAGGCGCCGGCCCGCTGGGTGGGCAAGCCGAGCGAGGGGGGCTCGCCGCCGGCGAAGCGGCTCGCGAGCTCGCAGAGGATGAGCACGTCGCGGGGCGCGAACTTGCCGACGAGCGTCCAGCCCGCCCCGGCGAGCGCGAGCGAGCGGGCGACCAGGAAGGCCTGCGCGCCCTGGGGGAGCGCGGGGACGCCGGCGCCCACCACGAGCGATGGCGGCTGGGTGTTCTCGACCGCCGCGAACACCCCGGGCCGGTGCGCCTGGAAGATGGCCACGCCCCGCGTCGAGAGCGCCCGGGACGCCGACTCCACCATCGCCTGCAGGCGCGGGCGACATCCCCGGGCCGAGCCGGTCGGCGGGCCCGACCCCGTAGCGGGACAGGTCCGACCG
The DNA here is from genome assembly GCA_963754915.1 of uncultured delta proteobacterium. Taxonomy (GTDB): domain Bacteria; phylum Myxococcota; class Myxococcia; order Myxococcales; family Anaeromyxobacteraceae; genus DATJZG01. Next base: position 11,553 of record CAVWHZ010000002.1, on the reverse strand, counting down.
GGAAGAGCGTCTCGAGGTAGGGAGCGAGGAGCGCGAGCAGGCGGCCCGTGGGAGTCTCCGAGCCGGGCGCCGCGACCCGCGAGCGCACCTCGGGCGGGACCCGCGAGGCGAGCGACGGAGGTTGCGGCGCCGGCAGGCCGGGCTCGACGAAGTGGGCGAGCGACTCCGCCACGGCCGCCCGCTCGAGGAACGACGAGCGGCTCGCCCCCTCCGGCTCCCGGGCGCCGACCTCCCGGCACAGCGACGCCACGGCGGAGAGCGCCTCCGCGTCGAAGGGCCGCCGCCGCGCTCCCTCGAGTTGCAGCTCCAGGGCGCGGGTGGCGCGCTCGCGCCGCCGGGCGTGAAGCTCCGCGAGGGCAGTGCGCGCGGCCTCGTCCTCGGGCGCGAGCGAGACCGCCTTCTCGAGGAGGACGATGGCCCGGTCCGGGTCGGAGAGCCGGTCGCGCAGCGTCTCGGCGAGCTCCCGGTAGCGGCCGGCCGCCGCCGCCGGGTCGCCGCGTGCCACCGAGTCGGCGTGGACCTCGCCGAGCGTCACCGCCTCCTCGAGGTGGCCGAGCTTCTCGGCGATGCGGGCCAGGCTGAGGGTGAGCTCGGCGTGCCCCGGGTCGAGCTGCCGGGCGAGCTTGAGCCGCGCGTAGGCGGCCTCCATCTGGCCGGCCCCGGCCAGCGCGCGCGCGGAGGTGAGAAGCATCCGCGACAGGTCCGCCTCCACCGCGTCGTCCCAGGGCGCGACGGCGCGCGCCTCCTCGAGCGCCGCCACAGCGTCGTCGACCCGGCCCTGGCCCTCGAGCACGCGCGCGAGCGCCCGAGCGCGGCGCGCCGCCTCGGCCGGGGCTCCGGCGCCGCCGGCGGCGATCGCGGCCTTCCAGGCGCGGGCGGCCTCTTCGGCCGCGCCGGCGGCCTCCGCCGCCTCCGCCCAGGCGTCCTGGAGCGCGGCGTCGCCGGGCTCGGCCTCGGCCGCGCGGCGGGCGCCCTCGAGCGCCGAAGAGCCGGGCGCGGCGTCGGGCTGCGGCGCCGTCGCCGCCGCGAGGCCGGCCTCGAGCGGCGTCGGCTCGTCCGCGGGCGAGAACGCCATCCCGGCATCGGCTGCGGCCGGCGGGTCGCGGGGTGTCCCCGGGCGAGGGCGGTACCTCGGCCGCCGCGCCCGACGAGAGGGCCGCGAGGCCCGCGAGCGCCTCCGCGTTGTCCGGGTCGAGCTCCAGCGCCGCGCGCCACGCGCCGGCGGCTGCCTCCGGTCGGCGCAGGGTCGCGTAGACGCGCGCCCGCTCGCAGCGCAGCGACAGGCGGCGTTCGAGGTCGCCCGCGAGCCCTGCCTCGTGGCGGCTGGCGAGCTCCACCCACTCCTCGAGCCGGCCCTCGGCGCGGGCGAGGTCGGAGAGCCGCCGGAAGGCCTCGGCATCGCCGGGCTCCCGCGGACAAGAGCTCCCGCCAGGCAGGCGGCGCCTCGGCGCCGCGCCCGGCGGCCTCGAGGGCGAGGGCGAGCGCGCGCAGGTACTCGGGGCCCTCGCCCTCGGGGACCTCCTCGCGCCGCACGGCCGACAGGTGCTCGAGCGCACCGCTCGCGTCGCCGTGACGGGCCGCCGACTCGGCCGAGCTTCCGCTGCGCGTGCCAGCTGCCGGGCCGCGCGTGCGCCGCGGCCGCCCAGGCGCGCTGCGCGTCGGCCTCGAGGCCGCCGTCCTCGAAGATCTGCGCGGCGGTGAGCGCGGCGCGCTCCGCGTCGGTTCCCTCGGAGCGGAGCGCCGCGGCGAGGTGCGCGTGGGCGGCGGCGACGAGCTCGCCGGCGCGCTCCTCGAGAGCGGCGAGCGCCCGCCACGGCGGCGCCTCGTCGGGGTCCGCCTCGCAGGCGCGGGTGAGCGCCTCGCGGATCTCGGCCGGCTCGGCAGCGGCGCGCTCGAGCGCCTCGGCCGCCGACAGCCACTCGCGCGAGCGGGTGGCCCCGTCGCAGCGGCCTCGGCGCGGCGCGCGTGGTCGTTTGCGACGGCGCGGTCGTCCCCGCTCCGGAGGTGCGCCGCCTCGACCTCGCGCAGCGCCTCGTCGTAGCCGGGCGCGCCGGGTCCCGGGGAGACCACCCGCTCGAAGGCATGGGCGGCGAGGGCGGCGTCCCCGCCCGCGGCCCGGGCGCGCCCGAGCTCGAGCCAGAGCTCCGCGGTGGCCTCGCCGCCCGACAGCACCTGCTCGAGCGCCCGCGCGTAGGACACCGGCTCCCGCTTCTCCCGGATGTCGGCGAGGCGCCGGGCGCGACGCTCCGGGTCGGTCTCGGCGGTGAGCGACTCGAATCGTGCGCTGCGGGCGGCGGAGGCGTCGCCGCGCGCCTCCGCGACCTCGGCGAGGCGCCAGAGAAGCTCCGCGCGCCGGCCGCCGGTGGCGTTGCGGGCCCCGAGCGCGAGCAGGGACGAGGCCCGCAGCCCCTCGCCGGAGCGCGAGCAGCGCCGCCGACGGCGCGGTCGAGCAGCGGGTCGGCCTCGGGGTCGCCGCCCAGCCGCAGCGCGGCCAGGCTCTCGAGGAGGGCGGCGGCGTCCTCGCCCTGGTCCTCGAAGCGCGCCGCCATCCGCGCCCCGGACTCGAGGGCCATGCGGCGCTCGTCCGCGTGGCCGCCGGTCGCGGCCAGGTCGGCGCGGCGGCGGGCGGTGGCGAGTGCCCCGGCGCTGTCGCCGAGCGAGGCGCGGGCCTCGGCGAGGCCCGCGAGCGCGATGGCGTCCTCGGGGGCGGCTTCCAGGCACTCCTCGTAGGCGCGGGTGGCCGCGTCGGCCCGCCCGGCCGCGAGCAGGAGGTCGGCGCGGGCCCGGTGGCAGCCCGGGGCCTCGGCGGGCACGGAGCGGGCGCGAGCGGCGAGCAGGGCGTCGGTCCGATCGACGTCGCCGGACGCTCCGACCACCGCGGCGCGGAAGGCCGCGTCGTCGGCCGGCCACGCCTCGAAGGCCGCGTGGAGGACCTCGCGGGCGCGGGGGGCGTCGCCGCCGGCCTCGAGCGCCGCGGCCGCGACGCGCAGGCGGGCGGCGCGCGCCTGGGGGGCGCCGGTGGCGGCGGCCACCTCGAGGAAGGCCTCGGCGCGCTCCCGTGGGTGGTCGGCGAGTGCCCGTGCGAGAGCGCCCGCGGCGGCGTCGTCGAGGGGGTCCGCGCGGCAGAGGGCGACGAGGTAGGGAGTGGCCTCGTCGCCGCGCCCGAGTGCCGACAGCCTCCCGGCGGCCTCGAGCACCGCGGCGCGGTCGGGCGGCTCGGCGAGCACGCCGAGAAGCGCCTGCGCCGCGAGCGACCGGGACGGCTCGTCGCCGGCGTCGGAGAGGATCTCGCGCGGCGCGAAGCCGCAGCCGCGCCCGCTCGGCCGGATTGGCGGTCCGGAGCGCCCGGTCGAGCAGCGCTCGGCCGAGGTCCTCCCCGCGGCCGGACCCGGCGAGCAGCCGCTCGAGCTCCGCCTCGGCGGAGGCGTCCCCCGGCGACACCGCCAGGGCGGCCCGGAGTGCCGTGAGCGCCCGGTCGCGATCGGCGAGCGGCCCGGCAAAAACGCGCGCGAGGGCCACGAGCGCGCCGGCCCGTTCTGCGCCGCTCGAGCGCTCGGCGCGGGCCCCGAGCGCCTCGGCGAGCAGGGGTGCGGCCGCGTCGCCCCGGGCGATCGCGAGCCGCTCCAGGTCCTCCCAGGCCTCGACGTCGCCGGGCTGGCGCGTGACGGCGCGCCGCAGCGGACGCTCGGCCCGCTCGGCGTCCCCGCCCGCGATGAGCTCTCTCGCCGCCCGCCGCGCGAGCGCGCTCGCGCCGGCGAGGTCGCCGCGGCCCACGGCGCGCTCCTCGAGCGCCCTCAGGCCGGCGACGGCGTCGTCGAGCCGGCCGAGCCGCAGCGCCAGTGCCACCGCTTCCTCCAGCGCGGAGCGGGCGCCGTCCTCGTCGCCGAGGGCGCCGCGGGCGCCGGAGGTCTCGTGCAGCGCCTCCACGAGCTCGACGGCGGCGGCCGGGTCCGCGGGGTCGACGGCGCGGGCCTCCTCGAGCCGCAGCTCCTCGATCTCGGCCCGCAAGAGCGGCATCCCGTCGGCGGCCTCGCGCGCCCGGGCGAGCAGCGTGCGGGCGAGCGCGGCGTCGCCGGCCTCGGTGCGCGCCGCGCGGGACCCGCGCAGGAGAGCGCGGGCGCGGCGCCGCCGGCTGCGGATCCGGCCCGCGTCCTCGCCGAGGCGCCGGACGGCGCGGCCGCGGTCGGGGTCGACGCGGAAGCGCCACTCGGCGGCGTCGGCGTCGTGGGGGCGCAGCTCGAGCAGCCGATCGAGGGCCGCCACGGCGAGGTGCGCATCGCCCGCTTCCTCGGCGAGGTCGGCGAGCGCGGAGAGCCGTTCGGCTGCCTCGGCCTCCTCGAGGGCGGCGAGCCCGTCCTCGAGGAGCGAGACGTGTACCGCGAGCGCCTCCTCCACGGAGCCGCCCGAGTGGAGCAGCGCGGCGAGCGTCTCGCCGGCGAAGGAGGGCAGCGCGGTGCGAGCGTGCGCGGCCCGGGCCGCGCGCAGCGCCGAGGCGCGGTCTCCCTGGGCGCGGGCGAGGAGCGCGGCCTCCCGCAGCGCCGCGCTCGCCTCCTCGGGGTCGGTGGCACGGGCGGCGAAGGTCTCGAGCGGCTGGCTCCAGGGCAGCGCCCCCACGGGCGGCGGTACGTCGGAAGCTACGCATTCCTCTTCCTCCGCCGAAGGATCCGTCCGGGAAGAAATCCACGACGGTGACGCTCCTCGATGCCGCCGGCGCGTCGCTCGGCCCGGCGACGGTTACTCCGACGGCGGCGCAGAACGTGCGCATCGACCGGGGCGGTTTCGGGGTCGAAATCCGTCTGGAGCGGCCGGCGAAGGTGCTGCTCGGCACGAACAGCGCCGTGGTATGGTGCAGCTTGTGGAAGAGGCCCCGAGCCGACGCCGGCGAAGAATGTCGCGTTACGGTATAAACTCGTGCCATTCGGAGACTAACCCATGTTCCCTGGCGAATCGCAAGTCCGGCAAATGCTTGGAGAGGGCTGACCATGCCAACAACCGTACCGAAGATTGCCCTCGTTCTGCCGTGGTTACTGCTGCTTGCCCGTCCGTTCAGGCCGCGGAAAAACCGGCCCGGCCTGACGTGGTCCCCTTCCTGCCGGATGATCTCGGTTGTGGCGACCTCGCCCGCGGGCGGCAACCCTTGAAGTTCAAACAGCGGGCCTTCGCCGACCTACTCCAACAGGTCCCGGCGCTGCTGAAAACCTACGATGCGAATCCAGTAGGAGTAGGTCCAGGGTGTATGATTGTAGCCCCAAGTGCTCCCAATCCTCTGCGGGAAACCCACTGCCCCAGTTTATTCATGTTGTCGATGAGGGCGTCGCCCGCCTTCATAATCACGTCCAAGAGCTTGGGATCCTGGTGATACGGGTTGCCGGCGCCTTGCTGGCATAGGCCGCAGCCAAGGGAAACATTTGCTGCTGATCTTCGCAAATCCAGATTCCGGTCCAATCGCCCGGTCTTCGTATCTCGTAGGTTTTCAGTACGGCCCCGGACCTGTTGGAGTAGGTTGGCGAAGGCCCGCTGTTTGAACTTCAAGGGTTGTCGCCCGCGGGCGAGGTCGCCACAACCGAGATCATCCGCAGGAAGATCACGTAGGCCGGGCCGGTTTTTCCGCGGCCTGAACGAACAAGCCAGACAGCAGTAACCACGGCAGAACGAGGGCAATCTTCGGTACGGTTGTTGGCATGGTCAGCCCTCTCCAAGCATTTGCCGGACTTGCGATTCGCCAGGGAACATGGGTTACTCTCCGAATGGCACGAGTTTATACCGTAACGCGACATTCTTCGCAGGCGTCGGCTTGGGGCCCTCTTCCACAAGCTGCAACATTACATGCCGTTCGTGCCTAGCAGCACCTTCGCCGGCAGCTCCAGACGGATTTCGACCCCGAAACCACCCCGGTCGATGCGCACGTTCTGCGCCGCCGTCGGAGTAGCCGTCGCCGGGCCGAGCGACGCTCCGGCGGCATCAAGGAGCGTCACCGTCGTGGATTTCTTCCCGGACGGGTCCTTCGGCAGGAAGGGAATCATCTCATAGGCGTACTTCACCTCCGACCAGTTGCGCGCCGAACTCCAGACGGACAGGATGTCGTAGTAGTCCGACGGAGCGAGTTGGACCGTGCATTCGATGCCGTCCGGCTGGTAGGTGTAGCTGCGAGTCACCTTCACATGGGCATCGCGGACTTCGCCGGAGTGGTCACGGTGTTTCCCTCCAGTCGTGCGTTGAGGTGCTCGCTAATGGACGCGATCAGCGGATGTCCGTCCCACCGCTCGCCGACCAGGGAATGAATGGTCATGTGGTCCGCCAGTTGCTCGGGTCCATGCCGGTGCCGTAGGAATCCGTCAGGCGGGAGGCCAGCACCGGGCCTTTGCCGGGCACGGTGAGCTGGCAAATGAGGCCGCCGCTGAACCCGATCTGCCCCGGGAAACTCCGGCTTCTCCATTCGGGCACCAGTCGCCCGTGGTACGTGACTATGTAATAGCCCTTGCACCGCTGTGCAGCAAACCACTCGCCGCCGCCATTCACGCTCACCGTGAAGTCCGGGCCCGGCTCTCCCTTCCAGGTGTATGGACCGGACTCCCAATTGGAGGCCCCGTTGTGCGGAGCCATGTGGGTTCGCGACGACCACGGGTTGGCCGCCACGGGCTGCCCTTTCCGCTCGCGGCAATACAGGTAACTGTAGAGTTCGTAGTAACGGTTCATCACCTCTTGGAACCGCGGGTTGTCCTTGGCGTCGCCGGATGCCCCCCTCCCTGACCCACGTGTTGCCGGTCGCCTTCCAGTTGTCCATGATGTAGGAACCGTAGTGCATGTCGTGGCCGAAACCTTCCAAGGAATCGCCCGACTTGCTCAAGCCCACACCGGGCCCCCAGCCGCCGTTCTTCCAGCGATCCCAGAAAATCTCGAAGTGATCCTTCTGCAGTTTGTCGCCGGTAGCGTGGCAGTACCAGCGCCACGGGAATCTGTGCAAAAGCATTGCCGTTTTCGACTTCGTTGCTTGCGGCGAAGCTCAGCCGGTCGCCCCCCATGATTAGACCTTCGCGAATGATCGCTTTGACTTCCTCCGGCACATCGGCGCGGGCCAGCAATAACCAACTCCGACGCCAGATGCGACAGCCGTAATAGCCGAAGCCATAACTCCAGTTCGTCCACGAAGCCGAGCCGCGCCCGTCGCTTGTCTCCAGCAGGCGGAAACTGTTGAACAGGGATGCCAACTCCTTGCGGAGGTTCTTCTCCCCGTCACTAGCGTCGAGAGGATGTTCCTTCAACCAACGGTGGAATCGCGCCTGAAAGGGATGCCAGAACACCAGCCCGTCTTCGACAAAGGTGCCGCCCTGTAGCGTAGCGCCGTCTGCGGGTCCTCGCAATAGACCGCCTGGCTGCCCATGCCGAGGTATTCGGCGAAGGCGCCCTGCTTCGGTTGCTGCAGCGTGACCTTCAGCAGGTAGTCGCCCGCCCCGTCGGAGACGTCCAGCGTGAGCACCTTCCCTTCGTACTCGGCGGAGTCGGCGAACTTGAGGGTGGTATCCGCGTACGCAGCGCCTCCCAGCGCACGTAGCCGCCGGTGGCTTGCCCCTCGAAGGCACCTTGCCGTCCGGCGCGGTCAATTTGAAAGTGCGCGAGTTTGCGGTTGGTCCGGTTCGGCAATGGCGAAAAAGATGCCGACCCCGTCCCTTCGGGATGTAGACATACCGTTTCTTCAACAAATCGTGATGACCATGAATCCAAGTGGTATGGCCGACGATGCCGTACTTGAGAGCGGGTGTGAGCTTGAGCGTGGCATAGTGGTCGGAGGTCCCGGCGAGGACGATGCGATAGGTGCCCGGCTTCCCACCTGTGATTTTTCGGTCGAAAGTCTGCGGCACAAGAGCCTTTAACCGCTTCGGGTCTGACCAAGTACTCCAGCGGTAGGATGGTGTGGTGCCTTTGGCGTAGAGGTTGGCGTAGTACTGAACTCGTCGCACCAACCGCCGATGGCGTCGGGAAAGGCGCCTTCCGTCACGCCGTCATCGGGGAGCACCTCGCGCACCACGGGGCGGCCGTCAGGGTCATACACCTTGAACAGGACTTCCCGTGGACCGTGGGCGAACAGGTTGATGTCGCGAATCTCCAGATGGATCGAAAAATCCAATCCATCGGGATTGTACACATAGGCCGTTATCCCGTCATAAAGCCGGTATGTTTCCGCACCGTTCCGGCTCTGGGCGAGGACATCCGAATTGCAAGACAGGCCCAACGCGGCAACACATGCCGCCAGAACTTTGCACCGCATTTCCATTCTCCTTTCACCCGACAGGTGAAATCAATTGCCGCATCAGAGTCCTTCGTCGATGCCATGATCATCTAGTGATAGGAAATCCATTCTCCCACTGGGCTGATCCTAACCGGGGAGAACCGGTGAATCAAGGGAATCGGGGGTCTGTAAAGGGCGGACAGGAAGCGTAGTGGTGGCGAGAAAGAGACCGGCGGACGGTCAGAAAACGGAGTGCTCTTGGCAGCGTTTTGTTGCGGATTGTTAGGAACGCGAATCATAACCTATGAACGGAACAGTAAGGCACGCGTTGACAGTCTTCATTGCCGCTCTGCTGCTGGGTCCCCTGGCCGCGCTGGACGCCGCCGACTACCGCTCCCGCAGTTCGTACTTCGCCTCAATAAAGCTGTTGCCGACGATGCTAAAATGTTGGTTGCCGCATTCATGGGCGAGCCCGATCCGCAACTACGGCATAGCAGGCTTAGGCGTCTGCGAAACTATTTCCAACACTGCGGATATCGTCACACCTAAATTGAAACCGCTCTAATGGGGACAGCCCTCTGCTCTCCGCCCATTGCTCCCTGCCCCCTGCTCCCTACTTCTCCACCGCTTTCCAGAGGCCCTGGTCGTAGCGAAACTCGACCAGTGGCGCTGCCGGCATTTCGACGGAAATGGTCTTGCCTGCGCGATGGACGGTGATTTTCGGAATGGCTGCGTCTGGTCGCAGGGCAGCAGGATGGTCAGCCGGGGCTGGTCTTCGACAAACACGTACGGCCAGGCAACACGGAACCACTGGACGCCGCTTGTGCCGAAGACCCAGGTTGTTCTCTTCCAGGGGATAGGTCCTTTGAGAGCGGTGAATCGGCAGCAGCCGGCGGTTTCGGGCCGTCGATCAGGCCCACCATGTCGCTGTGCTTGCCGCGGATGCGAAATCCACGGCCGTCGGGCAGCAGTTCGGTCGGATAACCACGTTGATAGAACGAGGTGACGGCATCCTCCTTTTTCACCGGCTCGACCTGGTCGAGCGCGATCACGGCGTGCTAGCCATCGACCAGCACTCGCCAACGCGAGCGGCGGCCTGGTCTCCCTTTGGAGGCTGATAGGCGGCCGTGGAGTCGACCGTGATCGACCGCATATCGGCCGTCTCCCACGCGTTGGGCACGGCATAGTGGCTCTGACGTTGAAGACCGTTCCCTCCCGCGCATCCTCCCTGGAGCAGAGCCGCCACCGGGAGCGTGTGTTCCGCCGCAGTGCCCTGGAAGTAACCGGGATCGATGAGGAAACTCTCTCCTCGCGACTGGACAACGAAGCTGCCGGCATCCTCCTGGGCGTGGTGGGTCTGCGTTCCACCAACACCTTTAATTCCCACCCATCCGCGCCCACGGCCCGCGGAGAAGAACGCATCACGCCCCAGTTGAGGAACATCGAGCCAAGCGAGCGTGGGCAAATCAGGCATGGCGGCGGGGCCCGGCTTCGAGCCCGGAGACGAATTGCGGAATGCTGTAGCTCGGTCACCCACCTCGGGTGCCTCATGGCCCGCCGCGACCAGTCGGGCAATCTCGTCGGAGACCCATCGCATCAATGGCTGATCGAACCGATCGCCGCAGAAGGCGGTCGGAACCGCGCCGTTAAAGCCAGGGCTGCGTGTCGTTGAAGGTGAACATGTTGCCGTCACCGCCCAATTGGGTCTCCACGAAATGAACCATCTTGGGGAACTTCGGGTCGCTGGTCATGCCAGGTCTTCGCTGCGGGCATTTTCCAGGCACGCGCCAAACGTCAATTGCGACGCCAGGCCGTAGTTCCAGTACATGTTGCCTTCGACGCAGCCCGCAGATCAGCAGTAATCACGCGGTAGAACCGCTTGATCTTATCAGCGGCTGTCGTCGCGGTGGGATCGCCCAGCGGGGAACTGAAACGCAGGGCGAGGGCAATGATTCCGCCCGAGCCGTTGCCCGCCGCGGCCGTGTTGCTGGGGTTGGCACGCTTGGCATACCACCAGTCCCCGGCATCGATGTGGCGGCGATAATTGGCCAGATGGTCGTCGAGATAGCGCTGGAGGTGGACCTTCATCTCGGGACTCAGTTGGTCAAAAACCAGGTCGTAGGCCAAGGCAAAGGCCGCACCGTTAAGTGATTAAGAAACTGTCCTTGAGGAGGTTCTGCCGCAGGTGGCCGGGAAAACCGGCGAACGGCTGCCAGCCTGCTGCGTGGCCTCCTGGAACTCAGGCAGTTGCCCATCGGCCGGCTCGAACTGGATCCCGCAGCACTAGCAGCAACGCATCTTTGTCACGTCATCGCGTAGAGGAAGGCGGTTCCATAGGGTGCTTCGTTGAAGGCAGGAGTGACGATGGAGTAGGAATAGCCCAGATTTTCTCGATGACCTTGTTGGTTTCGACGAGGATCGCCTTGCGGTAGCTGACGAAGGCCGGATCGTTGAACCTCACCCGCAGGGTGTCGAGCCCTTCCTTGCCTTTGCAAAGCAAGTAGGGGTGCCCAGGCACAATTTGGAACGAGCGTACTTGGCCCGGGGGCGCCAGTTGTATCGGGCCGGCTTGCGGGTCGAGTCGCAGGCCGTCGTGGAGGGGCTCCTGGAGTTGGGGGTGGTGGACCCATCGGTGCGGCAAGGATTGCCGGAGTTGTTGGTTGCCTTGGGACTTTTCGATCGTGTGGCGGGCGCTGGCGGGGATCGCCCGTCCCTGGACAACAACAGTCCCTTGTGCTTGGCGGCGGCCGACCACGCCGTGCTGCGGCCGGAGGGGGCGCGACTTCCCTTCCGGGTATTCGCCAAGGGGCGGAGACGGTTCGCCGGGCGCTGGCTGCGTTAGAAGCGGACCAGGAAGCCGAAGCCCTGGCCGTTCTCAAGGATGTCCCCCGTGCGTCGCCGTTTGCCGACTGGAAGTACTGCGCAAGGAGAAGATGGGGGGCCAGGTGGGGGAGGGTGGGGGGAAAGAAAGGGGGAGTTGCTGACCGCGTATCAGGCATTGGCCCAGGCGTTTGACGAGTGGGAGCAGCCGGAGCGGGCGGCCGCGACCTATCGGCGGTTGGTCGACCCGCCGATCGATCCCCATTGGAACCGCGGCCTGGCGATGGCGTGGGAACACGCCGACGAGAACGATGTGGCCAAGGCCGAAGACTATTGGCGGGCGTATTTGGAGGACCTGATCCGCGTGGAGTGCCTATTGCCGGGGGAGCGCGCTGGCCCGGGCACTGGTCTGCCTGCGACTGGGGCGACTTCAGCGGGGCCGAACGTCAGGCTCTTCTCGAACCACTCGATGGCCCGCGCCTGCATCTAGGGCATAGCAATAAGTC
>CAVWHZ010000001.1:0-52283 GCA_963754915.1 uncultured delta proteobacterium | reverse complement strand
GTTATGTAACTTACTGACTCAGCGTATTGCTAACTGGGTGGCATTGATCCAGTGGGTATCGAAACCGGTCACGTGAACGACAGGCGCGGTGCCCTGCGGGGCCGTGTTCTGGATCACGCTGGTGATGGTGGCGAGCTGGTCAACGTTGATCCCGGCATAAACGACCTCCGCGCCCGTGGTGGCAGATATGCTGTGGCCGCCGAGTGTCGCGGTCAGAAGGTTCGCGGTCACGTTCACGCGGGCGGCCGTCGGGCCGAAGATCGTGACCAGGTGGTGCCGATGCCCGTGCCGAAATTGAAGACGGTCGTGTTGTTGAAGGTCGTGTACTGGCCCACAATATCCACGTCGAGCGTCTGGCCCTGGATGATGGATGTCGGGCTCACCAGCGTGATCGCGGGCGTGCCGACGGTAACGGTGAAGCTATTGAGCCTGTTCGACTTCGACCCCGGTGGTCAGGATGACGGTGCGCGAGCCCGGCGTCGCCGACGGAAACAATCGTGATATTGGCGACGGCCGTGTTCTCGCCCGTCACCTGGAAGGTATTCGCGACGATCCCCGCGCCGAAGGTGGCGAGGGTAGTGCCGGGGAGCCAGTGGGTATACTGGCCGGCGAGCGAGACAGACAGGGTCTGTCCGACCAGCGCGACGCTTGGATCTCATACGAAATGTATGGCGTGGGAGGAGCGTTGCTCAGAACGTTGATGTAACCGGTGAGGATCTGCGCGCCGGTCTGGACCGTAACCTGGGTCAGGCCCAGCGGCGCGTTGTTCGGGACGTTGATAATAGCGGTCAGGCTGCCGTTGTTTTCGACGGTGACGGCCGGGATGCCGAAAGTGATATTGGGCCCGACTGACATTAGTAGTGCCTTCGGTCCAGGTGGTGAAGATACCGCTGATCTGAACGTTGACGCCGGTCGCACCCTGCTTCACCGAGGACGGAGAAATGCTGCTGATGGACGGGATGCCGCCGGTGACCACGAAGCCGTTGTTGAGCGTGAGGTTTTCGCCGCCCGTGGAAACGTAGATGGTGCGCAGGCCGAGGTTAGCTGTGGGCGAAATGTTGAAATCGAGCTCAAGGCTGGTGGGGCTTTCCACCTGGACGCCGTTGATCGTGATGTCGTAACCGGAACCGTTAATGGTGACCTGGCTCAGGCCCTGGGCAAAATGGGTATTCTCGCCGGTCACGAGCATGAGGATGTGCTGGCCCTGGTTACCTGTGCTGGGGGCGATGGTGCTGAGAATGGCCGGGCCCGGCGTAACGAAGAAAATCCCCGTACCCTGCACGATTTCGTCTCCGCCACCGGCCAGAGGCGTGTTCATGACAACGTTGCGGGAGCCGGTGTAAGCCAGCGGATCGACCGCGATATTGGCTGTGGCGGAAATCGGGCTGTTGATGACCAGGGGCGCGGTCAGCGTGATGCCCTGGCCAAACGTAACGGTTGTGACGCCCGTGACCCAGTGGGTGAACTGACCGATGCGTATCGCCACGTTGGTGAGAGCCTGGCCCTGTTCTGCGCTGACCGGGGTGACGCCATTCAGCGTCGGCGTGCCGGGCGAAATGGTGAAAGAGTTCGTATAGCTGACGAGTTCGCCCTGCGTCGCCATGCACAGCGTCTGCAACCAGTTTGCACCATGGGAGAAATCGCGATCGAAAGCGTTGCGCTCGTCGTGCTGGCTACGGTCGGCAGTCCCGAGTTGATCCCTGGATTCGGCGAACCGGTGCAGCCTCCCGTGGTGAAGAACGCCGTGGTAACGCCGTTGATCCAGCTCGTGTTCTGGCCGGTGATCTGGACGTTCGCGCTCGAACCTTGTCCACCGCTTGTGGGCGTTATGTTGGTGATAATGGCGGCGCCGGGCCCGACGCCGATTGCGTATAAGTCTCCTGCTCGGGGTTGCCAGCGTGATTGGTAGTGACGGTCAGGGTGTAGATGCCCGAATAGGCGGTGCCCTGAATCGTGAGATCGATCACCGCCTGCGTTGGGCTGGACACGGTGACCGAGTTCACCACCAGGCCATCGTTGTTCCCGAAGCTCGCCGAGGTGTTGCCATTGATCCAGTTGGTGAGGCTGCCGTTCATCTGAATCTGCAGGTGAGTCGTGCCCTGCAGGCCCGAGGTGGGCGTGATGTTAAGGGTCGTCGATGTCACCTGAACGACGTCAAGCGCGTCGCTGTTCGCGGGCGCGACTTCACCATCCGTGATGACGGACACCTGGACGAAGCCGATGGGGGCCGTGTAGGAAACGGCGATCTGGCCGGTAATGGACGTCGGACTGTTGACGGTCAACTGGGTTACCACGATCCCCGGGCCGAAGTTCATGGTGGTTTCGCCCTGCAGGAAGTGTGTATTGGCGCCGGTGACGTTGAACGGCACGATGCCGCCCTGCTGCACCGTGACCAACGTGGACGTGCAGTTCGCAAATCCGGCGCCATTGGCGTTGAGGCAGTTCGGCGTGAACGTCATATTGGCGATCCCGGGCGTAACCGAGAACAACGGGCCTGCCACGTCTTCCGCACCGGTGATCATTTCCACGGTGCGTCCGCCGACATAGGTGGTGGGTGAGACGAGACGGTGGCGGTGGCGACCTGATTCGAAAGGATCTGGAGGTTGCTGACTGTGACGCCCCCCACGCCCCCAGAATGGCGATGGTGCCGGCACCGAAGTTGGTCACGTTTCCGGTGATCGTAACACTATTAATACTCTGGCCCTGTTGGCCGGAGTTGGGCGATACGCTGACGAGGCTCGCGGAAGCCGGTGCGTCGATCAGGAAGCCGATGGACAGTTGCTCGGCGCCCGTATTCACGAACGCCTGACGCCGGCCGACGAGCCGCGGGAATGCTGATATTGGCGGTCAGCGAGTTAGAAGTGACGGCGCTGAGAGCGCCGTTGACCGTGATATTCGGTCCGAAACTGACAGAGGTCGGCGTGGGTCCCAAAGTAGTGAAATGTGTGAACTGCCCGGTAATAGTGACCGAGAGGTTGTTTACGTTCTGGGGCGAATGTGACGGAGTAATGCTGGTGAGAACCGCCGGTGTGCTCGTGACGCAGAATGGCGCTGTCACAATCTCCGTTCCGGTAGTCAGAGTTACGTTTCGGTTGCCCGGCGTGCACAGGAGCGAGGGCGACGAGGGCGCGGTCGGAGAAATCACGAACTTCGCGTTGGCGGTAGTCAAACCTGTGACCTGGAAATTCTGGATCTGAATACCCTCGCCGTCGATGTTTGCCAGCCTCTGGTTCGAAAAATGGGTAAAGTCGCCGTTGAAGTTGACCTGCACTATGGTTCCGATCATCCCGCTCGACGGCGCCAGGGACAGCGATGGAGTGAATGGGAGAACGGTGAAGGCGTTGGCGAGGGACTACGTACTCTCCGCCGGTTGCCGATGCTGACCGGATGGAGGCCCAGGCCAGCCAGGGCGCCGATCGTGATATCCACTTCAGCGGCGGTGGCGCTGCTGACGATGATGCGGTTAATAGTGATGTTGCTGTCGCCCAGACTTGCCACTGTGGTGCCCTGCACCCGGTGGATCTTGAGCCCGGTAACCTGCAGGGCGACGCTCGATTGCTGCAGTCCGGAATTCGGCGTGACGTTGGTCAGGGATACATTAGACGGCGTGACGGTGAAGTTGAAACTGAAGAGGGTCCCGTTGCTGGTCAGCGTGACGGAACGGCCGCCTGTGGCCGCGACGTTATCGATGGAGATATTGATGGTGACCGATGTCGGAGTAATCGCCGTAAAGCTGTACGGTAATGTGAGCGCCGAAATTGGCGAAAAGAGGTTCCCACATTGAATGTGGTGAATGTGCCGGTAACGGCAACGGCTACGTTGGTGCCCTGCGTACCCGCTGTGGGATTCACGCCGGAAATAAAGGGCGTGGAGGCGGAGACCGTGACGGCACTGGCGAGCGTCGCCACTTCGCCGTTGGTTGTGGTCGTAACGCCGTAGACGCCCTGCCCAACCCCTGGACCGACGGAAAGATTCACCGTGAGCGAGGTAGGGCTGTTGACGACGATGTTGCCGGTGTTGATCCCGCCGCCGAAACTGACGGTGGTTGCGGACGTTACCCAGTGCGTTCCCAGACCTGTCAGCGTGAGGGTTGCGTTGGTCGCCTGCGGCAGAGGTGTAGCGGGAAGGGCGCTGATGATGCTGGCGCCGCTCGATGTTACCGTGAAACCGTTCGCTGCCGCGGCGAATTCGCCGCCCGTCACGACGGTGACCATGCGGCCGCCGGTGCGGGCGAGGGGATCGACGGAGAGCGTGACCGTCATGTCTGTCAGCGTGTTCACGAGGATGTTGGTGACGGTGACGCCATCGCCGAAATTGGCCGTCGTTGTGCCCTGGGCGAAGTGCGTGCCCGTGCCCTGTACATCGACGAGGAGGCCGACAGTGCCCTGGGATCCGGAATTGGGATTGATCACCGAGAACGGAAGACCCGCACCGGTCGTAACGACAAAGCCGACCGGTATGGTCGCAATTTCGCCGCCGGCGCCAGTGTTCACTGTCACGGGGCAAGCGCCCGGGGTGGCCGAGTTGGAGATGGCGAAGGTAGCGGTCAGTTGCGTCGAACTGCCGGGTAACACCTGCATATTGGACACGGTGACGCCGGGGCAGCCGGTCGTGACCACCGACGTCAACTGGCTGAAGTGAGTGTAGGCGCCGGTGATCATCACGTTATTGACCACGGTGTTGAGCTGGCCTGCGCCCGGTGAAACGTTGGATATTGACGCCGGAGGGTTGATCGTGATGGCGGCCGGCGTTACTGTCGAGAACGCGACTGCCGCGGTCGTCTGGCCGTTGACGGAGACGGTAGCCGTATAAGGCTGGTTTGCGGTGAGGTACTGCGGCAGTTTGAAAATAAGCGTCCGGGCGCTGCCCCCCGTGGGGGGGACGACGTTAGCGCCGGACGGGCCGCCGCATGCCGTCGACAGACAGAAGTTCACCGGCGATCCGTTGCCCGCGGAAGGTGTCACGGTGACATTCACCTGGGCCGGGTTGATGGTCCCCGTGGGAAATCCGGTGCCCGCGATCTGGATATTTGCGCCGATGACGACGGGATTGGCGGGCGAGGTTAGATGAACCTGAGCAGCCGCGGCGCCCGCGAGCGCGAGAACGAGACCTAAGGCGCGAAACGCGCTGACACAATGACGGCGAAATTGGAGCATCGGGGAACCTCCGGACGAACCTGCCTACTACCAATGCATGCGAAAACCAGGGGAGCTAGTGATAACAACAGGCGGGAGATATTTGGGGGGCGCGTGCGGCCTTTTCGGCGGCCCCAATGGTGCGGCGAAATCAGCCTCGAATGATGAACCTGGACCGGCGGACACTCCAAACGAGAGGGAACAGAGCCGTTATCATCAGGAGGAAAGATTCCGGCTCGGGCGCGGCATTCACCACAGTGATGTCCGGACTGTAGGTGTAGCTACTGGTTTCATCAACATAGGGAATCAGCGGACTGCTGGAGTTCCACAGGAGGTCGAAACTGGCGTTGGCGAAGAATGTGGTCGGATTGCTGGAAGGGCAACCGTTGGCCGTTATGTCGTAGAGGCGGAAAGAATTGACGGGGAGATCTGGCCGGAGAACTCGATGCTGGTGATCGTTGTCGCCGGCGTGCAGTTGTTGTTTACGTTGACACCGCCGCACAGGTCGAAATCGAAGACGGTGCTGGAGCCCGGCGTGATGGTGCCGTAGATGGCGGACGTGAAAATCGCGGGAGTGGGCTCGGAGGGGCCGCTGCCGGTGTTGGTGCCTCCGCTGTAAACGCGACCGCCCCCTGGCTTCACCTCGGCACAGAACTGTTTCACATCCTCGGCGCAGGGGTCCTCGGCCCGCGCGCCAGAGAGCGGCAGAAGAAGTGCGACGGCGATGAGCAGGGATGCCCTCATGAACTCGCCTTTCTACAACCTCCATACCGAACCGAGCGTCTCTCGCGGTCCGCCCCAATTCCCGGACCCGCGCCCTGCTTGGCGGCCCCCATCGAGCATCAGATTACGATAAGTTCACACGCTCGGGTGACCCGGCGATCGCAAGGACCGGTGAACACCCGTGCGTTGCACGCCTACCAGAAACTCGAAGGGAGAAAAACGAATGCAACTTACGGTTCCAAGATCGATGTTCTCGACAGGGGCCAGAGGCGCATGCGCTGCGTTGGCCGTGACGGCCTGCATGGCCTTAAGCGGTCCCGCTCGTGCGGCCGAGGCGAGGAAGCCGAACATCATCATGATCATGGGAGACGACGTCGGTTGGTTCAACATCGGCGCTTATCACCGCGGGATAATGGCAGGCAGTACGCCAAATATCGATCGGCTCGCCGGCGAGGGCATGCTTTTCACGGACTACTACGCAGAGGCGAGTTGCACCGCCGGCCGCGCCAACTTCATCACAGGTGAGATTCCGCTCCGCACGGGCCTGACCACCGTAGGCCAGGCAGGCTCGCCGATCGGCATCCCTGCGGAGGCACCCACGATCGCAACCGCGCTGAAGACAATGGGCTACGCCACCGGCCAGTTTGGCAAGAACCACCTGGGTGACTTGAACGAGTTCTTGCCCACCGTCCACGGCTTCGACGAGTTCTTCGGGTACCTCTATCACCTGGATGCGATGGAGGACCCGTGTCACCCGAACTACCCGGCGGCGCTGAAGGACACGGTCGGGCCGCGGCACGTAGTCCACAGTTGGGCGACGAATGTGGATGACCCGACCGTGCAGCCCCGCTGGGGAAAGATCGGCAAGCAGAAGATCGAGGACGCCGGCGAACTCTGCCCTAAGCGGATGGAGACCGTGGACGACGAGTTCCTGGCCGGAGCACTCGCCTTCATGGACAAGGCCCGCAAGGAAGGGAAGCCCTTCTTCCTCTGGCTGAACCCGACCCGCATGCACGTCGTCACGCACCTGTCTCCGAAGTACGAGGGAATGCGCAACTCCGAGAACAACTGGTCGATCCAAGAAGCCGGGATGGCGCAGCTCGACGACATCGTCGGGTCGGTGATGAAGTACGTGAAGGACAACGGTATCGAGGGCGACACCATCCTCGGGTTCACCACCGATAACGGGGCCGAAAACTTCACCTGGCCGGACGGTGGCCAGACACCGTTTGCCGGGGCCAAGGGCACAGCGCTTGAAGGCGGGTTCCGCGTGCCGATGATCCTAAGGTGGCCAGGCAAGGTACCCGCCGGCAAGGTCACGAACGGTATCGTGTCCGGGATGGACTGGTTCCCCACGTTTGTCGCAGCGGCAGGCAACCCCAACATCGCGGACGAGTTGAAGAAGGGGAAGCAGCTGGGTGACCGCACGTACAAGGTGCACCTGGACGGCTACAACCAGACGGACCTCATCACTGGGAAAGGCCGGTCCAACCGTCACGAGATCTTCTACTTCACCGAGGGCACGCTGAGCGCGGTACGCATCGACGACTTCAAGTACCGGTTCACCGATCAACCGCAAGGCTGGCTGGGTGGAACGGTCAAGCTGGACTGGCCAATCCTCACCAACCTACGGCTCGACCCGTTCGAGCGAACGAACCTCCCCTCGGCCAACGGCGGATCACTTGCCTTCTACAACTGGTTCGCGTTTGAGTTCTGGCGGTTCCAGTTCGTCCAGAAGGAAGTGGCAAAGGTCGCCCAGACCGCCATCGAGTTCCCGCCGATGCAAAAGGGTGCGAGCTTCAACCTCGAAGCGGTGAAAGCCGCGATTCAGAAGGCGATGGCGGCGCACGCCGGTCAGTAGGAAATCGGCCGCTGATTTGAGTTAGCGCGTGGCCCTGAGCGCGCGCTCCTGTCTGTGGGGTCGGGCGGTCCCGGCGACGGGACCGCCTGCTCTATTCGCGCTCGCCGTTCGTCGTAAGCGGCCAGTCAGATGTAACCGCCTGGTGAAGGTCATCTGGCGTCGGAACCGGACCCCGGCGAAGCTCCTGGCGCTCGACGTCGCCGAACGTCGAGCCGGACTCCGCCGAGGCGGTCGGGTCCACATCCTCCGGCACACGTTCTGTTCGCGGCTCGATGCCCGGAACGTCCCGGCCATCACCATCCAGCACCTCGCAGGCCACGCCAGCCTGGAGACGACCCAGCGGTACCTGCACCTGGCAGCGGCCGCGCCGCTGGCAGGCATCAAGGCGTTGGAGAGCGTGTCACCACCCGTGTCACCAAGCGAAAGCGCCACCACTAATCCTAGTGGTGGCGCTTAGTTAGGTGATGACCCCACAGGGATTCGAACACTACACCCGCAGTAAGGCTAGCGTGACGCCGACACTCACCAAGTCGAACGAAGTCCCTGTGCCGCAGGTGTTTCCTTCCCGTCGTGCAGTGGACGCAACTCGACGTAGCGGGACCCCTCTAGACCAAACCTGGGGAACAATGGGGGAGCAAGGGCGCGGCCTCGCGAGAACGCTCACGGCTCGGCCATCGGGCGTCCCGGCCGTCTTCACGGCCACCGGCAAGCCGCCTAGCGCGAGTGTGTCCGAATTGCCGTAAATGAGCACCCTCCCTTCGCCTTATGAGTGTACGAACTGACATGGTATAAGGTCCGTACCATGTCGCGTCCTGAAAACTGGGACGATCCAGCGGGTGCAAGTCCCGCCCGGGTAAGCATCGGCGCGCCCGGTAGCAGGCTCCAGCCGCGGGGAGAGATTCCCGAGGCCGCAGCGGGGCGTCAGAAGCCTCTTCGGAGGGAGCAAGAGCGCGGGCCGCAACATGAAGTGAAGCCTGCCGCCTCGTCAGATTTACAACGGGAGAGCCGAGCCGCGCATGTCGCGGCGAAGGCCACGTCCGAGCGCGCGAAGGACCGAGGTCGTCGGCGCGGTGGGTCCCCCCGGGGTATGGGGAGCGGCACGTGTTCAAGGATCGTCTCGGAACAGGAGAGACCCGTCTGCACGGCCTACGTCAGGCAAAGGCCACTCGTATAAGCCGAAGGCGAAATCGGGCGGTGTGCAGCGGGAGTCCGAGGGGGCCGTAGTACCGTCGATGGTGGCGCAGAACAACGCCGCCGGAGGGAAGGGCCCCTGCTCTGGTCAAGCTGGCGGCGGAGGTAAGGGCGAGGGCATGGTCCGGACCGCCGGACCCAATCACCCCGGTGGGCAACCGCCCATCGACAAAATCCGACGACTCCAACGCAAGCTCTACGGGGCAGCCAAGCAGCAGCGGGAGCGCCGGTTCCATGCGCTGTACGACCGCGTCCACCGGAGCGACGTCCTGTGGGAAGCATGGAGCCGCGTCCGACGCAACAAGGGCGCCGCGGGAGTGGATGGGATCACACTCGAGGCGGTGGAGAAGTACGGCGTGGCACGACTCCTTGCGGAGCTGGGACACGAACTCCATGCAGGCACCTACCAGCCGCCGCCCGTGCTGCGGCGGTATATTCCCAAGGCCGACGGGAAGCTGCGGCCGCTTGGCATACCTACGGTGAAAGATCGGATCGCGCAGATGGCGATGAAGCTCGTCATCGAGCCGATCTTCGAGGCGGATTTCAAGGCCTCGTCGTTCGGATTCCGGCCCCGCCGGAGCGCGCTCCAGGCACTGGAGACCATCCGGGAGGTGGTGAACGCCGGATGCAACCACGTCCTCGACGCGGACATCCGCGACTACTTCGGGAGCATCGACCAGGTGCTGCTGATGCAGCGTGTGGAGCGCCGGATCTCGGATCGCAGGGTGCTCAAGCTGCTGCGCAGTGCAGCCTGTAACGACGTTCACCAAGCAGGTGGAAGTCCTGCCGCGGCAGTTGCCCGATTCGGCCGCGTAGCAATGCCTGACATCGATTCCGGGCGACCGGGGCTGGTGCAAGCTCAGGCAAAAGTCCTCAAGGCTGCCGCAAGGTGGTCTGACCCGTCAGGAGGGCGAGCAAAGACTGGGGCCGCAGCAGAGCGCGAACACTGCAGCGTCGAAAAGCTTTCCCACGAGAAGCGGGTTGTGGGGTGTCGAGCAGCCGAGCCCTTTGCGCAGGGGCGAAGGCCGATGGACGACAGCGAAGGTAACGGGCCAGTGCAGTTGTCGTCTGCTCCGGCGTATGGGTGGTGGCACCAGAGGAATGGTGAATGTTCCAAAGCAGGGATGGTCTCGACACCGGAGAGCCCGGTGCACAAGCCCTTGGGCGAGGCATCGGGTGATGTCGAGACCGGCGGATCGGGTCGTAGTAGCGAGGATGCCGAGGGACAACATAACCCTGGCGGAGCAAAGGACCCGTGGGACAGCGGTGTGCCCGCGTACGCGAGGACCGCCCCGACATGCCAATCGGCCAACGGGGATTCACGGTCGTGTAGCCGAGGCGGGCACTACGGGAGCATCAAACCCGATGCATGGGGCAGGGTGCGCCTAGAACAAGAGCCTGCTGCTGTCTTGAAGCCGTACTGGGGAAAACCCGCCGTACGGAATTTTAGAGGGGCGTGGCGAAACGGAGCACGGCAACAGCTACACGGGCACGAAGCCGGAAACGGCGGAGACAGACAAGCTGATGCCTACTGGCCATCGCGCGCTGCGTCTACTCAACAGTGGCTACAGGCCGGGGTGATGGACGAGGGGCGGCTCACCGAGACGGTCTCGGGGACGCCGCAGGGCGGGGTGATCTCGCCCCTTCTCTCGAACGTCTACCTGGACTTCCTCGATACCGTATGGGAGCGCCAGTGCGCTGGAATCGGCAAGCTGGTGCGCTATGCGGATGACTTCGTGGTGCTGTGCAGGAACGCCGAGGAAGCCGAGCGAAGAGTGCGCATCATCTTCGATCGGTTGAAGCTCACGTTGCATCCGGAGAAGACGCAGAAGTTGAACCTCACGGACGGCCAGGAAGGTTTCGACTTCCTGGGCTGCCACCTGCACAAGCGGCTCTCGGGAAGGCTGCTGGCACAGAAGGGTGTCCGGCGGTACTACCTGCAGCGCTGGCCGAGTGTGAAGAGCATGAGGCGGGTGCGGGAAAAGGTCCGAGTCCGTACGGATCGGAGCCACACCGGGGTGAAGGACGTCCGGGTCATCATCAGTGACCTGAACCCTGTGCTGCATGGCTGGGGCAACTACTTCTGCACCGGGAACGCCTCTCGGAAGTTCAACCAGCTCGACGAGTACGTCTTTGAGCGTCTTCACCGCTTCATGCTGAGGCGCCATGGGCGTAACCTGCGAGCGGGTCGCGCCGAAGCCTGGACGCGCAAATGGTTTTGGGATTTGGGTCTGCACCGAATGCTCGGGACGGTCCGCTACCCGAAGCCGTGCACGCTGCACGAGAAGACCACCGTTAAGCCGTGTGCGGGAAACCCGCACGCACGGTTTGAAAGGAGGCGGGTGGAAACGGGCCACTAACGGCGGTCCCGCGCCACCCATCTACCAATGACCAAGAAGCTGACCCGCACGGGAAACAGCCTGGCCCTCGTGCTCGACCGCCAACTGCTCGAGGCAACCGGGATCGACGCTGCCACGCCCCTCGAGGTATCAACGGATGGAGACGTCATCGTGGTAACCCCTGTGCGCTCTGGCAAACGCACGGAGCGGCTGCGCAGGGTCATGGAGCGTGCCCACCAGCGGTACGCGGGCGTCTTCAAGCGGCTCGCCGAGTGACTACCGCCAAAGAGCCAACGTTTCTGACGCTCGACGAGGTTCTTGCGATTCACGCCGAACTCGTTTCGCGCTACGGCGGCTCGCCCGGTATTCGCGACCTCGGGCTGCTGGAGTCCGCCCTAGCCGTTCCCAAGGCGAGCTTCGGCGGTGAGTATCTGCATGGAAGCCTCTCCGAGATGGCCGCCGCCTACCTGTTCCACGTGGTCCGCAATCATCCCTTTGTAGACGGCAACAAGCGCGCGGGTCTTGCCGCGGCGATCGCCTTTCTGGGACTCAACGGCCAATGGCTGGAGGCCGACCCGGTCGAGCTCGGTGAGTTGGTTGTCGCTGTAGCTGCTGGAAGGGCAACAAAGGCGGACGTTGCGGTTGCCCTCCAGAGCTGGTCTGTCGCCTACGATCAGTAATCTGGTGACCCCACAGGGATTCGAACCCATAAACCCATGGTGAAATAGCATGGCGACGGCACTCGGCAAATTGTCGCAAAATCCCTGGGGCGCAGGCTGTTTCTGTCGTTCACGGCTGGACGCGAGTGGACGCCAAGCGGACCGGAGAGGACCTTGGCGAGTGGCAATATGTTTGGCAACTCTAGCTCAGCGCGTCCAGGGGCCTCGCCCCGCCTCGGACACCCCCCAAGACGCCCGAGTGCGGTCCGGGTTGGCCCTTCAAGGCGCCTGGGTTACGGCCGGAAGCTTCCAGGTCCCATCGAGCAGCGACGGCGGCTTCTCCTTGGGCCAGTAGAGGCGGAACATCAGGATGAACTTGTCGGGAGGCGCGGGGAGCCAGTTCGCCTCCTTGTCCTTCCCGGGCGAGGCGTTCTGGACGTACAGATCTACAGACCCGTCCTTGTTCACCTTGAGCTTGTTGCGCTCACTGAGCGTCTGCCGGTTCAGCTTATTCGGATAGAAGAAGAACTGAGCGTCGTACATGGTGAGCGACCAGAAACCATCCACAGGAGGGAGTTGGCCCTTGGGGAAATGGATGACGTACTTGTTCGCGCCCATGTAGGGCTTACCAGCAGCGTCCAGTTCCGAGGTCGGGTACACCGCGTCCTGCGGCCGGTTTGCCCCAAGGCCGATGGCGGTGACGAGCGCGCGCTGAAGGTAGTTCGTGCCGTAGAGGCCGGTCTTCAGGGTGAAGAACCAGCCGTTCTCCATCGTGGCGTCCTTGGCGGCGACAGCCTCCTTGAACCAACCCATGATTTTCTGCTGCGCGGCCTTGGGGACTCCCTGGAGCGCCTTGACGACCGAAGGGTCCAGTTTCGAGCCGTCGAACTCCTGGCCGGGGACAATCCCAATTTTAGCGAGTTTCGCGACCAAGGGCGCATCGTCTGCCGACGGCGGATTCGCCTTGAGGAGCGTCGCGAAGAGCTTGAAATACGTGGCGGCATCCATGGCGTCCACCTGCTCACGCACGGCGGCCTTCGAGTTGATGCTCGGGTCCACCGTGCCAGGCGTCGGCGTATAGGGCTTGCCATAGGCTGAGAGCGGCACGGCCGTGAACTTGTCCTGAAGAGCGTGTACCGCCTTATAGTCGACCGGGGTTCCCGTGCAGTAGATGCGCCCTAGGACCCAGACCATGCCCGTCGACGACTTGAGTTCCTTCACGCCAGCAGGGAGCGTGCCCGTCCAGCCCGGGCCGGTCACCGCATACTTCTGGGGCCCCGTCCCGGTGGTGCGCTTCCCAGGGTCGGCGAAGACGTTCGTGAAGCCGTCGAGCATGGGCATGAGGTAGTAGCGTCCCTTCATGTCCGGGAAGCCCAGCACCCAGGGCTCCTTCGACACGTCGAGCCAGACGATTGTGTAGAGGGTGTCGGCGTTGGGCGCCGTGACCGTGCGCATCGACGGAGATGGGTACTCCCGCAACTTCGCGAACTGTCCCATCGGCGCGAACGGCCCTTCGGGCTTCACCACGTTCGTCGACGACCGCCGCGTCAACTCCATGGTCACGAGCGGGTAGGCATAGACGTAGGCGTCGATGCCTGCTTCCAGGGCCTCCTTCTCTTTCGCGGCAGCGGCCAGCGCGGCGGCATCAGGTGCGGCGGGCTGCGGTGCTGGGGGAGGCGCTGCAGGTGCGGGAGCCTTTGGCTGCTCGCAGGCAACACCGAGGGCGGCTATGAGGATGGCAAGGAACTTAGAAACGCGGAACATGCTACCTCCATGAACAGCCCAACGTGATAGCGGGAGCACAGGCAGGGCGGCGCGTTGGATAGCACGGCAGCGCGAGCCCTTCATGAACCCATTCGGGTAGTGAAGCATAAGCGCTGAGAGGCGCCCCCTGGCGATGTCTCGCCCCCGCCTCGCGTGCGAGCCCGAAAGCCGCCGGGATCGGGCACGAGTCCCAGCGTCCTCACGGGAGGCGGGTTCCGGGGGATGGCAGACAGGCTCTATCTCGGCCCCAGAGGGACGAGATGGAGCTTCTGGAGCTCCTTCTCGATGAGGTCCTTCGTCTCCGGCAGCGTTTCGTAGAAAGGCGGGTTGTTGTCAAGGAAGGCGATCTGGGAACGAGGCGGATACCGTATGAGGTCACGCACGTACGCGTCGATCTCTGCGCCGACGGCGACCGCCATCGGAATGTGGCGAATTCCGCTACCCACGTCTTCCTTGGGATCGGTGTACAGGTTGACCAGCACCGACCCGCCGGTCGCGGTCGCGATCGGCCCGCTGAACCCGCCCCAGTCGCCCCTCTGGAAGAACCCGTTCTCAATCTCGGCCGTGAAGATGTACTTGAACTCGTCCACGCGGATGGCACTCAGGTACTGGTTAAGAGTGTAGATGCGGCTCTTCCGCGCTGACTCGCCTTCGTCGGCGACGAGGAACGAGGCCTGGTCCACGCCGTCGATGTAGGTGGTCTTAGGAAAGAACTGGGCAAGGTCCTTGCCGGGATGGCCGGCGAGCGACATCGCGGTTGGGAGCACGTCGGCGAGGTCGAAGAGCCCTTCGGACCTTCGCGGCTTGATGGTCCCCTTCCAATACGCGAACGTGGGAACCCGGACTCCGCCCTCCCAAGTCGACCCCTTGCACCCCCGGAACGGCGAGCGCCCGTGCGGTGGAATCTCGCACTCGGGGCCGTTGTCGGAGCTGAAAACGAGGAGCGTGTTCTCGAGCTCCCCAATCTCCTCCAGCGCGGCGACGAGCTGCTCGAGGACATGGTCCATCTCGACCATGCAGTCGCTGAATGCCGTCCGCGCTCGCGACCGCCCCAGCCACTTGTCGTTTGGGTAGTTGTCGAAGTGGCAGCCCCGGGCGGCGTGGTAGAGGAAGAACGGCTGCTTGCTGCCCTTCATCCTCCGGATGAACTCGACGCTGTAGCGTGCCCAAACGGTGTCGAGCTCCTTTATGAAGTTGAGCTCGATGAGGCGGACGTCGTCGCACTTCTCCATGTTCTTGGGCGTGCAGTGGACCTGGTAGTGGTTGAAGGGGAGCTCCTCCATGTACCGGAAGCGCTCCGGGCTGAGCACCACCTCGGGGTTGAAGTACTGGTCGCGCCACTCGGAGTACTCGTCCGACACGGAGAGGAATCCCAGATAGTCGTCGTAGCCCACGTTCTGGGGCAGCGACCCCTTGTTCTCCCCGATGTGCCACTTGCCGACGCCCTGGGTGACGTACCCCTCCTTCTTGAGTAGCGCTGGCAGGGTGACCATCCCGTCGAGACCGCCGGGCTCGCCGTACATCGGAGGCCGCTGGACGCCGTGGTGGAGAGGGTTCTGGCCGGTGTGGATAGTGGCGCGCGTAGGAGAGCACGACGGGGTCGAGTAGGCCGAGGTGAGCAGCAGCCCGTCGTTCGCGAGCCAATCCATCACAGGGGTGTCGTTTCCAACGGCAATCCCGCCGCCGTTGAAGCCAGGATCCATCCACCCCACGTCGTCGAGGAGGAAGACCACGATGTTGGGCTTCTTTCCGAACCTCCGCTGAAGGGCGGCAAGCTTCTCCCGCGCCTTCTTGTCTTGCTCGGGGTGCACGATCACCGGAAACATATTGTCCGCCGGCTTCACAGACTTGAGGTGGATGAACTGGTCCGGGTGGCTGTAGCCCTTGGCTGCGAGCGGCCCGTCGGCGGAGCCTCGGATGTTGAGCGGGATGCCTTCACCGCGCACCCAGCCCGGCAGGTCGTCCGCCCTCGGCGACGCCCAGTCCAAAAGGAATCCGGCGACCACCGTCGCCAATACGCCCAAATGCCGCGGTACGAAACGTCGCATGGGGCCCCCTCCGGTAACTGCGCAGGTGCTACTCAACCGACAAAGTTGGAATACCCACGAAGCCGCTATCGCTGCTCACGACCTTTTCGAAAACCGACGGCGTGCCTGCCATCGCCGAGTAGGTGAGCGTGCATCAGGGGACTCTCCGCACCACCGGCGGTTGCCACGTGCCGTCGAGGATGGCCTGACCCGCCCAGTACGCGCGGATGTAGAGGGAGAAGGAGCCCCTCGGCGCGGGTAGCCAGTTGGTCTCCCTGTTCTTGCCCGGCGACTTGGCGCCGGCATATAGGGTGAGCGACCCGTCCGCGTTGTACCGGAGATTCTTGTTCTTGGTGCCCAGCGAGTACCGTCCAAGCGGGTTGGGATAGAACAAGTGTAGGTCGTCGTACAGGGTGAGCGACCAGAAGCCCCCGACTGGCGGGAGCTGGCCCTTCGGGAAGGTGATCGAGCAGGTGCTTTGGCCGCTCAGTTGCCCGCCCTGGGCGTCGTTGTCCGTGTAGAAATACTTCGTCTCCTCCGGCCGGTTGTCGTACATGTTCGACTTCGCCGTGCCCGTGCGATTGAGGTAGTCAGTGCCCCACTTCGCATTGTTCACGGGCGAGTTCCACCCGTTGCCGGCGGGACGCCCGTTGTAGCGCCACTGGAACAGGGGTGAGATCAGTTCACGTTCGGCGGCGACGGCGGCTTCCGC
The DNA here is from genome assembly GCA_963754915.1 of uncultured delta proteobacterium. GTDB lineage: Bacteria > Myxococcota > Myxococcia > Myxococcales > Anaeromyxobacteraceae > DATJZG01. The sequence continues at coordinate 35,872 of CAVWHZ010000001.1, read as the reverse complement.
GAGCGCTTTCTTGATCTCCGGGCTCTTGGCGGCGGCGTCCAGCACGCTGCCAATCCACATGTAAAGAGCCTCCTCGCCAGGCATCGGCGGCACGCTCTTTATTACCTCCGGCAACTCGTCGAAGAAGGTCTGAGGGTTGACCCACTTGGTCTCACCCTTGCCTTTGGACGGGGGTGCCGGAAAGTGCGGGAGCTTGCTCCAGTCCTTGGTCTGCATCTTCCCGTCGAACTCGGACAGCGGGTAGAAGACGACCTGGGCGAGCACGGGCTGGATGGCCCTGTGGTCCGCTTCGGTGTCGTCCATGAAGACGCGGGCAATGGCACCCGCTAGCGATGTGGACGAGCGCACCACGGCCTCGATGCCCGTGGGCCTCTCGCCCTTCCAGTTCGGGCCGACCATCAGGTAAAAGCCGGGCTTGGTACCGTACTGCTTGCCGATCTCGGAGAACTCGTCGGTACGAGCGTCGTAGAGCGCATAGACCCAGAAGCGGTCGCCGAAGTCCGGGACCTGGAAAACCACCGGCTCCTTGTCCAGCGCAAAGTTGCCCCCGCCGTAGACGACATCTTGGTTTGGGCATGTGACGAACTTCTCAGCCGGGTCAATGTAGTTTGTAAGCATCGCGTTGCGGCCGAATGCGACCGGCACGATGCCACCGAGCAGGCCAGGCTCGGGTGCCTTGGAGAAGACTCCGGCGCGATTGGCCGCGTTGACCAGCGGCCACCCCCAAACGTAGGCCATCCGCCCGACCGCCTCCACGAACGCCTTGGTCATGACGGTCCCAGCGGTTGGACCGGGGACCTCGGCGGCTGATGTTGGAACTGGATACTGCTGCGCTCGCACGGGGGGGGCTGCCAGCGCGCAAGCCAGCGCGGCGACGAGCGTGTGTGGCGAACGTGCGGTCTTCATGTGGCTGCCCTCGTCCACCTGGGCTTACTGGTTCGGCGTCTAGATCGCCTATCGGTCAACATTCAGCCGGTGGCAGAGTATCGACGCATTCGCGCGGGGGCGACGCAGTTATTCTTGAGCCCCCTTCGGGTCGCTAGTCTCCCGCCTGAAGGGGCACCGCCCAACTGACCAGCCAAAGAGGGCAATCCCTTGCGCGGCATGAAGCTTCGTCGCTGAGGACGCGCCACAAGAGATCGAAGGTCAAGGCGATTCACGCGCGAGCTTCCGGTGGGCCATTGAACGCCCGATAAGGGAGGCCGATGACGAGACACCGATGACGGTGTCGATACCTTGAGTCATCGAGGATGGTTCAGGAATCGTCGGCAGGGTCGGGTTGCGACGGATAACCGCAACTCCGCGTGGCGACCGCGCCTGGCCCCGCCTCCCTGCCAATGTCGGGATCGGCAGACGGAGCAGCGGAAGGCGACGACTCGTCGGGCCTGGGAGGCCTGGTGCGAGCGACGGAAGGAAGGCGCGGAAGGGATTGGCGCGGGCTGAAGCTGGGAGCCCGAGAACCCATCCATCCGGCTGCTTTCTCAGTTCCCGCCAGTTCCCATATTCACGAAAGCTGCATGAAATAAGGACATTAGTAGTGACTCCACAGGGATTCGAACCTAACGGACAGTGAACGACTAACGTGGCGACGACACTGACCAAACTTCACGAAAGCACACTGCCGCAGGCGAATCCCGATGATGAGTCACCGAACACGCGTGAACTTGACCGAACAAGACCGAACCGCGAGCGTGACACCAGGACGACACCAGACTTCTGGGCAAGTACCCTGTGGGTGGCAACCCGGACGCTTGCGCGCTCAGGTGGCGCCGTTCGGCCGTCCAAGTGGTCGAAACTGGCGCCGCTTGCCGAACGATTGTGGTGACCTGTTGCCGCACTTCGGCGAGTCCCGGACCCGGCGAGCAGGGCTTGCATCCATATGCCAGTAATGGCATAAGTTGCTGGAGATGCCTTCACGACTGAAGAGCCTCCTCTGGGTCGGAAGCTGCCGAGAGGATCTCAAGTCGTTCCCCGAAGACGTGCGGCTGGTCATGGGCTACGCACTCTACCTGGCCCAGGTTGGCAGCAAGCACCCAGACGCGAAGCCACTGCGAGGGTTCGGGGGCGCCGGGGTACTCGAGGTGGTCGATGACTTCGACGGCGACACGTACCGAGCGTTCTACACAGTCAAGCTGCAAGGGGTCGTCTTTGCCCTTCATGCCTTCCAGAAGAAGTCGAAGAAGGGGAAGAAGACGCCCCAGCAGGATCTGGAGCTAAACGACAGTGCGCGATTCGTGATCAGGTGATGTGACCGGAATCGCGGGGAGAAAGTTGAACGGGAAGGTCAACCCATCGATCGTGGTGGTTACCAGGCCAACCCCGACAATGGAGACCTTCCCGTGGACACCATACTCCGGCTCGATCGCCCAGCGCGACGCCGGATCATCAAGCTTCTCCGAAAGACCAGGGACCACCAGACCGCCCTTCGCTACCTCATGATCCTGAAGCTCGACCAGGGAATCTCCAGGCAGCAGGTCGCACGCGACCTGCGCTGCGCGCCTGCGACCGTGGTCGGTGCCGCCAAGCGATACCTGGCCGGCGGCGAGGATGGCCTCCTCGACCAGCGCGCCGGCAACGGGCAGCCGAAGGTCGATGAGCGCTTTCTGGCCGAATTGCGCCAGGTCCTGCTCAGCGTCCCCACCGAGTTCGGCTGGCAGCGGCCGACCTGGACCCGCGAGCTGCTGTGCCTGGAGTTGGTGCGGCGAGGCTTCCCGAAGGTCGCGGTATGCACCATGGGACGGGCGTTGAGCGCTGTGGGCGCGAGGCTCGGCTCGCCCAAGCCTTACGTTGCGTGCCCCTGGAATTCGCTGCGCAGGAAGCGAAAGCTCGCGAGCCTCCGCCGCCTCGCGAGGGACGCCACGGCAGCGGAGCCGGTCTTCTTCGAGGACGAGATGGATGTCCATCTCAACCCCAAGATCGGCCGCGACTGGATGCTGCCCGGCCACCGCCGCTACGTCCTCACGCCCGGCCAGAACAAGAAGCGCTTCGTCGCTGGTGCCCTCAACGCCAAGACCAGGAAGCTGACTTGGGTGGATGCCCCGACCAAGGCCAGCGATCTCTTCTGCAAGGTCGTGTGGAAGCTCGTGACCGAGTACCGCGGCGCGAGACGCATCCACCTCATCGTCGACAACTACATCATCCACTCGAGCAAGAAGACGCAGCGCTTTCTCGCCCAGTTCGGGGGCAAGGTGGTGCTCCACTTCCTCCCGCCCTACTGTCCGGACGACAACCGCATCGAGCGCGTGTGGCTCGACCTGCACGCCAACGTGACGCGCAATCACCGCTGCAAGACGATTGAGGAACTGATGGTCCACGTCATCGCCTTCATGCGCGCCTACAATCGGCGCAAGACTCTCAACCCTTCACTGCGGCCGGCGATCCCTGTTCAGGAATCGCGATCGGTCGTTTAGTGAAGCGGCGGCTCCGGCGCGCGGAGGAGATCCATGCGGAGATGGTCAAGCCGAGAGGAGAATCAAATGAAGAAGAGGACTGACTACAAAGTGAGCGGCGGCAACGTATTCAAGGACCTCGACCTGCCTTCGGCGGACGAGGCGTTGACAAAGGCCGAGCTCGCCGCCCGGATCGCCGAGATCATCACCAGCAGGAAGCTCACCCAGGCTGCCGCGGGTGCCATCCTGGGAGTGGACCAGCCGAAGGTCTCGGCGCTGCTGCGGGGGCGCCTGGCGGGCTTCTCCACCGACCGGCTCCTGACGTTCATAACCAGCCTGGGCCAGGACGTGGACATCGTGATCAAAGCGAGGCGCTCGACCAAGGGCCGAGGGCACCTCCACGTGGTGGCGGCGTAGCCTCGCGACGTCACCCCGGGATGGGATCCGCGCGCTCGAGAGTGACACCAGACCGACGCCAGACGAGACCGCCGCCACGGGGTTCAATGGCGACGGGTAGTTAGGTGGTGACCCCACAGGGATTCGAACACCACATGCACTGCAAAGTTAACCTGACGGCGACACCTACCAATTCGAGCAAAGTCCCTGTGCCGCAAGTGTTTCCTTGCCGTCGGAACCTTTCTAGACCGAACCTGGTGAGTAATGGGGTACCAAGCGCAAAGCACTCACGTGGGCGGGATGGTGAGGTTAGGTACTGCGCCTCAAATTCAAAGCCTATCGTCGGGGCGGCCCAGCATCGAGTAACATAGCGGCATGAAGGCTGACGACCGGCGTGCTGAACTTGAAGAGCGCGCGCGAACGTTTGTGGCGAAGCAGTTGGCCGGGTTCGACGCTCATAGGGACTGCAAGACCTCCGTCCGTTGCCTGGCCGTCGGGTACACGGAGTTGGGCGAGAACGAGTGGGCGGAGCTGACCAAGGGTCTTCCGCCAGAACTGACCGACGACGATGACGAGTCCACCCGCGCCCAGGAAATCCTGGGCGAAGCGTTCAAGGTCGCGTGGCTCGCTCGCGTCAAGCCTTGCAAGTAGTCGTCACTGGGATTTCGAAGTCGACGGAATGCGGAAGGTGTTGCCGCGCAACTCGCCCACCGCGAGGTTCATGCGGGCGCCGAAGCCATTCTCCCTGACGACGACGCCATGCGGCCCCAAGCGGAAGCCCGACCCGTCGCCCTGGCCGCGCCGCCGACTGGGTCGAAGGGCACTGTGGACGGGGGGCAGGCATAACGTTGCCCGGAGTCAACGCGCCTCTGCTACCGGCCCTGAAGCGCGTCGGCTTTGGGTCTCCTCGACCAGGCGCTCGGCCTCGGCCCACTCCTCGGGGCTGACGGGCTGGGCCCAGACAGCCCGACGATCCCGTGGCATGCGCCGGCCGGCGTGGGCCGAATCTCGTCCCGCCCCCACGCCGAAGCTCCGGGCGGCGAAGTGAACCATCAGTCTCAGATGTCGGAACGCGTCGCGCGCAAACGGCGCCCTGGCGAATGGGTCGTCTGACTACTGGAGACAGCAGTTGGCGGCGGTTGCCGCCTCCCTTTGTCAGATGACGAAGGCCACGCCTTCTCTAGGATAGCGGTGCAGCGGGCTACCGTCACGGACCTCGGCGCAGCATGCTGGTCCAGGACCGCGGGTTCCCCAGTTTCGGCTGGTGAAGCGGACTATGGCCAGGTTGCATCCACCGCCACGGGCACGGAGCTGTTGATGGTGGAGTTGTTCCCCAGCTGGCCATCGTTGTTCTGCCCCCAGCATTCGGCGCTGCCGTTCACGATCGCGCAGGTCTGGTATTGGCCCAAGGCGATGGCCGTCGCGCCGCTCGTCAGGCCGGAAACCTGCACGGGCGCCATGCTGCAGGGTCCGTATGTGCATAAGTTCGTGGTTGTGTTCCCGAGCTCGCCGTAGAAGTTGTTCCCCCAGCACTGGACGCCGCCACCGCCCACAATCGCGCAGGTGTCGCCATTGCCAGCGGCGATGGCCGTGACGTTTGTCAGGCCGCTGACCTGCACCGGGACGAGGCTGCAGGGGTCAGCGTCGCATGTGCCCGTGGAAGTGTTCCCGAGCTCGCCATAGAGGTTGCTCCCCCAGCACTGGACGCCACCGTTCACCAGCGCGCAGGTGTGGAACAACCCTGAGGCGATAGCCGCGACGTTACTCGTCAGGCCGGCGATCTGCACGGGCACGTAGCTGCAAGGGAAACTGTTGCAAGAACTCGTGGAGCTGTTCCCGAGCAAGCCAAACTCGCTGTCTCCCCAGCACCAAACACCGCCGTTCACGAGCGCGCACATGAAGTTGGTGCCCGCCGCGATCGCGGTAACGCCGCTGCCGCTCGGCAGGCCAGAGACCTGCACGGGCACGAGGCTGCAGGGTTCGCTCGGGCTGTCGCAGGACGACGTCGCGGAGCTGGTGCCGAGCTGGCCATACAGATTGTCGCCCCAGCACTTGACGCCACCGTTCACGAGCGCGCATGCGAAGTCATACCCTCCGACGACGGCCGTGGCGCCGCTGCCGCTCGGCAGACCGGAAACCTGCACGGGCACCTTGCTCCCGATCGTGGAGTTGTTCCCAAGCTGGCCGTTGGTGTTGTCGCCCCAGCACTGGACGCCCCCGTTCACGACCGCGCAGGTGAACGTGTTGCTTTCGACGAGGGCCGTGACGCCGCTACCGCTAGGCAGGCCTGATACCTGAATGGGCACCTCACTCCCGATCGTGGAGTTGTTCCCGAGCTGGCCATTGGTGTTCTCGCCCCAGCACCAGACGCCACCGTTAACGACTGCACAAGTGGAGTAGTCGCCTGCGGCGATGGAGACGACGCTATCGACGTTGGAGAGATATGGTGTCCACGTCCCATTCTGCCCCTGGCAATTCTGTTGAGCGCCGCCATAGCCCGAGTAGTAGTAGAGGGATTCGCTCACTGTGACGCCAGCAACGGGGGTGAAGGTTCGCGAGAAGGTGCAGGTGCCCAACAGGTTGGCCGTTGGGCAGGCTGTGAGACCATAATAAGCGCCGTCACCCGAGGTGCACTCATTCTGCGCGTACACTATCCCCGCGCTCGAGATGGAAGTGGCATTGGTCCAGTCCCAGCAGTAGTTCATCGACGGGACGGAACAGATGAAGGTGGTAGCGCTGCCGCTACTGCTGGGGGGGCTGCAGTCGGTAGCGCTGTAGTTTCCGGCCCCGTTGACATTGATTCCAGAGAAGCTGCCGGTGCCGGTAAAGCTACCGCTGATAGCGGTGGAGCTGCCGGTGCCGCTGATGGTGCCCGTGGCGGTTCCGGTGATAGTGAGTGACGGTGCCGCAACCGGCCACGCAATGAAGACATTCATGCTCACGTTCGTCCCGGCTGCCGTTCCGGTGACCCCCAGGCCGCTGATGGTCCCGCCCGACTCCGTTAGTTCGAAGGGAATGGCGAATGGCACAGTGGTACTCGGACCCGTGAGCGTGCCCGTGATAGTACCGCAGTATTGGGTTGTGTTGGACGAGCCGCCTACGATCGCCAAGCCGTTGATGTTGTCTATGATGCTCCCCGTTAAGCTCCCCGTGAAGGTTAGACCCTGCGCGGAAAGCAACCCGAAAAGCGAGGCAAGCGTCACACCGCTCACCGTCCCGGTGCCGGTTGCCGTGAGGGTCAGGTTGCTTGGGTCGAAGGTCCCGCTGAACGGCAGGGCTAGCGTTTGCGGGGTGTTGAGGTAAGCGACGCCGGTCAGCGCGATGAGCGAACTCGCAGTGGCGTTGGCGACGAAAGGCGTTGGCTCCGCGACCGCCAAGGCGGACACGGGACTCGCAAAGGTCAGGATCACCGACCCGCTGGAGCCGTTCGGACCGGCGAACGTGCCGATCCAGTTCGAACTGCTGGCCGGAGGGGTCACGCCGTTGCTGGTGGTGCTGCCGCTGCAGGCGGCGAGCGTGATCACTGCTGCCGCAAGAAATTTCCGCATAAAGGTTACCCCTCTGGGAATCGCACGGTTCAGAGCAGCGGCGTCAGAACCTGTTTGCGATGCACTAGCACTAAATGTGTAGAGTCTCGCCTAGTGCCGAGCCCCTGGGACTTCAACCCAAAGGTCGTGTGCCAGAACGTGTCCCGTGGCTGAGCGATACGCCGCCAGGGAGGGCGGGCCGTCGTCCATTGCGCACTGCGTCGAAAGTGAACGTTTGCGGCGAAGCTAGCGGTGGGGACTTCGATCTAGCGAACTAGCCGCGGTACCAGGCCTATCGGGGAGCGGCCGTGAGTCGGTGCCCGTTCCCGATCCTTCATTCGGCTTGCCTGCAGTTCTCATACGCACGCCGCGTTTCTCATCTGAGTTGAATGGAGACGTATTGGCCGACGCAGTTGGGAGCGCAGTCAAGATAGTCGAGTGTCCGGGATGCTACGCGCCGCCGTCCGGTGGGGCGTCATCTCAGCCATGCCGTGCCACGTGGAGTTCTTGTCGGCGCCGAAGCCAATCATTGAGTTCTACGAGGACGCCGAGTTGGAGCGGCTTCTCACAGCGGCACGTGCGCTCGACCGGAGGACGCAGCTTGCGGTCCTGCTCGGCGCAGACGCGGGCTCAGGGCCGGCGAGATGGTCGGTCTCGAATGGCCGGACGTCGACCTGGGGCGCGGGCTGCTCAAGGTCCGGCGCTCGATGTGGAAGACCGAGGAGTCGCTCCCGAAGAGCGGCAAGCCACGGGTCGTTCCGACGACCTCCCGGCTTCGCCAGGCACTCGCGGCACACCGGCACCTTCAAGGCGACCGGGTCCTATGCTGCGAGGTTGGCGAGACTCTTTCGCGGTCCTCGATCCGGGAGCTTCTCGACGCCGCCGAGCGTCGAGCTGGCCTCCGGCGCGGCGGGAGGATTCACATCCTCCGGCACACGTTCTGCTCGCGACTGGCGGCGAGGGGCGTCCCGCTCCCGACCATCCAGGCGCTTGCCGAGCACGCTGCCATCGAGACAACCATGCGGTACGTCCACCTCGCCGCGGCGGCCCCGCGCGAGGGGATTGCGGCCCTCGAAGCGGAGCAAGTGCGTGGAGCGGGCGTGGAGCGGACAGACCCCGAGGACATGAAGTCCAAGGGGATTCAGTAGTTAGGTGGTGACCCCACAGGGATTCGAAACCATAAACCCATGGTGAAGCAACATGGCGACGGCACTCGGCAAATCGTCACCAACTCCCTGCACGGCGGCCACTTTCCGTCGATGAGTGGTGGACGCCAGTGGACGCTAAGTGGACCGTTGCGGACCTTGGCGAGTGGCAACATGCTTGGCAACCCTCGTCACCCGCCTCCGACATCCGGGTCCCACAGTGTGTGTTGAAACCCTGCGGTAAAGGGCGCGCAGGTGGACGCCCAGCGCCAGCGAAGGCGGAGGCGCACCCAAGGCTAGAGTTGGTCTGGGTAAGTCCTGTGTTCTTGGCAATGCGAGCAAGCATGCGGGGACCGCTCTCTTCGCGATCGTGGAAGGCCCAAACGAAATTACGCCAACCGGCGCGCGCGAGTGTGACGTAGGAGCCAGTCCTGCGCTTCTCCTGGCATCCGATGCGCCGCAGCGCGGCGAGAACGCGCCCTGCCCTCGTGGAAGGCCAGAATCTACTTTGCAGCCTCCTCTGGGGTCGGGCGCCGGAGCGCGCCCACGTTAAATCCCGACGGGGAGGATCTATATGACGGGGGAGGACGTCCGTGGAGGTTCCGACTTCCTCGCCGAACTGCGCCGCCGGCGCGTGTTCCGCGTCCTGCTCGCCTACGGTATCGCCTCGTTTGCGATCCTGCAGATCATCGAGCCGGTCATGCACGGGCTGCACCTGCCGGACTGGGTGCTGAGCGCGTCGGTGGTCGCGCTAGGGCTCGGCTTCCCGGTCGCCATCGGGCTCGCCTGGGCCTTCGACCTCACGCCGGCGGGCGTGGAGCGCACGCCTGACTCGGTCGGGCCCGGCGGGCGTCCCTCCGTCGAGACCTCGCGCGCCTGGCTCCTGCTCGCCGGTATGGGACTGCTCGCCGCCTCGCCCGGTCTGGCCTGGTACTTCGTGTGGCGCAACGGCTCCTCCGAGGCGCGCCTCGGCGTCGCGCTCGCCGGCGGGGCGCTGCTCCTCGCCGTCGCGGTCCTGGCATACCGTTTCCGGCCGAAGGCGGCCCCCGTCCCGTCGCCGGCAGCATCCCCGCCCGCCCCCGCGTCGATCGCCGTCCTCCCCTTCGCGGACCTGAGCCCCACGAAGGACCAGGCCCACTTCTGCGACGGGATCGCCGACGAGCTCCTCACCGCCCTCTCCGGCGTCCAGGGCCTGCGCGTGGCCGCGCGCAGCTCCTCCTTCCAGTTCAAGGACCGCGGCGTAGACGGCCGCGAGGTCGGGCGGACGCTGGGCGTGGCGACGATCCTCGAGGGTGGGGTCCGCAAGGCGGGCAACCGCGTCCGGGTGAGCGCCCAGCTCGTGAACGGCGCCGACGGCTACCAGCTCTGGTCCGAGACCTTCGAACGGAACCTGGACGACATCTTCGCCATCCAGGAGGAGATCGCGCAGTCGGTGGTGCGGGCGCTGCGCCCTCACCTCGCGGGCGCCGCGGCAGGCCGGCTGACCCGTGCCGGCACCCAGAGCACGCCGGCGTACGAGATGTACCTCCGCGGCCGCCAGTTCCTCATGTCGCACAGCGACAGCGGCTACCGCTTCGCACGCCAGATGTTCCGGGGGGCCATAGAGTCCGACCCGGGCTTCGCACAGGCCCACGCCGGCCTCGCCGACACCGATCACTTCCTCCTCGCCTGGCACCTCGACGACGACCGCGCCGAAGCCATCCGGGCCGAGGCGGCAACGGCGAGCGCGGAGGCGGTGCGCCTCGACCCGAAGCTCGCCGAGGGGCACGTCGCCAGGGGCAACGTGCTCTCCTTCGAGGGACGGCAGGTCGAGGCGGACGCCGAGTTCGGGCTGGCGCTCCGCCTGAACCCCGCCCTGCCGCACGCCCATTACTTCTTCGCCCGGCATCTCTTCGGGACCGGCCGGAAGGCCGAAGCCGCCGTCGAGTTCGAGGAGACGGTCCGCCTCGATCCGGATGATCTCGCCACGTGGGTCCTTCTCGCCACCCTCCAGCTGGGCCTGGGTGACCGGGACGCCGCGAAGACCGCCGGGGCGCGCGCCATCGCCGCCGCGGACCTCCGCCTGCGCCTCCACCCCGACGACGTTCGCGCCCTGTACATGGTGGGCGGCGCGGAGATCAACTTCGGCGATCGCCGGCGAGGCCTGGAACACCTGGCGCGCGCCCTTGAACTGGCCCCGGCGGACTTCGGGACGCTCTACAACGCCGCGTGCGGCTACGTCCACGCCGGTGAGCACGAGCGCGCCCTCGACGCCCTCGACCGTGCGGTGGGCACCGGCAAGGGCAGCCGGAGGTGGTTCGAGAACGACGCCGACCTCGACCCGCTCCGGTCCAAGCCTCGCTTCCAGGAGATTCTGTCCCGCCTGAAGGCCTGATGGCCGCTATCACGGCCATGATCCGGGCTCACACCGCCCGCCTGGCCAGCGCCTCCGGGTAGCGCGAGCGTACCTGCTCGGTGGCGGCCAGCCGCTTCGCTTCAGGATGGCGCCCAGGAACGCGATGGGTCAAGTGGAACATGGATGTCTGGAACCATGGATGTCGTGTGAGGAGCGGGACAGATGTCCGCCCCATAAGCGCTCGAAGATGTCCGCCGGCACGGGAGGCCTGTAGGCGGGTCCAATGGGCCGGCTCGCGTCGCGGAACGTACCGGCCATCACCATCCACCTCGCGGGCCACGCGGGGCTGGAGACGACTCATCGGTACCTGAACCTGGCGTCCGCGGCTCCGGCGGCGGGCATCCGGGCGCTGGAGAGCGCGGCAAGCCCTGTGGTAACCATGGATGCCTTGCCCGTCACAGCCAGCGATTCCGCGTAGTTAAGTAGTGACCCCACAGGGATTCGAATTCGTTACCCAGGGTAAACACTAACTATGCGACGGCACTCAGCGAATCGCATGGAAGTAGTTCTGGGCAGCGATTTGATGATGTCGAATCATTCAACACGAGTGGACATGGACGGACATGGGCGGACCAAGCCCGTGTCACCACCCGTGGCACCAACAGAGCGTGGGGCCGGTCCCTGTGGGTAGCTCGATCGTCTCCCGACGTGCCTTCAAATGCCTTCAGCAATGGGAGGCCGCGTTCGTCGGCGAGAGCGCCTCGACGGTCGAGGAGGCGCCGGGTGGGAATCCCGACCCGTCTCCAAGCGGCATCGCGCCGAATCAGCGGCCCCCGGATAGGCGCCCTGCCCAGTATTGCGGCCGACGACGCAGGTGGGCAATGGCGAGGACGACAACATCGTCTCCTTCGGCGACATAAGCCAAAGCGAACGGGAAGCGGGCCAAGAGAAACCTTCGGACCCCGCTCAACTCGCGAATGCCCGGCCATAGAGGCCAGGTCATTGGGTGCTCGGCGATGGCGTCCAGCGCGTGTCCCACCTCGTCGGCGAGATCGGCCCCGAGCCCAGGAACCTGGAGCTCATACCAGTCGCCGGCCGAGGTGAGGTCGGCCACCGCTCCTGGATGAAGGCGAACCCTCACGTCCTAGGGTTACGCCAACGTCCGGCCAGCCGTGCCTTCACCGCCGCCCAGTCCTCGGTCGCGACCGCTCCCGAACGAACTTCGCGGGCGCGCTGCTCAAGTTCCGCTACCCAGGCCTCAGCGGCGTCCGGGTCGACGCCATCGTCCAGACTGAGTAGCAGCTCGTGGGCGATCTGGGCGCGCTCTCTTACGGGGAGAGCGAGGGCGTTTGAGAGAAGGTCGGCGGCCTCCGGTGCCATAGGCGATATTATAGCGATGATGGTCTGACTAAGCAGGCCACCTGTTCGGGCGCTGCCCGATATGTTGGGTTTGGGGATTCGCGGGGTTGGGCCCGTCCCGGCGCAGGGTCACCGCCCGGAAGAGCGCGAGCAGGGTGTAGGCAATGCGCCGCGCGGAGCCGCCGGCCGGTCACATGCGACCCTTCACGTGCTCGGCGAGTTGGTCGAGCGTCTGGGTCCAGCCGGCCTTGGCGCCGCGGGTGGCGTCCGACTCGTGCGAGAAGACCTGGTGGACGCTCAGGGTCGTCTTGCCGGCGTCTTCCACAAAAGTTACCGCGGTCTGGACCTCCACGCCGCCGTGGATCGTCGCCTGGAAGGCGATGCGCTCGTTGAGGACCACCTCGGTGAACCGGGCGTCCATGGGGAACTCCATCCCGTCCGGCATCCGCATCACGATGCGGAACACGCCGCCCGGGCGCAGGTCCACCTCACAGGCCGATGTCGTCAGCGGCGCGGGCGTGAACCAACGCGAAACGTACTCCGCCTTGCTCCAGGCCTCGAAGACGAGGCGCCTGGGCGCGTCGAAGACGCGAGTCATCCGGAGCTCGGCCTTCTTCATGGCCACCGCGGAGCTAGACTTTCCTTCCATGGCGCTTCTCCCTTCGTTTGAACTCGACGAGCAGCCCGTCGAGGCGTTCGAAGCTCTCTTCCCAGAAGGCGCGGTAGCGCTCCATCCACGCCGTCGCCTCCTCCAGCCGCCTTGCCTCGAGGCGGCACGGCCGGGACTGCGCCTCGCGGCCGCGCGAGATGAGCCCGGCGCGCTCCAACACCTTGAGGTGTTTTGAGATTGCCGGCTGAGTCATGGCGAACGGCTTCGCGAGCTCGGTCACATTGGCCTCACCCAGCGCCAAGCGGGCCAGGATGGCCCGCCGCGTCGGGTCGGCGAGCGCTGCGAAGGTGGCGTCGAGGTGATGGGCCCGCATCGTATATAACCTATGTGTTACATTACCTAGAGGTTATACGTAGCGTCCCCCGAGTCGTCAAGTGTTCGAGGGCAGGCTGACCTGGCGGTGCGCTCGAAATTTGCCTGCCCGGACCCGGAAGGGGCGGCTGGCGACCTCGACCACGGCCCCGCCCCCTGCGCCACCCGCTGCCGGGCTCCGAGCCAAGAGCACCGCGGGAGGCGAGCAGTCAGGATCGCTCGCCGCACCTGACCATCCAGGCGCTCGCCGGGCACCAGTCCATCAGACAACCATGCGGTACATGCACCTCTCGGCAGCAGCGCCGCGGGACGGCATCCGCGCGCTCGAGAGTGACAGCAGGACGACACCAGACGAGATCGCCGCCACGAAACTCAATGGCGGCGGGTAGTTAGGTGGTGACCCCACAGGGATTCGAACCCTGGTTGCGGCCTTGAAAGGGCCGAGTCCTGGGCCTCTAGACGATGGGGTCGGGCGGCGGAAGCTAACCCGGGGCCGGCCCCACTGGCAAGACCAAGCGTTCGTCCTTTTTCCAGGCGTCAGGAGGTCTCCAGGCCGCGCGCTCGCAGGAACACGCTCGCCTGCGAGTACTCCACGACCGCATCGATGGCCGAGGCCGCGCCGTGAGACGGTGGCGCAGGGCTGAGATAGACAAGGGACGCGCCGAGGGAACGAAGGGGAGAGCAGGCTGAGCATATCCGTTGAAACGCGCCCGGCAGGAGGTGTCAGGGCAGGGTGCTAGAAGCGCGACCGCGTGAAGCCTGTCCCGAGGAAGTGGGTGGAGGTAGCCGCGGACCAGGCAGCTGCCGAGCGCCTCGGCCGGGAACTCGGGATCCACCCCCTCGCCGCCCGGGTGCTCGCCTCGCGAGGCCTCTCTGACCTCGGGGAGGCGGAGCGCTTCCTCGCGCCCCGCCTCGAGGACCTTCCTGACCCGTTCTCGATGCTCGGGATGGACGCCGCGGTCGCGCGCATCTCGACGGCGATAGGTGCGGGCGAGCGCATCGCCTGCTATGGCGACTACGACGTCGACGGGGTCACCTCGACGGTGCTGCTCGCCGGCTTCCTCCGCGCGGCGCGGGCCGAGGTCGTCACCTATACGCCCCACCGCTTGGTGGAGGGGTACGGCCTCAACTCGGCGGCGGTCGGGCGGCTCGCCGCCGACGGCGTGCGGTTGCTCGTCACCCTCGACTGCGGCATCACCAGCGTGGACGAGGTCGAGCAGGCGCGCCGCCTCGGAGTGGACGTCGTCGTGGTGGACCACCATACCGTGCCGGTCGAGCTCCCGGCTGCGGCCGCCATTCTGAACCCTCACCAACCCGGGTGCGGGTACGCCTCCAAGCACCTGGCAGCGGTCGGGGTGACCTTCAACCTGGCGCTGGCGCTGCGGCGGCGCCTCCGGGACCGTGGCCACTTCGGGGCGGCGCGTCCCGAGCCCAACCTGAAAGAGGCCCTCGACCTCGTGGCGCTCGGAACCATCGCCGACGTCGTGCCGCTCGTCGAGGTGAACCGGGTCCTGGTGCGCTGGGGGCTCTCGGAGATCTCCCGCGCCCGTCGTCCGGGACTTCGGGCGCTGAAGCGCGTGGCTGGAATTGCCGAGGGCGAGGCCGTCTCCGCAGGCCAGGTGGGGTTTCGGCTCGCCCCTCGCATCAACGCGGCCGGGCGGCTCGACGACGCGGGCCGGGGTGTCCGCCTGCTCCTCGCTCGCGAAGAGGGGGCGGCAGCGGCGCTCGCCGAGGAACTCGACCGGGAGAACAGGGCCCGTCAGGACATTGAGCGGCAGATGCTGGAGGAGGCGCTTGCCGACGCGGCGCAGCGGGTGGCCACTGGGGTGCGCGGCCTCGTGCTCGCGCGCGACGGCTGGCACCCCGGGGTGGTGGGGATCGTCGCGTCCCGCGTGGTGGAGCGCTTTCACCGCCCGGCGGTGCTTGTGGGCGTTGCCGACGGCGTCGGCAAGGGCAGCGGCCGCGGCATCGAGGGGTTCCACCTCTACGACGCACTCGCAGCCTGCTCCGGCCACCTCACCCGCTTCGGCGGGCATCGCCACGCTGCGGGCGTCACCATCGACGCCGCGGCCATCGGCGCTTTTCGAGGGGCCTTCGAGCGCGAGGCGGCGAGCCGACTCGCGGACGAGGATCTCGTCCCCCGAACTCGGATCGAGGGGTGGGTGGACGCTGGCCTCCTCGACGAGCGCGCCGCGGTCGACCTGGAGCGACTCGCCCCCTTCGGGGCCGGGAACCCCGAGCCAGTGTTCGCGCTGCGGGCGCGGCCGGGCCGGCCGCGGCAAGTGGGTGCGGGGGGGGTTCACCTGAAGCTGACGCTGGGTGACCGCGACGCCATCGGGTTCTCCCTCGGCGACCGGCTCCCGCTGTGCGGCGGACTTGTGGAAGCCGCGGTGAGCGTCGGGTTCGACGAGTGGGGCGGCGATCGCCGCCTGCAGCTGCGGGTGCGCGACCTGAGGGCTCCCCCGAATCCTTGACGCACCGCGTTCCCGGGTGCTACCTGCCTATGTTCGCTTCGTTTTCTGGGAGGCCTCCGTGCCGCGTTTCATCTCCGAGCTCAAGCGCACCCACTCCTGCGGTCAGCTGACAAAGGAAGACATCGGCAAGGATGTCGTCCTCTTCGGCTGGGTGAACAACCGTCGCGACCACGGCGGCGCCGTCTTCATCGACCTGCGGGACCGCGACGGTGTGACGCAGGTCGTCTTCGAGGAGGACGTGCGTCCCGAGGTGCACGAGACTGCGGAGAAGCTTCGCCTCGAGTACTGCGTCGGCGTGCACGGCAAGGTGCTGTCGCGCGGGTCCAACGTGAATCCCAAGCTGAAGACCGGCGAGATCGAGGTCCACGCCAGCGACCTCGAGATCTTCAATCGCTCCGAGCCGACGCCGTTCCCCATCGAGGACCAAATCGACACGGCCGAGGAGAAGCGGCTCCAGTACCGCTACCTCGACCTCCGCCGGGGGCCCCTGCAGAAGACGCTCATGACGAGGGCTCGGGTCAATCACGTCACCCGAAACCACTTCACCGAGAACGGGTTTCTCGAGCTCGAGACGCCGTTCATGGTGAAGTACACGCCCGGCGGGGCCCGGAACTTCCTCGTCCCGAGTCGCCTCAATCCCGGCAAGTTCTACGCGCTTGCCGAGAGCCCGCAGCTCTTCAAGCAGCTGTACATGATCGCGGGCTTCGACCGGTACTTCCAGATCGTCCGCTGCTTCCGCGACGAGGACCTGCGCCTCGACCGGCAGCCCGAGTTCACGCAGATCGACGTCGAGATGAGCTTCGTCGAGCAGAACGACATCTTCGCCGTGATCGAGGGGCTCGTGCGGCGGCTGTGGAAGGAACTGCTCGGGGTCGACCTGCCGAACCCATTCCCGCGGATGCCCTTCGACGATTCGATGGCGAAGTACGGAAACGACAAGCCCGACCTGCGCTTCGGCCTCGAGCACGTGGTGCTGACCGACCTGGTGAGGCAGCACGGCGGCGGCGGCGTCCCTCTGATGCAGGAGGCGGTCGCGCAGGGAGGCCTCGTCAAGGCCATGCGGGTGCCGGCCTCGGCCGGATTCTCCCGGACAGAGATCGACAAGCTCGAGGAGTACGTGAAGGGCATGGGGGCGAAGGGGCTCGCGCGCGCCAAGGTCGGCGAGGGCGGCGAGTGGACCCAGTCGCCCTTCGCGAAGACCATCACCTCCGAGATGCGCCAGGCCATCAACCAGGCCGTCGCGGCGCAGCCCGGCGATCTCGTCCTCTTCCAGTTCGGCAAACCCTCCACGGTGCACACGGTGATGGCGAACCTCCGCGTCCACCTGGCGAAGCGGATGGGCCTCATCCCCGAGTACGGCTCTGGCGGCGCGTGGCGGTTCCTCTGGGTGGTCGACCCCCCGCTCTTCGAGTACGACGAGGAGTCCTCGACCTGGCAGCCTGCGCACCACGCCTTCACGCGTCCGCGCGATCAGGACCTGCCCTACCTGGAGACCGACCCCGGCCGGGTTTACTGCTGGCGCTACGACCTGGTGCTGAACGGGTTCGAGATCGGGGGCGGCTCGATCCGCCTCCACGACCCCGAGGTGCAGGCGCGGGTCTTCAAGGCCATGGGCATCTCCGCCGAGGAGGCTCGCAGCAAGTTCGGCTTCCTCCTCGACGCGCTGAAGATGGGCGCTCCGCCCCACGGGGGCATCGCGCTCGGGATGGACCGGCTCGTCATGCTGCTCACCGGGGCCGAGTCGCTCCGGGACGTGGTGGCGTGGCCCAAGACGCAGAAGGGAACCGACCTGATGACCGGGGCCCCGGGCGATGCCGACGCGAAGCAGCTCCGCGAACTCTACGTCAAGAGCGCGGTCGAGCCGGCCAAGTAGGGCCCGCGGTGGCTAGACTGCCCGCGATGGCGGAGCCAGCGAGCTACGACGTCGTGGTCCTCGGCGGGGGTGCCAACGGCGCCGGCGTCGCCCGCGATTGCGCCATGCGTGGGCTGTCCGTGCTCCTGCTCGAGAGGCGCGACGTCGCCGCCGGGGCGAGCGGGGCGAGCTCGGGGATGATCCACGGGGGCATTCGCTACATGCTCTCCGACCGAAAGGTCACCGAACTCGCCTGCCGGGACGCAGGGTTCATCCGGAGGATCGCCCCGCACCTCGTCTTCCGGATTCCCTTCATCATGCCCTTCGCCTCCCGAGCGGAGGAGGCGACGCTCATGGAGCGTGCTGCTTGGTACGCCACCGAGGTCTACGTCGGGACCTACGACCTCTACCAGCCGCTCAAGGGCGGGAAACCCTCCACCCGTCTCACCGCCGAGGAGATGTACGCGCTCGAGCCTTCGCTCCGCCCTGGTCTCGGCGGCGCGGTGACGCTCGACGAGTGGGGCATCGACGGTCAGCGCCTCTGCCTGCTCAACGCGCTCTCCGCAGAGGCTCACGGCGCCCACGTGCGGACCTGGACGGAGGGCACGGGGATCGTTCGAGAGGAGGGGCGCGTCGTGGCGGTGCGCTGGCGAGACGTGCTGACCGGCGAGCACGGCGAGGCCCGCTGCGCGGCGGTCTTGAACGCCACCGGCGCGTGGTCGCCGCTTTGGGGGCGCAGGAGCAGCGTCGAGGTGCCCATGCGCCCAGGCAAGGGCGTCCACCTCTCCCTCGACCGCCGCTTCTCGAACTACGGGATCATCTGCAAGGCGGTGGACGGGCGGCAGATGTTCCTCATGCCCCACGAGGACGAGTCGATCATCGGGACGACCGACGACGACTACTACGGCGACCCGGACGACCTCGAGGCGACCTCGGACGAGGTCGCCTACCTGCTCGAGGGGGTCGAGTCGCTCGTGCCCTCCATCCGCCGCGCCCGCGTGACGCGCGCCTGGTGCGGGATCCGCACGACCCTCTACGAGTACGGCAAGGAGGAGGACGCGCTGTCGCGCGAGCACCAGCTCCTCGACCACGCGGACGAGGGGGCGGCGGGGCTCTTCTCCTTCGTGGGCGGGAAGCTCGCGAGCTACCGGGCCCAGTCGGAGGAGATCACCGACCGCCTCGTCGCCTTCCTCGGGAAGGCCCCGAGGCCTTGCCGGACTCACGAGGAGCCCTTGCCGGGGGGCGACGAGGTGCCCGATCCCGCCGAGCTGGCGCGGCGCCACTGGGTGGGGGCCGGCGCCGCGGCGCGCCTCGTGTACCGACACGGCTCCAGGGCCCGCGACGTCCTGGCGCTCGCAGACGAGGACCCCCGCCTCAAGCTGGCTGTCTGCCGCGACGAGGGCATCCTCGCCGCCGAGGTCGTATTCGTGGCCCGCCACGAGAAGGTGCGGCGACTTCAGGACCTGCGGCGGCGCTGCCGGCTCGCCATCGCGGGCTGCGGCGGGCTCGACTGCGCCCGCCTCGGGGCCCAGCTCGTGGCCCACGAGCTCGGGTGGGACGCCGACCGCCTGCGCGCCGAGCTCGGCGACCTCCTCGAGGTGAACTGGCGCGAGCGACGCACGGTACTCGACGGGTGGCAGCTCGCCGAGGAGGAATTGCTCCGCGCCGTTCACCGCGGCCTGGGAGGGCTCTAGCGTGTCGGAGGGCCCGACCATCCACTGCGACGTGCTCGTCGTCGGCGGTGGCATGGCCGGCGCGGTGGCGGCGCTCGCCGCGCGCGACACCGGCGCGCGCGTCGTCTTGGCGCGGCGCGCGCCGGGGAGTACCGGGCTTTCGGGGGGCGCTCTGTCGGTGGCCCACGACCCAGCTGCCCTGCCCGATACACCGTTCGCCGCCCGGGCGGGCGTCGTCGAGGCGGCCCGGCGCGTCGCCGCCACGCAGCCGGGGCACCCCTACGCGGTGCTGCGGGAGCGGCTTGACCGGCTCTGGAACGCGGTCGAGTTCGCCACCGGCCAGTTCGCGGACGTGATCGCGCCGCCGACGGGGCGGAACCGCTGGCTCCTCACCCCGTTCGGCAAGGCGCACCCCGCCGCCGCCTGCCAGCACGCCATGGTGGCGGGCGACCTCGCCGAGGCGCGCGGGGTGATGGCTGTGGTGGCGGTCCGCGGCCACCTCGGATGGGACGCAGGGCTGGTGGCCTCGGGTGCCGTGCGGGCCCGGGCGCTCGGTGCGCCCGAGGCGCGCATCGCGCTCCTCGACCTCTTCATGTGGGAGGACGCCGCGCTTGCTCGCCCGTTTGACCTCGCGCGGATGCTCGAGTTGCCGGGCGCGGCGGAAGAGGTCGGGCGGATGCTCGCGGGCCGGTTGCCTCGGGGGGCGACGGTGGCGGTGTTCCCGCCGGTGCTGGGACTCTCGCCGGAGGCGCGGGTGGCCGAGCGCGTCGGGGCGGAAGCGGGCGTCGCGGTGGCCGAGTTCCTCTCCGACCTGCCAAGCGTGCCCGGCCTACGACTGCAGCGCTCCATCGACCGCAGGCTGGGCGCGGCCGGGGTCGAGGTGGTGAGCGGCGACGTGCGCGACGCGTCGGGGCCGGGCGGCGCCGCCAGGGTCGGAGGGCGCGCGGTGGTTGCGAAGAGCTGGGTGCTCGCCACCGGCCGCTACGTTGGCGGCGGGATCGCCCGGCGCGGCGCACTCCTCGAGCCGGTCCTCGGCCTGCCCGTGCTCGCCTCGGAGGGCGCCTTCGCGGAGGCGGGGGCGCACCTCGCCGCGCGGCCTGCGGCCTCGCTGACCGTTCGGGACAGCCGGTCCCCGCAGCCGCTGCTTGCCGCGGGTCTGAAGGTGGACGCCGAGCTCCACCCGCTCGACGCCGAGGGCAGGGTGGTGAACGACCGGTTGTTCGCGGCCGGGTCCGTCATCGGCGGGCACGACCAGGCCTCCGACGGCACCGGCATGGGGGTGGCGATGTTCACGGGCTGGTTGGCGGGCCGGGAGGCGGCCTCCGCAGCCCCGGCGCGGGCCTCGCTGCCCCGGAGGGATTAGGACATGGGAAGCGGACGGTCGCTCACCTACCTCGCGTACCGGGCCTTGCTGGCTCACCCGCTCAAGCGGATCGCCCAGAAGGGCAGCGGAGAGGAGCGGTTTCTCGCGAGCTACGCCTCCGAGGGGCTCGCCCCCACGACGCTCGAGGACCACGCTGCCGCGGACGCGGCGAGCGCCTGCATCTCCTGCGGCCTGTGCGAGTCGGGGTGTGCTCTCGCCGCGCTCGCCCCCGCGACCCGGGACCTGGGGCTCCACGCTGCCCTGCGCCTCTACTCGAAGAGCGCGCTGGCGCTCTCGTTCGGGCGCGACGCCCTGGAAGCGTGCACCGCCTGTGCCGGCTGCGAGTCCCTCTGCCCGACCGGGGTGCCCATTTCCCGCCTGGTGCGCCACTTCGCCGCCCGGCTCTCGGGTGGAGCCGGGGCTCGCTGAGGCGCCTTGCCGCGGCGCGGCGGGCACCGCCGCGGTCCCTGCGGTAGACTCTGGCCCGCTTGAAGCCCTTCCTCATCGTCAACCCCGCCAGTGCCGCCGGGCGGACAGGCCGTCACTTCGACCGCATCGCGCGCGCGGTGACCGCCGCGCTCGGCGACTTCCAGGCGGTCTTCACGCGGCATCCCGGAGAGGCGAAGGGGCTCGCTCGCGAGGCCGCGCGGAGCGGCAGCCGGCTCGTGGTGGCGGTGGGCGGCGATGGGACGGCGAGCGAGGTCGTCGACGGCCTCGTCGAGGACGGCCAGCTCGTCGACCCACAGGTGCTCTTCGGGTGCATTCCCCGGGGCACCGGCGGCGACCTCAGGCGCTCGCTCGGATGGCCCGACTCGCTCGAGGACGCCGCGCGAACGCTGGCCGTCGGAGTGACGGTGAGTTGCGACCTCGGGCGGGTGGAGTTCCTGGGGCACGACGGCGAGGTCAAGCGGCGCCACTTCGTCAACGTCTCGAGCTTCGGCATCTCCGGCAACGTGGTTCGGGAGCTGGCCCGCGGCGGCAAGTGGATGGGCGGCAAGCTCTCCTACATGGTGGCGTCGGCGAGGTCTCTCCTGCACTACCGCGACCAGCCGGTGAGGTGGCGCGTCGACGGCGGCTCGTGGACGGAGGAGCGCGTCACCGCCTTCTGCGTCTGCAACGGGCGCTACTTCGGCGGCGGCATGGTGGTCGCGCCGGACGCTCGCATGGACGACGGCTGGTTTGACATCACCATCTGGAAGGGCCTCGGATTCACGGACTTCGTCGCGAAGCGCAGCATGCTCTACGACGGGAGCCACGTGCGACTTCCGAACACTCGGCGAGCCCGGGCGCGCGTGGTCGAGGCGGAGCCGCTCGAGGGGGCGGAGGTTCTCCTCGACGTGGACGGCGAGCAGCCGGGCAAGCTGCCGGCGCGCTGGACCATCGCGCCCGGGGCGCTCCGGCTGCGCGTGCCGCTCGCGAAGCCGTGAAGCGGAGGAGTCCTCAGGGAGAGCCGGCCGGCGCGTCGTCGCTTGCCGACTGCGGCGCGGTCTCGGGCATCGGTGCCGAGGCCCCCGGCTCGCCCGGTTGGGCCCGCGGGGCCCTTCGCGGCCGGCGCGCCAGCACGTCGTCGTGGTATCCGCGCTCCCCGGTGACCTCGCGGACGACATAGCCGTCGAGCCACGGGGGCGGCGGCCCGTCGTTGCCGGGCTCCGCGACGGCCAGCGCCAGCTGGCGATCGAGATAGTCATCGAAGCGCCAACCTGGCTCGCCGGGAGTGACGTGGCACCGCTTGTGGATGCGCCGGCCCTCGGTGAGGGGCCAGAAGGACTCGAAGACGGCCCCGGGGACTTGTTCGGTCGTCTGGGCGCCGCCGGCGGCGCTCCCCGTCGACAGGGAGCGGAAGAAGCTCTCGCCGCGCTCGGATCGGGCGACCCCGTAGCACTCCCGAGGCTGATCCTGGGGGAGCCAGCCCTTCTCGATCTCCGTGGATGCACCCCACCGCGCAGTGTCGGGCAGCTGGGTAAGGAGGAAGCGGCGCCTCGCCGCCGGCGGGTCCCCGGTGCCGGCTGCACAGCGTTCCTCCAGGGCGGTGACCACCGCGTAGACCGGGTCGAGGACGGAGACGCCCTTTCCCGCGAGCACCTCTGCATCCAGCCGCTCGAAGAGGGTGCGGGCCCGCTTGCCCGCGGCCCGCTCCAGCGCCAACAGGCCCGGGCGGAGCCCCGGGCCTGCCTCGGTCGGCCCGGGGGCGCGCACGCGCTCCGCCGCGGCCTCGACCCGGGCGCAGCTGATGGCAGCGGCGGCCGCGTGGGCGTCGTGCAGGTCGCCCAGAGTGTCCTGCAGGCCTTTCAGTGCCCGGACCGCACCGCTCGAGTCGACGGTGGGCGTCCCGCGCAGGGGCTCGAGGAGGTAGCGCAGGCGCTTGCCCTCGATGCGGGCTCGGTGGGCATGGGCGACGTCCTCCGCGGACGCCACCCGCAAGAGCGCGTCGCGGAGCAAACGGGCCTGCGCGCGCACCAGCGAGGCGAGCGCGCCGCCGAAGGTCTCGCCTGCCTTGCCGCGGCCGGTGCCGCCCGCGACCCGCCGCGCCATCCTTCCCGCGAGCCTCCGAAGGCGCTCGGCGGAGCCGTCGCGCAGCCTGTCCGAGCAGTGGCGGCGATGTTGCTCCGTTCGGGCAGCCAGCCAGGCGGCGGCGGGGCGGTGGCTCCCCGCCAGTTCCTCCTGGGCTTCGGCGAGCCAGGCCAGCAGAACTTCGGCATCCCGAGCCTCGTTGGTGGCCCGGGCGATCTTCCTCAGACGGCGCTCGTCCTTCTTGCGGAGCACCTCGCCCAGCGCCGGTCGCCAGGAGCGCAGGGTCGAGCGCAAGCGCCGAAGCGCGACGCGAAAGTCGTGGAGTGCCTCCTCGTCCCCTCCGATGCGGGCGGCGGCGTCGGCCGCGTCGGCGAGCAGTGCCAGGGCGAGGACGCGGGCGCCCTCGGGCGGCGTGCGGTCCAGGAACTCGAGGTCGAGGGTCATCGGTGAGCCTCCCCGCTGCGGTGCCGCCGCCATGATGGCGGGCGCGATCGCCGGTGGCAATCCTTTACGGAGGGGCCTTTCGCGGAGACGCGAACCTCCGGGCCCGGGCAGCTCGCGACCCACCTATCCGCAGCGCCACCAGGCCGTGGCGACGAGCTTGCGCTGGCCGCGCACCTCCGCCCTCCGGCGCATCTCGGCGAGCGCCCGGTCCTTGTCGCCGTAGCGCAGGGCCTCCGCGGCCCGCAGGTCCTCGAGCCGGCGTCGGTACTCGCGCTCGGCGCGCTCGAGCAGCGCCCGCCGGTCCCGCAGTGGCAGCCCGGCCTCGGAAGGCAGCGCGGAACGAGCCCTCGCCCACGCGGCGCGCGCCTCCTCGGCTGCGCGGCGCGGTGGTCCGAGTGCGTCCTCGGCGGCCCGATCCCACCGCTCGCGGGCCTCGTCGTACGCCGTGAACGAGCGCGCCTCCACCGCGGCCTGCATCTCGCGGTGGAGCCTGTCGAGCGCCTCCTCCTGGGAGGATCCCAGTGCCGCGGCCCCGCCGGGCGCGCCTCGGCCCTCGCGCGCCGGCAGCGACGCGAACGCTCCGGCGTCGGAGGGCTCGAGTCCGCGCCACGCCTGCCCGTCGTGCCAGAGCACGAGGTGCGCGACCTGCTCCTCGGGTGCAAGCCCGCCGAAGGAGAAGCGCCAGGCGAACCACCAGCCCTCGCGTCCTGCGAGCTGGCCCAGCCGCGCCGGGAGCTCGCGCGCGTCCACCTCCAGGCGGTGCACCGCCTCGGCGGGCCGCGCCCGCACGGCCTCCGCGGCGGCCCGGGCCAGCCTGGCGCGGCGCACCCGCGACGAAGGCTTCTCCCCGTCGGTAGCGGCGAGCGGGCCGCCGCCCCCGAGGACGGCCTCGACCAGGGCCTCCTCGTCCGCCTCGCGCCTCGCCACGGCCTCCTCGGCCTCCCGTGCGGCGAGCCGCAGCCGGGAGCGAACGTCCCCGTCGAAGCGCTCGAAGAGCAGCGAGCGCGCGGCCGCCAGGCGCGCCTCGATCCGTCCCTCGAGGTCTCGGCGCAGGTCGGCGAAGGCGCGGTCGACCTCGTCGCCGGAGCGGCAGGCCTGGTAGATCTCGAGGACCCGGCGCTCGAAGTCGACGCCGCTGCCGAGCGCGCCCAGGACGTCGTCCGAGGAGCCGAAGACGCCGTCGAAGAGCTTCAGCTTCTCCCCGAGGAGTTCGAAGAGGCGGGCGTCGGCCGCGTTGGCCCGGTTGAGGAAGTTCACCACCAACACGTCCCGGGACTGGCCATAGCGATGGCATCGGCCGATGCGCTGCTCGATCCGTTGCGGGTTCCAGGGGAGGTCGTAGTTCACGACCAGGTTGCAAAACTGGAGGTTCAGCCCCTCGGCGCCGGCCTCGGTCATGAGGAGCACTTGCGTGCGGTCCCGGAACTCCTCCACCAGTGCCTGGCGCTGGTCGGCGTTTCCCGCGTCCCCCGACAGGCAGGTCACCGAGTAGCCGCGCGAGGCGAGCAGGTCCCGGAGGTAATCCTGGGTGCGCCGGAACTCGGTGAACACCACCGCCTTCTCCGGCCAGCCGCACGCGCGGGCCACCGTGAACGCCCGGTCGAGCCCGCGGGACAGGGCCTCCCCCTTCGCGTTCGCCCGGAGCGCCCGGGCGGCGCGCGCGCAGGCGCGCAGCTCGGCGAGCTCCGCGCCCATCTGCCTCAGGAGCGCCGGCGTGCGCCGGGGGCTGGCGCCCTCGGCGTCGGGGCCGAGCTCCTCCGCCTCCTCCGCGAAGGCATCGAGGTCGGGGCACTCGTCGGCGAGCGCGGCCACGCCGGCGATGCGCCGCTCCAGCGACCCCGCCAGCTGCTCCAGGGTCGCGGCCAGCGCGAAGCTCGACGAGGCAAGGATCTTCCGGTACACGAGCACCATGAGCGCTCGACGCGCCCTCGGGATGGCGTGGGCGTCCTCCCTGCGGAGGTAGTCGCTGACGCGCTCGTAGAGGGCCTGCTCCTCCGGGGTGGGCGCGAAGTCCTCCACCATGGACCTCCGCGCGGTGAAGCGGACGTGCTCCTTCACCTGGCGCCGCAGCGTGCGCGTCACCACCGGGGCGAGGCGAGCGCGGAGGTCGGCGGCGCGGTCCTCGTCGAGCTCCCCGCTGGCGTATTGCGTCCGGAAGGACTCCTCGCTGCCGAGCAGCGCGTCGTCGACGAAGCTCGCGAGCCCGAGCAGCTCCATGAGGTCGTTCTGCAGCGGCGTGGCGGTGAGGAGCAGCTTGGGGCAGCGGCGCAGCGCCTTCTTCAGGGCCTGTCCGGTGCGGTGGTCGCGCCTCCACGCGTTGCGCAGGCGGTGGGCCTCGTCGACCACTGCCAGGTCCCAGGGGACGCGCCCGAGCTCGTCGGCCCGGAGCGCCCCGAAGGTGTGCGAGGCGATGACCACGCCGGGCAGGTCGAAGGGGTTGCCGCCCGCGGCGCGGGCCCGTTCGCCATCGACCACCTCGGCGTCCAGGCCGAACTTGGAGCGCAGCTCGTCCCGCCACTGGTTGCGCAGCGACGCCGGGACGAGGACGATGGTGCGGCCGCGGCCCTCGCTTGCGAGCTGGGCCACCACGAGGCCGGCCTCGATGGTCTTGCCGAGCCCGACCTCGTCGGCGAGGACGGCGCCGCCGGTGGGCAGCGCCGCGAGCGCGAACGCGGCGGCCTCCACCTGGTGCGGGTTTAGGTCCACCGCGGCGAGCGCCAGCGCGGGCGCGAGGCGGGCGGCGCCCCCACCGGCGCGGGAAGAGAGGGACTCGGCGGTGACGAGCTGGTGGAAGCGAGTGAGCGGAGCCGTGCCGCGGCGCGCGGCGCGGCCAGCCTGGGCACCTTCGCGCTCCTCGACGCGGACTCCCGCCGCCACCCGACCCACCCAAGCCTCCTGCGGCCCCGCCCCGGGGCCGCGCCCGCCGCCGACCGCGCGGAACCGCGGAACGCCGAGCAACGAATCTAGCACCGAATGATCCAGGGTGCAGCCCCGCATGAGTGGTGCCGGCGAGTCGCACGCTCCTATGAATGAGGCGAACGACCCCAAGGAGAAACGACATGCCGGTTGCCCATATCTCCCCCCGCCGTCCGGGCCCGCGCCCCGCCCCCGGAGTGGTGCGCACGCACCTCGATCACCTGCGCGACCCCATCGGACACTTCAACCTCGCCGACGTCGAGCTGCACCTGCGGAGCGAGCCGGCGTTCATCACCGAGGGGCACAGTGCCGTCACCCTGGTGAAGTACCCCGACCTGCGAGTGGTGCTGCTCGCGATGCGGGCGGGAGCGCGACTCGGCGAGGCCCGGGCCGAGGCGAGGGTCTCGGTCCAGACGCTGCGCGGGCGCGCCATGCTGCGGCTGCCGGAAGGCCCACTCGACCTGCCTGCGGGGAGCCTCGTCACGCTCGAGCGCGGTATGGCTCACGACATCGAGGCGCACGAGGACACCGCGGTGCTCCTCACCCTCGTTTGGCCGGACGGCGCCGCCCGGTCATAGCCGGCCGGAGGTCTTGGCGGCGAGGTAGCCCCCGACGGCGGCGGCTGCCAGCCGATGCGCCGGCACGCTCTCCACGCCCACCCCCACCGCCCGGAGGCGCGCGAGCGCACCTTCGCGCTCGGCCAGGATCCGCTCGGCGGCCACCCTCGCGTAGGCGTCCTCTGCGTCGGCCGGTCGCCGCGACGCCGCTGCGGCAAGCGCCGGGTCGGCTGCGGCGACGACGAGCACGAGGTGTCTGCGGCAGAGCCGCGCCGCTCGCGCGAGAAGTGCCCGGCCGCTGTCCGGATCGGGGACGTCGGTAAAGAGCACGACGAGCGCGCGGCGCGACTGGCGCGACTCCAGGAGGTCGAGGGCCCCGGCGACGTCGGGGTCCTCCGGTCGCGGGTCGAGCCCGCAGAGGGCAGCCGCCACCGGGCCAAGCTGGGCGCTGCCGCGCCCCGGCGGGACGATCGCCCGCACGGTGGCGCCGAATGCCAGCAGCCCGACCCGGTCCCCGCCGCGAGCCGCCGAGCGCGCCAGCGCAAGGCAGGCGTCGACGGCCTCGTCGAGGCGGCTGCGGCCATCCGCGAGCCTCCCGGCGAGCGAGCGGCCGCAGTCGAGCAGCAGCCATACCGTCTGGCTGCGCTCGGGACCCATCTCCCGCACCACCGGGGTCCCGCGGCGGGCCGTGGCCTTCCAGTCCACGCGGCGCACGTCGTCGCCCGGCAGGTGCGGCCGCAGGCCCTCGA
Source organism: uncultured delta proteobacterium (assembly GCA_963754915.1). Taxonomy (GTDB): domain Bacteria; phylum Myxococcota; class Myxococcia; order Myxococcales; family Anaeromyxobacteraceae; genus DATJZG01. Next base: position 8,200 of record CAVWHZ010000001.1, on the reverse strand, counting down.
ACTCGCGCCCCTCTGCCGACCCGCCCCGGCGCGACGCGCCCGGTCCGAGGTCTCGAGGGCCGCCGAGCCGGGCCAGGCCGCGCAGGTCCGGGTAGGCGCGCACCGGCGCGGCGAGGGGCAGCCGCCACTGGCGCGCGGCAAGGCCCCACGGACCGGCGGCGCGAAGGTACAGGTCCCCGAAGGCGAAGGTTCCGCGCTCTCCAGGCACCACCACGTAGGCAATCCGGGCCGAGCCTCCGGCGGGGAGGACGAGCCCTGCGCGGTGGCCCTCGGAGCGGAACGTCGCAGGCGGCGAGTCGGCAACCGCGAGATCGAGCGGCGTCGCGGATTCGGAGCGGAGCTCAAGGCCCACCCGGTTCGGTGCAAAGGCCGACATCGGCTCCCCGAAGGTGCGCCGGGCGGTGACCGTCCCCGCTCGCGGGGCGCGCAGCGCGTCCGCGGCAATGGCAGCGAGCAGCACCACGTCGAGCCCGGCGAGCGGTGCCCAGAGCCCGGGCCAGGCGATGCCGGCGAGGGCGAGAAGCGCCCCCGCGGCGGCAAGGCCCGCGGCGCGGGACGTCGGCAGCGTCGCTACCGCGGGACCTCCACAGTTGCCAGCAGCTCCTCGACCACGTCGTCGGGGGTCGCGCCCTCGAGCTCGGCCTCCGGGACGAGGAGGATTCGGTGGCGGAGCACGGGGCGGGCCACCGCCTTCACGTCGTCGGGGGAGAGCCACTCGGCGCCGCGGAGCGCCGCCGTGGCGCGCGCGGTGGCGAGCAGCGCGAGCCCCGCGCGGGGACTTGCACCGAGCCGGACCCGCGACAGGGCGCGGCTCTCCCGCGTGAGCCGTGCCACGTAGTCGAGGACCTCCGGCGAGGCAGGCAGGCGGCGGGCGGCGGTGCGCATCCCGGAGAGCTCCTCGCGGCCAAGCGCAGGGCGAACGCCGGCCGCGGCGAGGTCGTGCACGTCCGCGCCTTCGCCGGCGCGCCGCAGGAGCTCGCCCTCCTCCGAAGCGGAGGGGTAGCCCACGCGGACCTTCACCAGGAACCGGTCGATCTGCGCCTCCGGCAGGGGCCAGGTTCCCTCGTACTCGACCGGGTTCTGGGTGGCGACCACGAAGAAGAACGGCCCGAGCGCGTGGGGGACCCCCTCGAGGGTCACCTGTCGCTCCTCCATCGCCTCGAGCAGCGCCGCCTGCGTCTTGGGAGGGCTCCGGTTCACCTCGTCGGCGAGCAGAACGTCCGTGAAGACAGGGCCGCGCACGAGCTCGAAGGTGCCCGTCGCCGGTCGGAAGACGCTCGTGCCGAGGATGTCGGCGGGCATGAGGTCGGGAGTGAACTGGACGCGTGCAAAGGCGAGGTCGAGCGAGCGCGCCAGCGCCTTCGCGAGCAGGGTCTTCGCGACGCCCGGGACGCCCTCGAGCAATACGTGGCCCCCGGCCACGAATGCGGCGAGCACCTCGTCGACCGCCTCCGACTGGCCCACGACCACCTTGGCGATCTCCGACCGAAGGCGGTCGCGGACGCCCTGCGCGCTCGCGACGAACATGGCGCGCACCATAGCCCAGCCCAGGGGCGCTTTCACCCCCGGCGACCGCGGGCAGCGAGCGCCGTCTCGAGGTCGGCGGCGGCCTGGGTGACCCGGACGAGTTCAGCGACGCCGGCCCGCGAAGCGGCGCCTGCTGCCGCCGCCGCGGCGAAGGCTCTCGACGCCTCGGGGCTGCGCCGGGCGAGCCAGCGCGCCACCTCCGCGTCCGGCTGGTTGCGGGGGATGCCAGCCCGCTCCCGCACGCGGGCCCGCAAGGACTCGAGCGCCGACCTCACCAGCTCGGGCTCGGCGCCGGCGCGCCGGTAGAGTTCCCCGAGCGAGCCGAGGTATCCGGTCGTGCCCGGCGCGCGCTCCGGTGGAGGCGGCCGCACGGCCCCGAACCTCGGGAGGAACGCCCACCCGGCGAGCAGGGTAGCGAGCGCCGCCTGGACGAGCAGCGTCCAAAGACCTCGAGGCAGGCGAGGCCCGGGACGGCCGGCCAGGTGGCGCTCGTCGAACGCCAGCGGCCCGCGCGCGGCGACGCGGGCCCAGAAGGCGAGGCCATCGGCCTCGCCTACCGAGCGGTTGGCGAGGAGCTCGCCGCCGGCGAGGACGACGACCTCGCCCAGGCCAACCGGGATCGAGAGCGCCGCCGCGCACGGTTCGGCCCCTCCGTCGATGCCCGCCACTGCGAGCGCGCCGGGCACGCGGCTCTCCATCGGCTCGCAGCGGCCGCGCGGCGAGAGGCCGCGGAAGAGCGGGTGCGGCGCGATGGCAAGCTGGCGTTGACCGGTCTGCGCTCGCCGCGCGTCGCGGCGCAGTCGCAGCCGCTTTTCCAGCTCCGGTTGCGGCTCGGGCCCGAGCGCCCAGACGACGAGCCCGCCTTCGCGTGCGTGCGCGAGGAGGTCTTCGGACTCGCCGGGGCCGAGCGGTGCGGCCGGCCCGTCGAGGATCCAGACCGCACCGGCGGGCACGGCGTCGTCCCCGGCGACCCGCATCGGGGTCCGGCCGGTGGACGCCGCCCAGCGATACAGGGCGGCGCTGCCTCGGGGCCCGGTTCCCTCGACGCCACGGGCAAAGCGCGCCATTGCCCCCGCTTCGCGGCGGTGGGCCACGGCGGACGCCGCGGCAAAGACGGCGAGCGCCGCCAGCGCGAGCGCGGCGCCGACGCGCCTCATCGGGCGCTCCTGTCGAGCTGGCGGCGGAGCGCCCGGGAGCGGGCCAGCACCTCGAGCGCCTCCACAGGGTTGACGGGAGCGCGTCCGTAGACGGCCCGCTCGAAGCGGGCCGCGAGCCATCCCCAGGTCGCCGCGACCCCGTCTTGCGCACCGCCGAGCTCGCTCGCGAGCTCCCGATTGGTGAGGTCTCGCCGCCGCGGAAGCCGCCCGCGACGCTCGAGGGTCGCAAGGGCGGAGAGGAAGGCGTGGCGGACCGCCTCGGCGGTCGCGCCGCGAGCGAGCGCGTCCTCGGCGCGGCGGGCAGCCGCCTCGCCGTCGTCGGGAGAGCTCACCGCGGGCGGCACGGAAGCAGCTGCCAATCCCCGGCGAGCGCGGCGTCGCCGAAGCGCCCAGAGGGTCGCCGCGGCCGCGCCCCCGAGAGCTCCGAGGAAGGCGAGCCGGCCCGCGGAGGCGTAGCGCTCGGCTTCCGGCGTGCCGAGGAGATCGAGGAACCAGTCCCACAGCCGGCCCGCCCAGCGGGCCGGGGACGGGTCGGTGCTCGGCGGAGGGGACGGACCCAGGGAGGCGAGTGCAGCGTCGAGCGCTTCGCGGTCGCCCGGGCGCAGGCCCGGCGCGTCCGGCATGGCGGCGAGGGCAGCGACCCGCTCGAGCCGGGCAGCGTCCTCGGGCGGCAGCTGCCCGGCGGCCGTGCCCGGGGCCTGGAGGGTGGCGAGCAAGAGGGGGAAGCCGAGGTTCAGGGCATCCTCCCGTCCGCCGCGAGCCCGTCCGCCCAGCGCTCGAGGTCGAGGCCCTCGCGACGGGCCCGGCGGTCGAAGTAGAACACGGTGAGAGCGACGAGCCCGAACGGCTGGACGGCAGCGTTGCCGGCCGCCTCGAGCAGCCCCACTGCGAGCTCGGCGGGAAGCGGGAGCGGCGGCAGCGGGCCGGCCGCGCTCCCTCCGAGGAGCAAGCCCAGCGCTGCCCTCGGAAGGCCGGCGAGGCCGTTCACCGCGAGGGCGAGCAGGAACGTCACGAGGAAGATCGCGGACACCCGGAACCCGGGCCGGTCGGCAAGCCGCTCTCCCGGGGCGGCGCCCATGAGCTGGTAGCTCCGCAGAAGCGAGCGCGGCCCCGAGAGTCCCTCGGACCCGCTCGCCGACGGGGCGAGCGCGAGCCGCACCACCGCCCAGAGCGCGACAGCGAGGGCCCCGAGCGTCGCCCCGGCCACTGCCACTGCCTGGGCCACGCCGCCGAGCGCGGCTGCGGCGATCGCTCCCGGGGCCGCCCCGGCGACGGCGAGGAGCGCGAGCGCCCCCATCACCGAGAGGGCGGTCGCGGTCACCGGCCCCGCCCGGGCGAGAGCGCGGCGCAGGTCGGCGCCGGCGCCGGGCGCGGACGAAGCCCCCTCGAGCAGCGGGGCCACCACGGCGGCAGCGGCCCCGGTGGCGACGAGTTGCAAGAGGGAGCTTGCCCCCAGAACCACCGCCGACCACGCGCCGAGCCGGACGGCGCCGCCGGGAGGAAGCGCGTGGCGGGTCAAGGCGGCGTCGAGGAGCTCCGAGAGCACCGAGGCGTAGGCTCGATAGAGGGCGAGGGCAGGGAGGCCGGCCACGAACGCGACGGCGAAGAGCGCCCGGAAGCGTGCCCGGGTGAGGGCCACCGCCCGGTCCACGACCTCGCCCAGGGAAAGCGGTCGAATGGCGAGATCGCCCGTCACGGGACCGAGCTTAGGGCCAGGGCGGGGCCGGGTCGAGGAGGGGTTTGCGTTCCCCGGGCGGGCGCTGTAGATCGCCATGCGATGCAGGTCACCTTGAATGGAGAGGTCCGGGAGGTCCCGGACGGGATCACCGTCGCGGCTCTGCTCGCCCAGCTCGGAATCAAGGCGCAGCGCGTGGCGGTAGAGGTGAACGAGACGGTCGTCACCCGAGCCGATCATCCCGCACGAGTGCTGCGCATGGGCGACGCGGTGGAGATCGTCGCCTTCGTCGGAGGAGGCTAGCCTTGGACGCGCGCGCCGTGGACAGCTGGACCATCGGGTCCTACACCTTCACGAGCCGGCTGCTCGTCGGAACGGGGAAGTACAAGGACTTCCCCACCATGAAGAGCGCACTCGAGGCTTCGGGAGCGGAGGTGGTGACGGTCGCCGTGCGCCGGCTGGACCTCAAGGCCAAGGGCGCCGAGTCGCTCCTGGAGTGGATCCCGCGCGGCATGAAGCTCTTGCCGAACACGGCCGCGTGCTTCACCGCCGAGGAGGCCATCCGAACCGCCCGGCTGGGGCGCGAGCTCGACATGGGCGAGCTCGTCAAGCTCGAGGTCATCGGCGACCGACGCACGCTCTTCCCGGACGTGGAGGGACTGCTCGAGGCATCGCGGGTCCTCGTGAAGGACGGCTTCACCGTGCTGCCCTACACCAACGACGACCCGGTGACGGCGCGGAAGCTCGAGGACGCCGGGTGCGCCGCCGTGATGCCGCTCGCCGCGCCCATCGGCTCCGGGCTCGGCATTCGCAACCCCTACAACCTGCGGATCCTGATGGAGACGGTGAAGGTCCCGGTGCTCGTTGACGCGGGCGTCGGCACGGCCAGTGACGCTGCGGTGGCGCTCGAGCTCGGCGCGGTGGCGGTCCTCATGAACACGGCGATCGCCGAGGCGGCCGACCCGGTGCTCATGGCCGCGGCGATGCGCGAGGGAGTGAGCGCGGGGCGCAAGGCCTTCCTGGCGGGACGCATGCCCATGCGGCTCCACGCCTCGGCGTCGAGCCCGATGAGCGGGCTCGTGGGGACCCCGCGCTAAGGCGGCTAGTGGAACGGCTTGATCGGCACCCACTGGTCGGCGACGAAGCGGAAGACGCGAGACGGGCGGCCCCAGTTCCCCGCTGCGAAGCCCTGGCAGATGCGGTCGTAGGCCTCGGGGTGCTGGTGCGGAGCGAACTCCTCGACCGTGCCGCGCAGCGCGAAGCCCTCGAAGCTGTCGAGATCGAGGAGCAGCCGCGTCTCCTGCCTGTTCTGCTTCAGGTTCATGTAGGTCTTGAGGGCGAGGCCGTCGCCGTGGAAGAAGACCGGGCGGTCCAGCTTGGTCTCGGAGTAGAAGACGAAGCGCGGGGAGATGTTGGCCGCCTCGCCCATCCCCACGAGGGCGAATCGCGCTCCGCCGACGACCTGGAGCACCTCCTCGAAGGGGATCTGCTCGAAGAACTTCATGGTGTAGGGGCTGTGGTGGACGGTGTAGATTTGCCGCCCCTCGACGACCAGGTCGTCGCCCTGCTGCGCGAAGACCTGGCCCTCGGAGCCCGCCGCCGGAAGCGGCTTCGACTTGATCTGGTACCCCTGGTACTGCTCCACCTTGTCGATGTGGACGGTGATGCACTCGTTGCGGGCGAGCGGCCGAGGCAGGGACCCGCGCAGGTGGACTCGCATCTCGGACGAAGTGGCACCGGGCTCCAGCCGCGCGACCGGGAGCACGGCCACGGTCGCGTGCGTCCCCGGGAGGCTCGTCGTCCCCATGAAGGTCAGGAGCTTCTCGAACTTCACCGTGGGGAAGTGGCTCGCCTGCCTCTTCTTCTGGATCTCCACGAAGTCCAGCAGGCTCTTCAGGTCGCCGTTCACGGGGTTCTCCTCGCGGTCGGGCTCGGTGCCGCCGGAATCGCCGAATGATGCCCGCCCTCCTGCCGCGTGTCTACCTCGTGACGGACCTCTCGGCCGGCGCCGACGTCCCGGCGCGGGTGGCGGCCGCGCTCGCCGGCCTCCCGCCGCGCTCGGTCGCGGTGCAGCTGCGCGCCAAGGAACTCGGGGGCCGGGACCTGCTTCGGCTGGCGCGGCTGCTCTGCGCGGCGACGTCCGCCGCCGGCCAGGCGCTGCTCGTGAACGATCGCCTGGACGTGGCGCTGCTCGCCGGCGCGGACGGGGTGCACCTCCCGTCCACCGGCCTTTCGCCCGCGGATGCGAGGCGCCTGCTCGGTCCCGAGGCGCTCGTCGGCGTGTCGTGCCACGCGGCCGCTGACGTGGCGCGGGCCCGCGACGGCGGGGCAGACTTCGGCACCTTCGGCCCGATCTACGACACGCCGTCGAAGCGCGCCTATGGAGCGCCCCTCGGGCTCGACCGGCTTCGGGAGGCATCCACCCTCGGCCTGCCGCTCCTCGGGCTCGGCGGCGTAAACGAGACAAACGCCGCGGCGGTCGTCGCCGCGGGCGCCTTCGGCGTGGCCGCCATCCGCGCCTGGCTCGAGGGACCCGACCCGGCCGCGGCGGTCCGGCGCCTCCTCTCCATCTCGATTCGAGGGACCGAGGGTCTCCCTGGCGGGTCAAACGGCTCGAGGTGAGGTGACGATGGGTCCGAAGTGCCCGTCCTCCGCCGGCGGGGATCACTCGAGGAAGGGCCACGGCGGGCCCGTCGGGCCAGGCCGCCGGCACGGCAACCCCGCCGACCTCGCGACCTACCTCGCCCGCCTCGAGGGAGCAGATCGGGCCGCCTGGCAGCAGCCTGACCGCGTCGTCCGCGCCCTCGCCCTGCGAGCCGGCGCCACCGCGTGCGACGTCGGTGCCGGGCCCGGCTACTTCGCGCTGCGCCTCGCGCGCGCGGTGGGCCCGCGAGGCGCCGTGTACGCCATCGACGTCGAGAGGCGGATGACCGAAGTCCTGCGTGAGCGCCTGCAGCGGTCCGGCATCGACAACGTCCACGCGATGCTCTCCCGAGGCGTGCGCGGATCCCTTCCGCCTCGGACCTGCGACGTCGTCCTGATCGTGAACACCTTCCACCACTTTCCGGACGGGGTGGGCTACCTGAAGCGGCTCGCTCGCCGCCTCGGTCCCGGCGGCCGCATCGTCGTCATCGACTTCCACAAGCGCCGTCTGCCGGTGGGTCCGCCCCCCGCCCACAGAGTGAGCCGCGCCGCGCTCCTCGCCGCCGCGCGCGGGGCCGGGCTTTCGCTCGTCCGGGAGCACCGCTTCCTGCGCTATCAGTACTTCCTCGAGCTCGCGCCGAATCCGGGACCCGAGCGGTCCCGGGCCGCATCGCGGACGCGCGCCGAGGCCCGCGGAGCGGCCCGCGGCGGGCGACCGCGGGCCTCCGACGCCGGCGTCGCCCCGGAGCGTTGACCCGCGCGGGTGCGCCGCGGGCGAAGCGAGGCTATATTGCCCGCCGCATGGGCGTCCCGGTCTACGAGATCTCCAAGGACTTCCTCTTCAGCGCCGCCCACCAGATCCGGTTCCATCCGGGCAAGTGCGAGCGGCTTCACGGCCACAACTGGCGCGTCCGCATCCACGCCCGAGCGTCGACGCTGAACAAGCTCGGCATGGTGGTCGACTTCGCGGATCTGCAGCGCCTCGTCGCCGAGATCGGCGGCCGCTTCGACCACCGGAACGTGAACGAGGTTCCGCCGTTCGACGAGGTGAACACCACCGCCGAGAACCTGGCGCGGCACTTCTACGAGGAGGCCGGGCGGCGGCTGCGCGAGATAGAGGGCGGGCGGGTCACGGTCTCGAAGGTCGAGGTGTGGGAGAACGAGGGGTCGCTGGCCGTGTACCGCGAGGATTGACGGC